>CAZKRM010000008.1:0-108191 GCA_964555285.1 uncultured Nitrospiraceae bacterium
CATCCAGCAATCATGCCAGATTTCTTGACCATCAGAATAGCCCTGCCCCCGTCGAAGAAAGCCCGCTGCTCACGCTGATTTTACCCACTTGCTTTGGAGAAGACCCTCTTTTTCTTCACTTTCTCCCTCCCCTTGGCCGGTGTATTCCAGGCAGGCGGTTGGGCTGTCCCTGAACTGCGCGCGTCGACCGAGCACAGCTTCACCGTGCGGGGTGCGCGAGCATAAGGGATAGCCCAACTGCCTGCCCCCTCCTAACTCACACCGGCCACTCTTCTTCGTTCCACGCCATCTCCCAAAACATCCACTCGTACCGCGAGCTGATCACGAACGCCTCTTCCATCCTCCGCCGCTCCGCCTCGCTGGCTTCCTTAGCCCATGCATCCACCTTCTTTCGCATCCACTGCTGCACCTCTGCAAATTCCGGCGAGGCATAGAGCAGCAGCCAGTCGCGATAGGGATGGCTCTTCTGCGGCGGGCCGTTTTTCAAGAGGTGCTGCCCGACGACGCAGTAGATCCAGGCGCAGGGCAGCGCGACCACGGTGATCTCCGCTGCCGAACCCGATTGGGCGACCGCCAGCATGTGTCTGGAGTAAGCGTAGTTGGTCGGGGCCATCGGCACGGCAGTCATCTGCTTCGCGGTCATCTTCCACCGTTTCCCATAACTCTCGTGCAAGCTCCGTTCGACCGTGATGGTTTCTTCCGCCAGCTTGGCAAAACGCAGCGCGGAGTCGGAGTCCGGCGCCTTCTGCGCGCCGGCGGCGAAGACGCGCGAGAGATCGCCGAGAAACCGCGCGTCCTGCAGGATGTAGTATTTGAATTTCCGTTCGGGCAGAGTCCCCTTGCCGAGCGCGAGGACGAACGGGTGGGTGAGCTGAGCCTTCCAGATCAGTTGAGCGAGCTTGCGGAGGTGATCAGAAAACGACATTCCAGTACTTCTCTTCACACTCGGTATGGGGCTCGCGCTGGTTTTTCGATTCCCCGGGCGTAGGAATCGGTTGATCCCGCTCCAATGCCGTTCAGCTGGCGGTCACCAGTGTGCGGGCAAACTGGAAGGCGGCTTCCATATCGGGAAGCTGCGCCAGCTCCGGCGTCACTTGAAGGTAGCGGACGGTGTTGTGCTTGTCCACGACCATGACGGCGCGGGCCAGGAAGTGTTTGTCTTTCACAAATAGTCCATGGGCCTTTCCGAATTCGGCGCCACGATAGTCGGAGAGAAACGTCACGTTGTCGATCTTTGCCTCTTCGGCGAATCGTTTCTGTGCGAACGGGGTATCCACGCTGACGGTGATCAATTCCACCATCTTGTCGAGGCCTTTGCTCTTCTCGCTCAGGACGTGGGTCTGTTGCTCACAGACTTTGGTGTCGAGCGAAGGCACAACGCTGATGATGCGGACCTTGCCCTTGCCTTTGGTGTCGTTGATGTTCAACAGCGAGAGGTCGAACTGTGCGAGTTTCACATCACGCACGGTCTCTCCGACCTTGATGCCCGTGCCGGCCAACGCAAGCGGGGTGCCTTTGGACAGGACGTTGTTGCCTTCGCCGGCCGTGGCCGTGCCCGTCGCCACCGGCAGATTCTTATACATGAACCCGGACTCCGCCGACTGTCCCATGCCGGCGCAGCCCGCTGCAACGCAGACGATGAATACGAAGATCGGTGAGGTGACGCGCATCGTTGTTTTCATGGAGATCCTCCCGGTAAACCGGCCGCAGCTGTGCCGTGCTCGTGAACGAGAGAGGGGTAGGGCTGCGACCCCGTCAATATTGGAGAAACTTCAGTATGTAAGGATTCACGACGTCTGGACGCTCCCACTGCGGGAGATGCCCTGCCTTTGGAATCAGTTCCAACGTGGAACCGGCGATCGCTCGCTGTAGGTCTCGTCCAACTTGTGCTGGGAACACCCGATCTTCTTCACCCCAGAGGATCAGTGTCCGCTGACGAATCAGGCCGAGCTGCTTCGCATAGCCCTCTTCCCACAAGGGGAGCGTGCGGCCCACCGCGAGGATCGGCGGGATGAGGCCCGGCCGTCGACGATTGCGATTCGACCGTTCCAGCACCGCCGGCGTGAGCAGGCTATGGTCGAACACGATCTCTTTGAGCACCGTCTCCATCATGGCTTTGCCGCACAACCAGCTCCCGATCGAGACGAGCCAGGCCGGTATGTGTGTGCCGATCGCTCGGCGGATCAACGGACTCGCCAATCGCTCCATAATCCGGTCGGGCAATCCACCGATCAACACGAGTCGTTCGACCTGTTCCGGGTGGGAGAGGGCCATCCCGATTGCTAAACCGGCTCCCATCGAATTCCCGATGAGTGTCGCCCGCGGAATGCCGAGTGCGTCCATGAATCCGCGGAACGAGGAAAGAAGCTGATCGGGGAGGTACTCGATGTCCGGCTTGTCGGACAGTCCTGACCCAAGCAGATCGAGCGTGATGACACGGTGACCGGTCGCCAGTGCCGTCTGCTGATATTCCCACTGCCACATCGATCCCCCAAAGCCGTGAATCAAGATGACCGGCGGGCCTTGGCCGATATCCAGGTAGGCGATCCGATGGCCATCGACTGGGATGGTGCGGATGGGCAGTCGTTCGATCGAATCGAACCAGGGAGGCATGTCCGGTGAGGACGTACAGCCGCTGACCATGATGGAGAGGACCACAACCCAGAGTCGGGTGTCGAGGCGCGGCCGTCGGTGTGGGACGAGAAGCTGGAGACTATGACCCAGCCGACTCCAGTTGTACCAGGGTCTCATCGGTCTTCACGTTCTCGCCTTCCGCGACCAGGATGGTCGCCACCCGTCCGTTGATCGGCGCCGGAACCCGGCTCTCCATTTTCATCGCTTCGATGATGAGCAGCGGATCGCCGGATTTGACGTGATCGCCTTGTGCCACGAGGACCTTCACCACGCGGCCAGGCATGGGCGGGGCCACGTCGCCTAGCTTGGTCGGCCTTGGCCGTTTGGGTTTGGCGCCAGGACTGGACTCGGGCGCTTCCGGTACGCCGGCGAGCACTTCCTGAATCGGTTCGAGGGTGACTTCTTCCAGCTTGTCGTTGACGCGGATGTAGTACGGCTTCCGCCCATCGGTCTTGCGGCCTGAACCGGACAGTTTGACGCGGTAGGTTTCGCCGTGGACGGTGACGTTGAACTCCGCCGGCGCGAGATGGAGTTCGTGGGCGACAGCCGGCCCCTTGGCCGCGGCGGGCTCAAGAGGCTCGGGGGTCAGGTCGCCACGTTCGCGCGCTTCGAAAAAATCGCGCGCGATGGCGGGAAAGAGGGCGAACGACAACTGGTCTTCGATCGTCGCCGCCGACGCCGGCAGGTCTTTCCTCAGCGCCTCCAGCTCCGGCTCGAGCCGGTCGGCCGGTCTGGTGCGGATCGGCTCGTCATTGCCGATGGCCCGGGCCATGATCTCCTGATCGACCGCCCCCGGTGCACGGCCGTACAGGCCGAGGAAGTAGTTTTTCGTTTCGGTCGTGATGACCTTATAGCGCTCGCCGGTAAGGACATTGAGCGTCGCTTGCGTGCCGACGATCTGGCTCGTGGGCGTGACCAGCGGCGGGTAGCCCATCTCCTTCCGGACCCGCGGCACTTCGTCCAGCACCTCTTTCATCCGCTCGATCGCGTTCTGCTCGCTGAGCTGGGCGGCGAGGTTGGACAGCATACCGCCGGGAATCTGCGAAGTGAGAATCTCCGCATCCACACCGGTGAAGTCGCTTTCGAACTGTCGGTACTTCCGGCGGACGGTTTGAAAATGGTCGGTGATGGGCAGAAAGCTTTTCATATCCAATCCCGTGTCGTAGGGAGTATTTCGAAGAGCGGCGACGAGTGTCTCCGTGGGAGGGTGGGATGTGCCGCCGGCCAACGGTGAGATCGCCGTATCCAACATATCGAGCCCGCCGAGAATTGCCATGAGCGATGCCATCGAGGCCATCCCCGAGGTGTAGTGGGTGTGCAGGTGAATGGGCACCCGTACCGCGGCCTTGAGGCGGCGAACGAGGGCATAGGCTTCCAATGGGGCCAGGAGGCCGGCCATGTCCTTGATGCAGAGTGTGTCCGTCCCCATGTCTTCGAGCTGCTTCGCGAGTTCCACGAAGCGATCCAAGCTGTGGACCGGGCTCACGGTATAGCTGATCGCCGCTTCCACGTGCTTGCCGCAGGTCTTGACCTGCCGCACGGCGCGGTCGAGATTGCGGACGTCATTCAGGGCGTCGAAGATGCGGAAGACATCGATGCCGTTCTCGGCCGACCGTTCGACGAACGTGTTGAGGACATCGTCGGCATAGTGCCGGTAGCCGACCAGGTTCTGCCCGCGCAGCAGCATCTGGAGTTTGGTGTTCGGCATGGCTGCGCGCAGGGCGCGCAGCCGCTCCCAGGGATCTTCCTTCAAGAACCGCAGACAGGTATCGAAGGTGGCCCCGCCCCAGACCTCCAAGGACCAGTAGCCGACCGCGTCGAGTTTTTGCGCGATGGGCAGCATGTCTTCGGTTCGCATGCGGGTGGCGAGCAGGGACTGGTGCCCGTCGCGGAGCGCGACGTCGGTGATGAGAACCTTCTTCCCCGGGGCCGGCTCCAGCTGCAACTCCGGCTTGCTCGGACGGGCAACTCGCTTCAGGGATGGAGCCGGAGCGACCTTCGTCGTTCGTGCATTCTTTCTTGCCTGGGATGTGCTTTTTCGTGCCGCCATGTTCACCTTCTATTCACACAATTCTGAATTCTGAATGTTGAATTCCTCATTCAGAATTCATCATTCAAAATTCAGCGTTCCGGCTATGGCCGGAACGCTAGAGGCCTTCATAGGCGACGATGGCCGCCGAGATCGCGAGGACCAAATCCTCCGGCTGCTCGAACTCGTCGTAGTTGAACAACTCCGGATGGGTCTCCAAATAGGAGGTATCGAATCGTCCGGCAAGAAAATCCGGCTCCTGCATGATGGTTTTCATGAAGGGGATGGTGGTCTTGACGCCGCGGAGGACGTACTCTTCGAGTGAGCGGCGCATGCGGCTGACCGTTTCCTCCCACGTCCGGCCTCGCACGGTGAGCTTGGCCAGCAACGCGTCGTAATAGGGCGGGATCGAATAGTCCTTATACACGGCGCCGTCGATACGGACGCCGATGCCGCCGGGGGAGAGGTAGGCGGTGACTGTGCCGGTGCAGGGGCGGAAGTTGTTGCGGGGATCTTCTGCGTTGATCCGGCACTGGATCGCATGGCCTTGCAACGTGACGTCGTCTTGTTGAATCTCGAGGGGTTTGCCGGCCGCGATCGAGATCTGATTGCGGACGATGTCGATGGCGGTGATCTGTTCCGTAACCGTATGTTCAACCTGGATGCGCGGGTTCATTTCGATGAAGTAGTAACGCCCTTCCGAGTCGAGCAGAAACTCGACGGTGCCGGCGTTATCGTAATCCACCGCGCGGGCGATGGCCACCGCGGCCTCTCCCATTTCAGCGCGCAGCTTCGGCGTGAGAATCAGCGACGGGGCGATTTCGATCAGCTTTTGGTGTCGGCGCTGAATCGAGCAGTCCCGCTCACCCAGATGGACCATGTTGCCGTGCTTGTCGCCCAGGATTTGGAATTCGATGTGGTGGGGGCGCTCGATATACTTTTCCAGGAAGACACTGCCGTCGCCGAAGGCTGCCAGCGCCTCGCGGGAGGCGACGTCCATGTTGTCCCGAAGTTCGGCGTCGGAACGCACGACACGGAGCCCCCGGCCGCCGCCACCCGCGTTGGCCTTGATCATGACGGGGTAGCCGGAGGTGTTGGCGAAAGCGAGTGCCTCCTCGACCGTGGACACGCCGCCCTCGGTTCCTGGAACAATCGGCACCCCGATTTGCTTCGCGATGTCGCGCGCTTTGACTTTGCTGCCCATCAAGTGGATGGCCTGCGGAGACGGGCCGATAAACGCGATGCTCGACGCCTCGCAGAGATGGGCAAACTGCGCGTTCTCGGAGAGAAATCCGTAGCCGGGGTGGATGGCGTCGGCGCCGATCCGTTTCGTCAAGTCTACGATCTGCTGCATGTCCAGAAAGCCTTTGACCGGCCCCGGCCCCACCAGATAGGCCTCGTCGGCTTTCTTGACGTAGATGCCGGTCGAGTCGGCTTCTGAATAGATTGCTGCGGTCGCGATGTTCAATTCGCGACAGGCGCGAATGATTCGCATGGCGATCTCGCCGCGATTGGCGACCAGGATCTTCTTGAACATACCGGCTCCGCCTCTGGCTTGCCTCGCGAGTGGACAGATCTCAACCCTTCTTGAGGAAGGGAAAAGAGCGCGTAAGCTAGCATAGGATCAGGAGTCTTGTCGAGACAGGACTGTGGGATACGAGGGGTGGAGGATCGGGAGTTACACGGGGAGGGGACTCTCCCTCCCCCCGTGCTGGTCTTGGGAGTCTGGAGCTACTTCTTGATCAACACCGGCTTCGACTGGGCGCTGCCGCCACCGGCGACGATGATCATGAAAACTGGGGCAGTTCTTGAGCTTGCACTTTCCTCCCAACGACTGGCACCCGCTGAGTGCAAGGTCAAGAACCCGTCATCTGCCATCACGTCCCTTCGTCTTGACGGTATCAAGCACTTGCGCAATACTTACTCCCCCATGCGCGCCCTATTCGTCATGACCCTTCTGGCTGTACTCGTCCTCCCGACAGGGGCTTCCGCTCAAGTTCAGACGATTACGGCCACGCACACCTACATTCTGGGCGACCATGACAGCAAAGACGACGCCCGCCAGCGGTGCTTGCTGGAAGCCAAACGCAAGGTGCTGGAGCAAGCGGGGGTCTATATCGAAAGCGCGTCAGAAGTGAAGGGTTTTGACCTCACGGAGGATAAGATCACCTCCTTTGCCGCAGCCGTCATGCACGTCACAGACGCCAAAGAAGAGGTCGGCTTCCAGCAGGGGCACATGTCGCTCACGCTGACAATCACGGCACAAGTTGATCTCACAGAGGTGCGCAAACTACTGGCTGCGCGCCAGGTCGATGAGGGTGTGCGGGACGATGTGGCTGCGCAGAAAGAGCGCCTGAAACGCCTTGAAGCGCAGTTTGAAGCGATGCAGAAACAGCAGCAGGGCGGGCAAGCCCCTGGACGTACACCTGCTCCCCCACCGAGCGACCTGCCAGCGGCAGATGTGCAAAGGCTGCATAGTTGGCAGCCCATGACGACGCGATGGCACAGTTCCACCTCGGGCTGCTGTATGACAGGGGACAGGGTGTGCCGCAGGATTTCGTGCGGGCGTATCTGTGGTACAGCCTCGCAGTGGCACATTTACCAGATCTAGATCTTCGAGATAGCGTCGCACGCCGCATGACTCCCGCACAGATTGCGGAAGCCCAGCGGCTGGCGAGTCGATGTCAGGCACAGCAGTTCAAGGGCTGCTGAGTCGTGAGCAGCATGGAGGTCTTGCGGTCACCCAGGCCTGACAGGCATGAGTATTGACTTATTTGCCTCTACCAGACTAACGTCCGGCTTCTCCTCGAAAAAGAGCAATAGTTTTCTGATGATTTCTGGATCACGCTTCACCTGATTGTCCCTCCCTAAAGTCAGAAAACATGCCTGGCCACCTTTTATCGAGAACTACCCAGAAGCTATTGCGACACCGCCGCGCGCCGCCGAACGAATCCTAACATTTTAGGCACGCTCCCGGCCCTCTTTCCTAACAAGCTTGTCACTTATCACAGCTAAGCTCAAATGGAATGTAGTCAGAGCAGCTAGAGAATCTGCCCATGGAAATCCTTCTTTGACTGGATCTGTGCGAAATGCGACTGGGCCTTTAGTCGGCCAAAACGGAACATGGATACCGCGCCACAAAACATATTTCCAGTCTGGCCACGGCCAACATGCAACTACAAGTTCTTGAGTTTGCACTCAGCGAACGCCTGCCGCTGGCGCGGGGTGAGCGGCCTTTCTTGAGCAGAAATGGGTCGGACATGCGTACAGACGTGTATCGCTGCCAGAGTCGATCGTGATGATGACAGCCGAAAGAATGGTTAGCGCGCGGCGCGATCCAGGACGGCACAGACAATATATAGACCCGTCTCCTCAAAGATCTCGGCAGATCGTGCGGCGAGGGCGAGGTCAAGTCGGTCTACGTCGGCATCGGACAAGTCGGTAGGCGGAACGACTTCGACATGGCCATCTTCATCTTCATACTGGAGTGGACTGACGTCAACCACGGCGCCAGGGCACAGTTCCTTCGCATACAAGGCCAAATCCGTCAATTTGCTATCGACGGCAGCGCGCCGCGCAGATGTATCATAATGAGGAATCATTCTGTACCTCCACGGCTCTCACAAACTCCGCGGCGCGGCGCACGATACGCTCGGCCACCTTCCGACTGACTCCCGTGCGGCCATAATCGGCGGCGTGTCGCACAGCCAAGCCAGAAGAGAGATAATCTCGTAACTGGGCCGGCAGCACCTTGCGGCGATGAATGAGTTCGGTCGTCAACGCCGCTTGCAACGCGGGATGGCTCCACGTGGGACGACTGACTCCAACTCCGGCCAACGCCACCTGTGCGCTTTGAAACATGGCATAGAATGCTCGGCTCGCGGCTGAATTGACGTGACCCGCATCCAGACAGAGTTTCGCCGCCCGTAACGATTCCCTCGCCCGCTCGATCTGCATGATGCACAGCGTAACGAGATCGAGCAGCAGAGTCAAACTCGGAACCTCACTGGCGTCGCGATAAAAAACTGGGGTCTTGAGTTTGCACTCAGCGAATGCCTGCCGCTGGCGCGGGGTGAGTGGCCCTCCTTCGATGGTCCGTTGAATTTGCGAGACACCCGCGAAAACGGGGTCTGGCAACCCTACATTTCGCGGCGCGCGGCGCGCCCTATTCAACCCAGATCAGGGTGAGGGCAAGCCTCTCTGCCGCCTCGCGCTGCCTGACATCGGCTGTGACGAAGGGGATGGTCAGGCCCGAGGCAGACTGGAACGTGAGTGCCGAGGCGACGTGCAGGGCGTCGAGGGTTCTCAAGCCGGTTTTCTGAACCAATTCCTCGGCTTGGCTGAGCACGAGTGCTCCCACTTCCACCAATTCCCAATAGGCGCGGTCTTTGTGGAGTCTCGATCGGACGGCAAGGAAATCCCGTTGTGTCAGTTCACCGGCCGTCCGTCGCCGGCTCAGTGCCGAGAGGACTTCAACCGGCGCGACTACGGAAGAGAGAAACCGATACCTTTGAAGCAGCCGCCGCGCAGTAGTGGACCCTTCCTCCTTGACATACCGTTTCACCAGCACGCTGGTGTCAAAATAGGCCCAGCGTGTCGCGGTCACCGTTCATCCCGTTCCTCGCGAATCGTTCGCGACACCGGCGTGCCCCGTACAGATCGCGGCGTCCAGGAAGGAAGCGCTCGCTCCTTTTCTGCGGGACGCAGCAAACCAGCCGATTCCAGTCTCCGGATCACAGAGCGGGTTTCGTCGGTCCCTCGAACCAGTCTGAGCACAGCCAGTGGCTTGCCCCGTTCCGTGAGCAGCACTTCCTGGCCGCCCCTGACGGCTTTCATCAGTTGAGAAAACTTTTGATTGGCGTCGCGTAGACCGATCTGCACGGGGAGCCCTCCACAATGTAGTGACGTCGCTACTTTATGCGAAGAAGAAGCAGCCTGTCAACCGGTTTTGCCAAGGAACAAGGAGTTGGGAATCAGATTTGGCGCAAGGGGAAAAAGAAAGGGGGGCGGAAATGGGCCCGGGAATGCAGGGTGACTTCCCGGGCCGGAGGACTTACTTGGCGTGAATCAACACCGGCTTCGACTGGGCGCTGCCGCCACCGGCGACCACGATCACGAAGGACATGCCGGCCTTGGCTTGCGGCACGGTTGCTTCGATCGTCGAATCGCTGACGAATTTATAATCCACTTTTTCCTTCGAGGCGGCACTAAATGTGACTCCGTGGAAGCACTCCTTCGTGCCGAAGTTCTCGCCTTTGATGACGACCTTGTCCCCCGGCGCGGCCTCATCGGGCTCGATCTTCATGATCTTAGGGCGCTTGCTACGGTCGCAGATCGGGTCTTTCTCCACCTTGGCGGTGTCGGAGCCCTTGATCGACTCCGTATCGAAGAGGCTGTACCCGGTGCCTTCGACGGTGGACCCCTGCTCTTCGGCGTGGGTCAAGAACGGAACGGCTACGATAGCCAGTGCTACAACGAGGATGAAGACGGGGAATGTCCGATTCAGCATACGCGCCTCCTTAGGCATGAGGATTACTTGGTGCTGAGGGGGGTATAGGTGTCCGCAACGATTTTCTGGCCTGCGTCGGATAATGCAAATTGGCGAAAGGCGTCGACGACGGGATTGAGTTCTTTCTTCGAGAGCAACAGCACGGGGCGCCGTAATGAGTACCGTCCATCCTTGACCGTGGGCATTTCCGGCTCGATTTTATCGATCGGCAGCACCCGAACCGCGACGCCGGTGGTGACGGCTGCAAGCGCCTGTCCGAGAGACAGGTAGGCCACTGCGGAGAGCGGAGGCAGTGTGCCCACGACGGTTTTGATCACTTTCTCGTCACGGAGAATGAGCTTGGCCGACTCGGGGATCTTTCCGGTGATGCCGAGCTGGCTTTCGAAGGCCTCCTTCACGTTCTGATTCCTCGGGCGATCGATCAGGAGAATCTTCGTGTCCGGCCCTCCGAGCTCCGACCACATCTTCACTTTTCCAGAGAAGATATCGGCCACCTCCTGTTTTGTCACCTCTTTCGTGAAATTCGAGAGGTTGACGAGGACCGCGATACCGTCCCAGGCGATCTGGGTCGCGGCCAGTTCAGGCTCTTCGGCGCCGGTGACGGCAATATGGGCCTGGCCTGTTTTCACCATGTCCACCGGCTTCGAGTTATCGTCCCACAACACATCGAGATAGGCCCGGGGGTTCGCTTTTTCAAACGCTCTGGCAAGGGGCTCGATCGTGATCAACTCCGGTCCGTTCCCGATGATGGTGATCGATCCGGACACTTCGCCCCGTGCTTGACCGACTGGGGCGGCCATCGCACTCATCGCCAGACACAGCGCCAAGAACGCTCTCGCGATCATGCCCTCTCCTTTCTCATCAACCGCATGCGGACTGTTCACTGGGAGTCTCGATGGTGCGGGCCGGACGGGACTGTGGCAGGCGTCATCGCTTAGGATCCGCTGGAGTTGCCGCCTTCCGTGGGACTGCCTGAATCGAAGCCTGGGTTGGACAGCGCGTCCGGCGCGGGCGTGAGACGTTTTCCCCAGGGCGCCGGGAGTTTCTTGAACTTGTCGACTCGCTGATTCAGCATGTCGTACGCCTTCATCTCGGAGAATCCCGGCTTGTGGTCTCCCACCACTTTCGAAGCGAAGGACGAGAGCAGCCGCGTGGCTTTCTGCGCCTTGCAATGGGGACACACGGTGTCTTCCGGTCTCGCGTGGATCGACTGCGTCGCTTCAAATTGTTTCTCGCAGCTTTCGCAACGATATTCGTACAGCGGCATGGAGGAACCCCCTTGAAACCCTAAGTGAGAACGTACTCCGCGGTGCTGGTCATGGGGCACAGCGCTCTTGACCGGTCCGGTAATTTTGAATTATTGTAGCACAATTCATCGTTTCGATGAGTGGGAGATTAAGAGGAGGAAGAGCATGTCGTTGTTGATTCGAAAGTTTAAGAGTTCAAGTGGCATGATGCAGGAAGAGCGCATCGACGATCCGGATCGGATCGAGCGCTATATGCGCATTTTTGAAAAGGAAGACGTCAAGAAGCTTCAGACCGGTGTCAAGGTGTTCATTGAAAAGGATGAGTGGCAGCTCCTGCCGTAGCACCCCTCACGCCTCATTGACCCTCATGACCTATTGGATCCACATCGCCCGTGCCATCGACCGTGTGACGCTCCACCGCGATCGCTGTGCGGAAGTGCCGTCGAACGTCACCAGCAGCGATTTTTGGGAGGGGGGCTGGTTCGATTATCCGGACAAGGAACGGGCTCTCCAGGCGATGGAACAGGCCGGCACCTCCGACCAGCGACCGTGTCCATTGTGCAAGCCGTGACACTCAGAATTGTGAATTTTGAGTTCTGAGTTCTGAGTTATAAGTTCTGAGTGTGGGTCTTGACTCAGCACTCAAAACTCAGCACTCAGCACTTCTTACTTCCCATGCCTCGATTGGCCCTCTTGCTCACAACGTTGGTATGGGGCGCGACGTTTCCCGCGACCAAGGCCGTCCTGGAACAAGTGCCTCCCTTGTCGTTCCTGTTCGCCCGATTCTTGCTCGGTACCACTCTCATCCTCGCAGGCCTCTGGGCGATGGGCCGTGTCCTTCGTCGGGACCAGACCATCATACGGCTCAGCTTGATCGCGACGGTTTGGCTCTTTCTCGGCTACACGCTGCAAACGGTCGGGTTGCAGCACACGAGTGCGTCGAACTCCGCCTTCATCACAGCCTTGTACGTGGTATTCGTTCCCCTCATTCTTCGTCGCTTCGGCGGCCGCGTGTGGGTGGCGGCTGCGGTGGCGGTGGCCGGCCTGTGGCTGCTCCTGAAGCCGACGGCATCGGTCAATCTCGGCGATGTCTTGACGCTGGGGTGCGCAGCGGCGTTCGCAGCGCATATTGCCTGCCTGGAGCGCTTCACGCGTGCGGCCGATCCGGCGTCTCTGTTTGTTTGGCAAATGATCTTCGTCACCACGGCGATGATGCCGGTGATGATGATCGAAGCACCGCCTCTCGCGGCGTTTCGGCCCACGACGGTCTTGCTGGTCGGCCTCGGCGTGACCGGTATCCTGGCGACCGGCGCTTTTGCAGTGCAGGTGTGGGCGCAGCGTCTGTTGCCCGGGCAACAAGTCGCGTTGCTGTTCTCGCTCGAACCGGCCTACGCAGCCTGGCTGGCCTGGTATTTTCTGGGTGAAACACTTGATGCGCAGGGCTGGGTCGGCAGCGGGTTGATCTTTGGCGCCGTGTTGATCGGATCGTGTGCGACGGAGACGCCTCACCCGGAACATTCGCTGGGTACAGCGCAGGTGATCTAGCCGTCGAGGAGAAGCTCGTGGCTCAAAAGTTTGGGAATAGCCGGTGGGTGAGCGACGGATTCTTGGACAATCGCTTCCCCGGCACCGTTGTCGGATGTGTGACGTTTGCCGTGATTGGCCCGATAGACTTCTTTCTCCTCGGAAATTTCAAAGGAGAGATCGCCGGGAAGGTCATTCAATTCCGTAACAGCCGGTTCGAGGATGACGATCTTGCCGGCCACGTGCTCGGTGATGTTGAAGTGCCGCAGATTGGAGACGTGAGTCTGATTTCCTTTGACCCGCACCCGCATCTCACGCCGCATCCCTATATTGAATGGTTCTCGACGCGCAAGAATCACTATCGGATCGAACTGATCCCGGAGGATGCCTGGATTGTGTCGGGGGCTGACATCGATCGGCTCGATTCAGAGAGCCGGAGGATCAGGCAGGCGCTGAAAGATTCCTATCATGCCACGCCTGCACGAGAGGAATCCGATTGGGTCTAGGAGCCCCTCCCCGTGCCGCTCAACACGGGAGCTAGACGGCAACCGCTTCCTCTTTTTTGCTTTTCCCGTCTCGCACGTAGACCGGTACTTCGCGGATATCCCATACGAGCCCGAGCCAGGAAAGCGCTTTCAGCCCGTAGTAGGTGAGGTCGATCTCCCACCAATAGAACCCTTGAGCCGTGGAAGACTGGTAGTAATGGTGGTTGTTGTGCCAGCCTTCGCCCATGGTGACCAACGCCAGCCAAAAATTATTCCGGCTGGTATCGCCCGTCGCGTAACGCTGCGAGCCGTACTGATGGGACAAGGAGTTGATCGTGCAGGTGCCGTGAATCAGCACGACCGTCGAGACAAAGAAGCCCCAGATCAACATCTGCGGGCCGTTCGTTCCGAGGTCGGGGGCATAGGCCTCCAACAGCTTCCCGATGCCGAACATGCCGAACCCGGCCAGGGTCGGGACGAGGATGTCGAACCGATCCAGAAACCGCAGCTCCGGATATTTGGCGAAATCGCCGATGGCTTTGAGGGGAGGCGCAAAATACTTGCGCGAGGTAAACCATCCGAGGTGCGCCCACCAGAACCCACCATACAACGGAGAATGCACGTCCTCAGGCGTGTCCGAGGCAATGTGGTGATGGCGATGGTGGCCGGCCCACCACAAAGGGCCACGTTGCGCGCAGGACGATCCCAGCAAGGCGAAGGCAAACTGGCACCCACGCGAGGTCTTGAAGGTCCGGTGCGCGAAATAGCGGTGGTACCAGCCGGTGATCGCAAACATCCGGGCGAAGTAGAATGCCGCGGCGATGCCGACGGCGGTCCAACTCCATCCCACCCAAATCACGCCGAGACACATGAGATGGATGGCGATCAGGGGAGTGCAGCGGAACCAATCGACACGCGCCGGGCCATCGGTCTTCATATGCTCTAAGCCGGCCCACGAATCGAACCAGCGGAGGAACGAAAACCACAGCTCTTGTCGTTTCGACACACGCAGCGGGCGAATCTCCGTCATCTTTTCCTCCAGTTCAAAGTGGTCGGCGAAGGTCGATACAGTGAGGCGCCGGGGCCCCGATTAATCTCTCTGACACCGCGGCGCCCGATGAAGGTGGAGCGTGTGGCCGGCCGCAGGATAGTCGGTCATGAGCCGGTTCACTCTTCAGTCGGTGATGCGAGCAGAGGATGCCGCGAAGGGCTGGTCCGTCATGCAGGCAACGGCGGAGTGGGCAGTAGCATGACCCGGTCGTGACGAAGCAGAATTATACACAAAGTGAGGCGGGATGGCACAAGAAATTTTTGTAGGTGCGGTCTCAATTTGACACCCTGTCCGGTCCCTCTCTAAAATGCCGCTCCCATGAATGAACGTTTCCTCAAAGCCTGCCGCCGCGAGCCGGTGGACTGCACGCCTGTCTGGTTCATGCGCCAGGCCGGCCGATACATGCCCGAGTATCGCGCGCTACGCACCCATCACTCGATTTTGGAGATGTGCAAGACGCCTGAGTTGGCTGCGCAAGTGACACTCCAGCCGATTGAACGGTTTCCTCTCGACGCGGCCATCATTTTCGCCGACATCTTATTACCCCTTGAAGCGATGGGACTCAGCCTCGAGTTCGCGGAAGGCGAGGGGCCGGTCATCCATAATCCGGTCCGGGACCGTGCTGCGGTCGAGCGGCTGAAAGTCATCGACGGGAGCGAGTTGGACTATGTCGCCGAGGCGATTCGGGTGGCGAGAAAGATGCTCAATGGTCGTGTGCCGCTGATCGGCTTCGCCGGAGCCCCGTTCACGCTGGCCAGTTACGCGATCGAGGGCGGCGGTTCGCGCCATTACATACTGACAAAACAGCTCATGTATCGAGAGCCTGAGGTCTGGCACAAGCTGATGGATAAGTTTGCCCGCGCGATCACGGGCTACTTGCGACGTCAGATCAAGGCCGGCGCCCAAGCGGTGCAGCTCTTCGATAGCTGGGTCGGCTGTTTGTCGGTCGGCGACTACGCGGAGTACGTGCTTCCCCATGTCCAGTTGATTTTCGAGGGACTCAAACGGGAAGGTGTGCCGCTCATTCACTTCGGCACCGGCACGGCGGCCTTACTGCGCTTGATGCGCCAGGCAGGGGGCGATGTGATGGGTGTGGATTGGCGGAGTAATCTGGACGAGGCCTGGGCGATGGTCGGGCATGACGTGGCCGTGCAAGGGAATCTCGACCCCGTGGTGCTGTTTGCTCCGCTGTCTGAGATCGAGCGGCGGGTCGAAGACATTCTCCGTCGTGCCGCCGGCCGGCCCGGCCACATTTTTAATCTCGGACATGGGATTTTGCCGAACACGCCCATGGAACATGTGGCCGCGACGGTCGAGATGGTGCATAAGTTGAGTCAGCGCTGAGATGGGCGGATGAGCCGGCCTCGGTGCTCGCGGAGCCCCCACTTCTGAAAGTGGTCGCTCGACGCGCGCAAGGGAGGCCGGCTCATCCGCCCATCTCGAGTCGTCGCGTAGGGAAGAGGAGAGGAGCCATGCCGGGACCGCAGAGGCCGACCGCGATACTGTTGATGGCGGTGGGTGGGCCGGATAGTCTGGAGAACGTCGAGCCCTATCTGATGGATGTGCGCGGCGGGCGTCCGACCCCGCCCGAGCTCGTCGAAGAGATTCGTGAACGCTATCGTGCGACCGGAGGCAAGTCCCCGGTGCTTGGCATCATGCGCGAAGTGGCGCGGAAGTTGGAGCAGCGGCTGAACGGACCGGGCGGGGAGCGGTATCGGGTCTCTGTCGGGTTGCGGCACTGGAAGCCGTACATCAAGGATGCCTATGCCGAATTGTTGGACGATGTCCCCGAGCGTGTGATCGGCCTCTGCATGGCTCCTCAATATTCCACCCTGAGCATCGGCGCCTATGTGAAGAAGGTGGAAGAGGCGCGCGCTGCGCTTGGGAACGACGGGCCGGTCAGCTATGTCCAGAGCTGGCACCAGCACCCGAAGTTGATCGCCGCGATTGTGGAGAATGTGCATCGTGGGTTGCAGAAGTTCCCTGTGGACGTGCGAAGGAGGGTGCCTCTGCTGTTCACGGCGCACAGCCTGCCGGAACGGATTCTGGAGATGAAGGACCCCTATCCGGATGAAGTGCGCGCGACGATGCAGGCGGTGTGTTCCCAGTTGGGAAACGTCACGGCGCGGTTTGCGTATCAAAGTCAGGGGCGTTCCAACGAACCGTGGCTTGGTCCCGCTGTTGAGACCGTTCTCGATACAGTACACGCAGAGGGGCATCGCCACGTGTTAGTGGCACCGATCGGATTTATTTCCGACCATTTGGAAGTCCTCTACGATATCGATATCGAGCTCACACGGCGCGCGAGTGCGAAGGGCATGCAGCTGGAGCGGATTCCGATGTTGAATGCGTCAACCGCATTGATAGACACGTTGGCGTCGGTCGTCGAGACCCACGAATCCTCCCTCGTCCATTCACCCGTCGTCCCGTGACGGGCACGTCCCGAACAGTCGTGATTGTTGGCGGCGGCATCGCCGGCTTGTCGACGGCGTTTGCCTTGCAGGAGCAGGCCGCTGCGGCGGGAGTGCCGATATCCTGCACGGTGCTGGAGGCCGCACCGGCGTGGGGCGGGAAGATTGTGACCCACCGAGTCAATGACCTGGTGATCGAAGCCGGCCCCGATTCGTTTCTCTCGCAGAAACCGGCGGGGCTGGAACTGTGCAGCAAGTTGGGATTATCCGACCAACTCATCAACACGAACGAGACTTCACAAAAAGCCTCCGTGTTCTTTCGGGGCCGGTTGCACGAGTTGCCGGAAGGCCTCGTGACTTTCACCCCCACTCGGCTTGGGCCGTTTCTTCGGAGCGGGGTACTGAGCTGGGCGGGGCTCGCGCGGATGGGGCTGGACGTGCTGATGCCGGCCCGCCGCTCGACGGAGGATGAATCGCTGGCCTCCTTCTTTCGCCGCCGGTTCGGCCGCCAAGCGTTCGAGCGCGTGATCGAGCCGCTGATGGCGGGGATCTATGCCGGCGATGCGGAGCAGATGAGTGTGCTGGCTACCTTCCCGCGCTTCGTCGAATTGGAGCAGCGGCATGGGAGCCTGATCAGGGGTATGGCGGCGAGCCACAGGGCTCGCGCCGGTTCCGCCGCGTCCGGTCCACGCCGGACGATGTTCGTGACGCTTCGAGAAGGGGTGGCCGATCTTGTCACGGCGCTGACGGCTCACCTCCAGCGGCAAGGCGTAATTCTCCGGACAGGTTGCACCGTTTCAGCGTTACGGGTTCGATCGCATCACGTCGGCCGGTGGACGTACGATGTGATGATGGAGAACGGTTCGGCCCTTTCAACGGAAGCGCTGGTGCTCGCGACTCCTGCTTACGTGAGCGCAGAACTCGTCCGGCCCTTGAGCCCGGTGGCGGCAGGGCTGATGGAGCGGATTCCCTATGCCTCCACGGCGACCATCTCGCTCGCGTACGACTCGCACACAGTCGGCCGAATGGTCGAAGGATTCGGGTTTGTCGTGCCGCGTGTCGAAGGGCGGGATTTGATCGCGGCAACCTGGACGTCCATCAAATGGCCGCATCGCGCTCCTCCGGATCAATTCTTAGTTCGGTGCTACGTGGGCGGTGTCGGGCGAGAGGGGATATTGAAACTGGATGATGCGGAGCTCCTCCAGCACGTCCGGGCAGATCTTGCCGGTATGGCAAGGCTGACCGTGTCCCCACGCTACGCGGAAGTGCATCGGTGGAACCGCGCGATGCCCCAATATACGCTCGGTCATCTCGGCCGCATTGCGGGGATCGAGGCGGCCTTGGGACGATTTCCAGGGCTCTTCGTGACCGGCGCTGCGTACCGAGGGGTCGGAATTCCCGATTGTATCAAGGATGGGACCACCATCGCCGTTGCGGTGCTCCGCCACATGATGCCCACCGCGTCTTGAGGGAGTCGGGGCGAGCGACTCCTCTTGTCAAATTGGAACGCGCGATCTTATAGTACGATCCTCGATCAACAACGTATTGTGGATCTTGCAGCGATGGACAACACGCTCATTATCGAACATGTGGCCGGGCCGTTTCGCGAACCCAAGGAGCCGGCATTCTCCTTTGATTATTCGGTTCAACGACCGCATTGGCCTGTGTGCCACACGGTCCGGATCAAAGTCTCGATCCCTGCGGAACTCGAGCGTGTCAAACAGAAGCTCGTGGGGACCGTGACCGGGACCCCCGGACAGCAATTGATCCTCAACCAAATCCTGTTACGTCGGATTGCGGATCAGAAACTGCGGATCATCGACGTGGAAGGTTTGTTGGCCGAGCGTCGCGATGTGTTGATCGACCCCTTCACCGGACCCCTGGAGTATTTACTCCCTCGGCTTGACACATGGGTGGCGGTCGAGTCGGAAACCCTCCGCGCCGAAGTCACATCGAGAGCCAAATTGTAGGCTCTTCCTCCGTTCCGTCGCTGCCGTTCTTCCTGACCCCGACGCGACTCTTTTCATCGAGGCGCACGCGATTCCTTCAACCACAGTTTTTGTGGATAAGGTTGTGGAGAAGTCCTGTTTCGCAGGAGAGATGCCTGCATCGGTAGGCCAGTGAGCAGGTTGCCTAAGTTTCAGTCATTGTGGCCGGCCTGACGACGGCCACAAGATATAGGGGAAGGATGAAACCCTTACGGGCTCTCGCGTGGCGAACGGGCAGCTTGGGGATAGAAACGCCTGGCCGGTCCTATCGATGTAACGGATCGCGATCAAAAGATACGGCGGTAGTGTTTGGAATGAACGCCGGATTCATCCGCGAATCCAAGCGATCCCGTGTCAGGATTACCGGTGTCATGGAGGTCGATACGGTAGTAGCCGCTGACTTGTTCCATCGCGACTTCAAAGGGAATGGCTTGCGGGTAGAGCGCGCCTGGGGCGTGCGCGCCGCGGGCGAGCGTCCGGACGGAGTCAGGCTCCGCATAGCGCGGATCCGTGAAAATGTAGATCTCGGCTACTGCGTGATCGCCCAGCTTGTGACCGGGTGTGGTGGCCGGCAGAAGTGTCGTCAGGGTGTCGGCCAGCCTTGCTTCTCGGAACCGCTTCAAGAGTCCGACGATCTGGCTGGTGGTCGCTTCCGGGGGTACGACGAGGCTGATGGCATTGACATCCGTCATGGTCGCGTGGACCTTAAACATAATGGGCGCGGCTTCCGGGTCTTCGGCCACCGGGGCCTGCAGGCTCTCCTGGCCGGTGGCCTGCTTCTGTTTGCCGCTTGGTACGAAGAGCGCGATGAGCACCCACAGGCCGATGATGATCCCAAACACGACGACGAGGGGATGCGCGCCGGCGCGTGTGCCTTCCTGATAGTCTTCCTCACTCACGGTTGGGATCCTTCCGTTGTTGTCCGAGTATGCGCAGTTGGGTCAGGATTGGGGTGCGGACGCTGCGCGTCGTGCTGCTTCGCCTGTTCCCACAGCGCGTCCATCTCGCTGAGAGACAGGTCGCTCACCCGGCGGCCCAACCGAGCCGCTTCCTGCTCGATGTCGGTGAACCGATCGGCAAAGCGATTGGAGGAGAGGCGGAGTGCGTCCTCGGGGTTGACCTTGATGAGCCGGGCTAAATTGACGAGCGAGAACAAGACATCCCCGATCTCGGCAACGACCGCGGCACTCGCAGGAGGTGGACTCCCGGCGCTCGCCTGGCCCGCCGACTGCGCCGACATCGCCAATGCAGCCCGCAGCTCTTGAATCTCCTCGTCGATCTTGCCGAACACGTGCGCGATGCCCTTTGCATTGTGCGGCCAGTCGAAGCCGACCCGTGACGCACGCGCCTGAAGCTGATAGGCTCGCAGCAGGGCGGGGAGCGTGTTGGGCACGCCATCCAGCACGGATTCCGACCGTCCATCGGCCTGGCGCTCGGCACGCTTGATGTCCTCCCATCGATGGACCACCTGATCGGCATTCAGAGAAGGCTCCCCTTCCTGGCCCTTGCCGAACACGTGGGGATGTCGCCGAACCAACTTGTCGGCCAGCTGCTGGAGCACATCGTCGATCGTGAAGTGGCCGGCCTCCGCGGCAATCTGACTGTGAAAGACGACTTGAAGCAAGATATCGCCGAGTTCCTCTTTGAGCTTCGCACGGTCCTGGTGGTCGATCGTCTCGAGGACTTCATAGGTCTCTTCAAGCAAGTAGGGTTTGAGGGACTCGTGTGTCTGTTTCCGGTCCCAGGGACAGCCATTGGGCGCGCGCAACGTCGCCATGATATGGGCGACTCGTTGAAACCGGTCCGAGGGAGAAGGCGTCTGGCTCATGGGTCGATCCGAGTCATCGTGAGGCTCTTTATATACCGTGTTCGTGAACGGCTGCAATGGCCGCCGTCGCTTGCGCCGCCGGGGGGCCTATGGTACGGTACCGTCGCTCTCCGTCATGATTGTAGGAGGAAGTGACATGGGTGGCGAAGAGGAACAGGGATTCATCATCCGTGACCGCCGGGGACGCGCAGATCAGGATGCCGGCCCCACCGCGGCCCATTCCAAGCCCTCCACTGCCGACTCATCGCCGTCGTCCAGCCAGGTACCTCCCCAGGGCTCTCAGACGCATGAGCCCGACATGCCGGTGACCTTCTCGTCGTTCGTGATCTCGGTGGGGACGTCGGCTTTGATGCTGCTCGGGGAACAGATCGATCCCCAACAGCCTTCCGTGCCGGTCAACTTACCGCAGGCCAAAGAGATCATCGATCTGCTGTCGGTTCTGGAAGAGAAAACACGGGGCAACCTGACGGCGGAGGAACAGGCGGTGCTGCGCGACATGCTCTATGCGCTCCGTATGAAGTACGTCGGTCTGGCATCGGGGCACCCATCCTCCCGCTAATTCCTAATTGCCGGCTTGCGGCATCACCCATTTTCGTCCTGGTCGACCTGCGACCGGCTGCACGGCTTTTGAGACTCCTTGCAGGATTCGGTATAGTGCCTGACGATGGGTCTATAAGCGGAAAGCGCATCGAGAAACCGGCCCATGTCTGAACTTGTCGGTCCCGACAACAAGTGGGGAGGGAAGAAGCCCGGAGGTGTCCCGGTTGGCGGGGGCCCGTTCGCCGGAGGAGCTGCGCGGCCGACGAGGGACGCGGCCGATGAACAGGATCACCGGAAACCGCATGTCCGCCCTGTCTGGATCGTCCTCATTCTGCTGGTCCTTTGTCTTGGCCTCACCGTGTACTATGCCCAGTATGGGGTGTCCGGAGGCGATGACGGGGGATCGCTCCTCCCGAGCACGAGTTACGCCTTTGTCCTGCTGTTGGTCAATCTTGACCTGATCGGGCTCGTCGTCCTCACGCTGCTGCTGTCCAGGAACCTCATTAAAGCCTATTTCGAGCGGCGGCACCGGATGATGGGGTCGGGATTCCGGGCCAAACTCGTGGCGGCGTTCATCGGGTTCTCGCTGATTCCGACCGTGCTGTTGGCGCTCGTGGCGAGCGGGCTGGTGAACAAGGCGGTGGATGTCTGGTTCAGCGATCAGATCGAACGGGTGATGAAGGACTCGTATGAGGTGGCGCGGATGCAGCATGCCGGGCATATCGCGCTGGCCGTCAACAGTGCCCGCGCCATCAGCCACGAAATTTTCCGCGAGGATCTGCTGACTCATGAACAACGCGATCTGCTGGTGGCGGCCATGGCCCGGAAACGTGCCGAATATGGCGTGGCCGGAGTCGAAGTCTTCTCGGCCAAAATGGAAACGGTGACGAAGGCGCTCGACCCGGAAGTGCCGACGACGGTGCTGGATCTCCCGAGCGGACAACTCGTCCTACAAGTGATTACCGGCAAGCAGGAGTTGACGTCCGTTCAGGAGGCACAGAGCGGCCGGCTCGTGCGCGCGGCCATGCCGATTGCCTCCAATATCCGGCGTGGCGAGATCGACGGCGTCGTCGTCGTGGATGCCTATGTGCCGGAGTCGCTGTTGGCCAAGATGGAGGGCATCGGCCGGCAGTACGCCGAATACAAACAGGTCAAGGCGATGAAGAACCCGATCAAGGCCGGGGCCTACCTGTTCGTGTCCGTCATCACGGTGCTGATTCTCTTCAGCGCGACCTGGTTCGGTTTCTATGTGGCGCGGGGCATCACTGTGCCGATCCAACGGCTGGCGGAAGCGACAGAATCGATCGCGCAAGGCGACCTCTCCGTCCGGATCGAGGCGAAGGCGACCGACGAGATCGGGACGCTGGTCGAGTCGTTCAACCGCATGACGGACGACCTGCGTTCCAGCAAAACCAAGCTTGAAGAGGCGAACGTCTCGCTCCGGCAGTCCAACGTCGAGCTGGATCGACGCCGCGCGTATATCGAGACGGTGGTGGACACCATCGCCGCGGGGCTCGTCTCGATCGATCGGAGCGGGGCGATCACCACATTCAATCCGTCCGCGGAGCGCATTCTAGGACTGTGGGGCGACCGGTTCCGCGGGAGGCACGTGAATGAGGCGTTCAAGGAATACGGACTCGACTTGTTCCAAACCGCTTACGATCGCATGCTGGTGGATCAGCGGGACAGCCTCTCGTTGGACGGCCAGGTGGATGTGCAGGGGAAGCTCCTGACGATCGGGCTCAATTGCACCCGCATGCGCGACGAAGCCAATCGCGACCTCGGATTCGTGCTCATCTTCGAGGATCTCACCGAGTTGATCAAAGCGCAGAAGGCGGCGGCCTGGAGGGAAGTGGCGCAGCGGATCGCGCACGAAATCAAGAATCCGCTGACGCCGATCCAACTGTCGGCCCAGCGCCTTCGCAAGAAGTTCTTCGACAAGGCGCCGGACTTCGAGCGCATCTTCGATGAGTCCACGCAGGTGATCGTCAACGAGGTGGCCAGTCTCAAACAGTTGGTGGACGAATTTTCAAAGTTTGCGCGGATGCCGGCTCCGCGGATGGCGGTGGAATCGATCCACGAGGTCATCAAGGAGGTGGTGACGCTCTACCAGGGGGCCCACAAGGACGTGCTGCTGATCGTCGACCTCGATCAGGATTTGCCGCCGCTCAATGTCGATCGGGAGCAGCTCAAGCGCGTCTTCGTGAATTTGTTCGACAACGCCGTCCAGGCGATGAGCCAGAAAGGGCGGCTCTGGGTGACGACCCGCTACGACACGAAGCGTCGCCGCGCCGTCATCAGCGTGGCGGATGAGGGGAGCGGCATCGCGCCGGAGGATCGGGAAAAACTGTTCGTGCCCTATTTCTCCCGCAAGAAGACGGGCACCGGCCTGGGGCTCGCGATCGTGCGGCGCATCATCACCGATCACGAAGGGCAGATCCAAGCGGAGAACAATCATCCGAAGGGTGCGGTGTTGACGTTCGAGCTGCCGGTCTAAACGTGTAAGGCGTGAGGGGTTAGGAGTAAGGCGCCAGAATGGTTCTGCTGCTCCGGTACACTGTACGCCTCGCGTGTAACGCCTAACGGAGCATTATGTCTGCATCGATTCTGATCGTCGATGATGAAGTGTCGATCCTGAATTCCTTGAGCAGCATCCTTCAGGATGAGGGATACGAGGTGACCGTCGCGAAGAACGGCGCGGAAGCCCTGAAGCTCTGCGCCACCGATCCGCCCGATTTGATGTTGCTCGATATCTGGATGCCTGAGATGGATGGGTTGGAGACGCTGCGGCGCGTGCGGGAACTCATGCCTCACGCACAAGTGATGATGATGTCCGGCCACGGCTCGATCGAGACGGCGGTCAAGGCCGTCAAGCTGGGGGCCTACGACTACATCGAGAAGCCGCTGTCGCTGGAGAACGTCACCCTCCGCGTCAAGCACGCGCTCGATCAGCATCGCCTCGAACAGGAAAATCTCTCGCTGCGTACCAAGGTCGAGCGTAAGTTCGAGCTGGTCGGGACGGCGTCGTCGATGCAGCAGCTCCGGCAATTGATTGAAACGGCGGGACCGACCAACAGCCGCGTCCTGATCGGCGGAGAGAACGGCACGGGCAAAGAACTCGTCGCGCGCGCGATCCATCAGCACAGTGTGCGGGCCGACAAGCCTTTTGTGGCCGTCAACTGCGCGGCCATTCCGGAGACATTGATCGAGAGCGAGCTGTTCGGCCACGAGAAAGGCTCGTTCAGCGGCGCGACATCGATGAAGCGTGGGCAGTTCGAGCAGGCGGACGGCGGCACCCTCTTTCTGGACGAAATCGGGGACATGAGCCTGAATACGCAGGCCAAGGTGCTCCGGGCGCTGCAAGAACAGCAATTCACGCGGGTCGGCGGCACCAAGCTCATGAAGGTCGACGTGCGCGTGCTCGCGGCGTCGAATAAAGACCTGCTGAAAGAGATCGACAAGGGGACGTTTCGGGATGATCTGTATTACCGCCTCAACGTGGTGCCGATCGTTGTGCCGCCGCTGCGCGAGCGGCGGGGAGATATCCCCTTGCTGGTGAAACACTTTATGCGGCTTCACGCCGAAGAACAGGGCCTGAAGCTCAAGGAGGTGTCGCCCGAGGCGATGGAGGTCTTTCAGCAGTATGAGTGGCCGGGCAACATCCGCGAGTTGCGCAACCTGGTCGAGCGGCTGATGATCATGGTGCCTGGGTCGGTCATCGACGCCTCACACGCTGCGCCGGCGCTGCAAGCCCGCCCCGGTAGCGCTGTGATCCAGCCGGCTTTCTCTACTCAGGCAGGCAGCACCCTCCTCAGCAAACGCTTCGACTCGCTCCGCGATGCCCGGAACGCGTTCGAGAAGGAATATATCTCGAAAAAACTCCGCGAGCACCATTGGAACATTTCCCGCACGGCCGAAGACCTCAAGATCGAGCGGAGCCACCTGCATCGGAAGATCAAGATGCTGGAGGTAGAGATGCGGCCGGAAGGGTAGAGTCGGGGTCGGCTTGGCTACCTCCCGTGCTCGCACACCCCGCACCTCAGAAGGTGCTCGGTGGATGCGCGCAGTTGGAGGTAGCCAAGCCGCCCCCTCCTGAGTTGAGTAAAGGAAGAGAGAGAGTCTGTTCCGTGGAGCCGCATTTCTGAAAGTGGTCGTTCGACGTGCGCAATGTATTCATGCGGCTCGGTGCGAAACCGCCGAGGTATGTCGTGAGCCGCCCGATTGAAGCCGTGCACTCGCAGTTCCTAGCGGGGCTGCGATGTGCCTGATACGGTAGGTTAAGGAATGGGGCGGTGGCACCACCCGGCCTCGGATGCTCTCGATGAGGAGAACGAGCTCATAGGTGAAGTACCCTGTGATGGCCGTGAGGCCGATCAGGTAAACCAAATCATACATCACGCCTCCTCCTTTGTTGCGGAGTTGGGAGTCAGGTGCCTGCTCAGAGAATAGCGGAACGAGGCCGATCGCGATATTCCTCGAAAGAGCGTACCTCGTGTACCTCGAAAGAGGAGGGTGGAGAGGGGTCAGTAGTCGACACGCACCAGGTAGAGGCCATGTGGAGGGGCGGTTTTGCCGGCGGCAGGCCGGTTGCGGGCGTGGAGGATGTCTTTGACGCTGCCCGAAGAACGTTTCCCCTGTCCGACCTCAACTAACGTGCCGACGATGGCGCGTACCATCTGTTTGAGGAACCGATCTGCGTAGATGTGCAGGCGGATGAAGTCTTGCTCGCGCGAGAGGTCCAGGCGTTGCAGGTCGCAGATAGGATTCTCGTTGTCGGTGGGAGAGCCTTGGAAAGACGAGAAATCGTGACGGCCAATCAGGGCGCATGCGGCATCGCGCATCGTCTCGAGGTCGAGCTGTTTGTGGATGTGCCAGGCCCGGTCGCGGTCCAGCGCGGAGCGCTCCAGCCTGTTCAGCAGGCGGTATTCGTAGAGTTTTCCACGGGCAGAGTAGCGGGCGTGGAAGTCGTCCGTCATGAACTGGATCGCACGAACGCCGATGTCGTGTGGCAGGAGGCCGTTGAGCCCACGAAGCCACTCCTGTTCTGAAAGCTGCCGGTCGGTCTGAAAACTGGCGACTTGCCCCAGCGCGTGCACACCGGCGTCGGTCCGTCCCGCGCCGACGACCGAGGTCGGAGTCTGGGCGATCTGGGCGATCGAAGATTCCAGGGCTTCCTGAACGGTCGGCTGATCGGGTTGCCTCTGCCAGCCTGCGTAACGGGTGCCGTCGTACTCGATCGTGAGCTTGATGATCGGCATTGGAGAACCAGGTACGAAGTCGTCAGCCGGGGCCGGCTGAAGCAGTTAGTTGCCGGTTTGTCGGGTGGCGTTGAAAAACGCTTTCACTCCGTCGAAGAGGGCTTCGGCGACGTGGGTCTGAAACGACCGGGTCCGCATCAATTCTTCCTCGGCAGGATTGGACACGAAGGCGATTTCTGCCAGGATGCTCGGCATGCTGGTGTAACGCAGCACATAAAACGGAGCGCTCTTCACGCCGTGGTCCACGCTGTGATAGCGCCCATTCAAGTGGCCGACCATCGCTTCTTTAGTGGCCCAGGCCAGTTCCAAGGACTCTTCGATCTTTTTCGCCGTCAACAGATCCGCCACCAGATACTCCCATCCCACGCCGGTGCTGTTGAGCGGCGTGCCGTTTTCCCGGGCCGCCACTTCAAGTGCCCGCTGATCCTTCGCTTCGCCAAAGTGGTAGATCTCCAAGCCTTTCACATTGCGCTGCGGGTGCGAATTGACGTGGATGGAGACGAAGAGATCCGCCTCATTGCTGTTCGCAAACTTGGCGCGATCTTCGAGTTCGACGAAGACGTCGCGCTCGCGCGTCAATAAGACGCGCGTACTGCCCAGTTTGGCCAACAGGTCGCGCAGCTGCATCCCGATTTGCAGCGTGACGTCTTTTTCCTCCGTGCCATGATGTCCCTTTGCGCCGGAGTCCCTGCCACCGTGTCCTGGATCGATGACGATCGTCCTGAAACTCTTCTGCGGGGGAGGCGTCGGTCTTGTCGGCAACTTGCCCGGGCTTGGAGCGGCAGTGGAAGGCGCCGCCTCGGACGTTCGGTGTACCGGCGCAGAGGGTCGTGGATACACATCCACAACCAGGCGTGCGGGGTGCGACAGCGGGAGAACTTTATAGGTGGTGATCGCACTCGGTGCCAGGGCCACCTTCACTGCGCGTCGGCTCGACTGCGTCACGGAGAAGGGATGAGGGACTGAGCCGGAGGAGACTCTCGTCCGGGCGGTTTTCCCGAGTGTGGCGTTCTTCAGCTCAATGATGACCCGGTCAGGATTGGAACGGCGACGCTCGGTGTAGCGGACGTGTCGATCGAGATCGAGGACCAGGCGGGTGACGTGTGCGGACGTCGCCACCCGTAGATTCTGAATCAAGGCCGGCACACCCGATCCGGCCACCGGCTTGTACTTGATGGGATGAACAGGTAGCGTGGAGTGGTGTCGGGTGTGACGTGTCTCAGCAGCAGGAGGACCGGAGGCCGTAGTGGCTGAGGCTGAACCCAGGAAGCTCGGTCCAGTGCCGGCGAGCACGGTTGTCAGGAGTAGGACGCTGATCCGGTCTCGGACCTTCACGGAAGGGCCTTTCCCTTGTGTGGAAGCGAATCGGGAGAATAAAACTTTTTCTCAGATGCCCGGCGCATTGTCAAGGGGAAGCACTGGATGAACGTGGAGTTCCTGCGAATTGACAGGGAGGGATGAGTCGGCTAGGTTCGATGACGATGGCCACTCACCTGATCATCGACGGCTATAATCTGTTGGGGGTTCGCCGGCGCGGCTCAGCAGAGGAGGGTGCGCAATGGGAATCGGCGCGCGAACAGCTCCTGCGCGATCTCGCCGCTTACCGCCATCGTAAGGGGCATGCGCTCACCGTCGTCTTTGATGCGTGGCAAACGGAATTCGGCTCCGAGCGGCATGAGCATCGGGCCGGAGTCGAAGTGGTGTTTTCCCGTCGGGGAGAGCGGGCGGATCAAGTGATCCAGCGATTAGCGGAGGAATTCGGCCGCGACTGTGCGGTGGTGTCGTCGGATCATGAGGTGGCTCGCGCCGCACGGGCGCAAGGGGCATTCGTCATCTCAGCGGTGGAATTCGAGTCGCGATTGCAGAGCCCACTTCCATCGCAACAGACGCAACCAACATGGCGCAAGGACGAAGAGCGAGATGGAGAGGAACTTCCCCGGCGCAATCCGGAGAAGAAGGGGAACCCGAGGAAACTTCCCAAGGCCCTGCGCAAACGGAGCCGGCAGCTCAAGCGATTTTGAAGAGGCGGCGGGCGTTGTCCGTGGCGATGCGGCCGATGTCTTCTGCTGAGAGCGGAGCCTCTGCGGATTTGAGCTCAGCCAACCGTTCCGCGACGAATTTCACATAGGCCGGCTCGTTGCGTGTGCCGCGATGAGGGGCCGGCGTCAGGTAAGGGCAGTCCGTCTCGATCAACAGCCGGTCCATTGGAACCGTCTTGGCGATCTCTCTGAGCATCGTGGCATTGGGGAAGGTGAGAATGCCGGAGAACGACAGATAAAAGCCCAGATCGAGCGCCTCCTTCGCCAGCCACGCGTCTCCTGAGAAACAGTGGAAGACTCCGCCCACTTCCGACGCCTGTTCTTCCTTCAGGATCGTGATCGTATCCTCCTGCGCCTCCCTGGTGTGGATCACGATGGGCAATTTGAGCTCACGCGCCAGGATGACTTGCTCGCGGAACCGGCTGCGCTGCTCCTTGGGCGATGAGTGGTTGTAGTGATAGTCCAGGCCGATCTCCCCGTATGCGACGACGTTCTTGTTCCGCGCCAGCCGACGAAATTCGTCGTACCAGTCATCCTCGATCCGATTCACTTCGTGCGGATGGATGCCGACGGACGCGAAGACGAAAGGGTACCGGTCGGCGAGCGCCACCGCCGCGCGACTGGTGCCCAGATCACATCCAATGGTGATAACGGTCTCCACCCCGGCCTCCCGCGCGCGGGTGATCGTCGCCTCGCGATCGGCGTCGTAGCGGGCGTCATCCAGGTGCGTGTGGGTGTCGATCAGCATGCCGCTGGTGTCATCATCCGGAGGTGAGGACGTGCCCCCCTCCTTCATCAGCATACAAAGAAGAGCGCCTGGTCGCTGAGACGAGGAGAGGAAAACCGGACAGCCGGCCCGGTTACGCCGGTCGAGTGGCGACGGCCTCCGCTAACTCGGACAGGAGCGTTTCGGTTTCGTCCCAGCCGAGGCACGCGTCGGTGATGGAGACGCCGTAGGTGAGGGGCTTCCCCTGTTGCCAGGTCTGCTTGCCGGGATGGAGATTGCTTTCGAGCATGAGGCCCATGATCGACTGGCGGCCTTCTCGGAATTGGCGCAGGACTTCTTTCGCGACGACGCTCTGCCGGCGGTGATCCTTGGAAGAGTTGTCATGCGAGCAATCGATCATGATCGGACGGACGATGCCTTCACCGGCGACGGCGGCTTCGGCCCGCGCGACCTGTTCTTCTTCGTAATTGGTCTTGCCGCCTCCGCCGCGCAGCACGATATGGCGGTCGGGATTCCCCATGGTCTTAATGATCGAGGTGAGACCGTCGGCATTGATGCCGACGAAGTGATGTGGCTGGCGGGCGGCGATCATGGCGTTGAGGGCGACGTGCAGGCTGCCTTCCGTGCCGTTCTTAAAGCCGACGGGCATGGACAACCCACTGGCCATCTCACGATGGATCTGGCTCTCGGTCGTCCGCGCGCCGATGGCCGTCCAGCTCAGCAAGTCGGCAATATATTGAGGCGTGACCGGATCGAGCAACTCGGTAGCGCAGGGGATACCGAGATGGTGGATGTCCAGGAGAATCGTTCGGGCCAGTTCGATGCCGGCCGCAATGTCGCACGTGCCGTCCAAGTGGGGATCGTTGATCAGGCCCTTCCAGCCGACCGTGGTCCGCGGTTTCTCGAAGTAGGTCCGCATGACGATCAAGAGGCGATCCTTGGTGGCGTCGGCCGCTTGCTTCAGACGGCCGGCATAGTCGGAGGCGACTTGGGGATCATGGATCGAACAAGGTCCCACGATGACCAGCAAGCGCTCGCGGTCCCTGCCCTGGAGAATGTGTCGAATCGCCTCCCTGGTCTCACAGACCAGTGCGGCGGCCTGTTCCGTCGTCGGCAACTTGGTCCTGATCGTCCGCGGGGAAGGAAGCGGCTTGATGCCGAGCACATGCTGATTATCGATCGGTCTTTTCATGATCGGGGCCCTTTCATCGGAGCACGTCTGCCGGCGAGCCATGGCAGGCAATGACCTGCTCAACACCTGTCAATGTAGTGAATTCTTCGGGAAAAGTCTATGAGGCCCTGGTCCGCAGGCGGGACCGGCTTGCGTTTGACAACAAAGAAAGGGCTGTGCTACAAGACGCCCCCTCCATGATCTCATGTGCTTCCATACAGAAGATGCGTCGGTCACTGCGGTGCGGTGTCACCGTCGGTCTCGTGGTGCTCCTACTGGCGCTCGCGCCGTTTGCCGTGGCGCAGGACGTCCATCACGAGTTGGCGGCGGCGGACCACGATGGTCACGAGCATTCCGATCACGACCTCTGTCAATGGGTGCAGCATCACACCACCGGCTCGCTGGTCGTTGCGATTCCGCCGCCGGTTTCCTGGGCCGCGATCAGTGAGCACCAGTGGTGTCCCGTCACCTGTCTCGTCTCCTCTTCGTTCCTCGCGGTTGGACCCTCTCGCGCACCTCCACATTCCTAATCACGCGAACCAGTTGTCGCGCGTTCGACTACGCCGACGGAATCGTGTCCGCCGGCGCGGTCGAACGCATCATGCATGCTGTTCAGCGAGGTGGAGGAACCAATGCAACGGAATGCAGGCGCTCGTTTCCTGATGAGGATGATCGGCGTTGTACTCTTCCTCTCTCTTCTCGTGCCTGGTGTGATGGAAACTGTTGGGGCGGTGGAGAGCGATAGACGCACGATCACGGGATCGGTGCAGAACCAGGACCTGCGGCGGGTTCCACAGGCGGTGGTGGAGGTCAAGAATCAAGAGGGCGCGCTCGTGGCAACCGGCGTCAGTAACGACGCGGGGGAGTTCTCGATTCCGGTCTCGCAGGAAGGGACCTACTCGGTGAGCGCGGTTCTGGAGACCTACCGGAGCGAGTACGTCGTCCTCAAGATCGGGGCGGAGAGGCCCGGGCCGGTCCTGTTGACGTTGGCCAAGACCCAGGACATCGCGCTGGAGGTGGTGTCCCCGTTGCCGCCGCTCCAATACAAGGCATCCAGTGAAACATACTCGGTCAGCCGCAAGGAAATTGAAGCGCTCCCCCGTGGGAACAACCTGGAACTGCATGATGTGTTGGCGACGATCCCCAGTGCGACGTACGGGGCGTTGAAGCAAGTGCATATCCGTCAAGACCACGCGAATCTCCAACTCCGTATCGACGGGGTGCCCATTCCAGACACGGTCTCATCCACCTTTTCTGACGTGATCACGCCCCGCGCGTGGGAACGGGTAGACATCATCTTGGGTGGGATGGACGCCCAGTACGGCAACAAGACAGCGGCAGTGCTGGACATTACGACGAAGAGCGGGACCAAGCCGGGATTCGGTTCCATGCAGATGTTCGGCGGGTCGAATCAGACGGTGAATCCTTCCTTTGAGTACGGGGGGACAGTCGGCGGGAAGTTTCGCTACTACGTGCTGCACAGTTACACCTCCACGAACCGGGGCATCGAACCGCCAACCCTGGGTCATTCGATCTTTCATGGACAGAGCGAGCGGAATCAGACCTTCATCCGCGGGGACTATCAGCAGGACAACAACAACAACTTCTCCTGGGTCTTTCTGAACTCGGTCGCCAAGTACCAGATTCCGACTTCGCCGGGGCAAGAACTTGATCCGAGCGGGCAAGTTCTGCCGTTGCTTCAGGCAAGTCGGCCAGGGTTCACACCGGTCGCCTCGCAGGCGATCGACGAGTTTCAAAAAGAGAATAACCAGTACGGCCATATGGTGTGGCGGCATGATGTGAATGCCAACAACTTCTTCAGCCTGGCCGGCTATTTCCGGCACACGCGAGCGACCTTCAAGACCGATCCCTTCAACGTGCTGGCCTACACGCCGGATCCGGCAGAGCCGTTTTCAGCGTCTGACCAAGACCGGAACGCCTATTCAGCTGGTGCCCGTCTCGATTACACCTATGTGCCGAACAGCCAACACCTAATGAAGACCGGGTTCCAGATTGACCGCACTCAGGCGGTGAACAAGACGCGCATCTTCACCTTTGCCGACGGTGGAGCCGGCAATCCGACCGGCAACGTCATCAACCTCAACGCCGACAACCGCCTGATCGGCTGGCGCCAGGAATTCTGGATTCAAGATCAATGGACGCCCAATGAGCGTTGGACCCTGAACCTCGGTGTGCGAGGGGATGCTGTTCAGTACCAGCGCAATGAAGGGCAAATCAGCCCTCGCGCGGGGGTGACCTATAAATACAATCAGGCGAACGTGTTCCATGCTTTCTACGGCCGGCAGTTCACACCGCCGAATCTTGAGGCCATTTCCTTTGCGAAACTCAGCACGGAGGGGACGAAGGCCGCACCGGAGAACACGACGAACAACCAGGCACGTGCCGAGCGGTCCCACTATTTTGAAGTGGGGAGTTACCACGCCCTGAACCGGTTTGCGACGCTACAACTGACCGGGTACTATAAGATCAGCAACTTCCTGTCGGATGCGGGGCAGTTCGGCACAACACCGCTGCTGAACTATTTTGCCTTCGAGCGAGGGTGGCAGCGTGGGATCGATGGGGCCCTCAAACTCCAACTGATGGATAATCTGACCGCTCGTGGCAATGTGGCCTGGGGACAATGCAAAGGGTATGGCCTCCAGTCGGGGCACTTCTTGCTCGAGCAGAAAGAGATCGACGATATTCATTCCAAAGGCGGCGTCTTCTGCGATCACACGCAGATGGTGACGAGCTCAGCGGTCGTGAGTTATAAGTTCCTGGAGCGGACGACGATGACGGGCCAGATGTTGTTTGGGTCCGGCTTGAGAACGGCGGCGGACGAGGATGCGAAGACGAATTCCACGCACAGTCCGTCTTACACCATCTATAATCTGTCCATTGCCCATGTGATCCCGCTTCCGTGGGACAATCAGAAGTTCCTGTTGGGCTTTGACGTGGTCAACGTGCTGGATCAAAAATACTTCATCAATCAGGGTGAAGGCAGCATCGGGCTCGGTGTCTCCCATGCGGGGATGCCGAGGTCGTTTTTCTTCCGTGGGCAGTGGTTCTTCTAGCGTTCCGTACTGTTTCTCGAAGGAATGAGGTGCCACGCATGAATGTCGTGCGTCCGCGAGTCGTGTTTCTCAGTCTCGTTGCGTGGCTCTCACCGGTCTGTGGTTTGGCCGTCGAAGGCGACCGGGCGACGCATGAGTCAGATCACGAAGAAGATGTGCTGGAGTTGCCGGAAGTCCATGTGCATGGCCTGCCGCTGAACAAGGATCAACAGATCGGGCCTGTGCCCAAATCGACTCCCTGGCCTGCGATTCCGTCATCGCTCGACGGCAAGGATCTGGATGATTGGATGAAGGCGCGCATGCTGGTGTCGAAAGACGCGAAGGTCACGGTGGTTGTGCTGGAACCGGCGAAGCATCGTGAACTCACCATTGCCGGCATGGTGGCGCTCAGCAAGTGGACCTTCGATCCGCAGATGAAGGGCGACGATCCCATCGACGGGGAACTCACGATCCGCATCCATTTCAGAACACGGTAATTCATCATCCATGCTATGATGGCACCGTGAATTGGGACCAGTCCCTCTTTCTCGCCATCAACGGGCTAGCCGGCCAGGCTTCGGGTCTTGATGCGCTCATGCTGGCGCTGGCCGATCCCGCACTGCTGTGGGCGCCCGGGATTCTGCTCGGCGGCTACTGGCTCTGGCTGAATCGGCGGGAAGCCGTACTCGCCGCGCCGGTGCTGGCTGGAATCATCGGGCTGGCGGATTTCCTCGGTGCGCGTCTGAAAGATCTCGTTGCCCGTCCTCGGCCTTGTGTCGCGTTGAGCCAGCTCCATCAACTTCAGGCCTGCGGGAAAGTGTTCAGTTTTCCTTCCAATCACGCCGTGAACACAGCCGCAGCGGCCGCATTCCTCCAGATGCTCTATCCTCGTTCCGGTTGGATCAGTTGGCCGTTCGTTCTGGTGATCGGCTTCGCCCGCGTCTACATCGGGGCCCATTACGTCACGGATGTCGTGGGGGGCTGGCTCATCGGCGCACTCTTCGGCGCCGGCGCTGCGTGGCTCTTGCTGCGCTGGCCAAGATTCCGCACGGCGGACGCCACCGTGGTGTCTGCTGCGCCGTCGCTGAAGTAGACGTCTTCCTACGGCTGTTTATCTAGGCACGCCAGCAACTCACCCTGGCATCGTTCCTGGTCGTAGTCGCGTCCGATGAGGATGACGACCGGGTCCGGTTCGTCGAGCAGAGTGACCGGGGCAATCGTGCTGGCTCGTGGTGGAAAGAACTGAAATTCCTGCAGCTCGGGCTCCTTCGTGAAGCGAAAGAATCCTTTGGCTCGTTCGAGGCCCTGTGGCAGATGCGTGATCCAGCGGAGGAAGCGCTCCCGATTGAGCGAGCCGGGGAGTTTCACGGTGAGGACCATGGGATGGTAGGGCGCAGGCTTCGCGGAGACCGGGGTCGGCAGCGTGCCGAACTCGACATTGAGCGGGGACGGCTGTGGTGTCCGTGACAGCGGTTGGAGCAGTGCCGGCATATCCAGACGCGCGTGGCTGGATTCCCACAGGCGGGCGTAGGGGTTCTGGTGCAGGATGGCGCTCTTGAACTGTTCCCAATGGCCGGGCACGTAGAGATCGCGCTTGTTGAGGATCAGATCGTCGGAGTAGCGGATGGCGTGGCGGGTGACCAGATCTTCGATGGTGCCGTCGGGCATCGCCACCGGGTGGAGGACGGCGATGATACGTTCCAGTTTCGCCAGCCTGGCCACATAGACGTCGGTGAGGCCCTCGACCACTTCGGCGGGATCGGCCATGCCGGAACATTCCAGGACGATCACGTCGGACGCATAGTCTTGCACGAGCTGCGCGATCCCCCAGGACAGGTCTTCCTTGGTATCGCAGCAGACACAGCCGCCTGCGAGATTGAGGACCTGTTCCGCCAGCGTGCCGGCCCGCGGTCCGTCGATGCTCACGGCTCCTGCCTCGTTCATCAGCACGCCGGTTCGATGCCCTTGCTGCTTCCAATGTTCGAGCAATCGCATGAGGAGCGTCGTCTTGCCCGCTCCCAGCGAGCCACACAAGACATAGAAGGGCACCGGACTCTTCAGCGGCATGTCGGATCTGTTCTCCAAACGGAAGAGACGTCGTTCAGGTATGTCTGTGGAACTATTGTACCCGGCTCCACAGATGAGGGAAAGGTTCAGTCATGGGCATGAAGGTGTTCGACTTCTCTGTGTTGGTCGGCGAGCTGACTGAGATCGCAGTGGACCGCCACCGGGTGGCAGCCCTGCACTTCCATCTGAACGGTCAGGTGCTTGATCCCGAATTCGGAAGCGACCCGCGTGCGAATGGTTTGGAGGAGCGCGTCCGTCAAGGCGGAGTCGTCGCCGTCTACTAACACATGACAGGTGAGCATCACCAGGCGGGGCTCGACGGCCCAGATGTGGAGATCGTGCACATTTTTTACGCCGGGGATGGATTCGATCGTTATGGCAACCTGGGAGGCGCTGATTCCAGGCGGTGTGGATTCCAGCAGGACCTCGAGCGATTCTCGGAAGAGCGGCCACGCGCCTCGCACGATCGCGCCGACGACCAGCAAGCTGACGAGCGGGTCCAACATCGTCCACCCGGTTATCAGAATCAATCCGCCGCTGACGAAGACGCCGAGAGACACCCAGGCATCGGACAGCATGTGCCAGAACGCGCTCTTGATATTGAGATCATCCTTGGCTCCCCGCTGAAGCAACAGCGCGATACTGAGGTTGGCGATGAAACTCGCCAACGCGATGAGCATGACCCAGCCACCGGCCACCGGCACCGGGTGTACGAGTCGTTTGAGCCCCACGAAGCCGATGCCGAGTGCGGTGAGCAAGAGCAGGAATGAGTTCAGAAAAGCCGCGACAATCCCGGCCCGGTGGTAGCCGAACGTGCGCGTGTCTGTCGCCGGCCGAGCAGTCAGAATGTGGGCGTAGAGGGCGAGGAACAGAGAGCCTTGGTCGATGAGATTGTGCCCCGCGTCGCTCATCAGGCCGATGCTGTCGATGAGCAGGCCCCCGACGAATTCAGCCAGGATGACGACGGCGTTCAGCGCGAGTGCGATGCGCAGCCGATCCCGTAGGTCATTGTAGGATGCGCTGGGCATGATGATCAGTCTCGCATGGAACACATGGGAGAGCAAGATCGGGAGCGAAAGACTTGTGCAGGCGAAGGAGAGCGGGCTACGAGTGGTCTGTCGCGAGACGCTTCGCCAGACGCTTCGCCAGGCGCGTCATCGCCGGCGAGCGATCGGCGGGATCGAGGAGGACATTCAGCACGTACAGCCGGTTGGGGTCCGCCAGAGCCATCGTGAGGGCGTCGACAAACTCGCCGTAGGTGGCGATGCGCCGGCTGACGCCGCCGCCGATCAGATCGCAGATGTTCTCGTATCGCCATTCGTGGATGTCGTTGAACGGCCCTTCGAGAATCTCCCGCTCGGTCGAGTAGCCGTGATTGTTTAGGATGATCACGACGGGGGTCTGGCCATAGCGCACGCAGGTGGACAGTTCGGAGCCGGTCATCTGGAAGGCCCCATCGCCCACCAGCACGATGGGGCGAAGCGAGGGGGCGGCAAAGCCGGCTCCGACGGCGGCCGGGACGGCAAATCCCATCGACGTGTAGTAGGCAGGAGACAGAAATTCGAATCGCCCGTGCACGTGCAGGTCGGTCGCCGCAAACAACGATTCTCCGACGTCGGCGATTACCAGCTTTTTGTCATCCAGGACACTGTCCAGATGGCGGAACAGGCTCTCGATCGTCACGGGTGCGGACTCAGGAAGGGCCGGCGGCGTCGTGCGGTGCTCGCTCGGCAAGTCGCGTGTTTCAAACGCAGGGAGTGCGGTCGTGACCAGTGCACGGACGAAGTCCTCGAACCGGATGGAATCGTAGCGATGATGCTTGATGGCGATCCGATCGGCCGTGGCATGGATCGCGCGTCCCTCGGTCAGGAGCGGCGACTGGGTGTCGATATCTTCCACGTCGGAGAGAATCGATCCAAGGATCAGCAGGCAGTCCGATTCGTTGACGACCTGCTGGACTTCCTCGCGCGCGACGAGGCCGCTATAGACGCCGATGTACAGCGGGTGCATCTCGCGAACGATGGATTTGCCCAAGAGGGTGGACGCGATCGGAATATTGAGTCGTTCGACCAGCCGCATCAGTTCGTCCTGGAGGCCGAACCGGCCGACTTCCGCTCCTGCAAGAATCACCGGTCGCTTCGCGGCGGACAGCATGGTCCGGACTTCCGCAATGGCTTCCACCAGCGCAGCCCGATCGCTCGTTTCGTCCTCAACGGGGAGCGGACGGGAGAATTGGCTGAGCCGGACATGCACCATATCCCGTGGGATTTCGATGTAAATAGGGCGGCGATATCGGAGCAGTGCCGCGAACGCGCGATCCATTTCCCGTTCCGCTGTGAGCGCATCGTCCAGGGTAATCGCGGCCACGGTCATCTTTTCAAACACCTCCCGCTGCGTCGAAAAGTCGCGCACCATGTGGTGCAAATAGGGATTCCGGATGCGTTCCGCCATGCCGGGCGATCCTGTAAGGACGACGACGGGCGAGCGTTCGGCGTAGGCGCAGGCCACGGCATTGACCGTGTTGAGACCGCCGACGCAGTAGGTCACGCAGAGGGCGCCCACGCCGTTGATGCGCGCATAGGCATCGGCGGCGAAGCCGGCACAGTCTTCTCGGGTGGTCCCGATGTGCCGAATCGGTGAGGTCTCCAGCAGCTTGTAGAGGCTCAGCACATAGTCGCCGGGAATTCCGAAAATATGCCGGATGCCCAGCTTGTGGAGCCGATCGATCACGGCGGAGCCGATGGTCAGGCCGCTCGTCATGGTGAAGGCTGTCTCCCTGTACTGATACGATGGAAAAAAGTCACCGGCATCACCGCCCCATTGAACTGAAGCAAACCATAGGTCTGTGCGTACGTCAAGGAGCGCGCCCATTTGATCATTCCAAGAGCCGCGAGATATTGAGTTCGCGGTCGGTTCTGACACGACCCGAGTGAAATGGGCTTGACGCGGACGGCAACGCGAATGGATAAGTAGCCTATGAGTCAGCGTGAGGAGAGTCCGACCGGTCGCGTTCGTCTTGCTCGTCCGCGTGGCAACGCGGGTCTTTCCGGCCACCTCTGGATCTATGCCGGGCAGATCGAGGGTGTCACGGGGGCTCCCCAACCCGGCGACGTGGTGGATGTCTACACCCACGAGGGCAAGTTCTTCGCTCGTGGACTCTTCAATCCGCGATCGAAGATTCAGGTGCGAATTCTCACGTTTCAGGAAGAGCCCATCGATGATCGTTTCTGGTCCGCACGCCTGGATCGATGCGTGGCCTTGCGTGCGCGGGTGGTGAGAGACACGGATGCCTATCGCGTGGTCCATGGTGAGGCGGATCTGTTGCCCGGGCTGGTCGTAGATCGCTACGCCGACGTGTTGGTCATGCAGGCCCTGGCGGCAGGGATGGATCGACGGAAGGACATACTTGCGGATCTGTTACTCAATGCGACGGGGGCTGAACGGCTCTTTCTTCGGAATGATCCCAAGAGTCGGGCGCTGGAAGGGTTGCCGCTCGAACGGGCGTTCCTCCGTGGCGGGGGAGAGACAACGGTCGAGATTCACGAGCATGGCGCGACATTCCGGGTCGACGTCGAACGGGGCCAGAAAACCGGATGGTTCTGTGACCAGCGGGAGAACAGGCTCGCGGCTGCCTCCTTGGCCGACGAGGCGACGGTGCTGGAGATGTTCTGTCACACCGGCGCGTTCGGTATCCATGCTGCGCGCAATGGGGCTCGATCGGTCGAGGGCTACGATGTCAGCGCCGACGCCCTGGCCCTGGCCCGCGATCATGCCGTCAAGAACGGTGTGGAGGGGCGCTGTCTCTATCGAGAGGGCGACGCGTTCGAGGCGTTGCGACAGCTCGATCGGGACGGCCGCCGGTACGATCTCGTGATTCTCGATCCTCCCGCCTTTGCGCGCAGCCGTCAGGCGGTGGCTCATGCCCTTGCCGGTTACAAGGACATAAACCTCCAAGCGTTACGGGTCTTGCGTCCAGATGGATTTCTCGTGACCTGTTCATGCTCGCACCATGTGAGCGAGGAACAGTTGTGGCAGGCTATTCTGGACGCCGCGCGCGATGTCCGAAAACAGATTCGACTCATCGAGTCCCGTTCGCAGGGTCGAGATCATCCTGTGTTGGCGTCGATGCCTGAGACGCGCTATCTGAAGTGTTTCATCTTGCAAGTTCTGTAACGGGTTTTGAATGCCTGCCCCCGTGCTTTCTTCCAAGTAGTTCTCCTCCGGAGATGACGGAATCTGCCAAGAATGCCCCGCTCGGGAGAGCGGGGATGAATGCAGCCCGTATCGTAGCGGAGGAAAGTAACCTCTCCACTCTATTCCCATTTTCAGGGCGAAGTGCAAGTTATCGATCGACCAATAATTAACCGTCCAGCCAAAAAACACGTATTGCCAAGGTATATCGCCCAATCCCACCCTTCAGGAGAGTTGATTTCTCCACCCGTTCGGCGTAGGAGTTTGCGCGAATCTTAGACAAGGCGAAATGGTCTCTAACGCCATTGCTTTGTCAGTTAGGCACTTGGCATGAATGTCTTCCAAACTCACTCCCGCATCGTCTCCGACTACGCGACCTACATCCGTAGCTTCCTAGAGATCAAGGACTCGAAAATCCGCGAGGTGGTCGAGGGCGAGTTGACCAAAGGCAAGCTGTGGCCTGAGCCACTGCTTCAGTTCAACCCGTCGTTCGAGATGTTCGGTAGTTTCGATGACATCGCGGAGGCAGGGAGCTTCCATCCGGACATCCGGGACATCTTCAAGGACTACAAGCTTTACCGTCATCAGGTTCAAGCGATGCAGTTGGGCACAGCCGGCAAGGACTTCATCGTCACGTCGGGAACTGGTTCGGGCAAATCGCTCACCTACATCGGTTCGATCTTCCACCACCTCCTTTCCCATCCTGGTTCGAAGGGAGTGCCCGCTGTTGTGGTCTATCCGATGAACGCCCTTATCAACTCGCAGTTCGAGGAGTTCACGCGCTACCAAGAAAAATACAAAACGGTGACCGGGAGGGAGTTCCCGATCTCATTCGGGCAATACACCGGACAAGAGAAAGAGGAGGTCCGCGTCAAGATGCGGGAGAACCCTCCTCAGATCCTCCTGACGAACTATATGATGCTGGAGCTACTCCTGACTCGCGTGCGAGAGCGGCCGATCCGGGACGGCATCTACGAACGCCTACGCTTTCTTGTCTTCGACGAACTCCACACCTATCGAGGCCGCCAGGGCGCTGATGTCGCCCTGCTCATTCGTCGCATCCGCTCGCGTTGTGCACAGCCGGTCGTCTGCATCGGAACCTCCGCCACGATGATTTCAGTTGGAACGCTTGCCACGCAGCGCGCAGAGGTTGCGAATGTGGCGACAAAGCTCTTCGGCAAGCCGTTCGCCCCAGAGCAGGTGGTGAACGAAACGCTCACCCGCTCCTTTTCTTTCAACGGCATTGTCCCGACGGGAAGCGAATTGGCCGCTGTCATTGAGGCGGGCGTCAACTCCGGGGACGAGATCGAAAAGCTCAAGACGCATCCGGTGGCCGTCTGGCTTGAGAACAGGATCGCCCTCGACATTCGCGACGGTGTCTTAGTCCGAGGCAACCCGAAACGGATTTCCCAAATTGTCGCCACGCTGTCCACGGAATCCGGTCAGCCGGAGAAGATCTGCCGCGACTTCCTTATACAATTGCTTCAGTGGATCAGCGCCGCGAACAAGCAGCTTCAGGACTCCGGTATTCCCTACACATTGCTGCCGTTCAAACTTCACCAGTTCATCTCCCAGACGGGCTCAGTGTATACGACGCTCGACCAGGACGAGAACCGATTCATCACCCTTGAACCAGGGGTATTCAAGAAAGACGAGGAAGACAAGAAGCCGATCTTCCCGAATGTATTTAGCCGCGCCAGCGGGCACGCGTTCATCTGTGTCTCCCACACCGGGGACCGGCTGGAACCCCGCGAGTTTCGAGACAGTTCAGAAGATGACACCGAGGCCACGGACGGCTACTTGATCATCGGGGAGGACGTGTGGGATCCGCAAGAGGACATCGACTTTCTCCCGGATTCCTGGCTTCGGGTGACAAGAACCGGACGGGTCCCGGATACCAAGAAGAAAGCATTCTTTCCCCAAAAGCTCTACTTCGACGAGTTCGGCAACTGCTCGGAGACAGAGCCGAAGAACTGGTGGGGTTGGTTCATGAAAGCCCCGCTGCTCTTCGACCCGACCGGCGGGGTCTTCTACGATACCAAGACCAACGAGGGGACCAAACTGACCAAGCTGGGCAGTGAAGGCCGAAGCACCTCAACAACCATCACCGCGTTCTCCATTCTGAACCAACTTGACGACGCCGGGTTCAAACAGGAAGACCAAAAGCTCCTCAGCTTCACGGACAATCGTCAGGACGCCGCACTCCAGGCCGGCCATTTCAACGACTTTGTCGAGGTGATTCGCCTGCGTGCCGGCATTTACAAGGCGTTGGTACAGGCGCCTTCCGGCTCGCTGACCTACGCCAATATCGGCGAGGCGGTGCTCAAGGCGCTGGGATTGCCCTTCCTCGATTTCGCCAACAAGAACGAGGAGCCGGTGCTCGCGCCGGTCCGTCGCAACTATGAACAGTGCTTCCAAGATTATCTCGTGTATCGCGCGATCGCGGATTTGAGGCGGAGTTGGCGGATTGTCCTTCCCAACCTGGAGCAATGCGGCATACTCGCCGTCGAGTATGCCGATCTGAACGAGATCGCGGCGACGGATACCTTCTGGAAGGATACCCTGCTTCTAAGCAGTTTGGACCACACAAGTCGGAAGGAGTTCATCAGCACCGTCCTCGATTTCTACCGACTCGAATTCGCGATTCACAGTGAGAATTACCTCACCCAATCAAGGATGAAAGAGAACGAAAAACAGTTCCGCGAACTGTTGCGTTCACCCTGGACGCTGGACCGGAACGAGGAGCTGCGGGAACCATTTGTCATCCGCTACGACCCGCTCAGCAAGACCGCCAAGCTCTCTTCGAAGAGCATGGGCCCGGCCAGCTCCCTCGGGAAGTTCATCAAGCTCTACGTCCGACAGCGTGGGCTTGATATCCCCTTGAAGGGGAACCAATACCGGAACTTCATTCTGCAGGTCATGGCAAAGCTGGAGGCGGCGGATTACCTGAAATCCCAAACGGCAAGGTCCGAAACCAACGAGGAAGTACCGATCTATCGTCTCCGGCTCGACAAGATCATCTGGATACTCGGCGACGGGAAGACCGTCAAGGCCGACGTCATCAAGCAGCGAGCCTACAAAGACCAAGCTCCAAAGCCCAACGAGTTCTTCCGGAACCTCTACCAGCGCGACTTTGCCAAGATGAAGCGGCTCAAGGGCGACGACCACACCGGCCAGATCGGGACGGATCTCCGCATCGAGCGAGAAGAGCAGTTCCGTGAAGGCAAGATCAGTTCGCTCTTCTGCTCCCCCACCATGGAGCTGGGTATCGACATCCGTAACTTGAGCGTCGTCCACATGCGCAATGCGCCGCCGAACCCGTCCAACTATGCCCAGCGTTCCGGGAGGGCTGGACGGAGCGGGCAAGCGGCCCTCATCTTCACCTACTGTTCCAGCTATGCCCCTCACGACCGCCACTACTTCAAAGAACAAGAAGCGCTGGTTGCGGGTGCGGTCCTCGCGCCACGACTCGACCTCTGCAACCGCGAGTTGCTGGCGTCACACCTCAATGCGCTGGCGGTATCGGAGATCGGCTTGCCCGGTCTCGACGACGTGGGTGAAGCGAAGCCGTCGCTCATGCGCCTAGTCACCGAGGACAACGACAAGATGCCGCTCGCGCCTGGCGTGCGGGCTGGCCTCACCATCCCACCCGCGACGTTTGACAATCTGAAGGCAGCCTTCAAGCGCGCCCTTAAGGACTTTGAGGGAGACCTCCAGACCAATGCCGCGACGTGGTATACCGACCAGTGGATCGAACAGAATTTGTCGAAGATCGCCGACCATCTCGACAGCGCCCTGGTTCGTTGGCGACGGCTCTACCGTTCCGCCCGGACGATCCTCACCCGTGCGACCCAGAAGATCGAAAGCGGCACCCTGAGTCTGGGCAGCGATGAATACAGGAAGCACAAACGCAACCAGGACCAGGCCACCCGCCAGTTGGACCTGCTGCGAAACGACCTCTTCGGCAGGTCGTCTGAGTTGTCCGAGTTCTACCCCTATCGCTACCTCGCCTCAGAGGGATTCCTCCCAGGCTACAACTTTACCCGCCTCCCAATCCGGGTCTTCCTCCCGACGTCGGACTCTTCAGGAGAATTTGTCTCACGCCCGCGCTCCATTGCCCTCCGGGAGTTTGCTCCACAAAACATCATCTATCACAATGGGCGAAAGTATCGAGTCTGCCAGCTAGTGGTACAGGATGCTGAATCGTCGCTGATCGAGGCCAAGATCAGCACCAAAGCTGGCTACTTTCTGAGCATGGAGCAGATAGATCTTGAGATCTGCCCATTCTCAGGACTGAATCTGGGAGATAACGCCAATAAACAACATCTCCACGACCTCATGGAGATGGCCGAATCGCGGGCCGAGGAGATCGATCGCATCTCGTGTGAAGAAGAGGAACGGCTGTCCCGTGGTTATGAGATTGAGACCTACTTTTCGGTGGATGCCGGCCATCTCGAACGCATTAGGAAGGCAGTAGCCCAGGCGAGTGAGAGTGATCTATTGAATCTCCGGTACGTCCCGGCAGCACGCCTGGTCCACGTCAACTATAAATGGCGGTCGCAGACCTCGGATGGGTTCCCGATCGGATTAGTGTCTGGAGACTGGCGCAGCTCTATGCCTGGGCCGGATAGCAGCGTCAATGAGGCCTTTCGGTTGGTAAAGCTCTGGACATCGAACCTTGCCGATGCGCTTCACATCGAGCCCATTCAACCACTCGGCCTCAAGCCCGAAGGTGTTGTGACGCTCCAGTATGCACTCAAGCGAGCGATCGAGGGGGTCTTCCAGGTCGAGCCGAATGAAATCGGCGTTGTCGCCGTGGGAGACCCGGAAGCACCGAACATCCTGCTGTACGAGGCGGCCGAAGGAAGTCTAGGGATCCTCTCTCAATTTGTGGAGGATATGAAAGTCTTCCGGAAGGTGGCAGAGCAGGCAATTGTGCTCTGTCGCTTTGATGACGAGCAGTACAAAGGTCCGGCTTCCTACGATGACCTCTTGAGCTACTACAACCAGCGCCACCACAAGATTATCGACCGCCACCTGATCAAGGATGCCTTGGAAAAGCTGCTGGTCTGCAACATCGAAATCCAAGCAAACCCGAACTATAGGAACTACGAAGACCACTACCAAGCCCTCCTGCGTGGCCTAGATCCGAACTCGACTACGGAGCGCAAGTTTCTTGATCACTTGTATCACCGCGGTCTTCGGCTGCCCGACGCAGCCCAAAAGCGAGTTGAAGGTATGTACGTCCAGCCGGATTTCTACTATGAGCCACGCATCTGGGTGTTCTGTGATGGGACTCCCCACGATGAGGCGGCAGTGAAGGCGGAAGACGAACAGAAACGCCAGGCGATCATCGCCAGGGGCGATGAAGTCTGGGTCTACTACTACAAAGACAATCTGGCTGAGAAAGTAGCTGCTCGCCCAGACATCTTCAGGAAAGTGCGATGACAATAGCGCTCCAACCGGGAAAGCTCGTCAATCTTCGAGGCCGCACCTGGATCGTGCTGCCATCTGAAGACCCAGATCTCTTAGTGGTCAAACCGCTCGGTGGATCAGAAGAGGAGATCGCGGGGATTTATCTGCCCCTCGGTATGGAAAGCGATCGGCCCTCCGATGCCACCTTCACCCCGCCGGCAAAAGACGATCTGGGAGATATCAGCACAGCCCGTCTGTTGTATGACTCGGCTCGTCTCGCCTTCCGTAATGGGGCCGGACCCTTCCGCTCGCTGGCCAAACTCTCCTTCCGACCGCGCTCCTACCAGATGGTGCCGCTCATCATGGCCCTCCGGCAGGAATCAGTCCGCTTGATGGTGGCGGATGACGTGGGCGTCGGGAAGACCATCGAGGCGCTCCTTGTGGTTAGAGAGTTGCTGGAGCGTCGAAAAATCAGGCGCTTTGCGGTCGTCTGCTTGCCCCATCTCTGCGAACAGTGGCAGGCCGAAATTCGTGACAAGCTGGATCTCGAAGCCGTGATTATCCGCTCAAACACGCAAGCGCGACTGGACCGACAGATCCAGGGCGATACCAGCGTCTACGACTACTATCCCTATCAGGTTATCAGCATCGATTTTATCAAGTCGGACACCCGACGAGATGTTTTCATCGAACAATGTCCCGAACTAGTCATCGTGGATGAAGCCCATACCTGTGCGAGGCCATCGGGTGCTTCGGCCAGCCAACAACAGCGCTACCATCTCGTCAGCCGAATTGCGCAAAAGCCTCATCAGCAACTTATCTTGCTAACGGCGACCCCACACAGTGGCAAACCGGAAGAGTTTCATTCGCTGCTCGGGCTGCTCAAGCCGGAGTTTGAAGAAATCGATTTCCCTGCCTCGACCCAGGCACAGCGGCGTGACTTGGCCAAATACTTTGTACAGCGAAAGCGCGCCGACGTTGAGAAGTGGATGGGTGAGAAGACACCTTTCCCCAAGCGTGAAGCATTCGAGTGGCCCTATGATCTTTCCCAGGGATACAGCCGGTTCTTTGAACAGATCCTCGACTTTGCCAAGAAGTTGGTGTCGCCGGATCATGACAGCGACGGGAAGCGCAGGGTGCAGTACTGGACGGCACTGGCTCTCCTGCGGGGCGTCATGTCGAGCCCGGCTGCTGGCATCGAAATGCTCAATACCCGTCTCGATGATCTCGGGCCAGGAGTGGGAGATGAGTCTACAGATGTGGGTGGCTTGAATTTCGAATCCGGTGAGAACCCGGTCCGCGACATGGATTATGGGTTTGAGGGGGACAATACCCCGCAGCAAGTGCTGGAGCACAATGCCTGGACTGCCTCCCAGCGCCAACAACTGCGAGCGTTTTCCGAGCAGCTTGTCAGACTCTCGAATCTGAAGGATGACCAGAAACTAGCTTCGGCTGAACTCATTCTCGGTGATTGGCTGTCAAAGGGAATCAACCCCGTCATCTTTTGCCGCTACATTAAGACCGCTGATTATGTGGGAGAGCGGCTTAGTCCGGCCTTGAAAGCCAAGTTCCCCAAACTTGACCTGCAAGTCATCACGAGCGAACTGCCTGACGATCTCCGGAAACAACGAATCGAAGAAATGGGCAAGTCAGGTCTCCGTGTTCTCATTGCCACGGATTGTCTCAGCGAGGGTATTAATCTCCAACAGCATTTCACCGGCATTCTGCATTACGACTTACCCTGGAACCCCAACCGTCTGGAGCAGCGAGAAGGGCGGGTCGATCGATTCGGCCAGAGAGCCCCTGAGGTGAAAGCCTGTCTGCTGTATGGGGCTGATAATCCCATCGACGGCATCGTGCTGGATGTGCTGTTGCGAAAGGTACGAGAGATCAAACGGGCAACCGGCATCAATGTGCCATTCCCGGAGGATTCACAGAGCATCATCGATACAATCACCCAGGCACTACTGCTCAACCCAGACCGGAAGATCGCTCGCCATCGGGATAAGAACCAAATTGAGTTCAGCTTCGATGAGTTTGACGAGGCCGCCAAGTCGAAGGTGAATGTGACCCGAAAGGTCGATGAGGCTGCTGAGCGCGAAAAAGCGTCGCGAAGCATCTTTGCGCAGAATGCCATCAAAGCGCAAGAGATCGAAGCCGATCTTCGCGAGGTCGATGAAGCAATCGGCGATCCGAAGGCAGTTGAGGAATTCGTCACCGCCGCGCTCAACAACCTGCTAGGTGTGCAGGTGATCAAAGATGCCAAAGGCTACAAGATTGTGATGGGCAACATGCCTCCTCAGCTTCGAGAAACGTTGCCTTCCGGCGACCTGGCCAAGGTCAGCTTCGAATCGCCCACGCCGGAAGGTTATCACTATCTGGGTCGCAACAACCGCTTTGTCGAACAATTGTGCCAGTTGGTGATGGGAAACACATTGGCGCGAGTCGATAAGCGGGCAGCGAGAGCGGCCATCATCCGAACACGCCAAGTTGAAACGAAAACCACGCTCTTACTGTTCCGCTGTCGGAACGTCATCGAGCAACAGAAGGGGCAGCATCAAATCGTCGCGGAGGAGATGCTTCTTTGGGGCTGGCGCGGTACACCGCAACAGAAGGGGTTTCTCGACCATTCCCAGGCAAAAGCGCTGCTGGCATTGGCGAGAGCCACTTCGGACCTAACTGTTCAAGCTCGGACTGGTTTTCTTGTCAACGAGCTGAATTTGCTGGAAACGCTGAAGACGGAGTTTGCTGCAGTGGCTGAACAACAGTCAAAGAAACTGGTGGAAGCGCACGAGCGATTCAGCTCCCTCATGGATGCCCAGCGCTTTCAGGTCGTGTATCCGGTCCTGCCCATGGACCTGCTGGGCGTCTATATCTTATTGCCGGACGGGCGAAGGCCTGATTGAGGGGATTAAGTACGCTCCATGAACTATCCGAGCATTCGCATCGAAGGAGCAATCCTCTCGCCAGATATCCTCGACCGGCTCGATGATATCCCTGGCCAGCGCCCACACGAGTTCGGATTCGACAACTCGGTAAAAGTTAAGGACGAGATCGCCCGTGCCTGGGCCGACGCGCAGGACTATTGGCGGATCTTCCACCGCAAGATCGAGACGCTCAAAGCCGATTATCCGGCCACGACCGAAACGCGGAATCTCTGGATTGTGCCGCTCCTCGGACTGCTCGGCTACCAGCTGGAGTATCAGGCGCGAGGAGTGGAGCTCAACGGTAAGAACTATCCCATCTCCCACCGGGTCACCAATCGTGGGCAGACGGCCCTCCACATTATTGGATACCGAGAGCCGGCTGGGCTGGACCGGAAGCCTGAGCGCACAACGGTCCGGATGTCGGCCCATGCGTTGGTGCAGGAATATCTCAATCTCAGCGAGCAAGTCTATGGATTGGTCACCAACGGTCGCCTACTGAGACTGCTTCGTGACAGTTCCCGTCTCGTCAAACTCACTTATCTTGAATTCGATCTTGATCGGATCTTCACCGATGGCTTGTTTGCCGACTTTGCCATCCTCTACCGACTGCTCCATGCCTCTCGATTACCGGCATCACAAGAAACCCCTACCGAAAGCATCATTGAGCGCTATCACCAGGATTCGCTGGAATCCGGGGCTCGGATTCGTGATGGGCTCAGCAAAGCAGTCGAGCAGGCAATCTTGGCATTTGCCAATGGCTTTCTTGCTCACCCGAGCAACAATGCGTTGCGTCAGGATGTGGCCGCCGGCCATCTCAAGCCGGACGCCTACTATCACCAGCTATTGCGATTGATTTACCGGCTGTTGTTCCTCTTGGTGATCGAGGAGCGCGATCTCGTGTATCCCTCGTCAGTGCCAAGCGCGAAGCGTGAGGTGTATGACCGATATTACAGTCTGCAACGGCTCCGCCGCCTCTCTGAAAAGCGATACCTCGCTGATCATCGACACAACGATCTCTGGTTGAGCCTGCTCGCAACCTTTCGTTTGTTTGAGGCTGATGAGCCGGGAAACAAGCTTGGCCTTGCGCCCCTCGCAGGCGATCTGTTTGGCCCCGACGCAATCGGGCAGCTAAGCCGATGCATGCTGAATAACGACGTGCTGCTGGGCTGCTTGCGTTCACTAGGTCTCTACCAACATCCAGACACAGGGCAGGTGATCCGGGTCAACTATGCCGCACTGAATGTCGAAGAGTTTGGGTCAGTTTATGAGGGCTTGCTCGAATACGAGCCGGTCTTCCACTCTGCCGGCAACCAAGTGGAATTTGCCTTTAGCAAGGGCCATGAGAGAGCTGCAACGGGTTCCCATTACACGCCTGATGAGCTGGTTCAGCCGCTCCTAAAGCATTCGTTGGACTATCTGATTGCGGAAAAGTTGAAGGAGCCTGATAAAGAAAAAGCACTCCTCTCATTACGAGTAGCCGATATTGCCTGCGGCTCCGGCCATATACTGCTCGCAGCGGCACGCCGAATTGCAACCGACTTGGCAATAGTCCGAACCGGCGAAGAACAGCCTTCACCGACTGCTTTCAGGACTGCGGTACGGGATGTCATTCGTGAATGCATCTATGGCGTCGACTACAATCCGCTCGCTGTCGAACTATGCAAGGTCGCCCTTTGGCTTGAGGCGCACAATCCCGGCCAGCCGCTGAATTTTCTAGATCATCACATCAAGAATGGAAATGCGATCGTTGGATACGTCAGGCGAAAGGAATTGGATCGAAGCGTACCTGAAGAAGCGTTTGTTACCACGCCGGAAGACAATAAGGAGGTTGCAGCCGAGTTTCGAAAGCAAAATAAAGGTGAACGGAAGTCCCAGGACCAAACTCCCCTTGATCTTGCGCCTGAGATTCAGAAACAGCTCGAACAGATCCTTCAGCGCTGGCGGGAACTGTCAGTTTTGCCTGAGTCGACGCCTACCGAGATCGCAACCAAGAAACAACGTTATCAGGACTTTACCAAGAGCCAAGATGCCTGGCTTCTCAACCAGATTGCCTGCATTCCGATTGCTCAGTTCTATTTGCCCAAGACAGAGCAGAATCACTCAAAGCTCATAACAGACGCGGAATTCCGGCTTTATTGGTCGGGACAGCGCCGTCCGCAGGGGCAAGCAACAGCCGCAGCTTGGGTCACTGCGATCAATAAACGGTTCTTTCATTGGTTCTTGGAATTTCCCGAAATAATTGAACGCGGCGGCTTCGACTGCATCTTGGGTAACCCCCCGTATCTCGGGGGCCAGGGACTGAGCGGTACTTACGGGCACCCATTCTGCAGCTATGTGAAGTGGGAGTATGCGCCGGCCGGTCTAAGCGATCTCGTCGTCTATTTCGTACGTCGCATTTTCGAACTGCTAGTGCCGGGGGGCTTTACTGCCTTCATTACCACAAACTCGATTAAAGACGGGGACAACCGGCGTGACGGTCTAGAGCAAGTCATCTCACGGGGTGGCTGTATTCACATGGCCGTTCGCGGAGTGAAGTGGCCGGGGCGTGCAAATGTCGTCGTGTCTCTCGTGGCAATCCACAAGGGTACTTGGAAAGGCAAACGATCACTCGATGGCCGTGAGGTGCCTACCATAAGCGCTTTTCTTGAGGACTCAGAGGATATTGGGGAACCGGTTGCGCTCGGAGAGAACGCTGGGAGAGTCTTCCAGGGAACGATATATCTCGGGGACGGTTTCCTTCTCTCGCACATGGATGCTAACCGTCTTATAGTCGCCGACGCCCGCGATCATGAGGTCATCTTGCCAGTCATCAATGGCCAGGAGATCAACAATGAGCCCGACCAGAAGCCTGGGCGATCGATCATCAACTTCCACGACTGGACCAAAGAACAAGCGGCGACCTACCAGGCGCCTTTCGAGATTGTCGAACGGCTCGTCAAGCCTGAGCGTCTAGCAAATGATCGAGTCGCGCATTTACCATGGTGGCTTTACGAACGAGCGCGGAACGAGATCTACCGGGCTATTAGACCCCTCGGCCGATGTTTCGTAACTGCTCGTGTTACAAAACACCTCAACTTCTCGGCACTGCCAACCAACTTCATCTACCTTAACAATCTCTATGTCTTCACTAGTGACCGCTGGGACCTCTATACCACGGTGCAATCGACGCTTCACGAGGTGTGGGCGCGAAAGCATAGCATGAGCTTGAAGCAAGATCTTCAGTACTCGCCATCAGACTGTTTCCTCACTTTTACCTTTCCCAAGGGACTTTGGAAGGCTGCGAACAATGCCCTTGCAGCAATTGGAGAGCGCTACCACGAACACCGTAAGTCGCTAATGCTCTCACTCTGGCTCGGCCTTACCGACATCTACAACCTCTTCCATTCTCGTGATCTCACACCCGAGTTGGTTGCCAAAGTCAGCAAGAAACCAATTGAGGAGGCAAATGCCGGTTATCAGGGCCTCCTCAAACTACGCCGGTTGCATCAGGAGCTAGACGAGGCTGTCCGTGACGCCTATGGCTGGCATGACCTCAAGCTCGACCACGACTTCTACGAAGTCGACACGTTGCCCGAAAACGACCGCGTCCGCTACACCATTAGCCCCACCGCCCGCAAAGAAGTACTCCGCCGCCTCCTCGCACTCAACCACGAGCGCGCCAAGACCGAACAGGAGGTTTTAGCCGCGGCCACGTTGGTGAAATCTGCCAAACAGACGCGCAAGGTCAAGAGTGATGCATCCAACGGGAATCTTTTTGGTTGAGGCATATAAGTGATCGAGAAGATCGAGCCTATTCCTAAAATTCCAGATGCCCTCCGCCTTGCGTCCCTCCAGAGGAAGCTGATTCCGTTCATTGGCGCAGGAGTGTCACAACTTGGAGGTTGCCCCGGGTGGGATCAGTTCGCAAATGCTGCTCTCCAATTCTTCGTTGGTAAGGGAAAGCTCAGTCACGCACAATTCGACCAGATTCGTTCTCTGTCTTCTCGAGTCAAACTCTCCTTGGCCTTGGAATTGGAAGCGCAGCACAGCCTTCCCATCGAATTCAAGGAATTGCTAACTCCCTCTGACAAGCAAAAAGAAGGCATCGGGGACGGGGTGTACCGCGATCTCTCAAGGCTTGCGACCACGTTTGTCACGACAAACTACGACGACTGGCTGGATCGGATGCCTCCAGCCGTGGTCCTGCCGTCAGGACAGTCCTCATCGGCGCAGCAGTTACCAGCAACCTCTCGCCATCGCTTCTGCAAACACAGCGAGATAACGGTAGAGAACTTGGACATTCCCCATGCCGTGTTCCACATCCACGGTTCGGTCCATGAGCGGGCCAGCATGGCCCTTACAACCGTTGACTACCTAAAGCGCTATTCGAGCCATCGTATCGATGGGACGACAGACCGGGAGAACCCATTACTCACGTTTCTTCAAACACTCTTTCAGCTCAAAAACGTTCTTTTTATTGGCTATAGCCTTGGCGAATTAGAGGTGCTCGAATACATAGTTCAGAAGGGCATTGAGAAGGGGGCAGTTACCGATGAAGCGCCACGGCACTATGTTCTCCAAGGCTTTTTCTCCCATGAGATCGAATTGGCGCGAAGTCTGGAGAGCTATTTTCGCCAATTCAGAATCGGTCTACTTCCATTCTCACGGGATGAACGCGATTGGAATCAACTTGCTGAGGTCATTAGATATTTCGCGACGGAGATTCCTCCTGGGCCAGCTCTAGCCTTGCCAGCACGGTTAGAAATGGAGGCACTCCTGCCATGACTGTGGAGCTTACGACAAAACTCAAGTTGTTTATTCAGCGCATGAGTGAAAGCGAGGAGCAGGCTCAGTGGGGCTATGACCTATTGCTGAAACGCGCAAACTTTGACGAATACTTTGATCATCTTAAAAATGCTGGTCTATTTGGAGCCGAACATAACCGCGGACCCCAACCGGCTGACCAACCCGGATATGTATACATTCCGTACTGGCATGCACTGGACTACTTAGAGGCTGTTGCCAAGCGGGCTGGTGAAACGAATGATCTTCAACTCGCAGAGAAAGTGATGAGTGTTGTCCGAGCTATCAGCCAAGCTCGCGAACCGGACGGGACGATTACCGATAATTACCATACATATCGGAAGTTTTCCGAGATTCTGGGCTTGGTTCCGACTGCCGCTGTGACTCAAACAGACCTCGATCTTATACCAGGCTGGATTCAGGGGAAATTTAACCGAGGGGGAGTATGTCACGCACTTGAGAAAGGTGCGATGCGCCGGCTGCTGGCAAGTGAGTCTCCCGACGACTGGAATAAGGCGATCTCCATTCTGCTTCATTGCACGGCTGTCGTATGGGTCGAGGAACAGGGGTTCGGTGAATCTCGAAAGGAGCCGGTAACTATCGTAGAAGACCACTGGCTCGAAAAATTAATCAAGAATCACGCGCAGGATCTGGGCAAGCGAGTGGGCCAAAAGGCTGCAGAAATATTTGTTGAGCGACTGCGTGAGACATATGACCGAGCCAGGCGTGATCTCCCGAGCTGGCTACATCGCCCTGCCATAGAAGATCACGCACAAAACCATGAGTGGTACGGACCAGAAAATCGATTCGTGGAGGGGCTCCGTGAGGTTCTGTTGAGTTGGGTTGACCATGATAAATCCTCAGCGCAACCGTTTGTCCAAGGACTAATCAGCGATGAGTCTGAGATTCTTCGACGGATTGGCATTCATGTGCTTGACCGACGGTGGGACAAGCTGAAAGACATTTTCTCCCACATTATTGGGCCACAGTTATTCGATGATGACCATCTTCACGAGGTCTATTGTCTCCTCCAGCATCACTTTGAAGCGCTCAATGCCGAGCAAAAGGCAGCTATCGTGGCGACAATTAGGCAATTAGTTGCCTCATCAGATGAGGATGAGGAAGAGCAAACGCGACGACTCCGTCGAGTTCAGCGAAACTGGCTTTGCGCAGTCGTCGGCAAGGGATATGAGCCAGCAGATACTTGGTTCAGTGACCTGAACTCTGATCAATCATTAGGGAGGCTGTCGGAACACCCAGATTTCCATTCCTACATGGAGTCGTGGAGAGGGCACGGGCCGACTCCGTACCAACCTCAAGAGCTGGTTGTCTTTGCGGAAAACGGGAGTCTAATAGAAAGGCTGAACGGTTTCCAGGAACAAGATTCATGGCGAGGGCCGACGACGCGAGCACTTGTGGACTCATTGGAGGAGGCCGTCGTGCTCGCCCCCGCTACCTTTCTTCGACTGCTCCTGAATTTCATAAGTGCAAAACGCCCGTTCCAATATGGAGTCATCACCGGGTTTAAGCGGATATGGAACACGCCAGAGGAAGAGCCGCATCAATTTGACTGGGACAAAGCTTGGCCGGAATTAGTCTTGTTCTTCGAACGACTGATCGGCCCCCAAGAGTTTTGGGCCGAACAAGCTTTGCAAGATCAAAATCGTACCCCCAATAGAGATTGGATTCCGCCAATCATCGCCGAATTTCTCAGAGCCGGCACACAAGACGACGACAAGGCTTATGCATCGGACCTTCTGCCCAGAACGTGGAAGCTGCTTGTCATATTGCTTGAGAAATTAGATTGGCGGGATGAGCCTCCAAAGTCTGATTCAATGACACAGGCGATCAATTCATCTCGCGGTAAGGCGATTGAGGCCGCATTCTCTCAAGCGCTTAGAGCCTGCCGCCTAGGCGATCGAGAGCGACAGCAACACGCCGATGTGTGGGCCTCCATGAAACCAGTATTCGAGGCTGAACTCGACAAGTGCCAGAACGCCAATTACGAATTCTCGACACTGGCTGCGTCATACATCACGCATCTCGATTACATGAACAGGGATTGGCTGAAGGCGCAGATCCTCAAAATCTTTCCAAGTGAGTTTCAAGAAAATCTTACCTGTGCGCTTGGTGGATTGGCCTATGCAAATGTGACACGCCCAGTTTATGGCCTTCTAGTTGAGAGTGGAATATTAGACCGTGCTATCCGACTACAGGTAGATGATAGGAGGGTTACCGAGAGGCTTGTCGAACGGATATCGCTTGCCTACCTGTGGGACGATGAAAAGCTGGATTCATCACCATTCGCATATATATTCGAGTCCGGCCAAATAGAAGCCATCGACGATGCCGTTGGTTGGTTTTGGAGTATTAGAAAAGAGCAACTATCCGATGAACAGGTGGAGCGAATACTTAAGTTTTGGGAGCGATGCATCTCGTGGAGCCGTGCGCTTGAAGAACCACCAACCAAGCTCCTGTCCAGCTTGAGTCGATTAGCTTGTTTCATTCGTTCAATTAACGACAGGGAGTTCGATTTACTACTTGCTGTGGCGCCTCATGTCCATGTGGCCCACTACTATGATTTCTTTTACGAGGAGCTCGATCGGTTGGCTGACACGAACGCGGCCCAAGTCGCAGTCATTCTGAAAGCATCTCTCGATACACATGTGCCCTATATCGATTTCGAGGATAGGCTCAAGTCAATCCTCGCCAAACTTGTGCAACACGGCAAGCGAGACGAGGCAATAATTTTGGCAGATCGATTGAAACAAATTCCCGGCATGTTCCAGCTGATTAGAGACTTACAGGCCAGACATGATTGACCGGGGGAAAGGGAAAAGGGGACAAGGCTGTCCCATTTTCTGTCTCTTTTCTGTCTCGACCAGTTCACGATTCAGGATTGGTACGCGGATCAACACAACCGGACAGACGCCTTCGTGGCCGGCAATGGCCAGCAGTTGCTCAATACGAAGGTGGACCAGCTTATCCAGGCGATGGCGAGTTTCAGCGATCAATCCGGCCTTGCCTGGGAGCAAGCCATCACGCAGCGGCCGCAGGAGATGCAGAACATCCTGGCTGCCAGTTGGCAATAAGGGAAGACAACCGGGACAGGCACCGCCGCAGACGGCGGAGCCAGTCCCCTGGGCTCCACGCACGTGCTAAGGAATAGCCGAATGCCTGCCCCTGTCTCTTCTGCGAGCAGCTCTCCTCCAGAAATTACGCTCAAGGCGCTGGTGCTTTCCATCATTCTCTCTGCCCTGTTGGCAGGGGCCAATGCCTATCTCGGCTTGTTTGCCGGCATGACCGTGTCGGCGTCTATTCCGGCGGCGGTGGTCTCGATGGCGATCCTTCGGTTCTTTCGGCGTTCCAACATTCTCGAAAACAACATCGTGCAGACCGCCGCGTCCTCCGGGGAAGCGCTGGCCGCCGGGGTGATTTTCACCATTCCGGCGTTGTTGCTGATCGGGCACTGGCACGCCTTCGACTACTGGCAGACGACCCAGGTATCTCTGGTCGGGGGACTCCTCGGCGTTCTGTTCACCATTCCGCTGCGCCGAGCGTTGATCGTGGATGCGCAACTTCGCTTCCCGGAGGGAGTTGCGACCGCTGAGGTATTGAAAGTGGGGGCGATGAAGGGAGTCACTGCCGGCGTCGGCTTTCGGACGTTGCTGTCCGCGGCCTGCTGGGGCGGGGGGATGAAACTGTGCGAGGGCGGTCTGCGGTTATGGACCGAATCGCTTGAAGGTGCAGCTCAGATTGGGCGCACCGTGATCTATGGCGGAGTGAACCTGTCTCCGGCGTTAATCGGGGTGGGGTTCATTATCGGGCTGAACACCGCTGTCGTGGTGTTTCTCGGAGGAGCGGTCGGCTGGTTGCTTCTGTTGCCGTTGTATGGAGCGGTGGTTGGAATGCCGGCCGATCTCACCGGCGTTGCCGCAGCCAAGGCGATTTGGGGTCAGCAGATCCGGTATATCGGCATCGGAGCCATGCTGGTCGGTGGGTTGTGGACCTTGGTGCAGGTGCGGAAGCCGATTCTGCAGAGTCTCTGGCACCTGGGGACGGTGTATGCCGCTTCCGGCGAGCGAGCCGGCTCGTCTGCCGTCCCTCGCACTGAGCGCGATGCACCGCTGCCGTGGATTCTGATCCCGTTCTTCCTGTCGCTCATCCCAATGGCGCTGATCTATTGGAGCGTAGTCGGGCAGGGGGTCGTGGCGGTGTGTATGACCCTGATTATGGCGGCGACAGCGTTTCTGTTCTCGTCCGTGGCGGCCTACATGGCTGGACTGGTGGGGAGCTCGAGCAACCCGGTCTCCGGCGTCACGATCGCCACGATCATGGTCGCCTCGCTGCTGCTCGTGCTGTTCTTAGGGACCGGTCATCCAGCCGGTCCAGCCGCGACGCTTCTGATTGGGGCGGTCGTGTGCTGTGCTGCTGCGATGGGTGGCGACAATCTTCAGGATTTGAAGACCGGCCACCTCGTCGGAGCGACGCCGTGGAAGCAACAGATCATGCAAGTTGTCGGCGTGCTCACCGCGGCACTGGTCATTGTTCCAGTACTGTCGTTGCTGCACGCGAAGTACGGCATTGGGGAGGTGACACCAGCGCATCCCCAGCCGCTCAGCGCCCCGCAAGCGACATTGATGGCGCAACTGGCCCTGGGGGTTTTTGGCGAAAGCGTGCCCTGGCTATTGGTCGGAGTCGGTGCGGCGATCGCGGTGGCGATCATCGGAATCGACCAGTGGCAGCAAGCCAGGGGAGGTCGTCTACGCCTGCCTGTACTGGCGGTGGCGCTAGGGATATATCTTCCACTGAAGCTTTCCGCGACGATTCTCCTTGGAGGGTCGATTGCCGAATTGGCTCAACGGAGCGCACTGAAAAAAGGAGGCACGAGCGATCAGCGCGGACTGCTGTGTGCTGCCGGCTTGGTGACGGGGGAAGCGTTGATGGGAATTGTGCTGGCCCTTCCGGTCGCGTTCAGCGGGATATGGCCGGCGCTGGGCACCGATCCCATCCGGCTGTTTGACACACCGCCACTCGATGCGTGGCCTGGGGTGCTCGCGCTGATTCTGGTCGGCGGGCTGCTCTCTCGCGCAGCTTCTTCTCGTGATCGAAAAGCGGGCTAAGAGATGCAAAGTGCGTCGGTTGAGTGGTGGCGGGCGAGGTTGCGGCGACAATTTTTAGAACGATGCTCGGCTCAAAGCATTTACATATCATGGGCTTAGATGGTTTTTCTCGGAGTGGAAGAGGCGTGTCGAAATGGAGTACAATGCAGCGACGATTTTTCTGTGTCTCAGCAGGAGGAACAACCCATGCTCGGTACGGACATTCGTGGCATCCTCGCTGAAGAAGAAGAGGTTCAGCGGAGGCAGGAAGCACTGAGATCGCTTATGACGATGCGGGCCAGACAGCTTCGCGAGTCTCTCGATCAGCGGATCCGGCGTGCACGGAGCTCGGGGGACTGGACGAACTTATCACGGGCCGAATGCGCCAACCTGCACGAACAGGAGAAGGCTCATCTTCAATCACAGCTTGAGCAATTACAGCATGAGCGCGAACGGACCCGTGGGAAGTTGACGGCGCTGAAGCGCGCGAAGGCCCGTGCGCAACGCATTCGAGCGGCTGAAGCGGCGTCCGGGCGGAAACGGAAATAAAAGGCGTGCCGGTTTCCGCCGTGAGCATCTTTGGGTCCTCATCGGACAGCCGGGCCTAGCCACGTTGTGCAGCCACTCCCGTCCTTGCCGCGATCGACCGCCCAGTTGATCCGCGATCTCCTCCAGCAGAAGCGGGCTCGCGATAGCGAGCGGGCCTTTGTCGTCGAAGGCCCGAAACCGATTCTGGAAATCCTGCGAGAACGTTCTGCCGCCATCCAGGCCATCCTCGTCACCACAGCCTACATCGAGCGAAGTCATCAAATCGGACAACGCCTATTAGCCCGGACGCAAGGCCGCGCCTATAGCTGCAGGGAGAGCGTGTTCGAAAAGCTCTCAGGCCTCGACACCTCTCAAGGCATTCTCGCTGTCGTACGCCAGCCTGTGTGGAACGAAGAGGACTGTCTCGGCCAGAGCGACTTCCTCGGCCTCTACGGGGAATGCCTGCAGGATCCCACCAATGTCGGAACGATTATCCGGACGGCTGCGGCGATGAATATCTCCGCGCTCTGGCTCACTCCGGATTCTGTCGACGTGTTTAACCCAAAAGTCGTGCGTGCCACGGCTGGTGCGTTGATGGCTCTACCCGTGTTTAGGATCGGTGACGTGGCTCGTCTCCTTGAACGAGGATGCACCCTGCTGGCTGCTGACTCGCATGCGAATGGAGCTGTCTCGATTCGCACGATCCATCGAATGCCTGCCCGCACCGTGCTCGCGCTTGGCAATGAGAGTCGAGGACTGTCCGACTCGACGCTCCGGCAGGCGGCTCTCCGGTTTCACATTCCCGTGAGCCGGAATGTGGAATCGCTCAATGTCGCGGCGTCTGCGGCGATCGCCATGTTCTATTTCAGCGGTCTTCCGAGAGACCCGCGTGAGGGGTGAGGAGAAGGAAGGCAAGCAGGGGCGGCAAAGCGAAACTCCTCACGCCTGACGCCTCACGTTTCACGAGAAAATGGTGCCGAGGGACAGAATCGAACTGTCGACACCAGCCTTTTCAGGACACCTTTGTTTAAAATGTAACGAGGCGAAACTATGCCTGATTCACCAGCGTGCTGATTTTGGGCAATCAAATGGACAACCGATCATTTCTGGTCGGCTGCCGCGTGGTCACCGTGGCCTTTAACGTGATTGCTCGTGCGCAGCCCAAAGAGTTTGAGCGCTATGCGAAGTACGGATGCATGGATGGGATGGTGTGTTTGCACAATAGCTGCTCAACGCCGCTCGCTGACGACGGACAGAACTATGAGCCATCGAGAGGTGTCGACCAAAGCGAGAATGCCTGCGATGGCGTACGGGTTTGGTCCAGCAATCCCCAGAACTGCTCAATCGGTAATAAGCTCTGCTGCGCTTTCCACGGCTGGATCACGGGTGAGGCGCGGGTCGCCGTAGAGCAGGACCGCCTGCCCGCCGATGATCATGTATGGGATCTGCGCCTGGGTGAGCGCCTGGGCCAGACGCTCAAGCAGCTCGGCGAACATTGAGCGCTCGCGCGAGCCGGAGGTCTACCTCGATGCCGGCCAGAGGATCGGACGGTGGCCAGACGCCGATGAGGCGAGCCTCTTCACACAAGGCTTCGAGGATGCGGAGGTTGGCATGGTAGTCCGCCGGGGTCCGGCGACTCTGCTCCCGTTCACACGCCTGGACGAGAGGGGATTTCGTGATCATGCGGCAAGCAATCTCCGGTGCGATCGGTTGGCCCCATTTATACCGCAGTCTCTCTCGGAAGTCCGGCCGGAGCTGGCGACCAGGAAGTTTTATCGCGTCGAGCTTGGCGGAAGGGCCAAGGTCTTCGCGGCGTCAATCCCAGTAGGACGGTCCTTCGTTGGTCCATGTGATCTTGTGAAATTCCTGGTGCGCCGGAGTGAGGAGTGGATCAGCGGCAGTGCGCTAGGTGTCACACTTACGGAGTCAGTTGACCTTCATGGCGCCCACAGGGTAGACAACGGCGCGAGCCAGAGCTTGTCGCCGAACGGAACTACGTGGTCGCCCAAATAGAGCACGATGCCGGCGTGGAACCGCTTGCCTAGTTGATCGCGCAGCGTCTGCAGTGCCGTGAAGTCGGAGGCGGACACGGTGGCGCTGGCTTTGATTTCGACTCCAGCGACCGAGCCATCGGTTTTCTCCAGCACGACATCCGTTTCCGAGCCGGCGGCGGTGCGGAAATGGTACAGCGGCGTGTGCGGATCTGTCCATGACAACTGCTTGCGAAGCTCGCCCACGACAAAGGTCTCCAGCATCCGTCCCAGCAAAGAACGATCTTCGCTGACCCGTCGGACATCCGCGCCGATCAGGTGGCACGCCAGGCCGGTGTCAACCAGATGCAGCTTGGGCGCTTTGACCAGGCGCTTCCCCACGTTTGGCGACCAGGCCGGCAGGCGATGAACCAGAAATACCGTTTCCAAGAGGGCCAGATAGCGGGTCAATGTCGTGTGCGGCAGTCCGGCGTCCCTGCCTAGGTCGGCAAGATTCATCAAGCCGGACGTCCGGGCGGCCAGCAACTTGAGGAGGTTCGGCAACTGGTGCAACGCATCGACCCGCGCCAGATCCCGCACGTCCCGTTGCAGAATAGTGGAAATGTAGGACGCGAACCACGCCGACCTCCGGTCCGTGGTTTTGCGCTGAACGGCTTCCGGATAACCCCCGCGAGTCAATCTGGCCGGAAGATCGTTTTTTGTAGAGGTCAGTTTCGTGTCGGCGATGGTGCCGTCAAACAGACGCGTCACGAATCCCTCACGCTTGCCCGCCAGTTCACCGGTCGAAAACGGGAACAGGGGAATGACCTCCATCCGTCCGGCCAGCGATTCGGACAAACGCGGCAGCGTCATGACGTTGGCCGAACCTGTCAGCAAAAAGCGACCGGGCCGGCGGTTCTTGTCCACTGAAACTTTGATGGCGGGGAACAGATCCGGCGCCTTTTGTATTTCGTCGAGGGCGACGGGACCGCTCAGGTTGCGGATAAAGCCGGCCGGATCGCCCGCCGCCAGCGCGAACGTGGCGGAATCGTCCAGCGTGAAGTATTCCGCGCCGGTCTTCTCCGCGACCGCTCGGGCCAGCGTGGTCTTCCCGGTTTGCCGGGCGCCGTTGAGCAGCACCACCGGCGTGTCCGCCATCGCCAACCGGATCGTTTGCTCAATGTTTCGCTTAATCATGGCGATATATTCACCTGTTCGTGGTGAATTTGCAATAGGGAAATACGGTCTTCTGCTGGATAGCCGTGGAGAAGTGCCATCTCGGTGACGCTGTTCTGCCGGTGCTCCCTGAGCCAGGGTACTTCTTCCAGCGGGTCCGCCGTGACGGTGATATCCGCCGCCCAGACGTGATTGGGACGTGAGATCGCTAGATCGCGCAAGAGAGAGGGGTAGACCCGATGGGCCGGGTGTCGTTGGCTGGTGCGGGGCGTGCGATACACGGCCGTGATCTCCATGCGCCTCATCAGGGTGGCCACATGGCGCCGTCCGACTCCATGGCCCTCGCGCCGGAGTTCATCTCTTGGGATAGCAGACGTTTGAACGCCGTCCTTGGACAACCATTTGGACAACCAATCGGGCAAAAATGCCGAAAATGCCTAAAAACTAGGCAGGCAAGGGGTATGCCGAGATGCGGGAATTGTCTAATTCTATGAAGGGTATATGGTGCCGAGGGACAGAATCGAACTGTCGACACCAGCCTTTTCAGGGCTGTGCTCTACCAACTGAGCTACCTCGGCACGGAGACGAAAGCTACACGGCGAGTGGTTCTGTCTACAGGATCAGACAACCAAAATCAAGCTGCCAGAAAGTGTCGGATGCTGGTATCCTCTTTCGAAAAAGGATCGCACAGGTCCCGGATCGAGCAAGCTTCTGTTTGCTTCCAATCAAGTCAGACTTCCGAATCACAGCACAAGATACCGGCGGCACCTATCCGCTCGCCTCGATGACGATAAGGCCTAGAATAGGCTCGCGGTCGAGCAAGGTCTGTTTGGCGGAGAGGGCGGGATTTGAACCCGCGACAAGGCTTTTGGCCCTGTGACGGTTTAGCAAACCGTTGCCTTCGGCCACTCGGCCACCTCTCCGCGCAGTCTATTCAGATTTCGCGAGCGGTGAAAATTTCTCGGGTGTTCTCAATCTAGACGGATGTGTACCTCACTATTTTGAAGTGAGGGGCGATCTTACATCAGAGGAAGAGAGGCGTACAAGAGATTCCACGTGTTTTGTCAGCGTAGGGGGGTAATCGAGAGCCCTATGCAAACCGCAGTACTAGGTGCCGGGTTGCAAAGAGTCGCAGGGCAGGGCCCCTCTTCCTTCTTTAATGGGAAGGAGTCAGGCTGCTTTGTCCGGTCCCCACTGCAGGTCAGCCAAGAGACGGCGTTGGATGTGCAGCATTCCCCCTGACAGGGTACGAAACCGTTGAAGGACAGAAGCGCTCCATTCTTGACAGGGATCGATTGTCCTGCTGTTCGTCGGGACGCATGAAATGGTATCGTGATCGCGATGGACGCGCTCTGAGACGGCGATCCGATCCCTCGCTGTCTCGTGCCGTAACTCCATATGAACGGGACGAATGACCCCGCTGGCAGCCATAAGCTGCAGCGCCTTCAATTTGGCTCGTGCTCGCCTCTTCCGCGTGCGCCATTGTGCCCAAACCGGCATCCCATCGAGTTGTGTGTTCGTCATTGGTAGTTCCTCCAGAAAAGTGAGCAGGATTTAGAGAAGAACCTCCGGTAGTTCTCGCCTCGCTCAGAAAACCCGTGAAACGGAATCGGCTCGCAACGAGAGCAGGGCTCCCGCTCAGGAGCTCTTCATTCAATAGCCTGCGAGGACTGTCTTACATCCAGAGAATGCGGCCCAGCTCCTCGTCAAGCTCTCTGGGTTTCTGGCACCGGCTGCAGCGGGCGAAGAGTCCGCCAGAGTCAGGGGTAAGGTTGCATCGGAGGACCAATTGGTATTTGTGTCCGCCGCAGAAGGGGCACGCTTTCCCCCTTAGGTCTCGTTTGATGGCCCCGATTTTTCCAACCTGCTTGTGCATGATGCCTCCCTTCGCTGGTACCGGTTTGAGCCGGTGGTGGACCAAAGTCTGTGTTACGTCTCTCTGAGAGCCTCTCTGCGCTTCTATCAATGCACGATAAGCCAACCCCAACCGTGTGAAAATACCGACAAGGTAGGTGTCAGCGTGCTCAAAAGGAGGGGCCACCCATTCCTCAAATGGGTGAAGCGAGGGAACTTCTCCTCGATGCGCCAAAGGGGATGGTTGGACTATCAACGGGATAGAGTGACGCTGAAATCGTCTACTGAGCAGAGAGACGGATGGGCTGCCTGGATGGATGGTTCGGAGGGCCTTCAGTATCCTATCTGCACAGCCTGAGGCCCGCTAGTCGGCTAGATCGGCTAGAGTGGATATTGTGAGGAACGTCAGTGAAAACGAGGGCTAGAGGGCAGACTGTTTGACCCGAAGTTCATGCAGTCGAACGGCGACCCGAACTTTCTCGAGGATTTTTTCCCGCGAAGAGGGCTTGCGCAGCCAATCGGTCACGCCCTGCTGAATGAGGACTTCAGTCAGCACAAAGTCGGTGGCTCCGCTCAGAATGATGATCGGGACCATTGGATAGGCGGTCTTGAAGTGGGCGATCAGCTTCGACCCATCCGTGCCGGGCATCTCAAGATCACTCAGTAACGCATTCACGTTGCCCGCATTGTCATCCGTGCCCATCAGCTTGATGGCTTCATCTCCATTCCCAGCCAGCACGACATCGTAGCCGGCTCGGTTCAGGATGATGCGCACGGTTTCTCGGATGGTGATGTCGTCATCGACGACCAACACGCGGCCCAGTGACAAGGTCTGCCTCCGAGTAACTGTTCAACTCGGTTTGAGGTGTCTTTCCCGTCTACAAGAACCATTCGATGGAGTTATCCCGTCGGCGTAACTGATAAGCTTCGGGTCGAGCAAGCTTGGTATGGAAAAAGCACTCAAACACTTGAGGTGCTTATCCGTCTGACTCAATGACGATAAGACGATAGAGAGTCCGACGGGTCAACCGAAGGTTGGTATGGCGGAGGGGGTGGGATTTGAACCCACGGTCCAGTTGCCCGGACTCCGGTTTTCAAGACCGGCACGTTCGGCCACTCCGTCACCCCTCCATACCAAGCTTGCTCGACCCGGAGGCTATACGATTGCTCTTGCCGACGGGATAGAAACCACTGGTTTGTTTTTCACTTCTATAGCTTGCCCCGACCGCGAGCCTATTTTAGGTCATATCGTGATTGAGGCGAGCGGATAAGTGCCACTCCACCCATATATGGTCTTAGCGCCTCTGGAATCAAGACCGACCCATCCGGCTGCTGATAATTCTCCAGGACGGCGACGAGAGTGCGCCCAACGGCCAGGCCCGAACCGTTGAGGGTATGGACGAAATCGGCTTTCGCATCTTTCTTGCCGCCGGCCGGGCGATACTTGATGTTGGCGCGACGGGACTGAAACGCCTCGAAATTACTGCACGACGAGATCTCCCGATAGAGGTTCTGCGAGGGCAGCCACACTTCGATGTCGTACGTTTTCGCGGCCGAGAATCCCAAGTCTCCGGTGCAGAGCGTCACAACACGGTACGGGAGGCCAAGATGCTGTAGAATCGTTTCGGCATGGCCGGTCAGGCGTTCCAACTCGTCATACGAGCGACCCGGCGTGGTAAAGGCGACCAGTTCCACCTTATTGAACTGGTGAAGCCGGATCAAGCCACGCGTATCTTTGCCGTAGGACCCCGCTTCCCGTCTGAAGCAGGGCGTGTAGGCCGTGTATCGAATCGGGAGTTCGTCCTCATCGAGGATCTCCTCGCGATGAAGATTCGTCACCGGCACCTCGGCTGTAGGGATGAGGAAGTAGTCTTCATCGCGGAGCCGAAACAGGTCCTCTTCAAACTTCGGGAGCTGTCCCGTGCCTGTCATAGCAGCTCGGTTCACGAGGACCGGCGGCAGCACTTCGCGATAGCCATGCCGGCTCGTATGGAGATCCAGCATGTAATTGATCAGGGCGCGTTCCAACCGGGCTCCAAGCCCGGTGAGAACGGCAAAACGCGCTCCGGCAATTTTGGCGGCACGGTCGAAATCCAAAATGCCAAGAGCCTCGCCGATGTCCCAATGGGAGCGAGGCATTCCGGTGATCGTCGGAGGGACGCCCCACCGGCGAACCTCCACGTTCTCACTGCTGTCTCGTCCTGCCGGTACGGAAGCGTGGGGGAGGTTCGGAATGCGCAAAGCCAGGTCCCTTGCCCGCTCTTCCAATCCGCGCAGTTCCTCGTCCATGGTCTTGATACGATCGCCCAAGGCCTTCATAGCGGCCATCGCTTCGTCCGCCGGCTGTTTCGCGTGCTTGAGCTGCGCGACTTCGTCCGATCCCTTCTTGAGCTGATGGCGAAGCTGTTCGACTTGGGTGGTTAGGCCGCGGCGCTCTTCGATCAACTTGCGGAGGTCATCCCACGCCACGTCGCTGCCACGCGGTCCAAGCTGCGCCCGAACCGCGTCTAGATGCTCTCGCAGGTAGCGTAGATCGTACATGATCGGTGTGAAGTCGAGAGGCGTCGAAATCTAACACCTGGTCCTGGGTTAGTCAATCAAACGCCGCGGCCTCTCGCTCGCCGGCGGCGAGACCGGCACGGTATGCCGTCCGGTTGACAAGGCCGGCTGTCGAGAGGGAGCATACGATCTATGCGGGCTATCGCCAATCCTCCCAATCCCTTTGAGTCCCAGCATCGTGAGCTGTTGGAGCCGGCTTCGGTGGCCAGGCTCGTGGTGCATGAGGATGCCACCCGTGAGATCCTGAGTCGCAATGACAGTCCCGACTTGCCCTTCCGCTGGAGCCTGAATCCCTATCGCGGGTGTTTCCATGCCTGCGCCTATTGTTATGCTCGCCCGTCGCACGAGTATTGGGGATTCGGGGCGGGAACGGACTTCGACAGCCAGATCGTCGTGAAAAAAGATGCCCCGCTGCTGTTGCGCCGCGCGTTCGATCAGTCGTCCTGGCAGGGAGAGTGGATCGTCTTCTCCGGTAACACAGACTGCTACCAGCCGCTGGAAGCCTCCTACGGCTTAACGCGCGCCTGTCTCGAAGTATGCGCCGAATACCGGAATCCCGCCGGCATCATCACCAAGGGAGCGCTGGTGCTCCGCGATCGCGATGTGCTCGCGCGTTTGCGCGAAGAAGCAAGGGTCCGCGTGTTGTTCAGCATTCCCTTTGCGGCCGACGAGATGGCCAGGAAGGTCGAGCCGCACGCGCCGTCCACCACCAAGCGGTTCGAGGCGATGAAAGCGCTGGCCGAGGCCGGCATTCCGACAGGCATCTCGATCGCGCCGATTATTCCCGGTCTGAACGACGGCGACATCCCGGACCTGCTCGTGCGGGCGCGCGAGGCCGGCGCTCACACGGCCGCGTTCATCCTGCTCCGTCTTTCCGGCAGTGTCGAGCCGGTGTTCGTCGAACGGATGAAGGAGGCCTTTCCCGATCGATGGGCCAAAATCGTCAACCGGATTCGGGAGGTGCGCGGAGGCAAGATGTCGGAAGGCGAGTTTTTCGCACGGCACCGGGGAACCGGTACCTATTGGAACATGATCGAGCAACTGTTCGAGGTGGCGCGGCGCAAAGCCGGATTTTCGGATGAGAATGACGAACCGAGCCAGGTTCCGTCAACGTTCCGGCGGCCCGGTGTCGAGCAAGGGGTCTTGTTCTGAAAGGAGGCGGCATGAAGCACAATCCGGGGTTCTTGAGATTAGTCGAACAGGCCAAACAGCGCGTCAAGGAATGCACGGTAGCAGAGGTGAAGGCGAGGCTCGATCGGGGCGAACGGTTCGATTTTCTTGACGTGCGGGAAGACAACGAATTTGCCAAAGACCATGCGCAGGGAGCCAGGCATCTGGGCAAGGGAGTGATCGAGCGCGATATCGAGACGGTGATTCCCCAGAAACGGGATCAGATCGTCCTCTATTGCGGGGGAGGCTTTCGCTCGGCTTTGGCGGCTGATGCGTTGCGGCAGATGGGCTACACGAATGTGCTCTCGATGGACGGCGGGATCAGGGCCTGGCGGGAAGCGGGATACCCGATAGAGACGGGGAGTTGTCCGTAACAATTTCGGCACGATCAATTGACCGCACGGTGCCGGTTCGCGAGCGTTGAACCGACACCGCGCGGTGAGAAATTGTTGTGAGGAAGGACCGGGGCTACTTGTTGACGCGATCGAATTCCTTGATCACCTGGTCGGTTAGATCGATCGTGTCCTTGCTGTAGATGACGATCTTGACCGTGGCTTCGCTGCCTTTATCGACGACGAGCGCGAAGCCGCTCTTCTCGGCCACCGTTTGAGTGGCCGTCGCAATACGCTTCATGTAGTCGTCGATCAGTTCCTTTTGTTTGCCCTGTAACTCCTGGTTAAACTCCTGGGCGCGTTTCTGGTAATCCTGGATCTTCGCGCGGAACTTCGTCTCCTCGTCCTTCTTTTCCGAGTCGCTCAACTTCGCGCTGCCCTCTTTGAGCGTCTTCTCTCTCGTCCGCAGTTCCTCTTCATCGCGCGCGAGGAGTTTCTGCCGGGTCGAGACATATTCGCGCAAGCCGTCCAGCGCCCGCTTCCCGGCCTTGGATTTTTCCAGGACCGCCTGCGGATCGATGACGCCCATCTTGAACGACTCGGCGGCGTAACTGGCCGCGGAAGCCGCTGCGAACAACGAGAGTGAGAGAGCGACGAAGGCCAGGTGGCGGAGGGCCCGCGCGCGTACGCTAGTCATGTCCATGACTCCTTTCCAGATTGGAAGACCGTAAGGGGGACCTGTAAAAAACCTTGCGAGAATAGCGTTGGTGTGGGTCTGTGTCAAGCACAGTGCTGGGGGTGCTGGGGGGGAGGCAGGGGTGAATTGACTTTGAGAGGCCTCGTCCGATACGAAGGGCGTGGACGGCGTGCTCGATCGACCGGTGTGCGGGAACGAAGAGGAGATGGCATGAATCCTGAGGAACGGGCGGCGCATCAGCAGTTTGTCAGGGCCCTTCAACATGAGCCATTGGTTTGCGGACGGGCACCCTGCCCGGGCCCGGTCGAGACGACGGACCTCTCGCAGTTCCGCGATCGGGTCAAGGTGTTCGAGGCACACTGCCAAACTTGCGGCTGGAAGACGCGAATCACTGGTCGGGAACAGCCGACGCCGTCTTGGGACGATGCCGCGCTGTTGATGATGGCGGGCGAGCATCTCATGCATCAGCAGCCACTGTGCCCCTTCGACGAGACGCCGGTGGTGTTTCTCTCCTTGCCCAATCCGAGGCGGAAGGCACGCTATCGACTCTCATGTTTCTATTGCGGCCGGCAGGCAGAGATGGGATGGCCGCCACCGGAAGCGAGGAGGTGAGGAAGGTCTGGGGGAGGGATCAGACGAAGTACCGGCTGGTATCGAATTTATACTCAATGTTGTCGACCAATCGAAGAATGCTGTACTTGTAGTCGCCGTCCGCGTTCTTTTCCGTGAGGTCCCGCTCCGCACCGTCGTCGATAGGAGTTCCGGAGGGGTCGGCGATGACCTTGACGTAGGGACGTTCGGCGTGCTCCTTTTCCACTGCCTGCTTGATGACGACCGCCAGCTCGTCGGTGTCGAGCATGACGAGGCTTCCGATGGGAACGATGCCGACGCAGGTGACGAAGAGCTTCATGAGCACCGGATCGAAGGACTTTCCTCTCTTGGCGAGCATCAGTTGCAGTACCTTGGAGGGTGGAATGGGCTCCCGCCGGTAGACCCGTGACGAGGTCATGGCGTCGTAGCAATCCGCGATCATGAGAATGCGGCCGGTCAGCGACAGTTTCCAGCCGGTGCTGAGTTTCGGATAGCCGGTGAAGTCGTAGTTCATGTGATGTTCGAAGGAGGCCGCGGCCATCCGCCCCGGCATGTTGACGATGCCGCGCATCTGGGCCATGCTCAGCACGCCTTCCGTCGGATGGTTTCGCATCGCCACCCATTCTTCTTCCGTAAACTCGCCGGGCTTGTTCAGGACCTCCATAGGGATGCTCGCCTTGCCCATGTCGTGGAACAGCGCGGCGAGGCCCAGGTCGGCCAACTCGACTTTGGGGTATCCAGCCCGGTTTCCCAGCGCGATCGAGAGGAGTGCGACGTTCACGGAATGGTTGTGCGTGTACTGGTCATGACAGCGGAGCGTCGTCAGCCCCATCAGTGTGGCTTCATCCTGCGTCATGAGATCCACGATGTTCTGGATGGCGCGCTTGGCTTGTTTGAATGTGAGCGTGCCCCCTTCTCGCGAGGTCTGCACGAGATTTCCGACGGCGGTCGCGGCCTTGGCATAGCCGTTCTTCGCTGCCGCGCGGCGTTGCCGGCGGATCGAGGCCGATCCTGTGCTCGACTCCCTGACTTGCAACACCAGCGGTTCTTCCAGCTCGATGCCCTGGACACCGCGTGCCTTCAGCTCCCGGCGCAGCTCGTCCAGCGAGCCGGTCTCCGCATCCATGCTGACGAACAGGTGTGCAAACTCCCGCAAATCTTTGGGCCCGACGATGTTCGCAAACGAGATGCCGCCGATCTTCCATGCGTTGAGCACGTCGATGATGCTGGAGAAGACGGCCATCTGTTGGGCATTGACCTTCAAGTGGCTGTCTCCCAGGAAGAGGAAGTCGTTCTGGAGCCGCAAGCGGACCGGCTTCTCAGGGGCCAGGGCCTCGATGAGCGTGAGCATGGCCTCGACGGGTTTGTCCAGCGCCGCATTGGTGGGGCCATGGATGCGCGAGGTCTTGATGAGCACGTTCAGCTGGGTGATCAGTTGGGTCCCCAGCATGATGAGTTGCTGGTCGAGGATGTCTCCGGCTTCCGAATCCTTGCCGATCTTTTTGGCCAAGGACTGCTCGTGGGTAAGAATCGGTTGGGCCGACCCCTGTGGGGTGACGGTCGGATCGGCGGTGGGCGTGGGCTCGGTCACGGTGTCTCCTTACTTCTGGCCGACGGCTGTTTTGTGGCGTTGCTGGCGGGTCGCCATAGCCAGCGCGGTGGCACAGGCCTGTCGTACCGTGGCGCTGCCTTTTGTCTGCCCGACTTCAAGCGCCGCCAGTGCCGCCGGCGAGCCGAGCTTTCCGAGCGCGTCGGCGGCTAGGACGGCGAGGTCCTCTCGCTTTTTCCGATTGGTCCAGGACCACTCGGTGAAGAGGCTTTGCCAGTAGGAGACGGCTTCATCGCCGGCAGTCTGGCGTATGGCTTGGAAGACGGCGCGTTTCTCCGACGGTGTGCGGTCGTGAAACTCTTCTGCGCTGACGAGCGGCGACCAGAGACTGAAGGGGACGGTATACTGCCCATTCATCAGCAGCTTGAGCGCCGCGAGCCGGACCGGTTCGTCGGGGTCGCTGAGCAATCGGATGAACTTGGCGCCATTCCCGCTGGGGCGCAGCATGCCCAACGTGCGAACGACATCTTTCCGCACCTGTGCGTCGGGATAGCGCATGATTTTCTCGACCGTCTCCGCATGCCGCGGGTTGTTCCAGCGTGGGATGATGGAGAGCAAATTCCGCACGTACAGCGGACGACGGTCTATAAGGCCTTTGAGGATCGGTTCTGGGGTGTTCTTGGCCAGGTTGAACAGGGCCTCGCACACAATGGCGTGATGCGTCGGGCTTTCGAGGTTCGCCAGCAGCGTGCAGAGAGCCGGCACGGACTCGGGCGTCATCGTGAGCATTAACGCCGGCAGTCCTTTGGTATTCGCGTTCGGGGTGCGATTGAGATAGGTTTCGATCAGCTTGATCCGCTCCGGGCGCGTGAGGCTCTGTAAGAGAGCGGTGAGTTGCTGCTTGTGTTGGTCCGATAGGTTGGGCCGGAGCGCCTCTGTTTCGCGCAAGAGGCTGAGGACGGTGCCGAGCACGGTCCAATTGCCCTGGCAGGTCAAGGATTCCAGAACGCTGTCGAACACCTCGAACAGCTTTGTCAGCAGCCTGGGAGTTTGCTCCGAAGCCAGGATGACCGTCAGAATATCCAACACGTACATCGTGCTGTCGCGAGAGGACTCGGCCTCGACTTCCTTGGCGAGCGCGGCCAGTTCCTCATCCGAGACCTCGTACCCGACGAGATCGGCTCGGAAGCGATCCGGTGTGCCCGAGTTCCCTGCACCGGCCCCGCTGTCGGCCGGTGCGTTGCCGTGCTGTGCTCGCTCGCGATCGAGCACCTCGCGAAGAGACGAGACAGAGGCGTTCAGCACACCGCCGATCTGGAGCGACAGCACGTGCTCGGACCCGGAGGCTTTGGCGATCTCTTCGGCTGTGACGACGGCGATCGTAGACAGGTTCTTGGACCAGAGGCGGGTGACGAGATCGTCGTCGCTCTCTTCACCGGTCGCGCCGCCCCACAGCGAATCGAGGAAGAACATCAACTCTTCCTGAGAGAGCCCATCCTGGAAGGTCAGTTCGCGGATGCCGTCGGCGTAGAGCTTGAAGGCGAGATTGTCTCCGGTGGCTTCGTCCTGCGTCTGGTAGACGAGCTCTTCTTTGAAATATAGTTCAGACCGCTGGACGAGAACTCCGAGCCGTCCATACGTCGCGAGGTGTTGGGTCAGTTGCTCGTGAAATTGCTGGAAGAACTTCTGCGCGACGGGGTTGTTGGGGCCATAGGTACGGGTCGATTTCGACGTTTTGTCGAGCAGCCGAACGAGCTGCTTGACCGAGGCGCTCTCGGGGTCGGCCGCTGCTTTGGCGGAGGCCGCGGCGGCCATCATTTCCTGTGCTGCCTTAAGATCGTCCATATGGGGTAGTCGTACCTTGGCCCCCCCGGTTCGTCAACAAAATATCCGTTCTCGGCAGCGTGACGATGACGTGACGATGAATGGTCATTCCCTTGGCTGGAACGGCTTCCCGGAGCGCCTCCTCTGCTTGCCGGCGTGCTGCGTAGACAGTAGAATCCACGGAGACGGATTGCCTGCGCCCAGGGTGTGGGATGACATCACCATCGCCATTGATCGTCTGCTTCGGGGACAGTCTCACGGCAGGATTTCAATCGCCAAGTGCCGAACATCCTCGGGGATGCGAGACGCCCTATGGGCAGTTCCTTCAGGACTGTCTCGGCTCGACGGCCCGCGTGGCTGTCTGCGGGATCTGTGGGGAACTGACGGGTGAGATGACCATGCGTTTTCGCCGGGACGTCCTCGATCGCCGACCGGCGTATGTGGTGGTGCTGGGAGGCACGAACGACCTGGGCTGGAACGCGAGGCCGGAGGAGATTATGCGTAATTTGGTGAAGATGTACGAGCAGGCCGTGGCGGCTCTGATTCAGCCTGTTCCGGTGACGGTCCCCTCGCTACGCATCGCCGGTGAGTTAGGGAATGAGGAGGGCGGTCAGTGGGTGGCGGATCATATTTCCCGCCGGCAGGTCTTGAATAGGTCGATCTGCGACTATGCTCGCTCGAAACAGTTGCCCTACCTCGATCTGTTCGAGGCGACCGCTGAGCCCGACACCCTGCAGTTGGCGGACGTCTACTCCAATGACGGGTTGCACTTGACCACCGACGGGTACCGCCTCATTGCCACGCTCCTGTATGAGCAGGTATTTGCGCCCCTCTTCCCCTTGTCTGCTTTATAGCACCCGCCACGCGCGCCCATCGTTCTGGATCAGCCGATCGGCTTCGACCGGTCCCCAACTGCCTGCGGCATATTCGGGCAGCCACTTCGTGCCGAACGCCTGCCAGCCTTCCAGAATCGGCGTGATCCAGGCCCAGGACGCTTCCACCGCATCGCGTCGCATGAAGAGCGACGCGTCGCCCGCCATTACGTCCAGCAGGAGCCGCTCGTACGCTTCGGGTGACGGGGCGTTGAAGGTATCGCCGTACTTAAAGTTCAACTCAACCGGGTGCGTCTTGGCACGGCTTCCCGGGACTTTCGACACCATCCGCAACGACATGCCCTCTTCCGGCTGGATACGCAGCGTCAGGACGTTCGGAGGTTGCGGTGAGGACGGATCCGTGTTGAACAGAATCTGGGGAATCTCTTTGAACTGAACAGCCACTTCGCTGGCCCGTTTCGGCAGCGCTTTGCCGGTGCGAAGATAAAAGGGCACGCCGGCCCAGCGCCAGTTTTCCAAGAAGAGCTTTAACGCGACGTATGTTTCGGTCGTCGAGTCGGGACGAATGCCGCTCTCGCGGCGATAGCCGGGAACTTCGACGCCGTTCACGACAGCAGGACTGTACTGTGCCCGAACCGTGAAATGCTCGACATCTTTCCCACAGATCGGGCGGAGGCAGCGGAGGACGTCGATCCGCGCGTTGCGGACCACATTCGGCTCGAGCGAATACGGCGGTTCCATCGCGACGAGACAGAGCAGCTGCAGGAGATGGTTTTGCACCATGTCCCGCAACGCGCCGCTCTCTTCGTAGTAGGTGGCCCGTGTGCCGACGCCCTCGGCCTCGCTCACCGTGATCTGTACGTGATCGATGTACTTGTGGTTCCAGATCGGCTCCAGGATGCTGTTGGCGAACCGCAACACCATGAGGTTTTGGACGGTTTCCTTGCCGAGATAGTGGTCGATGCGAAAGATTTGCGATTCATCGAAGACCCGCCCGATCGTGGAGTTGATCTCTTGTGCCGACGATAAATCACTGCCGATCGGTTTCTCGACGATCACGCGGCAAAACGGTCCCCCGCCGCCGGGAGGAGAGGCGAGACCCGCGTGCTGCAAACCTTCGCAAGCCGAGGCGAACGAGGTAGGGGGGATGGCCAGGTAGTAGATGCGGTTGCCGGGCAGCCCCAAGTCCGTTTCCAATTTCTCAACGCGTACTTTGATTGCCTCGTACAAGGCGGAATCGTCCATCGCGCCGGCCAAATAAAACAGGTGCCGCTCGAAATCGGCCCACTTCTGCCGGTCCAAGGCCTGCCGGGAATACTTCTCCACCCCGTTGCGGACGTTCTTGCGGAACTCCTCGTCGTTCATCGGTTTTCGCCCGAGCCCGAGCACGGAGAATTGAGGAGGGAGAACCCCATCGAGCATCAGATTGTAGAGAGCCGGGATCAGCTTTCGTTTGGCAAGATCGCCCGATCCTCCGAAGATGACGAGCGTACAAGGGTCCGGTTGTGCGGGATGTCCCATAGGCGATGAGCCTCTCCGTCTGAACGATCAGTGGCGGACGGCGTGTCCCCCGAAGGCGTTGCGTAGCGCGGCGAGCATCTTCTCCGCGAACGACTGTTCTTGCCGAGAACGAAAGCGTGTAAACAGCGCGGTCGTCAATGTCGGGACAGGCACGTCCTTTTCGATCGCATCCACGATCATCCAGCGTCCTTCGCCGGAGTCCTGGACATAGCCTTTCAATGTGTCGAGCCGGGGGTCTTCCTTCAACGCGCCGGCAGCCAGCTCCAGCAGCCACGACCGGACCACGCTGCCGTGCATCCAGAGATCGGCGATCCTGGCCAAGTCGAGCTGGTACTCGCTCTTGGCCATCAGCTCGAACCCTTCGGCGTACCCCTGCATCATGCTGTACTCGATCCCGTTGTGCACCATTTTGACGTAGTGACCGGCGCCTGGTCCGCCGACGTGGGCCCAGCCGTTTTCAGGCGCGAGGGTCTGGAAGATCGGTGCGAGGTGCTTCACTGGCCCGTCCTCGCCTCCCACCATGAGGCAATAGCCCAGCTTCAATCCCCAGATGCCCCCGCTGGTGCCGGCATCGACGTAGTGCAGGCCTCTCTTTTTCAAGTCCGCCGCGCGGCGCACGTCGTCATGGAAGCGGGTGTTGCCGCCGTCGATGACGATATCGCCGGGCTGCAGCAGCGCCGCCACAGCCTGGACGGTGTCTTCTGTCGGTGCGCCGGAGGGCACCATCACCCAGACGGCCCGTGGCGCGTTGAGCTTGCCGACGAGATCTGCGAGGGACGAGGCGCCGGTGCAACCCTGCTCCTCCGCCTGCTTGACGAGGTCGCTCGCGCGGTCATAGACCACGACGCGATGCCGGCCACGCTGGAGGCGCGTGACCATGTTCATGCCCATCTTGCCTAAGCCGATAAACCCGATGTCCATGGTAGTCATCCTCTCACTGCCCCCTCCCGACTGTGAAGGGGATGATGTGGTGTGGTGCAGTGCCGTCGAGAGGTGGCGCGGAACCTGTGCCACCATTCTAGCACAATGACGTATGTCTCCCGGTGAGTCGGGAGTGGGGCCGCGACCTGACGAGCTTCGACAGACGCGGGTGCCGCTCCACGACGGAGTCGGTCCTGACGGCCTCAGGCGTTCCGTATCGCCGACCGTTCAGTCCACTCGGGCGGGATGCGGGACGTCCTTAAAGAGGAGATCGGCAAGTTGCCGGCCAAAGTTGAGCCGTTCGGACAGGTTCGGGGCAGAGAGGAACTGACTGGTCAATTCACCCAAGGCTTGGTCGCGGGAGGCGATGAAGCGCAACACATCCGACGGGGCGGTCAGCCAAAACCCGCGCAGTCGGAAGAAGGCGGTGAGGCAGTCGTCGAAAAAGATGTTGAGCAGATAGAGCGCCGTCGCCGGGCGGTCGAACAGGTCTTCCGCCTTGCCGAGCCAATGCAAGCACTCGGCCTTCATGCGGATCTGCTCGTTGATGCCGACGGGCGGAGGACCCTGGCGAAACCGATGGTTGGCTCGTTCGATGAGTGTGGTGCAGATTCCCTCAAGGTCGAACAGGATGTGTCCCTTGCGAAGAAGGGGAGGCAGTCGGGGGGAGAAGGTCAGCTCTTCTTCGACGGCCCGGTGCCCTCGGTAGCGGATATCGGCCAGACGGTCGGCGATGCGGATAATCTCATGCGCCTCGGTGTCTCCCTTCACCAGCGCGATCAGATCGACATCGCTGTGCGGGGTGATCGCGCGCCGCGTGCCGGACCCGACGAGAATGACTCCGACCAGGTCGCCGCCCCGCTTGCCGCGAATATGCCGCAGGGCCACCGACACCACCTCGTCGAATCCCGGTGCCTCGATCTCGCCCGGCCGCTCCGGCGGTTCCGGCACCTCGGCAAGCTCGGCGTTGAGCTCTTCTCTGGTCGGCGTTGGGGTGGAGGTTTCCGGTTCCATTATGTTCTCTGAGCGCGATGAATGCGTGCCGGCAGCGAGGTAAGCCGCTCCTCGAAGGGTGGCTCGGCATCGACCACGATGTCCAGCTTCCCATTCGAGAGTGTGCGGACCACGCCGGGGCTCTCCGGCGAGAGAGGAATCTCCACCCACTCGCGATGGAGTCCCAAGGAGTCGGTCACGTCGAGGATTCGACCGATCTGTTCGAAGGAGACGACTTGCAGCGTCATGGTCGCCCGGCCGCGAGTCGCGCACAGTGAAAGCATTCTAAAGAGCGAGGCGAGAGAGTGTCAACGACAAGGGCGACCTACTGCGTCAGGACGTCTGTGAGGATGATGCCGGCTTGCTGGATGTCGTCCGAGGAGACATCCAGGTGCGTGACAGCGCGGAAGCTTGTACCGCCTATTGCGTTGAGCAGCACGCCTTCTTTCTTGAGCGCTGCGACAAGGTCGGCAGGAGACAGGCGATGGTGTCGCACGTCGAACACGATGATGTTGGTCTGGACATAGTCGGGATTGAGGGAGACACAGGGAATCTTTTGAAGTATTTGCGCAAGGTACTTCGCGTGGTCGTGGTCTTGTTGCAATCGAGCGATGTTGTGTTCGAGGGCATAGATGCCGGCGGCGGCCAAGATGCCGGCTTGCCGCATCGCGCCGCCGTACATGCGGCGGAAACGGCGAAGCCGGTCGAGAAGATGGGTGTGATTGGTGGCGATGAGCGAGCCGGCCGGAGCGCCGAGCCCTTTCGAGAGACAGAACGACACCGTGTCGAAGTGTCGCGCATACTCGGCGGCGAATACGCCACGGGCAACGACAGCGTTGAATAGCCGCGCTCCGTCGAGGTGCATTGGAATCCCATGTTTCGCTGCGACGGCGTGAATGTGTTCGATGGCTTCGAGCGGATACACAGACCCCCCGCCGCTGTTGTGGGTGTTCTCAACGCAGATGAGGGCGGTCTGAATCGTGTGCGGGTCCTTCGGGCGAATCGCGGCCTCCACCTGCTCGGCGGACACGATGCCATGCTCACCGGCCAGCCAATGGAGCTGTACGCCCGACAAGGCTCCGGCTGCACCCTGCTCGTACCGGACGATATGCGATCGGCTTTCGACGATGATTTCCTGGCCCGGCTGAGCCTGAAGGCGGATGGAAAGTTGGTTGGCCATTGTGCCGGTGGGCACGAAGAGCGCCGCCTTCTTCCCGACCAACGCCGCGGCCATGTCCTGCAAGCGGTTGACCGTGGGATCTTCCCCGTAGACATCATCGCCGACCGGCGCGCGTGCCATGGCCTCGCGCATCTCGTCCGATGGTTTGGTGACGGTGTCGCTTCGCAGATCAATCATGGAGACCGTGAAGGGTGACGAGTGACGGGTGATGGGTCACGAGTCTGAGCCATCAGCTATTCGCTATCAGCCATTCGCTCATCAGGAATGGGCGGCATTCTAAGGGAGTGGGATGGAGGGGAACAAGCCCCAGAGAGAAAGACGGGGGGCAGGCTGCTCATCGGTTGAGAATAGCAGTTTGAGCTATGAGCAATTCGAAGAATTGTCGCTTTGACTCGCGAAAAAACCACGTGCTATAGTCCGGCTCCGAAACCGTCGATTCATTGCGTCATTGACGATTGTTCGATTGAAGACGATTGTTCGATTGAAGTGAATCAATGCTTCGATCGCTCAATGGATAAATAGGTATCGCCATGGTTGAAGTTCCAGTTAAGATCTATGTCGAGAAGCTCTTAAAGAAGGCTCGTGAGGCAGCGAAGCCACTGTCGCTGCTCTCCGGTCCGATCAAGAACAAGGCGTTGCACGCCATGGCCGACCGGCTGCTGGCGGATGAGGAGGCGATCCTGGCGGCTAATGAGCAGGATGTCGAGACGGTCGGCAAAACGATGGCAGGGGAGACGAGCAGGGATCGCGTCCGCGAAGCGGTGGCGCGCCTTCGTACGACCGCGGACGATGTGAAGGAGATGGTGGATCGACTGCGCCGAGTGGCGGACCTCCCTGATCCTGTCGGTGAAGTCACGGCACGTTGGGAGGAGCCGAACGGCATGCAGGTGAGTCGAGTGCGAGTGCCCATCGGGGTCATCGGAGTCATTTCAGAACTGAAACCGCTTACCACTGTCGAGGCGGTCGCGCTGTGCGTGAAGTCCGGCAACGTCTGCGTATTTCGCGGTGCGCCTGAATGGGGCAAGACCCAACACGCAATCACGACCGGTCTGCGTGAGGCGTCGGAAGCGGCCGGCGTGCCGGTGGGCGCGCTCTCGTTTGTCGAGCGTCCTGAGAAAGAGGGGGCGATCGAGTTGATCCGCTCCGCGAAGGCGTTGGATGCCATCATCCCATGCGGCGGCCCTGGGTTGCGCAAGGTTGTGGTCGAGAGCGCGCGGATGCCGGTGCTGTGTGACGGAGGCGGCATCTCTCATCTCTATATCGATGAAGATGTGGATCTGCCTCTGGCGCAGAACATTGTGGTGAATTCCAAAGTGCAGAACGCTCCAGCGGCCAATGCTGCCGATACCCTGCTGGTTCACCAGGGCATCGCCCGGCCGCTCTTGCCGGCGCTGACGCTCCGGCTGCTGGACGAATTCAAGGTGGAAGTCCTGGGGTGTCCCAAGACGGTCTCGCTGATGGGCCAGATGTCGATGAGCGGCCACAAAACGGTCAAGCTTGCGAGTGACGAAGACTGGGGCCGGCAATTCCAGTCCCCGACGATAGCGGTGAAGATGGTCGCGTCGATGGAGGAAGCTCTCGATCATATCGGCCGGTACGGGCCGAGTCAGACCGACGTCATTGTGACGAAGAGCTACGCCGCCGCGATGCGGTTCACGCGTGAGGCGGATGCCGCCGCGGTGCTCGTGAACGCTTCTTCGCGCCTGCACGCGGGGGACACGTTCGGCTTCGGCGCAGATATTGGGATCGGCACGTCTCGGGTCTCTGCCAAGGGGCCGATCGGCCTCGAACAACTGACGTGCGAAAAGTACGTCGTCTTCGGGACGGGGCAACTGCGTCATCCCCACCCGGTACCGGTGACATACGAAGATGCAATCATGCTGAAGCGCCCCTCCTGAGAAATTGATCATTGACTCATTGCCGATTGCGTGATTTCTTCCAGTGAAGCAATGAGTCAATGACTCAATGGGACAATCCTCTTTGCAAGCGGCTCTCGATGATCACTTGAAGCGGTGGGGACTCCGGCATTTCGAGTCGGACGCCGCCTACTTTCAATGGCAACGAGCGACACTGTTTCCCGCTGATCTCACTTCGCTGACCCAACAAGTTGAGGTCAAGCACGCGCCGGGCGCCGGACCGGCGGACGATATTCTCTTCTACGATCTCACCGCCCAACCGCACATCGTGCCTGTCCTCTACAGTCAGCGCTACGATTACTATCTCCAAATTGGTCCTCGTGTCGCCGAGCGAGTCGGGACTGCGCGTTCCATTCTCGACTTTGGATGCGGTGTCGGTATCCTGACGACCTTTTATGCCAAGCTGTTTCCGGATCGGACCGTAGTCGGCATCGATCGCTCACCGGCTTCCATCGCCTGCGCAACAGAGAAAGCGAAGGAGTTGGGTCTTATCAATGTCCGGTTTGAGTGTCTGGACCTCGACCTGGCCGATCTCCACGGTTCCTACGATCTGATCGTCGCCACGCATGCGCTGGTTCAAGCCGAACAGGACCCGGGTATTCCGAGTCGCAGTTGGAATACCTACGAGCGTGCCTGCGACGGTCGGCAACAAACCGACTTTGAGCAGCGAACAGGGATCGGCACTCGGCTCAATCGGCTGGTCGCCGCGCTCTCTCCAGTAGGGCGCATAATCGTGTTTGAAAAGACCCGCCGGTCGGCGAGGCGAGTGCCGTTGCAACGGGCCTTGGCGGCACGAGGTCTTGGCCTGATCGAGCAGCCGGAGTTGATTCGATACCTTCTAGTCGAAGAAGTGGCCGATGATGGACCGTTCTACGTGTTGAGTAGAGGAGTGCCGGGCACGCTTGACTGGGATGAATCGCCGGAGCCCGATGAAGGCACCCCCTTTGATCGTACGACGCTGCACACTCGACCGAGCAATCCTGACGCGCCGCTCTATGAGAACCATTGGCCTTCCGCACAACAGGTCTGGGAACAGCTTCAAGACAAGCACCTCCTCAAGGAGACCACTCGCCAAGAACCGGATGGCCGCCAGCTCCACGTCGAACTCGGCACGTCGGACGGCGTTGCCTATCTCTATGTGGCCAACACCTTCGATCAGCGGCAGCTCGTGATCGTTGAACAAGCTCGCGCATTGATGCTCGAAAAGTACTATCGGGAAATCATTGGTGGGGCGGGATAGCCAGTCAACAGCCCCGTTCACTGAGGACCTAAGCCCGCCCAGCGCCGCGAGAGGGGCCTGGCGCTAGTCGCCTTGCTAGAGCTAGCCGCCGATGTCCCCGGCTCGCGGCGGACGAGGGCGAGCTTATATCGGGCGCCGTGCACGACTCGAGGAATGAGGACTTCGTTGTCCTGCACGAGATAAACGATCCGATACCCTCTGAAGATCACCTCTGGAAGGTCTGGGCGATTGAACTCGGGAACGATTCGACCGATGTGGGGTGTCTTAAAGAGCGTCCCAGCAGATTCAACGATGCGGTCAACGAACGTGATCGCATGAAGGACGGAGTCGCGGGCGATAAAGTCTTCGATGTCCTGAAGATCGTTCCCGGCAGTCAGCGACCAGCGGACTTGCGCCATCGCGCGATTCTTTTTTTCAGCTCTTCATGGGTAGGAACCCGTCCCTCCGCCACATCCTGAAGGCCCTTCTCCACCTGCTGCTTGAAGAACAACTCCTCCATGATCACGCCGGTCGTGACATCGTCAGGCAGTTTTTTGATCAACTCCAGCGCTTCGGCTTTGGCCTTCGCCATGCGTCCCTCCTCTCACCGTAATTCTGTCGCTTAGGCTCTGCCCAGATGCTCGAAAAGCAAGTCCGCCATGGCCTATAGCTGATGCGGGGAAGAAATGGCGTCTCTCGTGAAACGAGAAGCGTATCTCGCGAGCCAGCACGATCACCGCTTGCGAGCGACGAGAGACGAACGACGCTTCACGAAGAATGGGCCGCCACGCGCCGGGAAATGGTTCCGGGCCTGGCGTCGTTTGTGTTCTATCCTTCCCGTTCAGCTGGCTTTCGCGGTGACGAGCAGTTTCACATGCGCCTTTTTCTGAAGGGCTCTCACGATGCCAAAAAAGTTTTCCGTACTCGGGTTGCCGCGCGGAGCCAACATCCGATGCAAACTCTTGCTTGGCTTCTTGAGCGTCGCGGCGAGGTCTTCAAACCCGACGGTCGCGTTGACGAGATCCCGCAGGATCGCCTTGCCCACCGTAGTATCGCCTGCAAAATACGCATTGAGCGCCTCGGTGAAGAGGGCCTCGCGAAATCGCGGGTCGCGTTGCACGCGTGCCGCGACCGTATTTTTGAATTCCCGTGTGAGTGCCATACGTGCCTCCCCTATGTGTTACATCTTGTTCTTACTCTTGCGACGACGGTAGTCGGCCCAGCGCTCTTTCGCCGTCTCGATGGCCTGTTGTTGGCGTTGTTTCGTACTGCCACCCAGGAGTATCACGAGGCGATCGCCGTCCTTGCCGAAATAAATCCGGTACCCTGGTCCGGCATCAATGCTGACTGGTGAATGTTGAGTAGCTCGGACGAGCGACGAACAACGCTTCACGAAAGACGGGCAAAGAAGGGCCGGACCGCCACGCGCCGCGAAATGTTGGATTGCGAGACTGCCTGATCCTCAAGCATTCTGTATCTGCCAGGAAAGCTCGCAAAGATGGCTCTGAGAGGTACCGCGAGCGTAGCCGAGGGCATTCGTACTCCTCCCTTTGCAAGCCAAGGGGCTGAGGCTATAATGGAAGCATGGAATCGATCAAATACATCTACTGGCAGGACAACAATCAGTGGCTTGGTTATCTCCATGACTACCCTGATTACTGGACGCAGGGGGAGTCCCTCGAAGACCTACAGTCCAATCTTCGCGACCTGTACCGCGATCTGACCAGCGGCGAAATCCCAGGGGTCCGCAAGCTCGCTGAGCTGACGCTTCGGTGAAGCGCAAGGACCTCATCCGGCGGCTCGAAGCTGCTGGCTGTGTACTGGTTCGACACGGCGGGAAGCACGATTGGTATCACAATCCCACCACGAAGATCTCTCAACCCATTCCCCGGCACACCGAGATCAATGAACGCCTCGCGAAGCGCATTCTGAAGATGTTGGGCAATCCCTAATTCGCGCGACACAAAGCGCGAATTCTTGATCAGCGTTCTTACTCCCTCATCTCTTCCCGCCCTTGAATATCCTTCTTCCACCCCCGTACAATACTCACTCTCATAGCCCAACCCCTTGGCATTCTGGAAGTTTCGGAATGCCCGGCCGATAGAGGAGCCGCCTTCATGCGCGTAGAGTATTCGAAGGGCGAACGGGCATCCAGAGAACTCATCCTGCTCCATCGCCAGACCTCGGATGCCGCCGGCGGCCGGAAGATGAAGGTCATGCTGATCTTCCCGCCGGACTGGTTCCCGTCCGAACCCTATCTCAGCCTTCCCTCCCTCACCGCCGTCCTCCGGCAAGCCGGGCATACCGTCATCCAGAAAGACATCAACCTCGAGATGTACGATTGGTACTTCAGCGAGGACTTTCTCAAGAAAGTGCTGCGTCGTGTGCCGCAACAGTTAGATCGCCTGCGCAAGCTCGCGAAGAAACGCGAGCTCGAAGAATGGGAAACCGATGTGCAACTGGCCCTCTGCGACCTGACGCGGCAGCGCATCGACGAGTTGATCAAGAAGGCGGAGAAGGCGAAGGCGATCATCCGCGGCGAGACGTTCTACGATATCGATCAGCTGGAGTGGGCGATCAACGTCTTCCGTGAAGTCACCGCCACGATCTCGATGGTCTATGCCCCGGCGCGGATCTGCATGCCGCCGATGGAGACGAATCTGTCCTACAAGGTCTTCGTGTCGTCCGAAGTGTTGGACGCGGTGAACGATACGCAGGTGAACGTGTATCGCGACGTGTTCGAGCATCTGGTGAAGCCGGCGATCGAACAGGAACAGCCGGACGTGGTTGGCATCTCGATCGTGTTGCAGCAGCAGATGTTCTCTTCCATGACCTTCTGTGCCCTCATCAAGCAGCACTTTCCGCACATTCATGTGACGATCGGCGGCAACACGGTGACGCGGCTGCGCGATGCGCTGCCGCGGTCGCCGCTGTTCCAATACTTCGACAGTGCCGTGGCCTATGAAGGGGAGACGGCTTTCCTGCAACTCGTCGAGACGGTGGGGGCCAAGCGTGAGTTGTCCGGCGTGCCGAACCTGATGTATCGCGATGCGACCGGTGTCCACACGTCGGTCTTGAGTCATGCCGAGGATATGGCCTCGTTGCCGCCGCCGGACTTCGATGGCCTGCCGCTGGAGAAATACTTCACGCCGGAAAAAATGTTGCCCTACCTCGCGACGCGCGGGTGCTACTGGGGCCGCTGCGAGTTTTGCGACCATGGCGAAGGCTATACGGCGGGGTATCGCACCAAGAAGATCGAGCAGGTCGTCGAGGAGATCGGGCACCTGAAGGCCAAGTACCGGACGCGGCACTTCCACTTCACCGATGAATCCTATCCTCCGGCGCTCTTTCGCAAGTTGACGCGCCGCTTGGTCGACACCAAGATGGATATTCTGTGGACCACGCACATGCGGTTCGAAAAGAGTTTGCTGGAGCAGTCCGTGTGGGAGGATGCCCGAGATTCCGGCTGCCGCTATCTCCATTTCGGCTACGAGTCGGGAAACGAGCGTGTATTGAAGCTGATGGACAAGGCGACAACGATCGAGGTGATCCGGCGTAGTCTGCAGTTGTCGGCCGGTGTCGGGATCTGGAACCACTGCATGGGTTTCTTCGGATTTCCCGGCGAGACCCGCGAGGAAGCCTGGTCCTCCGTTCAATTCCTGGAGGACAACAAGGAGTTGGTCCATTCGATCGGCTTCGGCACCTTCGACCTCGGCAAGCACAACCCCGTGGCGAAGAATCCGGAGCGGTGGGGCGTCACGGCGTACAAGAACCCCGAATGGGATTTAGCGTTGGACTATTACTTTACCGTCAAGCAAGGGCTGAGCGTCGAAGAAGCCGAGCGGGTCTTCGAAGAGTTCGAGCGCAACCACTACCCCGGCTGGGACCTGCGCCTGTTCATCCGCGAATACATCTTCCTGTACATCTGCCGGTTCGGGCTGAGCAAACTTCCAGAGTTGCAGTTCAATCCGGATCGTGTGGGCGCCGGTACGTCCTCCACCATCGAAGCGAAAGTGTGCTGAACATGGCTTCCGGACTCGTCCAAATCGGCGGGCTGGCCTCGGCGAGGAATGGGACCAGACGCACGTCCAAAGTCATGCTGCTGTTCCCGCCGGAGTGGGTGCCGACGGCGCCGTACCTGGCGCTGCCGTCGCTGACGGCGGTGCTGCGCGAGGCCGGGCATCAGGTCGTCCAGAAAGACGTCAACATCGAGATGTACGACCACTTCTTCAGCGACTCGTTCTTGATCTGGGCCAAGGCGCGGCAGGGCATGCGGCTCAAGGCGCTGGAGGAGAAAGAAAAGTCCGGTTGGCTGACGGAACAGGAAGTGGACCAGAAAGCCTGCTTGGCACAGGTGGCCGCGATCGATGTGTTCGATCTCGCTGAACGGGCGGAGCAGGCGAAACACGTGGTTCGCGGTCAGGCGTTCTATGAGGCCGACCAGCTGGAATGGGCGCTCAATACGTTCCGTGAGGCGATGCAGTACATTTCGGTTGCCTACTATCCCGCTTCCCTCGTGTTCTATCCGATGGAGAGCAATCTCGGCTACCGTCCCGGCGTCTCACGGGAAGTCTTCGCCTGCCTGGACGACGAACAGGTGAACGTCTATCGCGATATCTGCAATCAACTGGTCTTGCCGGCGATCAGCAAAGAGAAGCCGGATGTGGTCGGAGTCTCCATCGGCACGCAGATGCAACTGCTGGCGGGATTTACATTGTCCAAGATGATCAAGGAAACGTTCCCGAACGTGCATGTGGTCGTCGGCGGAAACGTGATTACCCGCTTACAAGAAGAACTGCCGCACCACGAACGATTCTTTACCGAGGTTTTCGATTCGGCGATTCTCTTTGAAGGTGAGCATGCGCTGCTCTGGCTGATCGAGGCGTTAAATGGCGAGCGGGAATTCTCTGCGGTGCCCAATCTCATGTACCGCGATGGGCAGAACGGCATCCGCCTCAACCAGGAAGTATTTACGGAAAAAACGACGGCGCTGCCGCTGCCGGACTTTGATGGGCTGCCGCTGGATCACTATTTCGTGCCGGAACGGATCATCCCCTACCTCGCCACGCGCGGCTGCTACTGGGGCCGCTGCACGTTCTGCGATCACGGCCAAGGCTACTTCGATCAATATCGAGGGATGGCGGCCAATCAGGTCATCGAGCAGATCAAGGCGCTACGGGATAAGTATCACTGCCGCCACTTCCTGTTCTCCGATGAGTCCTATCCACCGGCGCTCTTGAAGAAGGTGACGCAGATGCTCGTCGATCAGAACGTCGGCATCAAGTGGACGACGCTGATCCGCTTCGAAGAGTCGCTCCAAGACCCGGAGATCTGGACGCTCGCGGCGAAGTCCGGATGCTGCACGCTGTACTACGGGATGGAGTCGGCCAACGAGCGCGTGCTGAACCTCATGGACAAGCACGCGAAGACGAGTGTGATCCAGAATAATTTGGATCAAGCCGCCAAGGCCGGCATCTGGAATCACGTGATGGCGTTCTATGGCTTCCCCGGCGAAACTCGCGACGAGGCGTTAGAGACGCGCCGATTTATCCTCGACAACCAGCCGGCGATCCACTCCGTGGAGCTGTTCTATTTCGTCGCCTACCGGCACACGCCGATGGTCCGCAACCCGGACAAGTTCGGCATCACGATCCACAAGCAGAAGGAGTACGATCTGCCGCTGGATTACTACTACACGCTGAACGAGCCGGGCGGGATCTCCTGTTTGGATGCGATGCAGCTCTGCGAGGAGTTTTATCGGAATGACTTCCAGCCCTGGGCCGTGCGGGTAAACGCCCGGGAACACGTGTTCCTCTATATTTCGAAGTTCGGCACGAATCGACTCCCACAGATTTATGCGCAGCGGAAAGAAGGCGCGGTCGCGGCGACCGACAGTGTCTCAGGGCTGGTGACCTGGCCGGTGGCGTTGGGTGAAGGAGAGGATGGGAAGGAAGGGATGACGCGCGTGGTCAGCCACTCTGTTTCGTGAAGCGTCGTGCGTGAAGCGCTGACCGGTCCGTCGATTGATTCATTGCTTCATCGGATCATTGCTTCAATGGTGCAATGGATCATTCGTCAATCGTCTTGCGAGATACGCTTCACGGTCGTCCTTCGGCGAGCCAGTGAGACACCAGCTCATACGCCGCGTCGATCTCCTTCGTCATCGCTTCTCCCTTCGTATACATCTGCATGTACTTGTGTGGGTTGTTGGTCAGGTTGGCGTAGCGATGGGGATGCCAGGTGCGCAATAGGTCACGGTGTTTCTGATCGAGCTGCTCGCGCGTGACGGGAAGGTGCAGCCCGAGGACGTCGAGGGCGTGCGCGAGGGTGTCCTGATTCAGGGCGCTCATGGGCCGGAGTCTGACAAAGCGTCGATCGCCCTGTCAATTCCGCCGATCGCCGAACCGTAGGAATCTCTCAGCGAACATGTCGATCCCGCTGCCGATTCTGCACGCTCCACCGATTTTCACAACCAAGGACTACCGCGAGGTCCTTCGCCGGGAGATGGACGGGGGGAAGATTCCGCTGAGCTTGGGGAAGAGTTGCCCGGTGAAATGCGAATTCTGTTACGAGACCGATCATTCCTACCGCGAAACCCTCGATCCGCCCAAAACGACCGACGAAGATTGGAAGTTCATCCTCGACTATATCAACAAGAAGCCGACGGACCCCCTTCAGTTTTGGTGCCTGGGCGGGAACGAATATATGGAATGGACCGACTTGTTCCTGCATCCCAAGGCGATGGGATGGGTCGAGGATTTCCTGAAATACACGGACAAGAACATCACCTTCTTTACAGTCGGGTATGTGCACGTGCCGAAGATTCACCAATTGACGGCGCAGTATCCCGGCCGGATCAACTTTGAATTGTCCGTCATCACGCTGAGCGACTACCGACAGCGGCTCATGCCGCATGCGCCGGGGATCAAACACGTGTTCAAGATTCTCGACGGCCCGGCTGTGTCCTCTGCGAACTTTTACGCCTTCGATGCGCACACTATGTCGAAGGATGCCGCTGCGATCTCCACGATCAACCAACGATGCATTCTGTGGATGGGGTGCCTCACACCGGTTCGCGGGATCACAGACGACACCGCCGCCCTCATGCGTCAGGGACAGCGTCACCTCGCGGATGAAGCGCAGCGCATCTACGATGCCGGCTTGCCCAACATCCAGACCATTCACACCGAAGCGCCGATCACCGCCTTCTTGAATCGTAAACGCATCGTCAGCGCATTCGACGCCCTCGATCTCGGCAAACGCGATACGGTGGTGATGGCGAAGAGCGTGTTCAAGATCTTGAATCTGTACCGGAAGAATCGCGCGCGCTATCTCATGGTGCCGAATGCCACGCTGGGGGGAGATTCCGACTGCACGGTGCTGCTGACGTTCGACGATATCGCCCGCCGGCTGACGAATCAAAAGTGCATCTACATTCCCAAGTGCATGATGCAGTCCGGGCGCGGAGCGTATACCGACATGGCCGGGGTCACCATCGAGCAATTCATGAGCAAGACCGGCGTGAAGGCCCGCGTGCTCCACAAGATCGATACCAAGTTCGCCAATACGCGGCTCTGGCGCAACGGGCTGCTCAAGAATTACGTCGAAGACTACGTCCGCAACCCCCTCACCCAATCCTATGAAGCGCTTTCCATCCCTGCGTAGTGTGAACATCTTCCTGTGCCGAGTCGCGTGTGCCGAGTCGCGTTGACAACGCGAAGGTGCTGACCTACAGTACCTCCATTCCATATGAGTCCTGCGCCGCGCCCGCTCAAGTTCTATCAAGCAGACGTCTTCACCGACCGACCGTTCGGCGGCAATCCAGTCGCGGTGATCCCGGATGCTGAAGGATTGAAGGACTTCGAGCTTCAGCAGATTGCGCGGGAGATGAACCTGTCCGAGACGGTCTTCGTCTTTCCCCCGACAGACCCAGCCGCGATGGTCAGAATCAGAATCTTCACCCCGAGTCAGGAGATTCCCTTTGCCGGCCATCCGGTGTTGGGCACCTTCTACGTCCTCGGTCGGATTGGGCGCGTGCCGTTGACCGAACCGGTGACACGCCTGCTGCAGGAGTGCAACATCGGCCTCTTTCCGGTCGAGCTCCATGTGCGCGAGGGTGAGATTCGCAGCGTCATCATGACGCAACCACCACCGCAGTTCCTCGGCGCGGTGGAGGATGTGGAGGATCTCTATGACATCGCGAGGGCACTCAGCCTGTCCAAGAACCTGATTGCGGAAACCAAATGGCCGGTGGAAGTCGTCTCCACAGGTCTGCCCGTTATCATCGTGCCCGTTCGGACGCTCACAGCGGTGCGATCGATCAAGGCCGATGCGTCGGCGCTCGCCCAGCTGTGTCGGCGATATGGGGCCAACGGGATCATGGTGTTTACGACGGTCACGGTTGAAGAACAGTCCACCGTCCATACCCGCATGTTCGCCCCGGCCATCGGAATCCCCGAAGATCCCGCCACCGGCAGCGCGAGCGGCGCCCTCGGGGCGTACTTGGTGCAAAACGGCGTGGTGGAAGTCGGGCCGATGACGGAAATCGTCGCCGAGCAAGGATACGAGATCGAGCGCCCCTCGCGGATTCTCGTACAGGTGGAATCGGACGATGACGCGATTCAGACCGTCAAAGTGGGTGGACAGGCAGTGATGGTGCTGGAAGGCACTCTCACGTTTTAACTGAAGTTCTGAGTTGTGAGTTAGGAGTTCTGAGTTGTTCGTTCTCCGATAACTCAGAACTCAGCACTCAGAACTCATAACTTGCCGGAGGCGCGTGAGGGCCGTTGTTTTCCATGAGCATGGTGGGCTGGATCGGCTTCAGATCGAGGAGGTGCCCACGCCCAAGGCTGGGCCGGGCGAAGTTCTTGTTCGGGTCAAAGCCTGCGCGCTGAATCATCTCGACATCTGGATTCGCCAAGGCATCCCCGCGTACAAGATTCCGTTGCCGCATATTTCAGGGTCGGATGTGGCCGGTGTCGTCGAAGCCGTCGGCGCGGGAGTGCAGGGGATCACGGCCGGTGCGAGGGTCGTACTCTCGCCGGGACTCAGTTGTTGGCGTTGTGAACAGTGCTTGGCCGGCCGCGACAACCTGTGCCCCTCCTTCGGTATTCTCGGTGCCAAGGCGGCCGGTGGCTATGCCGAGTTCGTCACGATTCCGGCTCAGAACGTGTTGCCGATCCCCGGCACGCTCTCGTTCGAGCAGGCGGCTGCCTTCCCCCTCGTGTCGGTCACGGCCTGGCACATGTTGTTCGTCTTGGCCGATCTCAGGCCAGGTGAGGACGTGTTGGTGATGGGAGCCGGGAGCGGGGTCGGGAGTATCGCCATCCAAATGGCGAAGTTGGCGGGCGCGCGGGTCATCACGACGGTCGGAGCGGAAGAGAAGATTCCAAAGGCGAAGGCCCTCGGCGCGGATGACGTGATCGACCATAGCCGCGAAAAGATAGTGGATCGGGTGAAGGCTCTCACGGGAGGTCGCGGCGTTGCTCTCGTGATCGAGCACATCGGGTCGGAAGTCTGGGACCAGTGCCTGGAATCGCTGGCCAAAGGCGGGCGGCTGATCACCTGTGGCGCGACGACGGGCGGCGAAGTGACGCTCAACCTACGCGCGCTGTTCTCGCGCCAGCTCACAGTGAAGGGGTCGTACATGGGGACGCGGGCCGAGCTGGTCAAGGCGGCACAGTTATTCGGGCAGGGCAAGCTCCACCCTGTGATCGACCGAACCTATCCTTTGGCAGAGGTGCGCCTGGCACAGGAACAGATGATTAGTCGAAGAGTCTTTGGTAAGATCGTGTTGTCGGTCGGATGAGAGTTGGACTAAATTCATTCATTTCTTCGTCAGGGAGGTAGCCTGTGTCGATAGTGGCCCACATCATGCGAAAGAATCCGAAGACCGTCGGTCCTCAAATGTCGGTGCGCAGCGCGGCCAAGCACATGCGCGATGAGCGCGTCGGCTCGCTATTCGTCAAGAAGGGGAGCCAGTTCCTCGGCATCGTGACGGATACGGACCTCGTTCGACGGGGGGTCGCCACCAATAAAGATCTCAACAAGATGACCGTCGAAGACATCATGACGACTCCGATCGCGACGATCGAGGGGACGCGGTTGGTCCAGGATGCTCACGATATGATGGGCGATCTCGGTGTGCGCCACTTGGGCGTGACGGATGCTGGAACCATCGTTGGAGTGATTTCTGTCCGTGACTTGCTGGTGTTCTATCAGAAGTTCTCAGAGCCGAAGATTACGCAAGACTAAGAGTTGGTAAGGGGTAAAGGCCGCTTACCCCTTACCTATTTGGTGAGTTCTTTGACCAGGTGCCCAAGTTCCGGCAGGATCAATTTCTCCATCGCGAGCCGGACGGCGTTTTCTGAGCCTGGTGTGGAAAAGAGGACGCGGCCTTTGACGATGCCGGCTGTGGCGCGGCTCATGATCGCCGGTGAGCCGATCTCTTGGTAGGTCAGATAGCGGAAGACTTCGCCGAATCCATCCAGCCGTTTCTCCAGCATCGCATCCACCGCTTCGAACGTCGAATCCCTTCGGGAGATACCCGTTCCCCCGTTGATGATGATGGCCTGCACCGCAGCATTCGTCACGCCGGCGGTGATGCGCTCTGTAATCTGCGCCGGCTCGTCTTTGACGAGATGATAGGCCGCCACGTCGTGGCCCTGTTCCTTGAGCAACTGCATGATGAGCCGGCCGCTCGTGTCGGTTTCCGGCGTCCGCGTGTCGCTGCACGTGACGACCATGCAGCCGACCTTGGTCGGCGCGTGGGCCTTATGCTGATGATGAGTGGGACTGCTCACGGCTGGTGCGACGACGTCTTACTTCCAAATGGAATCAGGATTCAGTTTCTGGGGCGGCACGCCTTTCCCAACGTGTTCATCAAGAATGATCGTGACATCGGCCTCGGTCACCTTGGCATACCAGGTGCCGTCCGGATAGACCACGACCGTCGGGCCCTGTTCGCAGGGACCGAGGCAGCCTGAGCTGGTCACGAGGACCTCGCCGGGTTGAATGCCCCGCTGCATCAATCCCATATTGAATGCCATGAGTAAAGCTGCAGATCCGGCTGATCCGCAGGATGGTTTCGGATGGCCTGGTGGGCGAGCATTGGTGCAGACGAGAATATGATAGTTCGGCTTCGGCATGCTGACCTCAATTCAAATTTGAAATTCGGCCGCGTTCAGATCACCGCGGCCGATAGGATTGCCACTGGGCGAGGCATTCGTCAGGCAGTTTCCAGTGCTTGATCCCCTTCACCACCCAGTCGAGATAGTGCTCTTTGGGCTTGAACTTGCCGATCGGTGTCGCGGCATGGGTGGTGACGAGGATTTTCTCTCCGGCTTCCGTCAGGACGGTGACGGAAAGATGGCGGAAGGCTCCTTCAGGGACGTCGCCTTCGAAGTCGTCGAGGAGTTTCAGATCCTCGTCCGTGATCTCGAACACCGCCCCCCAGACCTTTTCTCCCGGCGAGGGTACGATGCTGGCTAATCCGCATCGCCATTGCGATGACCAGCGGCAGAACCGGATCTGGTGGTCCGCCAGCGACGCGTTGCAGAGAAACTTGTGCTCCGGCGCACGGCGCTTCAATTGGGTCGGGTTCAGATTGTCGGCGTAGAAAAAGAATTTCATCGCTCAAGTTCAGCGCGTGAGTGTGCGACGTGGCGCGCATCGGGAGTGGTACTTGTAACACAAGTGCGCGCAGGATTGTCAAGGGGACGCGGCGGCGTCTGTCGGCAGTTTCTTCAACAGGGATGCGGACTCTGCGCGATCGTTCGTTGACTTCAGTCCTCCGGCCAAATAAGATTCCTCCGAGGTTGTCGAAGGCCTGCGCGAGATCTGCGTGAACAACCGAATTCTTATCGTCACACACTGCGCTCAGTTGAGTATCTGAATCATGACTACCGAAACATCCCCGGACAGTCGGCCCGGTTCATTCTTCTCGATCGCCAAGCTTCTCCATTATGGCGCGCTGGCGGTGCTCGTGGTCGGTGGGTTGGCATACGTGTGGATGAAACCGCCGACGCTCAACCCCGTCGTCGATCCGCTCGCCGCGCAGGCGCTTGCCCTGGTGCAAACTCACCGAGCGGCGGGCTATCCCTCCATTCTCCAGGCGTTGAACGAACACGTGCGCTCGAAAACCGACCGAAGGCAGGGCGTGCGGCTTGGCGACTGGCGGGTCAAGAAGCTCGATGGGGATCGGTTTGAGGTGCGGGTCAATCTGCGCGAGGAGGGAACGAATCAGTGGTTCGAGCGCGAGTTCATCTGGCACGTCGATCTCACGACGAAACGAGTGAACGCCGCGTCGCTTCCCGCCGATGGCCTGATGCCGGAGGGGCCGGATTCGGCTCCCGCGCCGCCCTCTACCAGTTAGGCGGCAAGGCCACTTGCACGACATCGCCCTCGACCCGCACCGGGCAGCAGGCCACTGTGAAGTCCGGATTCTCCGTCCGCTTGCCGGTTCGCACGTTGAACCGCCAGCCGTGCCACGGACATTCTATGGTATCGCCGGTCAGTGTCCCGTCGCCCAGCGGACCGCCGGCATGGGGGCAAGTGTTGTCCAGTGCGTAGAACGTGCCGTTGACGTTGAAGAGGGCGAGGAGAATGCCGCTCACCTCCACCGTGCGGCTTTCTCCTGGAGGAATGGCTTCCACTTTTGCGACAGTCACAAAATCGACCATTGCGTCAGACTCCTTGTTGAGAAGACTGCGACAGGCTGTCTACATCTCGGTCGAAAGAGAAGACGAGAGGCCTCTGCGGCTTGATTTCATCGAAAGGTTGTGTCATAGAAACAGTGGAGCATCCCAAGACCGACGGAACACCTTTCACGGAGGAGCCGCGGTTGGGAATGAGGGTCCGACATGGAAATGACCTTGTTGCTCAACTCGACCTACGAGCCACTGCGAGTGGTGCATTGGCAGAAGGCGATCTCTCTGCTGTGGCAGGGGAAGGTCGAAGTGCTCGAGGTCTACGACCGGGAAATCCACGGCATCTCGATCTCGATCAAGCTGCCGGCGGTGATGCGCCTGCTCAAGCTCGTGCGGCTGAAGGACAGCCACCGGGCGGTCAAGTTCTCCCGCATCAACATCTTTACCCGCGACGGCTATACCTGCCAGTACTGCAACCATAAGTTCCGCACGGAGGAGCTGACGTTCGATCACGTCACGCCCATCGCAAAGGGGGGCAGGAAGACGTGGGAGAATATCGTGACGGCCTGCTGGCGGTGCAACAACCGCAAGAGCGGGAGGACGCCGGACGAGGCTCATATGAAGCTGATCAAGAGGCCTGTCAAACCGCGATGGAGTCCCGTCATCACGATTACGATCGGCATCCGGAACACGCCGGAAAGTTGGCGCGACTACCTCTATTGGAATATGGAGTTGGATACCGATCCCGCCGACACATAGCTGGCTCAGTTCTAAGTGCTGAGTGCTAAGTTGGCCAAGTAGGAAGCCCGTTTTTTCTAAACTCAGCACTCAGAACTCAGAACTCAGACTTCCGCCCCGGCTAACGAACTGTATCAATCGTGATGTCGATATCGCGCCCGCCGGGTAGGGTGGGGTTCTTGTCGTATTTCCCTTCCAGGTCTCCGGGTTGAGCCGGGCCGGCTTGGCCGTCCCGGTCAAGCCGTGCCACCACGTCTACCATCCCTCGCAATTCAGTCCCCTGCACCATGACGTCCGCGTTCGTGATCTCGTAGAAAACCGGAAATGTCGGGCCGTCGAATCGTTTCACCGCGAGCGGACGCGGCATGCCGCCCGGCCGTCGCACAATCACGAAGAGCACGTCCGTCGGTTTCACCTGATCGGCGAGTGCCGGTGCGATCTTGACCTGACCTGCCACGACTCCAGCACCGCCCTGCGGTTCGCCGATGTGCGCCAAGCCGTAATAGGCAGCAAGCGCCGCCAGGCCGATGATGCCGGCTGTCATGCCCAAGGATTTAGCTGTGTAAGCGGCCACTCGTTATTCCTTTATCCTGACGGGCGCGTCATTATACAGAATACAGAGGCCGGTAGGGAGAGGCCAATCGGAAAAGAGGAGGGTCCGGTTTACGCCTTGCGAAGCGCTATTGTATGATATGCGCCAGTTATTTTTCTGGAGGAGAACCGATGGCTGCGAATCCTGGATTTCCCCTGACAGTAGATGTCAAAGGCTGGCCCTGTGTGGTGTTAGGCGGCGACGGAGAGGCGTCGGAGAAAACGCTGCGCCTCTTGGACGCCGGCGCCAAAGTCACGGTTATCAGCCCCACTTTGAATGACACGCTCCGCAAACTCACTGCGTCAGCCAAGGTCATTCATCGGGGTCGGCTGTTCCGCACGACGGATGTCGAGACGGTCATTCTCGTGCTGAATACGCTACGGAATGATGCCGAGTTCTCCCGTTCCTTATTGGCCTTGGCGCGCGAGAAACGCTTTCTTCTGTGGTCTGTGGACCAACCGGATTGCTCGAACGTGACGATGCCTGCGGTGGTGAGCCGTGGCCACCTGCGAGTCGCGATCAGCACGAGTGGCGTGGCACCGGCGTTGGCAAGCAGACTCCGACAGGAGATAGAGCAACTCTTTGGTGACGAGTTCGCGGCCTTTCTGGATTGGCTCGCCGAGTTGCGTGACGAAACGATGGCCAATGAGCCCGAGGCCGAGCGACGGAAGGCGTTGCTGCGCGAGGCCGTGGAGGGTTTCAAGCTGACCGGGACGATCACCTATCCCAAAGCCTGGCAGGACGAACGGGCCAAGCAACAGGCGTGAGACGTAAGGGGTGAGAAGTGAGGCGGAAGACAGAAGAAAGAGGAGGAATGGTGCTGTTGGAATTCAGCATGTCGCCGTTGGGGAAGGGCGAGAGCGTCGGTAAGTATGTCTCCCGCTCGCTGGACATCATCGACAAAAGCGGCGTGGATTATCGTCTCAATCCGATGGGGACGGTGCTCGAAGGGGAGTGGGATGAGGTCTTTCGCGTCGTGAAGCAATGCTACGAGCGTATGCGCAAAGACTGCACCCGCATCTCTTGCACCATCAAGATCGATTACCGCAAAGGCCACAAAGGAAGACTGGGCAGTAAAGTGGCCGGCGTGGAGAAACGGCTGAAGAGGAAGTTGAATGTCTAAGAGGGCGGGTGGGGAAAGAATGGGGTCGTGCGCTCAGTCGTTCAGTGACTACTGCACGGGGCTGGTTTCGAAGCGTTTGAGGGCAGCGGTCTTCTGCCGCATTTGTTGGACCAGGCCTGAGTAGGACACTTCTTTGATCACTTGTGTGAACTGGGCGCGGTAGTTGTACACGATGCTGGCGCCATCCACCACGACATCGTACACCATCCACTCGCCGCTCTGGTTGATGAGACGGAAATCCAGAGCGGTATCGACTTTTTGGCCTATCAGTCGCGCATGCACTTCCGCGAAGACCGGGTCATGGTTCTGCTCGCCGAGGTAGACAACCTGCTCGTCCGTGTGTGCACTGATGCGGTTCGCGAACGCGTCCCGGAGCAGTTGGACGAAGAGCGTCACGAACTCCTGGCGCTCCCCGCTGTGTAGCATCGTCCAGGGCGCCCCGAGTGCCCGCTTCGCCATCTCTTCGTAATTCACCCGTGCCTTGAGTACCTGTTCAATCGCACGGCGCCGTTCTTCATTCCGGTCTGGCGCCTTCAAACCTTCATCGTCCAGCACGCTGAATAATTGGCCGATCGTGGTCTTGATCATCTCGGTCGGCGCTTGGTCGGCCATGGCCTGTGTCCGTCCGAAACAGAGGACGAGCAGACTAGCTCCGAGTAGCGACAGGAGCAGAAACGGGAGTCGTATTCCGATCGTGTTGGTGTTCATGGCCGGCATCCTTTCACGGCTGTGGTCCTACCCTTCCATGGGTGGCTGCTTTCATACAGGTTGGAGGAGACTCAATATCTGTGCCCAGGGAGGGCGCGTGCTAACCGGCGGATGACAAGGGGAAAATCGGGGAGGAGACACAAGAGGGACTGTGGTGGGAAATGCACAGGGGGAACGTTTGTGGTGCACGTGGCTCCTGTGACGGAGGCCGGCGTAGAGGATGTTGAAAAAGGCCGCCGGCATCGTTCCCTGTCTGCCGTGCCTGGCACAGGCAGGTCGCGTCGCTCAACGGTCTCAATCTGGCGGGATTGTGATGAGGAGGAGTCTTTAGAACACTGAGAACTTGAAATACTTGGTGGGATTCTTCTTCACGTCCGCGACGAACTGTTCCATTTCCGTCAGCAGCTTGTCGGCACGGGCGTAGAGCTGATCGCTGGTCACCAGTTTCCCCACCGTGCCTTCCCCGCGCTCGACCTTGTCCAACAATTGCTCGCCGCGCGCCGTCAGGTTATCCAGCTTGGCGTAGAGGGTCGGATCGGCCAGCTTGGTCAGCGTGCCGTTCTCATTATTCAGCTTCTTGGCCAGGTCGTTCAGCTCTGTGACTGCCTGAGTCGCTCTGGCGTAGAGTTCTTTGTCCCCGACCAGCTTGCCCACCGTGCCTTCGCCGCGCTCTACCTTGTCGAGCAGCGCCAGGCCTTTCTCCGAGGCTTGGCCGATTTTGTCCAGGATCTCTTTGGATCGGTTGTACAGCTCCGGATCGTTGACGAGTTTGCCGGTGGTCCCTTGGCCTTTGGTAATGACGGCAAGCGCCTGCTGCATTTCTTCCAGCGCAGTGTTCACCTTCTCGATGGTGGTCGATGCGCCGGAGGCGAGGCTGCCGATATCCATCTCGGCCTTGCCCATCAGCACGTTGCCTGGATGCAGCGGCGGCTTGGAGAGCGTACCAGGGGAAATCTCCAAAAACTTGTCGCCCAGTAACCCGAGGGCTCGGATGCTGATAGATGCATCCTCGCGAATATGCGGAGCCACGTCGCTCTTGACGGTAAACGTGATCTCGACTTGCGGCGTTTCCCCGGCGATGGCGATCTTATGCACGTTGCCGATGTCCACGCCGTTCATGCGCACGGGGCCCCCTACTTTAAGTCCTTGCGTGTGGGTGACCATCGCTTTGAACTTCGTCTGTCTGGCGAAGAGGCCCACCCCTTCTTCAAGATTCATGATCATGACGAAGAGGAACCCCAACGCTGCCACCACGAGCAGCCCGATCTTCACCTGTGCCCATCTCGTCTGTGCTTGTCGCGTCATGTGCCGTGTCTCCGCGTTCTCGTTCCGGTTCGGTGCGATGGACTCTCAGATCGAGTTACGGCCGGCCAACGATTCCCAGCCCGCCGTGGGAAGACTCGACGGGTCCAAGAACCCGCGGATGGCTTTCTCCTGCCGTCCGGCCAAGTCCTGCGGCGTACCTTGAAAGACGATCCGGCCGTGCTGGATCATCACAATGCGATCGGCTACACGGAATGCCAGGTCGAGATCGTGCGTCACGACCACTTGCGTGACGCCTTTCGACTTGAGCTGAATGATCAGGTGCCCGATAGCAAACGAGTTCACCGGGTCGAGGCCGGCCGTCGGTTCATCATAAAGCAGAATGCCTGCACCGCTGGCTAAGGCGCGCGCAATGCCGACACGCTTCCGCATGCCGCCGCTGAGATCGCCGGGCATTGTGTCGATCGTGTCTTCGAGTCCGACGAACTGGAGGCTCTGCCGAACGTTCTCTTCGATGGCCTCGTCCGAGAGTTCCCCCTGTTCCCACAAACGATAGCCGACATTTTCTCGCACGGTGAGTGAGTCGAACAACGCGGCGCTCTGGAATACCATGGCCATGTTCTGTCTGATCCGTGGAAGCTCGCGCTCGGACAGACCGGTGATCTCTTCCCTGCCGACGGTGATGGAGCCTCCATCCGGCTTGAAGAGGGCGAGAATCAGCCTCAGAATAGTCGTCTTGCCGGAGCCGCTTCCACCGAGAATCACCTTGGTCTCGCCGGCTTCGACCGCTAAGGAAATGTCGTGAAGGACCTGCCGTCCTCCCAGCGTCAGCTCGACGTGACTCAACGTGATCATGTGCGTCCGGATTCCATCAAGGAAACGCCATAAACAGCTTTGTCAGGAAGAAATCGCTCGCCAAAATCAAGATCGAGGCCGAGACCATGGACTGCGTCGTCGATGCCCCCACGCCGACCGTTCCCCCTTTCGTCGAAAATCCAGCGTAGCAGCCGACCATCGCAATGAGGAAGCCGAAAAACGCCGGCTTCACGAGCCCCAGCACCAGATCGCGTTGGCGCAAGGCTTCGAAGGCCCACGTCCAATAGAAATAGGAATCGATACCTAAATACAGCCGCGCCACCAGCCAGCCGCCCAGAATCGCAATGCCGTCGGTAATAATGGTGAGCAACGGGATCATGGCCACGCAGGCGAGAAGCCGCGTGGTGGCCAACTTATGAATGGGATCGGTACCTTCCGCGCGCAGGGCGTCGATCTGTTCCGTGACCGTCATGGATGCCAGTTCGGATGCGATGCCGGTGCCGACTCGTCCCGCGATCATCAGCGCCGCGAGCACAGGCCCCAGTTCGCGAACGACCGATGTGCTGATCAGTCGCGAAACGTACATGGTGGCCCCGTAGGGTTCGAGTTGGACGGCGCCCTGGAGGGCCAGCACCATCCCGGTGAAGAGTCCCGTCAGGACGACGATGAACAGCGAGCCCACGCCGATCCGGTCCATTTGGAGGATGGTTTCCCGGAGGTAAAATGGCCGGCGGAAGAGGTTCAGCAGGGTTCGCGCGCAGAGTTCGGTAAACTCCTGCACGACCAGCAGGTAACCGATGAGATTGTGCTTGAGATTGAACGTGCTCGTCATGAACCGGGAGCAAAGCGTTCGTTGCGTGGCTCACTCGTCGAACCGAAGGTCACGGTCGCCCGCGCTCATTATAGGGCAGGGGCCGGGTTCAAACAACGAACGAGCGATTCGATGCAGGCGCGCGGCCTGTCAGGTCCGGCGATACTGTCGCGGCACGCGGGAGCCGATGGCGCACAAGACTTCATAGGGGATCGTGCCCAGTAACTCTGCGATGTCGTCCGCACCGATCGCGAGAGCGTCCTGCCGGCCGATTACCACAGCCTGATCGCCGACCTGTACACCTGCGATCTCGGTCACGTCCACCATGGTCATATCCATGCAGACGCTGCCGACTACCGGCGCTCGCCGGCCTCGCAGAAGCACGGCGCCGCGGTTTGAGAGGAGGCGATTGAATCCATCTGCGTAGCCGATCGGCAGGATTGCGATGCGCGTCCGGCGTTTCGCGATGAACGTCCGGTTGTAGCCGATACTCGTGCCGGGGCTCAGCGTGCGAACCTGGGCAACGGTGGTCGAGAGCGAAAGGATGGGCGTGAGTTCAGGTGCTGTCACAGAGGGAGGGAGCGTATGGTAGCCGTAGAGCATGAGGCCGGGGCGGACAGCGGAGAAGTGCGCAGCCGGATAGCGTACGATAGCCGAGCTGTTGGCGGCATGGATCAGCGGAACTTTGAAGCCGGCTTGCTGGACCGCGTCCACGGCCGCGTGGAATCGCGCAAGTTGCTCGTCGGAGAACGATGGATTGTCGCCGTCGGCATCGGCGAGATGCGTCATGAGCCCTTCCACACGAAGAGGTGCGTTGAATTCCGCCGAACCGAGCATTGTCATGAGTTCCGCCGGAGTCAGTCCCAGGCGTCCCATCCCGGTCTCGACCTTGAGGTGTACCCCAAAGGGTTGCGCGGCCGACAGCAACTGCTTGGCGAGGGCCGCAGCGATGGCCGGTTCATGAATGACCGGCGTGAGGCCATGCGCGACGAGGTCGGGGATCTGCGGAGGAAACAGGGCGCCAAGCATCACGATGGGGGCCTGGATGCCGGCCTCGCGCAAGGTGAGGCCCTCCTCGATCGTCGCGACGCCGAAGCGCGAGATGCCGAGACGGTGGAGCGCCTGTGCAATCTCGACTGAACCATGGCCGTAGGCGTTGGCTTTGACGACCGCGATGATCTCGCAAGAGGGAGGCACACAGCGGCGAATCTGCGCGACGTTATGGGCGAGCGCCGACAGATCGATGGCGGCTACGGTCGGTGAGAAGCTGGATGACGTCGGCACGCAGCGGGCTGTGGTGAAGGGTAATCGGGTCGAGACGGTCAGACTTCGAGAATTTCTTCTTCTTTTTTCTTCAACACCTGGTCGATTTTCTGGATGTACTGGTCGGTGAGCTTCTGGATCTCGCTCTCGGATTTCCGCAAGTCGTCTTCGCTCAGCTTCGCGTCCTTTTGGAGCTTCTTCAGCTCTTCGTTCCCGTCCCGTCGGAATCCGCGGATCTGGACCTTGGTGTCTTCGCCGTGCTTTTTGCACACTTTGATCAGGTCCTTGCGACGCTCCTCGCTCAAGGGCGGCAGAGGAACCCGAATCATTTTGCCGTCGTTGGACGGTGACAGCCCCAGGTCGGACGTCATGAGCGCCTTCTCGATTTCCTTGATCAGGTTCGGCTCCCAGGGCTGGATCGTAATCAACCGGGCTTCCGGAGTGGCCAGGTTTGCGACCTGCTTGAGCGGGGTGGGGGTCCCGTAATAATCCACTTTGACGCTATCGAAGAGCGCCACCGACGCGCGTCCGGTCCGAAGGCCGGCCAGATCCCGCTTCAGGTGCTCCAGCGCTCCGTCCATCCGTTCGGTGACTCGTTGGCGAACAGCTTGTGCGTTCGGCATGGCGCGTCCCCCTTATCGGTTCTCCACAGTGACGAGAGTGCCGATCGGCTCGCCCTGGACGACCCGCTTGAAGTTGCCCTTGTCCTTCAGGCTGAACACGATCAGCGGCAGGCTGTTATCCATGCAGAGGCTGATAGCGGTTGCATCCATCACCTTTAGATTCTGATTCAAGATCGCCATGAAGGGAATTTCAGCGAACTTCTTCGCAGTCGGGTTCTTCATCGGATCGGCGTCGTAGATGCCATCGACCTTCGTGCCTTTCATGATCACTTGGGCGCCGATCTCCATGGCTCTCAGTGCGGCGGCGGTATCGGTGGAGAAATAGGGATTGCCGGTGCCGCCGGCGAAAATCACCACCCGCTTCTTCTCCAAGTGGCGAATGGCGCGGCGCCGGATGTAGCCCTCCGCCAGCTGCTGCATTTCGATGGCGGACTGCACCCGTGTCATAATGCCTTTGCGTTCCAAGGCGTTCTGCAAGGCGAGCGCGTTCAGCACGGTGGCGAGCATTCCCATGTAATCGGCAGAGGCCCGTTCCATGCCGGATGCGCTGGCGGCGATGCCGCGGAAGATGTTTCCTCCGCCGATGACGATGGCCACCTCCACACCCATGGCCACCACGGCGGCGACTTCCTCAGCGAGTCCTTCCAGGACGGACGGTTGGATGCCGTATCCCTGCTCACCGGCCAACATCTCTCCGCTCACTTTGAGGAGGATGCGTCGGTATTTGGCAGAGCTCATGCTTGGCCTAATTGATAGCGCGTGAACCGACGGACGTTCATGTTCTCGCCGATCTTGGCAATCTTCTGCGCCACCAGATCTTTAATGATGACGGCGGGGTCCTTGATGAACGATTGTTCGAGCAGGCAACTCTCCTGGTAGAACTTCTCCAGCTTGCCTTCGACGATCATCGGCCAGGCGGCCGGGGGTTTGCCTAACTCCTGAGCCTGGGCCTGGTAGATGCTCTTTTCCTTGTCGACGACCTCGGCGGGAATGTCCGCTCGCTTCACGTAGAAAGGACTGGAGGCGGCCACTTGCAGGGCGAGATCGTTGACGAACGCTTTGAACTCTTCGTTGCGGGCGACGAAGTCGGTCTCGCAATTCACTTCGATCAACACGCCGATCTTCCCGCCTGCATGGATATAAGCATGGACGAGTCCTTGATTGGTTTCCCGTCCAGCCTTCTTCTGGGCCGCGGCAAGGCCCTTCTGGCGGAGGTAATCGACCGCCTTCTCGATATCGTTGTCCGATTCCGTCAGCGCCTTCTGGCAGTCGAGGATGCCGGCGCCGGTCTTTTCGCGCAGTTCTTTGACTAACGTACTTTGTCCAGCCATTCCTGTCGTACTCCTCAATCGAACAGATTCAGATGTACACAAACGAGTCAGAGTTTACGATGCGGGGACGCTCGTGAAGGTCATGCCGGCATGCTTTTCTTCTACCGGCGCAGGGGCTGCCTCGCCCTCTTCCCGTTGCGCTTTGAGATGCGCCCCTTCGATACAGGCCTCGGCGACCTTGGACGTAATCAACTTGATCGACCGGATGGCGTCATCGTTACCGGGGATGGGATAATTGATATCTTCTGGATCGCAATTGCTATCCACGATCGCGATGACCGGAATTTCGAGCCGGTTGGCTTCCTGTACCGCGATCCGCTCGATGCGTGTGTCCAACACGAAGACCGCGCCCGGCAGCGCCCGCATGTTCTTGATGCCGGTCAGGTTCTTCTGCAGCTTGACGACTTCCTTCTGCATCTGGCCGAGTTCTTTTTTGGTGTGACCGACATGGGTCTCGTCGGCCAGGATGGCTTCCATCTTTTTCATCTTGTCGATGCTCTTCCGGATGGTCTGGAAATTCGTCAGCATGCCACCGAGCCAACGCTGGTTGACGAAAAACATGTTGGCCCGTTTGGATTCTTCTTCGAGAATATCGGCGGCCTGGCGTTTCGTTCCGACGAACAGGACGGAGTCTCCCCCCGCGACGGTGTCTCGAACGAAGGCACAGGCCTGCTCCAGTCGATCGACCGTTTGCTGAAGGTCGATGATATAAATCCCGTTCCGCTCGCCGAAGAGGAACCGCTTCATCTTGGGGTTCCAGCGATTGGTTTGATGGCCGAAATGCACCCCGGCCTCTAACAATTCTTTGATTGCAACGACTCCCATGCCTTCACCTCCCTCCGTGGCTTGCAGAGCGCTCACGAACGTGAACGAGAGGGGACCACCCTCTTAGTCTCAAGCCGCGCAGCGTGCTCATCACGCTGGTGCGAATTTGTGAATGATAATCGTCCGATGCGAAGGGACGCTCCGTGTCGGACGCAGTGGCTGGAAATTCAGCCAAAAAGCCTCGGCACGCTATCACAGTCGGCCGTTGTTTTCAAGCCTGCGGTTCGACTTGCGGCGCTTACGAGCGGTAGCTCGCGTTGATCCTCACGTAGTCGTAGGAGAGGTCGGTCGTCCAGACGTGGCTTTGCGCGGACCCCTGCCCGAGATCGATGTGGATCGTGAATTCTTTCTTGCGGAACACCGGCGCAATCCGGCGCTCGGCCTGTGCGCCAAGCCCCATCCCGTTCTTGACCATGGCCACCTTGTCGAAGGACAAGTCGATCCTTGATGGGTCAACGGGTACTCCCGATCGCCCGATTGCCGCCATGACGCGTCCCCAGTTGGCGTCCTCTCCGAAGAGGGCGGTCTTGATGAGGTTTGACGTTGCGACTGTGTTGGCCACCTGTTTGGCCGCCGCCGAAGTGTCGGCCCCCGTCACGTGAATTTTGACGATCTTGGTCACCCCTTCTCCGTCTCGACAAATTCGCAAGGCCAGCGCCAGGCAGGCTTGTAACAGCATGCGACGGAAGGCGGAAAACGCCTCGGTGCCTTCCTGAACGGGGGCATTGTCGGCCAGGCCATTGGCGAGGCACAGGACGGTGTCATTGGTGCTGGTATCCCCATCCACCGAGATGCAGTTGAAGGATTGGTCGACAGCCGCGGACAGGGCCTTCTGCAAGGCGGGCTGCGAAATCGCCGCGTCCGTCGTGAGGTAGGCCAACATCGTGGCCATGTTCGGGTGGATCATCCCGGAACCCTTGGCCATGCCTCCGATAGTGACGGATCGTCCGGCGACCGTGCCGCGCATCGCTATTTGCTTCACCCGCAGGTCTGTCGTCAGGATGGCCCGCGCCGCCTCCGTGCCGCCGGTCCGTCTGATTCGTTGCATGAGGGCCGGAATGCCTGCGCGGATACATTCAATGGGCAAGGGTTGACCGATGACGCCGGTGGACCCGACAAACACTTTGTGGTGGTCTGTGTCCAGCCGCCGTGCGACGAGCGTGGCCATCTCCTCTGCCGCGGCAAGGCCCTCGGCGCCGGTGCAGGCATTGGCATTGCCGCTGTTCACAATGATGGAGCGTCCGATTCCCTGCTGAAGATACAGGCGATCGAGCACGACCGGCGCGGCCGCCACGCGATTGTTCGTGAACACGCCGGCGATGGGGCCGTCCCGCTCTGAGACGACGAGGGCGAGGTCGAGCAGCTTCTTTTTCTTGATGCCGCAGTGGATGCCGGCGGCTTGAAATCCCTTGGGGGAGGTGATGCCCCCCGCAATCGTTTTCATTGGATTGAATCCTTGCTCACATGGGTCGGAAGGAGGACGTGGAAGGATTATGGGAAGAGGCCTGGTGCGGTAAGACCGGTCTCTTCCGGCAGGCCGACCATCAGGTTCATCGCTTGAATGGCCTGGCCGGCCGCACCTTTTACTAAATTATCGAGGGCCGCCACCGTCACGACCCAGCCGGCTCTGTTGTCGGCGAAGACACCGATGTCGCAGTAGTTCGAGCCCCGGATGTTGCGGGGGTTGGGTGGCGTCTCCTCATGAAGGCGGACGAACTTCTCTCCTTTATAGAAATCGCGATAGAGCGTCCGCAATTCCTTCAGGTCGATTGCGATGGTGAGGCGGCAGTAGGCGGTGCTGAGGATGCCGCGGTTCATTGGGACGAGGTGCGGCGTGAAGGCAACGGTGAGCCTCGACTGCACACCGGGCTGTCCTGCGGTAGAAGCGTGGCGTGGTGTCCGCATCAGACCTGCCAGTTCCTGCTCGATCTCCGGAATGTGACGGTGCTGGCCGATTTTGTAGGGCTCCAACGATTCGTGGGCTTCCGGGAAGTGATAGGCGAGCGCCGGGCTGCGCCCCGCGCCTGATACGCCTGACTTGGCATCGATGACCACCGTATCCGGCTGAACCAGTCCATGCGCGACCAACGGCGCCAGTTGGAGAATCGCCGCTGTCGGGTAGCAGCCGGGCGAGGCGACGAGCCGAGCCGGGCCGATCTGTGTGCGGTGCAATTCCGGTAGTCCGTACACGGCTTCCTTCAGCAGCGCGGGCTGCGTGTGCGGCGTTCCGTACCACCGTTCATACGTCGCGGGATCTTTCAGACGGTAATCGGCACTCAAGTCGACCACTCGCTTCCCGGCCGCCAGGCAGGTGGCGACCGGTGCGAGGGATTTTGTATGGGGAAGCGCAAGAAAGACGATATCGGCCCGCTCGGCCAAAGCCTCCGGTGCCAGCGCTTCAAACGAGAGTGAGACGACCGCCGCCAGACTCGGGAAAACAGACGATACCGTCATGCCGGCCGATTTTTCAGACGTGACGGCCGTCAACTCCAACTGAGGATGTGCGGCAATGAGCCGAAGCAATTCCGCTCCGGCATATCCGCTGGCTCCTGCGACCGCGATGCGAATCTTCGGCATGGGAGATACTCACGTGACGGGATGGCCTGTGCGCAACCGGGGTCCCATACAAAAAAGGGAAGGCAGGGAGCCTTCCCTTTCTCTGCCGAACGCTCCTGCCGTTAGCGCTTCGAGTACTGGAAGCGTTTGCGGGCTCCCTTCTGGCCGTATTTCTTCCGCTCCTTGACGCGCGAGTCGCGCGTGAGGAGTCCTTCTTTCTTCAACGGCTGACGCAGGGCGGGGCTCATGATCACCAGCGCCTTGGAGATGGCGTGCCGCAACGCACCGGCCTGGCCGGTGGGCCCTCCCCCCCGGACGGTGGCTCGAATGGAATACTTCCCGTTCACGCCGGCGAGTTCCAGTGGAAATTGGATGATGGTTCTGAGGGTAGAGCGGGGGAACGCCTTGTCCAGCGGTTTCTCGTTGACGACGATCTCGCCGGCCGCCGCCGAGACCCACGCGCGCGCAATCGCGGATTTGCGTTTGCCGGTTGCATACTGTGTCACAACTGCCATGCTGTCACGCCTCCTTTATATCTATATCCTTAGGATCGAGTTACAACGACAGTGATTCCGGCCCCTGAGCCTGGTGAGGATGCGCGGTCCCCGCATAGACGCGCAGTTTTTTGCCCATGTGTTTGCCCAGTGGGTTTTTGGGGAGCATGCCGAGAATCGCTTTGGTCAGTAAGAGCGTGGGGTTTTTGGCATGCACGTGCTCGGCGGTCAGGGATTTCAATCCACCCGGAAACCCTGAGTGATGCCGATACATCTTGGTTTGCATCTTGTTCCCGGTGAGGCGCACCTTATCCGCGTTGATGATCACGACGTGGTCGCCCGTATCCACGTTTGGGGTGAACGTCGGCTTGTGTTTCCCCCTGAGCAGAATGGCGACACGGGCGGCCAACCGCCCCAAGGTCTTGCCTTCGGCATCCACGAGATGCCACTTGCGCGTTACGTCTGCCGGTTTTTCGAGATAAGTGGACGTCATAATCCTTCGACTCCTCGCCATGAGTAAACGGTCTGTGTCGGTTACACTTCCTGTGTATCGATATGTTTGGATTCGTGCTTCGCGAGCCACGCGTCCAGATTGGCGCTACCTCGGCGCTTCAACACGTCCGGAGCGACATAAATCGGGCACTGAGTCCGTAGCGCAAGGGCGATCGCGTCGCTCGGTCGCGCGTCAACGGATCGCTCGACCCCCTTAGAGGCCAGGAAGATGGTGGCATAGAAGGTGCTGCTCTTGACGTCCGTGATCACCACGCGCTGGATGCTCAGGTTGAGATGTTTCGCGAAGCTGCGGATCAGGTCGTGGCTCATGGGCCGTGGCGTCACGACGCTCTCCATTGCCCATTGGATCGCTGTTCCCTCGGCGGCTCCGACCCAAATCGGCAACACATCGTTGCCCCGGTTGTGCTGCAATACCACGATTCGCGTATCGGTGCCTTTGTCCTCGACGACCCGCTGCACGGTGAATTCGATCAACTGGGGAACGTCTATCGCGCGTGTGTGTTCCATGATGAGGCGATCTCAGGAGTCCAATTTGCCGAAGTCTTCCGGCTTCAGGTTCTCGAGCCACTGTTCGAGTTCTTCGGACGTCTGCTTGCGCATCACCGTCTCGCTGGCGAAGATCGGCGCATTGGCCCGGAGTGCAAGGGCAATGGCGTCGCTGGGTCTGGAGTCCACCGTGTACTCGGAGTCGTCGTACATTAGGTGAATTTTTGCGAAGTACGTGTTTTCGTTCAGGTCCGTAATGACGACGCTGATCACTTTCGCATCGAACGAATCCAAGATGGATTTCATCAGGTCGTGCGTCATCGGACGTGGAGCCGAGACGTTCTCAAGTGCCAGGCTGATCGAGCTGGCTTCTGACTTCCCCACCCAGATCGGCAGCATGTCCGAGTTATCTTCGTCCCGAAGAATCACAATATAGGCGTTGTTGTAGGGGTCGAACATCAGACCCCGTACGCGCATCTGAGAAATCATGATGCAAACAAACTCCTCGCTCTGCGAAGCAAAGAGGTAGATGGAACCACTACTGTCCGGTTAAAACGCGAATAGATTCAATTGGTTGCATGGTGTGCCATC
>CAZKRM010000009.1:0-104534 GCA_964555285.1 uncultured Nitrospiraceae bacterium
GTATGGCTGAAGGTGGCCGGAGTCCATCCTGTAGTCCGATGACAGGTATCGCAGGCTTGCGTGGTCGGGACGTGTGTGGCTGACTTGCCCCGGGCCCGGCTGCCGTTATGGCAGGTCGCACAACTGCCCGGCGTGACCCCGGTATGACTGAAGGTGGCCGGAATCCAAGCTGTCGTTCGATGGCACGTATCGCAGGCGGCTGTGGTCGGCACGTGGTTCGCCGATTTGCCCCGCGCCTGGCTGCCGTTATGGCAGGTCGCGCAACTGCCTGGCGTCACGCCGGTATGACTGAAGGTGGCAGGCCTCCAAGCCACGGTACGATGGCAGCTGTCACAGGACGCCGTCGTTGGCACGTGTGTGGCAGGCTTACCCGTCGCCTTACTGCCATTATGACAGGTGATACAGGTGCCAGGAGCCACGCCCGCATGGTTATAATTACTGGTCACCAGCACCCAACTAGTCGAAACGCGGTGGCAGGTGTCGCACGAAGCCGACGTAACCATGTGCGTGGCGGGCTTCCCACGAGCCTGGGTCCCGTTGTGACAAGTCCCACAGGTACCGGGTGCGACTCCGATATGTTTGAACGATGCGCCCGTCCAGGTCACTGTGCGGTGACAACTATCACAAGACATGGTCGTGGGGATGTGAGTCGCCGGTTTTCCCTGAGTCGTGCTGTTGTTGTGGCATGTCGCGCAACTCCCTGGGGCGACACCGTTATGGGTGAAGAACGCCGGCTTCCAACTCGTAGTACGGTGACAACTGTTACAGTTCACCGTTGTGGGTATGTGGTTCGCAGGCTTGAACGTTGATACCACCCTTCCACCCGGCGAGTGGCATTGCATACATTGGGTGGGCGTTCCTCTAAACATCCCTCGCACGTGGCACCGTTCACATTGGACTTGGGTGTGGCCACCGCTGAGAGGAAACCCCGTTGTTGCATGATCAAGCTCAATGTCGGTGCGGCTTCTTTGCGCCTCTACATCGCCTATGAGTGCCAAGCCAAGACAAGGCACAAGCAGCGCGACCGCTAGCGCGCACCCTGACCTTAGCTTCCGACAGCGGCGACTCGGCTCAGAACCTATGTGCTTACCTTGAATGTGCACGATCTGTTTTCAAGACCCTCTTGACGCCCTGGCCCGCAAACTACAATGAGCAATATTATTGTCCCAACTATGCGGGCACACAGAACGCAACCAAATGGGATTTCAGTCCCAAATTGACCGTTCAGAGAGACGCAATTGATATACCTGGCCTGAAAACACCTATTAAGAGTTTGATTTCATAGACGAAGCGCGTTGCGGGCATATTCGATCGGTAGCTGCAAGCCTGACGTTCATGAACAAAAATGTAGACAATGGCAGACACCAATTACAGATGGGGGTATGATCCCAATTTATAATGTTCTGAAACGCTCTAGACAAAGACGCCCCCGTTCAGGCGTGAAAATTGCTTTCAAGCACAAGATTTGAGACGAGAATGAACCGGCTCCGACTCACCGATCCTTCGAGGTAGACACGAATTGATATCGGCTGACTCAATCCAACAACAGAAGAAGGCGGCTGTCACTTCACCATCGCAAGCTGCGTTGAGGCGAGAGGGGGGGGCTTCGCCCAGGTCGTCGGTGTGTAGCCAGGCGTTTGCGTGTGCAACTGTTGCCTTGCTGATATGGGTTGGCTGGAAGGTCTCACACGGAACGTACTACACGCCGCGATCAGGCTTCGGGTTCTACCTCGGGGTGGTCGGCACGTTGATGATGCTCGCGTTGCTGGCTTACCCGCTCCGCAAGTACGTGCGGTGGATGCAACGCTGGGGAGCGATCAAGCACTGGTTCCGCGTACACATGATACTGGGGATCGTCGGCCCAACACTGGTCCTGTTTCACTCCACGTTCCATATCCGCTCGCCCAATGCAGCCGTCGCACTGCTCAGCATGCTCATTGTGGTCATTAGCGGAGTCGTCGGACGCTTCGTCTATAGGCAGATCCATTACGGACTGTACGGCAGCCGGGCTACGCTGCAAAAGGCTCAAGAACACTTGGCCGGCAGTTCCGACAGCGTCACATCGCGCCTTTACTTCGCTCCTCGTGTTGAGCAGTGGCTGAAAGCATTCGAGGACGGCTTGCCGCGAACTGATCGGCCGCTCATCTCGAAGGTGTGGCACCTCCTCACCCTCAGCATGAGGCGACACTGGTTGGAGCTCCGCTGCGATCGAGAACTGCGCACCCTCATGGGAAGGGAACGGCACGTGGAGTTTCCGGGGGGAACTGCTCAGGCGATACAGTTCGCATCTGCCTATCTGAGGGAAGTACAGCGTGTCGCCCAGTTCAGCACCTACGAACGGCTCTTTTCCCTGTGGCACGTGCTCCACATTCCACTCATCTATATCCTGGCCGCCAGCACGGTCTTTCACATCGTGGCCGTCTACATGTACTGACGCCCATCGACTATGGTGCTGGCCTCATCCTACTACCTGCCCATTGTTCTGCTCGGCGCGTTGCTACTCATGAACGCACCGGCCTGGGCAGATAACGTCGAAACCGCCTTGATGCCGGGCCCAGTGATTGAAGGCCATGCCAAATGGGAAGAAGACTGTACAAAGTGCCACAAGCGGTTCGACAAAGCGGCGCAGAATACCCTCTGTCTCGAATGCCACAAAGACGTGCGGAAGGATGCCGACGCCAAACAAGGTTCTCACGGACGGTTCAAAGAACAACGGGAGTGCAAGGAGTGTCATACGGAACACAAAGGCCGAGCGGAGAATATCGCCCCCATTACCGAACAGACGTTCGATCACGAGCGGACGGATTTCCCGCTCATGGGGGCCCATGCCAATGCGAAAAAGGTCGAGTGCAAGGCTTGTCACAAACCGAAAATGAAATATCGAGATACGCCGTCAGACTGTTACGCCTGCCACAAAAAAGACGACAAGCACAAAGGGAAAGCGGGGATTGCATGCGCCGACTGTCATACCGATCGGAATTGGAAAGAGATCCGGTTCGACCATGACAAGACCCGATACAAACTGCGCGGCAAACATACGGAGGTGGCCTGCAAAGACTGCCACGCGGACGATCGCTATAAAGAGACCCCGATAGATTGTTACTCATGCCATAAGAAAGACGACAAGCATAAAGGGCAGGAGGGCACGAAGTGTGAGGAATGCCACGAGGACCGGTCATGGAAGAAGGCCCCATTGGACCACAATAAGTCGCGCTTCCCGTTGATGGGAAAGCATGCCAAGGTGGAATGTAAGAAATGTCACCTGACACCGGCCTTCAAAGACGCGCCGATGGACTGTTACTCCTGTCACAGGAAGGACGACACACACAAAGGGACCTACGGACAGAAATGCGAACAGTGTCACGGGGAGCGCGATTGGAAAACCATCACCTTCGATCATGAGCTTCACACCAAGTATCCGCTGAGGGGCAGACATCTGACGACCAAGTGCGAGTCCTGCCATAAGGGGCACTTGTATAAGGATAAAACACCGGTCGACTGCTACGCCTGCCACAAGAAGGACGACAAGCATAAGGGGCGGTTTAGCGAGAAGTGCGAGCGCTGTCACACCGAACGGGACTGGAAAGTCCTGCTCTTCGAGCATGATCGGGATACCACTTACCTCCTCAAGGGCTACCATCGAAAGACGAAATGCGACAGTTGCCATAAGGGCACGCTGTACAAAGACAAGGCACCGACCAGCTGCTACGCCTGCCACAAGAAAGACGACATTCACCGGTCGAATTTTGGTGAGAAATGCGAGAAGTGTCACGGCGAGCAAGACTGGAAAACGATTTCCTTCGATCATGATCGAGACACCAAATACCCCCTCCTCGGCAGGCATCGCACGACCACCTGCGAGAGTTGCCATACCGGACGGCTGTATCATGACAAGACGCCGACGGTCTGCTATGCCTGCCACAAGAAGGACGACGTACACCGGCGCAAATTGGGCACGGAATGCCAGGACTGCCATAGCATAAGGGACTGGAAGCTCTGGGACTTCGATCACGACACACGGACCCGTTTCGAGCTGGACGGCGGCCATAAAGGACTCGATTGCTATGCCTGCCACATCGAGCGCATGGATAAGAAGGTCATTACCTCATCGTCCTGTGTCAGTTGTCATAAGAAGGACGACAAGCACGAAGGGAGCTACGGGCCGCAGTGCGAGCGCTGCCACGAGACATCGTTGTGGAAGAAGATCAAGCTCGGGACCGGCGCATTCCGTGGACGATAGACGATGTGCCCGGCGGGAACGCTACAGGGCTCTGATCGCCAACGACTGGAACATCCTGCTCGCGAATACCCACGACCAAGCGAAGGCTCCAACAGTGTCGAATTCACGACGGCAACACCTGAGGGACCACGATACCTTGCAGCACGGTCAGCCGACAACGAGCAAGTCCCGATTGAAGCTGTATACTTGAAGATAGAGGGAGCACCTGCCGACAATGTACCGCCGAAGCATTTCTAATACCCTGCGCCTCTTGGCCGTCGTGTTGGTCCTGTTTGTCCTCTACCACACTTGGCTGAAGCCGACCTACCTCGCTCCACCCTCTCCGCCGTCCCGGACGGCACAGTCCCTCGTACTCACTACGACACCGGCTTCCGACCAATTCACCGTCTCGCCGTCTGCTCCGGAAGTCCCACAGGTTCGGTTGGTGGATCCTGGCCCGGCTCCCAATGAGAAGCTGGGCGCTATTCGAGATGAACTGGAAAAAGGAAACGCAAGGGAGGTGGAATCGAGACTTCGGAGCCTGCCGGCCAACATGTTGACGAAAGAACGCACAAGGAGGTATGTCGCAGCGCTCTGGAACAACCTTGGCGTTCACCAGGAGAAGACGAGTGGGATCGAGGTATCCGTCAAGGCCTATAAGAAAGCTGTCTCCCTTGACCCCACCAGTGCGGTGGCGCACTTGAACCTTGTGCAGGCCTGCTGGGAACTTCGCGATCCGTCGTTGACGTCCGACTTCTTACAGAAGGTCATCCGCTTGACCCCGGAGGACACCTTCCCACATCTGGCACTGGCCGACCTCTTGCTCGAAAAAGGCGACGTGGCAGCGGCGACACGAGCATTGAACCACGTGGTCGAACGAGCCCAGCACGATCCCGCCCTGCAATCCTATGCCCAGCGCCTGACGGCACGAATCCGGCACGCGACGCAATCGGACCCACGCACGTTGCTCATGGCTGATCGGTCGCACCAGCCTGAGACGCAAGCTCCCGCTGCACAACATCGGACAGAAGTCGCAAGCGCTGTCCGGACGAATCCGGCGCCACCATCCAGCCTGCAGAGCGAACCAGGGAACAGGTCTCACACCGAAGAAGCGACACAGCCATCCCCATCTCAGGAGGCGGTCCATTTCAGCGTGAAGTTCGTCGGCCGCGCAGATGAGGAAAGCTGGATGCGCATCCGCGCCATTCTCGAATATGCCTATCTGGACATCTGCCAGAAGTTCGGGCACTTCCCTTCAAGGCCAATCATGGTGGTGCTGCATACGAATGAGAAGTTCACGGACAAGACAAGCAGCCCTGAATGGTCGGACACGTTGTTCAACGCCACATCGGGAGAAATTCATCTGCCTATTCAGCAATCTCTTGACGACCTTGCCTCATTGAGCCGCGTCTTGCGCCACGAATTCGTCCATGCCGTCCTCCGCGACAGAATGGGCGATCGTCTCACCGCAGTCCCCACCTGGTTGGTGGAAGGCCTTGCCATTCACCTGGCTGATGACCCCTGGCCCGATCTCGAAGAGGCCAAGAAGAAGGATTTCACTGTGATTCCTTTGGTGTCCTTGGAAGGACCCTGGAGAAATTTTTCAACGGACGCGTTGCCGCTCACCTATTTAGAAGCCCACGCAGCCACGCAATATTTTGCAGACCGGTACAGCATCTTTAAGATTCGCCAGGTGATGAACGAACTCAAAACCGGCCGGCCTCTCAGCGCCGCCATGCAGAGCAAGCTGTCCTTGTCGTATGAGCAATTTCAGCGACAATGGGTGGAGCACCTGAATGCGACGCTGAAATCCGCCCAGTCATAAGCGTCACGCCCCAAAGCCACGCGCCACAACCAAGAGCTTGCTTCTCACAGACCATTGGGCGTATAGGAACGCGCGGGCGGGCGAATGCCCTGCGCCTCGACTGACCGTGAGAAGACATGCGCCTTACCATTCTCGGGTCCGGCACGAACGTCCATCCTACGCGGGCCGCCGCCGGGTATCTCGTGCGGACGGATCGGACGTTCCTCTTGGATTGTGGTCCGCGCACCCTCTTCAACCTCATCAGGACCGGTGTGGACCGGCATCGCATCACCCATCTATTGTTTTCACACTTTCATGCGGACCATTTCTCGGACTTCATCACGTTCTTCTTCGACGCCGTCTACCATTCGAAATTCGTCGGCCCCCGCCCCGATCTCACCCTCATAGGCCCTCAGGGCACAACACGATTGTTCCAGACCATCCTCTCGACGTTCCCCGGTTTCATGCCGACCCCCTTTCGCGTGACGGTCAAGGAGATCGCCGATCGGAGTTTTATGATCGGGAGGACTCGCGTCGTGCCCCGTACGGTCGTTCACTCACCCCGCCTCCACTGCGTCGGCTATCGGATCGAGTACGGAGGGCACGCCATCGCGTACTCCGGCGATTCCCAGTATTGCGAGAATCTCGTGCGGCTGTGTGGAGACGTTGACGTGGCCGTCCTGGATTGTTCCTTCCCTGCCGACCGGCCTGGGCCCGGCCACATGCACGCCGGAGATTGCGGCCGCGTGGCGCGCGAAGCCGGCGTCCAGCAACTGGTCCTGTCGCATTTCTATCCGATTGCCGAACGGTGCAATGTGAGACGTCAGGCCGGCCGAACGTTTCAGGGGAAGATTGTGCGAGGGAAGGACTTACTGACGTTCACACTCTGAGCGGAGAGCATTACAACCCACCTTCTTTGACTTCGCATCCGAGAATCTCGATGAACCTGGCGAGACGGGTCTTCTTCTGCGGTTCATCGAGTTTGCTGTAGATCGCCAGCAGGTTCTTCAGCATCCGCGACAGAATCGCGCGCGGGCAGCTCCGCTGGAGGTACTTGTCCTCAAACCCATAGCCCGCCTCCGTCAGAAAACGGACGCAGTTCTTCTCCGTGAGCAGGGCCCCGCCGTTAAAGCAGTCGACAAAAATCTTATACCGCTCCGAGTCATACTTGATCAGAAAATGGCCGGGCATCCCGATGCCGTAGATCGGCCATCCCAACCGCCGGCCGATCAGCAGGTAGACGGACGACAGGCTGATGGGGATACCCGTGCGCCGATCGATCACGCGATTCAGGTAACTGTTCTCGACCTCGTAATAGTTCTTGGTGTTCCCTCTGAACCCTTGCTCGGTGAACAAGTAGCGGTTCAGGGCCTTCACCGCTTCCTCGCCGGACACGCGCGGGCCGATCCGTTCGCGGACCTCCCGTGCCATCTCATCCAGTTGCTGGGTGTAGGCGGCCACATCGAGCGTGGGGTAGGCATAGCGGGCGATCAGGAAGGCGCCGGCCTCGAGATCGATCTGCTCCTCCGGCCGTGTCGCCAACCGTCGCAGTTCGTCTTCTAAACGCCCTCCACGAATTTCCTCCAGGATACCGACGATTCGATCCGCCATCTCCGGCTGTTCGATTTCCGCTTCCTGAAGCAACGGGACGGCGGTGTTGCCGAACTCGATCAGCTTGTCACTGATGGTTTTGACGATGCGCTGGTCCTCATCGGCCAGCAAGCGGATGAGCGCGCGGATCTGCCCTTCGTTGACCACCATCGTCATACACTCCCTTTCGCCACCGCGTTCGTGGCTCACCCGATGGCCCGCCGGAACGCACGGGCCCCGCCATAGAGACAGAGCGCGTCGAAGATCAGCATCACGCCGAAGACCATCATCACTTGAGGGAACGCCTCAGCCCAGCCGGACAAAATAAGCGGCCGCACCGCGTCGATCGCCCAGGTCATGGGATTGAACCGGGCCAAGAATCCCATCCAGGCCGGCATCGCCGACAACGGCACGAGGGCCGAACTCAAGAAGATCATCGGCAACGAGAGAAACCCCAGCATGGAGAAGAAATCGCCGTGACTCTTCACCGAGAATGCCATCGCCATGGAAATCGCCGTTAACCCCACGCCGAACAACATGCCGATCAGGAGAATCACCGCCACGCCAAGCAGCCCGGTCGCCGGGTACACACCGAACAGAAACGCCACACCCAGAATCACCAGGACTTGCAGGGACGTGATCGTCATCACGAAGATAAACCGGCTGAGAATCACGGACGACCGGTGGATCGGGGTCGACATCAGTCGTTCGAGAAAGCCGTTCTCTTTATCGAAGAGCAGATCGACGCCGCCGGCCAACCCATTATTGAGCACCGTCATCACGACCACGCCCGCCGTGAGAAAGCTGATGTAATTCGGTGCCTGCATCACCTGCGTGTCGGTCGCGCGCTGGAACAGATTGCCGAAGAAAATGAGCCAGAACAACATGGGTTGGACCAAGGTGAAGAGCATGCTGAACTTCTCCCGGCTCAATCGCCGGACCCACCGCATCGTCAACGCGCTGATTTCCTGCCAATATTCTTTCATGCTTCAATTCTGAATTTTGAATCCTGAATGATGAATGTCCGGACAATTCAGAATTCAGCATTCATCATTCAGAACTCTCCTTGGGAAAATCCTCTCGGATGGCATGTCCCGTGTGCGCCACGAAGACATCATCCAATCGAGGCCGGTGATAGTCGATGAACTCCAGCCGGCACGCGAGGCGATTGGCCGCATCGAGGATCGTAGGCAACGCCTTCTCCGGCGACTCCACACGAATATCGAGTCCGGTCGCCGTCGTGCTGACTGAGCGGATGGCCGGCTGTCCTTTGATCGCCGATGCGAGCGATTCGATGCGTCCGGTTTCCTTGACGGTCAGCGACACGATGTCGCCGCCCAATCCAATCTTCAGCTCCGTCGGTGGCCCCAACGCCTTAATCCGCCCGCCGTCGATGATGGCGATCCGGTCGCAGAGCTGGTCCGCTTCGTCTAAATAATTGGTGGTCATCACGACCGTCATGCCACGGGTGCGCAGGTCGCGCACGTGCCCCCAGATCCGGAGGCGACTCTGCACATCGAGTCCCAACGTCGGTTCGTCCAGGAACACGATTTTGGGATTCGGCAGGAGCCCGCAGGCGATATCCAATTTGCGTTTCATCCCGCCTGAGTAGGTCTTGGCCAGTCGGTCGGCATGCTGCTCCAACCCCACCAATGTCAGCAACTCAAGGATCCGCCGCTGCGCGTCTTCCTTGGAGAGGTGGTACAGATTCGCCAACAGTTCCAGGTGTTCACGCCCGGTCAGAAAGCGATCGATCGCCCGCTCTTGGGGCACGTACCCGATAAGCTGGCGGACCCGGTCGGCATCGCGCACGGTGTCGTAGCCCAGCACGGTCGCCGTGCCGGAGGTAGGGTGCAGAAGGGTAATGAGGATGCGGAGCGTCGTACTCTTGCCTGCGCCGTTGGGGCCCAGCAGTCCGAAGATCTCGCCTGCGTGCACCTGAAAGGAGAGATCCTCGATAGCGTTCACACCATCGTAGGCCTTGCCCAGCCGGGACACCTCGATGGCGGCTGCCCGGTTCATCACCCCCAGCCCTTCGCCCCGTGGCGCTCGTGCCTCTTAAAATGAAGGAGGTCGCTGAGCCGGCGGGCTTGCTGGTACACACTGTCCGCTTCCAGGAGGAATTGTTTCTCGATCGGGGTGCAATCGAGGTAGGTGGATAAGGTATGAACAAGAATGTCGTCGCTCACGTTTCCGCGAAAGGCGCCTTCCCAGGATGGCGCTTCCTCGCGCGTCCGCAGACACGCTTCAAGGACTTCGATCAAATAGGTCCGGAGCGCAGGATCGAGGGCTGCCTCGGGAATGCGCGGCTTCAGTACGATGTCGGCTTCTCGATAACTCTTATTGGAGAACTCTTCGGTCACCTCGTAGCGCTCCAACCCTTGGAGCAAAATGTTCGAGCGGCCGTCCGGCAGCTTTTGCACGCTGACCAGCCGGCCCACGCAGCCGACCGGGTAAATCGGCGGATTGCCATAATAGTCCTCTTCCCATCCTTCCCTGAGCAGCGCCATCCCGATGCATTGGCCGCGCTCTGCCGCATCGGCCACCATCTGACGATACCGCGGCTCGAACACATGGAGCGGTAAATAGGTCTTGGGAAAGAAGACGACGTTGGGAAGCGCAAACAGGGGAATCCGGTCAGGCACGTGGAAGGTACTCGCGCGCCTTTCTGAATCAGGACCGTGGTGCTCGCGTTCCGGTTCGAGGTGCATGGCTCACGATAACTGAGACCTGTTTAGATTGTCAACGGCGCCGGTTCGCTCCCGTACGACCTGAGCAAAGCCGTAAGCCCTTACCAATCCTAGCGAATTGCGCACTTACCTCTTGCGTGTTATAAGCGCTGCGATGGAACCGCACGCGCTTGGCGCCACCCCTTTCCAGACTAGTCGCCGAAGGCACTCTGTCTGGTGGAGCGTTTCGCTGTTGCTCCCACTCCTGCTGGGGGCATCGACGCAGAGCCTCTCCGCCGATGATTCGCGCCACAACTTCCGCCCGGCGCTTCCCGGCTATCAGTATCGGTTTCCTCGCGATCACGGGTCGCACGACGACTTCCAGACCGAATGGTGGTATTACACCGGCCACCTTGCGGCAAAGAACGGGCGGCGCTTCGGCTACGAATTGACCTTCTTCCGCCGGGCCGTTCCACCCGATCGCCTCAAGACCGAGCCGTCCCGCTGGACAATCGGACAGCTCTATCTGGCGCACTTTGCGCTGACCGATCTCAGCGAGAAACGTTTTCACTATGCAGAAAAGGTCAGCCGCGCCGGCCTCGGCAAAGCCGGCGCGACGCAGGAACGACTGGACGTCTGGATCGATCGCTGGAGCGCGAAGACTCTGCCCGGTGAATCGGCGCAGTTCCAGATTCACGCGTCGCACGAGGACGTGGGCATCGAGTTGACGCTCAGCCCGACCAAGCGACTGGTGATTCACGGGACGGGCGGAATCAGCCGCAAGGGAGCCGAGGCGGGGCAGGCCTCGCACTATTACTCGTTCACGCGGTTGGCGACAGAAGGAACCGTCACCGTAGGAGAGGACCACCTTGCGGTGACCGGAGCCAGTTGGATGGACCACGAGTTCGGTTCTGCCGATCTGGGGCACGATCTCGTCGGATGGGACTGGTTCAGCCTGCAACTCGCCAATGACACCGAGCTGATGTTCTATCGCCTGAGACGAGCCGACGGGTCGGCCGATCCGGCATCGAGCGGCACGCTCGTCTTCGCAGACGGGCGCACGCAGCCCCTGTCGTTGAGCGACCTACAACTCGACCCGCTGGCCTTCTGGACCAGCCCTCAATCCGGCGCCCGTTATCCGAGTCGCTGGCGGCTCTCGTCCCGTTCGCTGAACCTGGAGGTGGAGATCGTCCCGCTGCTCGCCGAGCAGGAGCTCATCACCCGCCGCAGCACCCAGGTCACCTATTGGGAAGGAGCCGTGCAAGTAACGGGCACTGTGGCAGGCCAACCGATCTCAGGCCAAGGCTACGTGGAATTGACCGGCTACGCAGAACGCTTCACGCAAAAGCTGTGAGGGCGAGCGTCACACCAGGGTATCGTGGCTTGACTCAACTTACATGCTGTGATTAGGTCTCCCGCCACCAATCACCATGAAACACCTCTTGCCCTCTGATGCCATCCGACTGACCCTTCTGCTCGTGGGCCTGGTGCTGACCGCTTGCAGTCAGCACAGCGAGGCCGTGGTGTCCATCGCGCTGCATCCGACTAATCCAAACATCATCTACGTCGCCACGAACGAAGCCGTCTTCAAGACACGCGACGGAGGCCGAACCTGGGAGCAGTTTCCGAACTTCAGCGCAAGGCGAGTCACCACCGTCGCCATCGACCCGCAACTGCCCGCCACGGTCTATGCCGGGACGATGGGAGACGCCGTCTACAAGAGTCCGGATGGAGGCCAGCACTGGCTGCCCCATAATGTCGGACTGAAGGAACATGTCTCGTACGTCAACCAGTTCATTTTCCATCCGACGGATAGCGACGTGCTCTACGCCGCGACGACCGTCGGCGCCTTCTATACCAAAGACGGCGGACGCGGATGGGAAGAGCGGATGGCCGGGATGAAGGAAGTCCACATCGTCGTGACGCTTGCGATCAATCCCAAGAACCCGCGCATCCTCTATGCCGGCACCACCGGCGGCGCCTATCGGAGCGAGGACGGGGCCATGACGTGGAAGAAGGTCAATGACGGCCTAATCCCGGCGGAGATTCTGGAGGCCTCGCTCTCGTTGGGAGTGAACATGCTGGCGGTCGATCCGGTCAACACCGACGTGGTGTACGCCGGCACCACGAACGGCTTGTTCAAAACCACGAATCGGGCCGAGTCCTGGGAACGGATCGGGCAGGCGCTCCCCGATCAATTTATCAGCAGCGTGGTGATCCACCCCACACTGACCAACGTGCTCTATGTGGGGGGCCGGGCCGGAGTTCTGAAAAGTGCCGATGGGGGGCGCACCTGGCAGGCCATGAATACAGGATTGGCCACGTTGAACATCCGTACCCTTGCGATGAGCCTGCGCGATCCGCAGTTGCTCTACGCCGGCACGAACGGCAGCGGCTTATACCGTTCGAAAGATGGCGGGGACAACTGGACCTCCGTGCCGTTGACCACGGCCGCCTCGACACAGGCCTCATCATAGGGATCCGAGGTACAATTGTAACCGATGCACACCATCTTGCTGGTCAGACACGGAGAGACGGATTGGAATCTCAGCGGTCAGATCATGGGCGACCAACCCATCCCTTTGAATGCGAACGGTCAGCGTCAAGCGCAACACCTTGCCGCAGCGTTGAAGGGCCGGGCAATCCACACGATCGTCACGAGTCCTGTCCTGCGGGCCTTGCAGACCGCCGAGATCTTGGCTGCCTCGATGGAATCGAACGTCGTCCCGGCGATCGGGCTGCGGGAGATCGGCGTCGGCGAGTGGGTCAATCGCTACTGGAAGGACTTGGGCAACGATCCGGTCAGGCACGACTTTTACGCAAGGCCTCATGAGGCAAGGCCGCCGGGCGGCGAAACGCTCAAAGAGATCCAGCAGCGGGCTGTCGCCGCAGTCCAGGAGGCGCTCGCCACGCACCACGGCGGTACGCTGCTGTTCGTCTCACACGCGGATGTGATCCGGACGATCGTGGCTCATTATCTTCACACCGACTTCCTCACACTGCGCCATGCACGGCTCGACCACGCCTCCGTCACGGCTCTGCACCTCACCGCCGCCGGCGCCGATCTCCTGTGCCTGAACCACACGACCGGACTGGTGAATCTGCCGTAACCCATGAACCCACGAACCGGCACCACCAACCCATCTCCCGACCCGCTGCAATTCATGCGTGAGGAGTTCCGTGAGCATCTGGAGGTGTTCTACGCAACGCTCAGGCTTGCGCCGCCCTATCATAGCGTCGAGAAAGCGATTCTCCATCTCACGAACCGGCTGAAGGATATCCCTGCCTCTGAACGAGAACGCATTGCTGCCGATCCTACCTTACGCTGGGCACAGTATCGTGACGCGGTCATCGCCTCCGGCCTCAATCAGAAACACCGTGGGATCATCGCCGGCTTCGCGAAGAACCGCCAGGAATTGAACCTTCCGCCCGAGTACGACGCGATCCTCGACACCTTTGTGACCTAAAGCCGACTTGGTTGGCTGATACCATCCAGGGCGACACGGAGTTCCTGATAGACTTGGCTGAGGCGGCTGCTCTCCAACCGATAGGCCATCGTCACCGTCACGATCCCAAACGCAAGCACCAGCAGGCCGATGCCGGCGATGCCCGCCCCCATCAGCACACCGCTGAACGACGAGGCTCCGCCTTGCAGGAGGTACATCACCAGAAAAGTGACCGTGCCCAGGCCGACCAGCAGGAACCAGAAGAAGGTCATGATCGCCGAGGACCACGGAATGCGTTTCAAACACAGGAGCGTCAAGGCCTCGCCGTTCTGGGTCACGTCAATCGAGCCCTTGATCGGCCAGGCCGTGCGAAACCGCATCGAGAACAGTCGATATTGGGGACGAATGAGGATGCGCCGCGCCTCGGGGAAGAACCGCGCGACGCCGTGCGGCAACGCGAGAAGCCCGTGCTGATCAAACCGTTCGGTCAGTCGCGGCAGGGTGAGGCGTGCGGCCTGATCCTGCACCCGCGCGACGATGCACCCGTAGCGGCCGGCTTCGGCCGTGAGCCTGCCGAAGACGAGCCAATCGCCAATGATCAGCCCGATGAACAACAGCGCGGCAAACATTCCAGCGAACACCATAGCGGCGGCCATCATCACATAGCCGGATCGACAGCATCAAGCCGCACGCGGCCCCTTCCGGACAAGACTGTTGACTCGCCCCCGTGACTTGGCTACATTAAGCGCGCTTTACGTGTTGGGCGGGCCCGTCGCTCCATCAAGTCAGGTTCCCCGCCTTTTTTGGATTTTCCCCCACGACTCACAGCGCGTCAGCCATCCCTGCAGTTCCGGGGTGCGCGAGAACCGGAAGGCGTGGGGTGCGGAGGAGATATGGATCTACAGAAAATCGAGCGTGTCTACACGTCGTATGCCGGTGTCTACGATCAGATTTTCGGCAAGATCTTCCACGAAGGCCGTGAGTCCGCCATCCGCAACCTGAATGTGCAGCCCAACCAGCGAGTCCTGGAGGTCGGGGTCGGGACGGGGCTCGCCCTCCCCCTGTACCCCCGCCACTGTCAGATTGTGGGCATCGATCTCTCAGAAGGGATGTTGGAGAAAGCGAAAGAGCGGGCGAGCATACACGAGTTGACCCACGTGCAACTCTACCGGATGGACGCCGGTGCGATGGAATTTGCAGACGACAGTTTCGACACGGTGGTCGCGGCTTACGTCGTCACGGCCGTCCCGGACTACCGGAAAGTGGTCAACGAGATGATTCGTGTCTGCCGACCCGGTGGCCGCATCATCATGCTGAACCACTTCAGCAACGGCAACAAGCTCATAGCGGCGGTTGAAAAGGTCATTTCTCCTCTCACCAAACACCTCGGTTGGCGAACGGACCTCTCGCTGAGCACGGTGCTGGAAGGGACGAGTCTTCAAGTTGCACGGAAGGAGAAGGTGAACCCGCTGCGCTTCTGGCATCTGGTGGAATGTGTGAACCGCAAGAACGGGATCAACGGGACGCATGTCAATGGACATGGCAACGGCCACGGCGCAGCAGGCTACTCAAACGGGAACGGCAAGGCCGGCTGTTCACACGGCAACGGAAACGGCCACTACAGTTAGAGGACCCTCCTTTCTCCGCTCGTCACGCCGGCCAGTCGTCTCGCTCCACCATTCTTCCAGCTCGACCACTCAACCGCGGGGATGATCGTATTCCCCACCAAACAGATCCCGGAAGAAAATGTCCGCGCGATCGCGTCCGCCAACACCGTGAGCGCCTGTCCTCCCAGGCCGTCGCTGCGCTGAGCCGCCTGCAGCACAATCCTGAACGCTGCCCCATCGAACGGTCCGTAGACCTGCACGTGCAGGCAGCGTGACTGCGCCTGCTCTTCCTCCTCCGCAGCGACCAGGTCCCCCTCGAAGCGCAGCGCCTCATGCGACCGCGTGGCGAGTTTCGCCACGCGCCAGACACAGAGGACGCCGGCCTGGTCCAGTTGTTTCAGCAGCCAGGCCACCGTCGGCCCCCTCCCCTCGCCGGCTTGAAACATCCATTGGACCGGACAGCGCGCAGGCACCCGGGTGGAGCGCGGTGTCGAGACTTCCTCAAAGTCGGCTTCTTCGCAGACCACATACAGCTCCCCTTGCGGATCGAACCAGAACCGCAGCCGACCGGCTACGGCTTCCGCATGGATGACGCCCATAGACGCCGCCGGATTTCTTGACCTCCGGCTTCTCCTCGATCTTGGCCTGACGGCCAGAGGTCAGGCGAATGACTTTGCCGAGGAACTGCTCATAGACCTGACCGAGAATTTCCACCGGTAAGACCGAGAACTCATACGGGCTCTGGGGGTAGTAGAGGCGCCCGATGATCTCCTTCAGAACCTTGTCGTCGATGTTCAGCGTGGGGGTGATGTCATCCGGCGATTCGGCGCGGTCCTTTTGCGCCACGCCGCTTGGGCAGCGGTTGACACCCTTGTTGCCTCTGTGTTAGCTGTACCGCGAAAGCGAGACGTGACGTGGACGGAACCTGGACCGGGTGACTGGTCCAGAGGAGGACAGGATGGGCGGGCATAGTCACTGGGCGACTATCAAGCGGCATAAATCGGCGCAGGACGCCAAGCGGGGGAAAATCTTTACCCGGCTCATCCGCGAGATCACCATTGCCGCAAGGTCGGGGGGCGATCCGGAAGGCAATCCCCGGCTTCGCCTCGCGATTCTCAAGGCCAAAGATGCGAATATGCCTGGCGATACGTTGAAGAAGGCCATTCAGCGCGGCACGGGCGAGTTGCCGGGTGTCACCTATGAAGAGTTTTCGCTGGAGGGGTACGGGCCGGGCGGCACGGCGCTCTTGCTGGAAATTACCTCGGATAACCGTAACCGCACGGTGGCGGAGATCCGCAACTTACTCACCAAGAACAACGGAAACATGGCTGAGGCCGGCGCGGTGTCCTGGCAGTTTCACAAAAAGGGGCTGCTCGTCGTGGAGAAGGGGAAGGCAGACGAAGACCAATTGCTCTCACTGGTTTTGGACGCAGGCGCTGAAGATGTGAAGGTGAACGAAAAGACCTTCGAGGTGATCACCGACCCGCATGACTTCGAGAAGGTCAAAAAAGCCCTGGCCGACGCGAAGATCGACACCTCTCTTGCCGAAGTCACCTACGTCGCGCAGAACCACGTTCAACTTGCCGAGAAATCTGCCGAACAAATGCTGAAGCTCATGGAGGTGCTGGACGAGCATGACGATGTCCAGAAGGTCCATGCGAACTTTGACATTCCAGATGAAATCATGGAGAAGGTCGCGGCGGCAGCGGCGGGATAGACAACAACGCTGAATGATGAATGAGGAACGCAAGAGCCTCCTCCTTCACTCAGCGTTCGGCGCTCATCATTCCTCGTTGTCCCATAGAGCATGATCGCCCTTCTGACGGGCAAACTGGCCTTCAAGGCGCCTACCCACCTGACCCTGGATGTCCAAGGGGTCGGTTACGAAGTCTTTATTCCCCTCAGCACCTATTACGCCCTGCCTAACCTCGACGAACCGACCTCGCTCAGTATCCATACCCATGTGAGGGAGGATGCGATCCAGCTCTTCGGGTTCTTGTCGTCGGGAGAAAAGGAGGCGTTTATTTTACTCACAGGGGTCTCCGGCATCGGGCCCAAGCTGGCGCTCAGTGTCCTCTCCACTCTCTCTGTGCCGGACCTGGCCTCCGCGATCCAATCGGGCGACGTCGAGAAGCTCGCGACGGTTCCAGGCATCGGGAAAAAATCAGCCGGTCGCCTGGCGCTGGAACTCAAGGACCGGGTCGGACGGTTACATCCAGCGTCCAGCCACACTCCGACCCAGCAGGCAGAAGCGTCGGATCCAGTGTATGACGATGCCTTTTCCGCGCTCATGAACTTGGGATATCGTGGCGCAGATGTGAAAGATGCGCTGAAGCGCGTGAAGCAGGATCGAGAAGGCACGATGGTGTTGAAGGAACTGATCCGTGAAACATTGAAAGAACTTGCGAGGGGGTGACCCATGCGGCCGGCATTCCTGGGCGGTCTTGTGCTCGGTGCGCTCTGTGGTCCGCTCGGTGGCCTGTTCCCGGATGCGGCAGCGGAAGAATCCGCTCAGCCGAAGAGCATTCGGAAGACCTGCGGGAGCTGTCCGGAGGGATATGCCATGACCGGCACGACCAGCGCGCCGGAGATCTGCAAGGATGGGGATCCTGCACTGGTGCAATGCGTCCCGTTGGGCGCGAACATCCTGCCGGTCTGCGGGTCCTGTCCGGACGGATACAATGAGATCGGCCGGTCGTCTGTGCCGGCGCGATGCGGCAACAAAGACGGGGGACTGCTGACCCAATGCCAATTACAGAAGATGGAGAGCACGCTCCCTGATCCGACCCAGGGCTTCAAGTCCTGTCCGCCCGACTGTGGAATCCCTGCCACCCCCGGCCAGGGGACCATGCCGAAGGTGCCGACTTTTAGGCCGGCCCCTGAGCTGAAGAACGAGTGAAGAAGGCTGAGAAAGAAGCACGGCACGCTCGCGAGATTCTATGACCGACCGGCTGGTCACCAACCAACTGACGGATGAAGAACGGGGCCTCGAGGCGGCGCTCCGACCGCAAACGCTTGAGGAGTACGTCGGCCAGGAGCGGATGAAGGAGTCCCTGCGCATTTGCATCGAGGCCGCCAAGGGTCGTGGCGAATCGCTGGATCATGCCATCTTCTATGGGCCGCCTGGTTTGGGGAAAACGACGATCGCGCACATCATCGCGCGCGAAATGGGCGTGGCCATCAGGTCGACGTCGGGGCTCGTGCTGGCTCATGCGGGTGACCTGGCGGCAATTCTGACGAACCTGCAGGAGCATGACGTCCTGTTCATCGATGAAATCCACCGTCTCCCCGCGGCAGTGGAAGAGGCCCTGTATCCGGCGATGGAGGACTATCAGCTGGATCTGGTCATCGGCCAGGGGCCCTCGATCCGTACCGTCAAGCTCGACTTGCCGCGATTCACATTGATCGGCGCGACCACGCGAGCAGGGGCGCTGACGTCTCCCCTTCGAGACCGGTTCGGGCTGGTCTATCGGCTCGAGTTCTACGCGCCGGCTGAGTTGGAAACCATCGTCACACGGTCGGCCGGGCTGCTCGGGGTGCCGATCGAGAAGGATGGCGCTGCCGAAATCGCCGGTCGAGCCCGTGGCACGCCCCGCATCGTCAATCGGTTGGTCAAGCGGGTGCGGGATTATGCCCAGATCAAGGCCGGTGGGCGGATTACCAAACAAGTGGCCTACGATGCCCTGGCATGGTTGGGCGTGGACGCAGCCGGATTCGACGAGATGGACCGCAAGATTTTGCTCACCATCATCGAGAAATTCGACGGTGGACCGGTCGGAGTCGAATCGCTCGCGGCCGCGGTGCAGGAAGACAAGGGCACGCTCGAAGACGTGTACGAACCCTATCTCATTCAGGCCGGCTTCCTAGATCGTACTGGTCGTGGTCGGCAAGCTACGAAACTGGCCTTCGACCATTTCAAGAAGTCGAAGAACGCGCTTTTTTAGTCCGTGACCTTCCGGATGATTCCTCAGCCCAGGGGTATCACCCTGATGCCGTTCGCACACCGAAGTGGCTCCTAAGTCCATGAGGCGCCTTCGTATTCTTGCAAAGCTTCTCGCCCTTCTTGTATCATTATCCACTTTCCTAGACCCTAAACGGGCTTGAGAGGAGTTGTTCGCCTATTGAGGGTAGTGGTGCGTCACGATGTGACGCGTGAGGTCGGCCTGACTATGAAAAAAGAGTTGCAGGATTATCGCCAGGAGATCGACCGCATCGATGACGAGATCCTCCGCCTCCTGAACGAGCGCTCCAAGTCTGTGATTGAGATCGGCAAGCTCAAGAAACACAAGGATGCAGAGGCCAACTTGCATACTCCTGCGCGCGAGGCGGCTATTATCGAGCGGCTGATGCAGCAGAACCCCGGTCCGTTCCCCAGCGAAGCCATCCGCCCGGTCTACCGGGAGATCATGTCCGCCTCCTTATCCTTGGAAGGGCCGCAGAAGGTTGCGTATTTGGGCCCTCGGGCGACGTTCACCCACATGGCCTGCATGCAGCAATTCGGCTCGTCGGCCCAGTATGTGCCGGTGAATAGTATCAAGGACGTGTTCAACGAGGTAGAGCGCGGCAGGGCGAACTTCGGAGTGGTTCCCATCGAGAATACGACGGAGGGGGTGGTCAATCACACCCTCGATATGTTCATCGATTCGAACCTCCTCATTTATGGCGAGGTGTTGCAGGAAGTGTCGCATCATCTCATGTCGAAGAGTGGGCTGATCGAGGAGGTGAAGAAAATCTATTCGCACCCCCACGCGATCGCCCAATGCCGCAATTGGTTGGAAACCAACTTGCCGCACGTGCCGGTGTCGGAAGTGGCGAGTACCGCGCGCGCGGCAGAACTGTGCATCGACGATCCGTCGGCGGCCGCCATTGCCTCGGAGCTTGCGGCGCAGTTGTACGGGCTCAAAGTCATCAGGCCGCGCATCGAAGACAACATCAACAACTTCACGCGCTTCCTCATCCTGTCCCAGAAGCCGCCGGAACGGACGGGAAAAGACAAAACGTCACTCATGTTGTCCGTGAAAGACAAGGTCGGGGCGCTGTATGACCTGCTCCGCCCCTTTGCGTCCCTTGGCCTGAACATGACCAAGATCGAATCGCGGCCATCCCGCCGCAAAGCTTGGGAATACATCTTCTTCGTCGATGTCGAGGGCCATGTGGATGAGGAGCGGGTGAAGAAGGCGATCGAAGAGATCAAGGGCCGCTGTCTCTTTATGAAGATTTTAGGCTCGTATCCGGCACACAGCTAGAGCGTAGAACGAAACCATGCCGCTGAAAGTCCACCCAGACATCGTTTCACTGGTTCCTTACGTGCCGGGGAAACCGATCGAAGAGTTGCAGCGAGAGCTTGGGCTCCCTCGCGCGATCAAACTGGCCTCGAACGAAAACCCCATCGGTCCATCGCCGAAGGCTCTGGCGGTCCTCCAAGAAACGGCTGCCACCCTGAACCGCTATCCGGATGGAGGCGCGTACAAGCTGCGCGGCGCGCTGGCTGAACGTTGGAAGGTGACCCCTGATCACGTGATCCTCGGGAACGGGTCGGATGAAATCCTCGGGCTGCTGGCGCGGACCTTTCTTGCGCCGGGCGACGAGGCCGTGATGGCCGACCAGACCTTCGTCATTTATAAGATGGAAGTCACGGCTGCCCACGGGGTGCCGGTCATTGTCCCGTTGAACAATGGGCGGCACCATCTCAGCGCGATGGCCGAGGCCGTGACGGAGCGAACGCGGCTGCTCTTCGTCTGCAATCCCAACAATCCGACGGGAACGATGGTACGCGCCGTCGACGTTGAGACGCTGATGGCTCGCGTGCCGGACCATGTCGTCGTGGTGTTCGACGAGGCCTACTACGAGTACGTCCGCAGCGACGACTTTCCGGATAGTGTGGCGTATGTGAAGCGTGGCCGGAACGCCATCGTGCTTCGGACCTTTTCCAAGATTTACGGGCTGGCAGGTTTGCGAATCGGGTACGGGATCACTACGCCGGAAATTACGAACTATTTGAATCGCGTGCGGCCGCCCTTTAATGCCAACAGTCTCGCGCAGCGCGCGGCGTCGGCGGCGTTGAGCGACGAAGAACACGTGGCCAAAAGCCGGGCGCTCAATCAGTCCGAGATGGAGAGGGTACGGGCGGGGTTGGTGGCACAGGGCTTCGCTCCGCTGCCGAGCGAAACCAATTTCCTGTATTTCGACGTCGGCCGAGACGGGCGGCGCGTGTTCGACGCCCTGTTGCGGGAGGGCATCATCGTCCGCCATATCGAGGGGCGCATGCTGCGTGTGACCATCGGTCTTCCGGAAGAGAATGTCGCGTTCTTAGCGGCGCTCACAAAGATTCTCGAACAATCGATCACATAAATTAGGGTGTGAGGGTACCATCATGATCATCGTGTTGAAGCCGGACGCGACGGAACGGGAAGTCGATCACATTATCGACCGCCTTCGGGAGCTGGGACTCAAGTCTCATATCTCGACGGGACAGGAACGTACGATCATCGGCGTCATCGGGGACGATCGCATTCTGCACAACCAGCCGCTGACGGCGCTGCCGGGCGTGGAGAGTGTGCTGCCGATCCTGGCGCCGTGGAAGCTGGTGAGTCGGGAGTTCAAGAAGGAGAACACGGTCATCGACGTGGGCGGGGTGAAGATCGGCGGGAAGAAACTCGCCATCATGGCCGGTCCCTGTGCGGTCGAGCGATTGGAGCTGACCGTGGGGATTGCGCACGATGTGAAAGCGGCAGGTGCGAGTATCCTCCGAGGGGGAGCCTACAAGCCGCGGACGTCGCCCTATTCGTTCCAAGGCTTGGGACGCGAAGGACTCGATTATCTCCTCGAAGCCAAGAAGCAAACGGGCCTGCCGGTGGTCAGCGAAATCCTCGATACCCGGGACATCGAACTGTTCCTCGAAAAAGCCGACATCATTCAGGTCGGCGCCCGCAACATGCAGAACTTCGAGCTGCTGAAAGAAGTCGGGGCCTACGACAAGCCGGTGCTCCTCAAGCGCGGACTCTCGGCGACCATCAAGGAGTTTCTCCTGTCGGCGGAGTACATCATGTCGCGGGGCAATCGTAACGTGATGCTGTGCGAACGCGGGATCAGAACGTTCGAGACGCAGTATCGCAACACGCTCGACCTGGCCGCGATTCCAACGCTGAAGGACTTGTCTCATCTCCCGGTCATCGTGGACCCCAGCCATGCGACGGGCAAGTGGGACCTGGTGGCCCCGATGTCGAAAGCAGCGGTTGCAGCCGGTGCAGATGGCTTGCTGATCGAAGTACACTCCAATCCGGAAACGGCATTGTGCGATGGCGAAGAGTCCATCACGCCGACGAAATTCAAAGAACTGATGCAGGACCTCAAGAAGATCGCGGAGGCGGTCGGGCGCGAAGTGTGAAATGGCGGTCCACTTCAAGCATGTCGCCATCATCGGTGTCGGCCTGATCGGCGGCTCCCTCGGCATGATTCTCCGCCGGAAGGGCCTTGCCGATTCTGTGGTCGGGGTCGGCCGGCGCGTCGAGAATCTGAAACTGGCCGTCGAGCTCGGCGCCATCGATCGCTATGTCGCAGACCCCGTAGAAGGAGTGCGCGAGGCGAATCTCGTGGTCCTCGCCACGCCGGTCGATACCTACGAGCGTCATCTCAAGGAATGGGCCGCTGCGCTCAAACCGGGCACGATCGTCACCGATGTCGGAAGCGTCAAAGGAGCGCTCGTCGAGCGGTCTGAACGGCTGTTGCCGAAGGGCGTGGCGTTCGTCGGGGCGCACCCGATCGCCGGGAAGGAGAAGAGCGGCGTGGCAACAGGATCTCCCGATCTGTTCAAGGGAGCGCGGTGTATTCTGACTCCGACGCCACACACCGACCAGCGGGCGCTGCAATCGGTGCGGGAGATATGGGAGGCCACCGGGTCGGTCGTCGTGAGCATGGACCCCTATCTCCACGACAAGATTCTCGGCGCCGTGAGCCACCTCCCGCACGTGGTCGCATTTGCGCTCATGAATACCTTGCGCGAGGTTCGTGACCATGAGGTGCCCGAGCTGGACTTGCATGCCCATTCGGGAGGCGGGCTCCGCGATACCACCAGGATCGCGGCCAGTTCGCCTGAAATGTGGCGCGACATCTTGCTCTGGAATCGCGACAACCTCGTGGCATTGATCGGCACCTACGAGCGGCACTTGAGTCAGTTGAAGCAGCTCATCCACACGGCGGATGGCGCAGGCATCGAAAAGGTAATCGAGCAGGCGAAGCACGAGCGTGAAGGGCTGAACAGCCAGCCTGCGGTGTCGGTCTAACCATGGCATCTCTCACCGTCACACCAGGCCGTCCATTGAAGGGGACCATTGCGGTTCCCGGAGATAAGTCCGTCACCCACCGGGCGATCATCCTCAGTGCCTTGGCTGAAGGGGTCGGCACTATCCAGAACTATTGCCGAGGAGAAGACTGCCTGAACACGATGCGCGCCTGTCAGGCGCTGGGTGTACGGATCGACGAATCGCCGACCTTCCTTCAGGTTTATGGTAAAGGCCTGTGGGGGTTCACGGAACCTCTTGGCCCGATTGATTGCGGGAACTCCGGGACAGGGATCCGTCTCCTCACGGGCCTCCTGGCTGGACAGGACTTCTTCACCGTCCTGACAGGCGATGCCTCCATCCGGCGCCGGCCGATGGGGCGTGTGGTGAAGCCGTTGCGGGACATGGGAGCCGTCATTGCCGGCCGCAAAGGAGGGGAACTCGCTCCTCTGGCGATCACCGGCAGTCGCCTTCGTGGCATCACGTATCGGTCTCCGGTCGCCAGCGCCCAGATCAAATCCTCCCTGCTCCTCGCCGCGCTCTATGCGGACGGTGTCACGTCGATTTCGGAACCCCGTCTCTCGCGGGACCATACAGAGCGTCTCTTCCAATTTTTCGGCATCCCGTTTCGGAGGGAAGGATTGACAGTGGTGTTGAAAGGCCGTCCATCGGTCGGGTGGACAGCCGCTGAGCGGTTGGTTGTGCCCGGTGATGTATCCGCGGCAGCCTTTTTTGTTGTCGGGGCTACCATCGTTCCAGGATCGGACGTGACGATCGTAGGTGTCGGGGTCAATCCAACGCGGACAGGCATCCTGGACATCCTGACGCAGATGGGGGCGCATATCGAGATACTCAACCGTCGGGAGGAAGCGGGAGAGCCGGTGGCGGATCTCCGCGTGCGGTCGGCAGCGCTCCATGGCGTGCGCATCGGGGCGGAACAGATTCCGCAGACGATCGATGAATTCCCGATTCTCTGTGTGGCTGCGGCTGTGGCGGAAGGCGAGACCATTATCACGGGAGCTGAAGAACTTCGGGTCAAGGAGAGCGATCGGATTGCCACCATGTCCACGGAACTGCGGGCGATGGGCGCGCGCATCACCGAGCAGCCGGACGGCATGGTGATTCAGGGTTTGGGCGCGAACGGTGCCGATGGTTCCCTTCGCGGTACGACCGGGGTCAGTCATGGAGACCATCGTGTCGCGATGTCCCTGGCTATCGCCGGGCTCACGGCCACGTCCTCGACCACGATCGATGACACCGAATGTATCGAGACATCCTTTCCATATTTTGAGCACAAGCTATTGGAATTATTGACGGGGCAACCTTGACAACGAGCATGCGAAGCCTTAGCGTGGATGTCCCGGCTACACGGAAGGGTAAGCCTGGGTTAATCGTGGCGATTGATGGGCCGGCAGGAGCCGGTAAGAGCACTGTGGCCAAACTATTGGCCGCACGTCTCGGATATCTCTACTTGGATACGGGGGCGCTGTATCGCGCAGTGGCCTGGAAAGTCAGACAGCGCAGTCTGAATCCGGAAGATCGGGCAGCGGTGGCGGCGCTGTTGCCGGAGACACGAGTCGAGATGACTGGTGCGGATGGCACGATGCGCGTGTTGGTCGATGGTCGGGATGTGACCGGAGACTTGCGCACGCCGGAAGTCACATCCTATGCGTCCGTGGTGTCGGCGATCCCTGCCGTACGGGAATGGTTACTGCCGATCCAACGGGCGATCGGTGCGACGGGCGCCGTGGTGGCGGAGGGCCGTGACATTGGGACGAAGGTGTTCCCGTCGGCGGACGTCAAATTTTTTCTTGAAGCGGATGCGGAGATCAGGGCAGTCCGTCGTCATCAGGAACTCGTCGCCGCGGGCCGGCCGATCGCATTGGAGGACACGCGCCAGGATCTCTCGAGTCGGGACAGTCGGGATCGCTCGCGTGACATCGCGCCCTTGGTTGCGGCCCCTGACGCGCAGCATATCGATACGTCCACGATGCCTCCGGACCAGGTGGTCGATCGTATGATGGCGGTGATTGCGGCAAGATTGTGACGACGGCGATCTATGGTGTGCTCTGGATTCTGTCGCGGGCTATTGGGTGGTTGTGCTTCCAGTATCGGGCGATCGGAGGGCTTCCCGCCCAGGGAGGCATCCTGGTGGCGGCGAATCATGCCAGCTATTTTGACATTCCGCTCCTGGGATGCGGTGCCCGGCGGCGGCTCTGGTTCCTGGGGCGCCATGACTTGTTCCCCATTCCCGTCCTCAATCGGATCTTGCAGGCGCTCGGGTGGATTCCCCTTCGACAAGGCCGCCTCGATCGGAATGCGTTCGGCAAAGCCGTCAGCCTGATTCAGGAGGGAAAGGCGGTCGTGATTTTTCCAGAAGGGAGCCGCGCAGTCGATGGGAACTTACAGAAAGGCAAGCCGGGCATCGGCGTGATTGTTGCGCAGGCCGGATGCCCCGTGGTTCCGGCCTATATCCGCGGAGCCTACGAGGTGCTGCCCATCGATGCGTGCTGGCCCCGCTTCCGGCGAGTCTCGGTGACGTATGGCCGTCCCCTCGATTTTCGTGAGGACGCGGCCCGTTTAGAAGGGAAGACGTTCTATCAACATGTGAGCCGGACGGTCATGGCGAAGATCGCCGAACTCGGTGACGTACCGCTACCAGGCGAAACGCCGGAGGCCCCGAGTAACGGCGACGACCTCTTGTGATATCCGGCAGCCGGACCTTGCAAGGCTGAGCAAGGCCCGGTTTTTCAACCATCAGCACCCGACAGGCGTCGGAGGACGAGGACACGCTCATGACTATGGTTTCAAAGCCCAGTGAACCGAAATTGGATCGCACCGCCCTTGCGGCCCTCTATGAGGAAACGTTCCGGAACCTCGAGGAGGGGACTATCACCGTCGGCCACGTGGTGGCGTTGGGAAAAGACAAGGTGGTGGTCGACATCGGCTACAAGTCCGAAGGGATGATCCCGGCGGATCAATTCTCGTCCGAAGAGCTGCAGCAGCTCAAAGTCGGCGATGCGCTCCAAGTCTACATCGAAGAGTGCGAGGATACGGACGGAAATCTCGTTCTTTCAAAAGAAAAAGCCGACAAGATGAAGATTTGGGAAGAGCTCGAAACGCTCTTCAAGGACGAGAAGAGTATCGAGGGGAAAGTCGTGTCCCGCATCAAGGGCGGCATGATGGTCGACATCGGGGTTAAGGCCTTCTTGCCGGGGTCCCAAATCGATTTGCATCCCGTTCGAGACCTGGATGGTTTGGTGGGCCGCACGTTTCCGTTCAAGATCATCAAGATCAACCATCGCCGGGGCAATGTGGTGGTCTCGCGCCGGGTGTTGCTCGAGGAGACGCGCGATAAGAAACGGCAGACCACGTTGTCGACGCTGAAAGAAGGCCAGCGGATCCAGGGCATGGTGAAGAACATCACCGACTACGGCGCCTTCATCGACCTCGGCGGGATCGACGGGCTGTTGCACATCACCGACATGTCGTGGGGCCGCGTCGGCCATCCCTCGGAGTTGTTCCAGGTCGGGGATAAGGTGGAAGTCACGGTGCTGAAATATGACCGCGAAACCGGCCGCATTTCCCTCGGCTCGAAACAGAAGACGGCCGATCCATGGACGAGCGTCGCGGGCAAATATCCGGTAGGAACGCGGGTCCGTGGCCGTGTCGTCAGTCTGACGGATTACGGGGCCTTCGTGGAGTTGGAACCCGGCGTCGAAGGGCTGGTCCACGTGTCCGAGATGTCCTGGACGCATGAAGTCCGGCATCCGTCGCGGGTGGTCTCGGTGGGCGATCAGGTCGAGGCGGCGGTGCTCAATGTCGATCCGTCCAGCCGGAAAATTTCTCTGGGGATGAAGCAAACCGCGCCGAATCCTTGGGACATGGTCGAGGCCAAGTACCCCGCCGGCACGAAGATCGAGGGCAAGGTGAAAAGCCTGACCGACTTCGGCGCGTTCATCGGCCTGGACGAAGGCATCGATGGTCTGATTCACATCTCCGATATGTCCTGGACCAGGCACGTCAAACATCCCTCCGAGTTGTTCAAGAAGGGGCAGAAGGTCGAAGCGGTCGTCCTCCGGATCGATAAGGAGAAGGAGCGACTGTCCCTTGGGTATAAGCAGTTAGCGCGCGACCCCTGGGACGACGAGATTCCAGGCCGCTATCGGGTCGGCGACACGACGACGGGGAAGGTCAGCAAACTGGCCGAGTTCGGGGTCTTCGTCGAACTGGACGGTGGGGTGGAAGGGCTCATCCACATCAGCGAGGCGGCGATCGAGTCGTCCATGCGCCTGGAAGAGAAGTTCAAGCTTGGGGATGAGTTGACGGCGAAGATCATCAAGGTCGATCGTGACGAGCGGAAGATCGCGCTGAGCTTGCGCGATCTTCAATTGGATACGGAACGTCGGCAGGTGGATGAGTTCCATGCGAACCAAGGCGGAGTGGACCAAAGCCTTGGGCGGGCTGCGAAGCAGACCCGCAAGCGGGGCCAAGCCGAGGGCGACGAGAAGTAATCGCACGAACCGGAGTGCCGCCGGCGGAGCGTCTGGTCGCCCGTAACGAGGGCGACCTGCCTGCGGCTTGCTGACAATGGCAGACGAAACCGAACAGACAGGGACGCCGAAGCGCAAGCGGTTCCGCTTGCTGCTCTGGATTGTGGCGATCGGCCTGGGGTTGACGTTCTTGGTCAACCTGGTCTTTCCCGACCTGGATTTGTCGGGAGAGGACCGGATTGCATTGATCCGGGTTGAAGGGGTCATCCTGGACGCGCAGACCACCGTCGGGGATCTCAAGCGGTTCGGCGACAATCCCACGGTCAAAGCGATTGTGCTGCGGATCGATAGCCCCGGTGGCGGGGTTGTCCCGTCGCAGGAAATCTATGACGCCGTCAAGCGGGTGCGGAGCAAGAGCAACAAGGCGATCGTGGCCTCGATGGGGACGGTCGCGGCATCCGGCGGTTACTACATCGCCTCGGCGACAGATCGGATCATGGCCAATCCCGGTAGCTTGACGGGGAGCATCGGCGTGATCATGGAGATGGCCAATGTGGAAGGGCTGTTGAAGAAGATCGGCGTCGAGGGCGTCGTCGTCAAAAGTGGGCGGTACAAAGATGTCGGTTCTCCGCTTCGCAAGATGAGCGAGGAAGAGCGCGCGCTACTCCAAGTGGTGATGGACGACGTCCATCAGCAATTCATCCAAGCAGTCGCGGAGGGCCGCTCGATGGAGATTGCCGAGGTCCAGCCCCTGGCCGATGGGCGGATCTTTACCGGCCGGCAAGCCAAGGATGCGAAGTTGGTCGATGAGCTCGGCGATCTGGACGATGCGATCAGGCTGGCGGCGGATCTCGTCGGAATCGAGGGGGAGCCAAAAGTGATCGAGCCACGCCGGCGCTTCTCGGTTCGTGAATTGCTGGAGTCGCAACTGGCGGGGGTGCTGCCCAAGTGGGATCTGCAGACCGGAGTGAGCCTCAAGTATTTGATGGCATTTTGACGAGCGCCGGGAGCGCACCTCGATATCAACCATCGCGGTAGGGAGCCGACTATGACGAAAGCGCAGATTATCGAACGAGTCTCGGAACAGGTCACCACGTTGACCAAACGGCAGGCAGAAATCGTCGTGAACACGATTTTCGATTGCGTCCGCGACTCGTTGAAGAACGGAGACAAGACGGAGATTCGCGGCTTCGGCAGCTTTCGTCTTCGGGCGCGGCGGATGAAAGAAGGGCGCAATCCCAAGACGGGCGCCACGGTGGCCGTTCCGGCGAAAAAGGTCCCGTTCTTCAAGGCGGGGAAAGAACTGAAAGAACTCCTCAACAAGTAAGTCGTGGCAATGGTGGATGGAACCGATGGGATACTCTGAGTCGAACGACCAGGCGGCAGCAGCGGAGATTCGCTGGAGCGACGGCGCCCTCACACGTATGGAGCGCGCGCCGGTTTTTCTTCGCGGCATGGTGCGACGCCTGGCGGAAAAGAAAGCGCGGGAACTCGGCTATCTGGAAATTACGGAGGACATTCTCGACCAATTCAAGGGCCAAATGATGGGTCGCATGGGCGGGGAGGGCGGCATGGCGGCGGCCGCGGAGCAGATGGAGCAGGGGCATCTGCCCTGGACGGCTGCGGCGAAAGAGCGGCTTGCGGGCGTCCCCGAGTTCATGCGCGGCATGATCAAGCAAATCGCCGAGGAAATTGCGCGGGAACGCGGCCATCTCGAGGTCAACGTCGAGTTGTTCGAAAAGGTCGAAGCGTTGGGAGATGTCCGAGAGGTCGAAGGGCCGCCGTTGGAATGGAGTGAGGAAGCACGGGCCCGTCTCCAGAACAAGATCAAAGAAGCGCCGCCGATCGCGATGGAATTCGTGACCGACATGCTCAAGCGCGATACGGAGGATCTGGCGCGGGAGAAGGGTATCTCACGGATCGATGAGGCCACCTTGATCGAACTGTGGGAGGCGCCTCAAGAAAGGGTCGTCTGGACCGACGAGGCGTGGAAGCGGCTGCAAACCTCTCCCGATTTCGTACGGAGCGGCATTCGGAAGGCCGCGGAACGGCGCGCGCGTAAGCTCGGCTTGAAAGAGATCGACTCGGAGCATCTGACGACCTTCCGGAACCAGGCGATGATGAAAGCCGTGAAACGGATCCGATCCTTCGGGTACAACGAGTTGACGTTCGATGCGTTCGACACGGCCTTGCACACAACCAAACGGTTGCAAGGGAACGAGCAGGCGGAGAAGCGCCTCCAGGAAATCCGCGAACACTTCAACGATCCGGGCACCAAGAAGCCGGAAGGCGGCACGCTCGGCGCCGAACTGATGAATCGCTTCCGGAAGTACTTGAAGGGAGAAGGAAGCCTGTAAGTCAACTTCAACTGATCTCGATTCGCACTGCCTGCGTAAGATTCAAGTCTTGCAACACCTGCCGGAGTTCGGTTTGGAACATGGCGACCTGATCCGCATCAAGATCGACGGTGAAATCGAGGCCAAGCCGCAAGTCCGCTCCAGCCCGTAACTTCGGCAAGAGTTTTGTGCCGAGGCGATTCCAGACTTCTGGTGGAATGGAGCCACTGAGGCGCAGTGTCTTCTTAGCCGCCGAAGTTGTTGCCTCAGTCGGGGCAGGTTCAGTCGTGAACGGCTCTGGTTTCTCCTCGCCTCGTTCCTCAGGTGGCACGATGAGCGGCTGTTTCGTTTTGAGGGCCTTGGCCTTCGCCTTGCTTAGCAGGTAGACATCAGCATCGAAAGCGACCTCATCCGAAGGTAGCATTTCTTCGAACCAGATGCGTGCGTACCCGCCACCCGACTGCTGACCTGAGGCCAGACCAAAGTCACCGTGCGTCACAAACTCTGGGATTTTTCCTTTCAGGTATCTGTCCGGATCAAGGAGACGTTCCATCGAGCCATTCAGGAACGCCTGCCGAAGACTCGCAAGGGGCCACGCTCCAGACTCTTTGAACGCGGGCGGCCACCTGCGCTCAAGGTAGCCCGCCCCAGGCGAATCATTCAAAAGGGCATAGGATCTCAGTGCGGTCACGACGTGTCCGCAGAGGGTTTCCTGTGGGCTCGCATGCCCGGCACCTAGATCGATGACCTTCAAACCATCGGGCTCACGGTTGTCCGCCAACACCACAAAGCGGTAGCCCGCCCAGACCTCATCCTTGGCGATCTCTTCTGCATCCCGAACCTTCGCGATGATTTCGGTGCGATCGGAACGGTCGAAGTCGCCTTCCAACGCCCCGTCAGCGACCTCCTTCTCAACCCGCTTCCATGCAAGCCAGGCTTCAACTTTATCCTTGAGATCGCGTCCGGACTTCCGCACACACCACACCAAAGAACCCGGATAAAGACGTGGCGATTTCCCTCGCTGCTTGGTCCACTCGGCAATGGATGTGCGAAGGGCACCGTTGCCCTCCCATTCGGATTCAGGGGCCAGCACGACCAGCATCAGCTTCGGCGTATCTTGAACCGCGCTTCCATCTTCAGGGAATGGGACGAGCGGGAGATCGGCGCCTCGTTCGAACTCTTTCTTTACGAGAGCCTGTGCTTCCTTTTTCACTTCCTCGTCATCCAAAGATGCACGGCGATCGTTGACGACTTTCTTCAGCGTCGGCTTAAACCCGAACTTCAACCCATCCGAGCCGGACTTGCGGATATAGAAGCCTTTTGCTTCCAAGGTCATAGCAGCATTATCAATGGAAGTCGTATCCAACTCGGGTTCGCCGAGCGCAAACCGTAACTCCGGCAGGTGCGCAGATTTGTCGCCTTGTCCGCCCGATGATTCGAAAAGGATAGTCGCTCCCACGCGCCGGTGGATGTCCCTGAGCGGACCCTTGCAGTCAGCATCAAGGGCACCCGCGTGGCAATGCGCACTTGCAATATCCGCTTCAATTGCTGGGTTCAGACGCGGCTCACCGAGCTGACCGAGAATCACCGCCCTGAACTCAGGGACCTCCAAGGGCGCAGAGCCCAAAGTAATAAGCGGTTCGCGTCTGGCCCTCTGATACCCATCGCGATACGCCCAGGAAATCCACTGCGCCAGCATGGCCAGGGTGCCGCGGGTTTGCTGGAATTGCTTGAGCGGCTGCCACTTCCGTTGAAACACCGACAGCGTGGCAGGATGGAAGGGGTAGCAGGCCTCGAAGCGGGCGCGCAGAAAATCTCGCGCCTTCGCCTCCGTCAAAGCCGTGTCCACAGCCGTCCACTCGGAAGGAAGCTCAGCACGATGGTCGAAGCACCAGTCGGCATAGGTCTTGGCCACGGCCTTCATCATCGTGTCCCGTCCGATGTCTTCGAAGAGCCGGCGGCGGACCACTTCGCTGATCTCCGCTTCGTCGTTGGAGATCAAGTCTTTGGCGACACGACGGACGACCTTGGTGATCTTCTCCTGCCAGGCGAGGTCCCAATCGGTCATTTCCACCTGGCTGCGGGGAAGACTGATGACCGCTGCGCCACGGGTCGTTCCCGTCATGGCAACCGTGAGATTCTGGATAAATGCGAGAAACCCATCTGCCATCGGGCGGTGCCGATTGAGGAAGTTGAGCACTTCGTCCATGAGAATGAGCGCCGAACCGCCCGCTGCCTGGACCAGACGACCAATTGCTTCCGTTCCCGGTGGCGTCGTTTTCGCCGCAGATCCTAGCGTCGCTACGCCGGCATCGCCTGCTAGCTGCCGCGCCACATCAATCCACGGAGTCTCGTGTCCCGCTTGCGGGTCCCACGCATTACCGACGAAGACCGCCACCTTCGCGCTCGGAATCTCGGAAAGACCGGCGTCCTTGACAAGGCGGGCGACTTCCCCCTGCTTCCAAACCTTCTTGCCGTCACGCACAAGGTGATAGAGCGTGGCAAGCGTGTGGGTTTTGCCGCCACCGAACTGTGTAATGAGGGTCAGGACCGGCGCACTGTTTTCGGTCTTGCCGGCGAGTCGTCGCAGCACCATACCCGTGTGTTCACGTAGCGCGCGCGTAAAACAAGTCCGCTTGAAAAACTGGACCGGATCCTTGTAGTCCTCCGGCGCGGTCCCAGCCACCACCTGCTCTAAAGCAATGGCGAACTCGTCAGGATTGAAGGAGCGTCCTTCGCGGACTTCTTTGCGCGGCATGGCGACTTTGTACCAGGGTTCCACGACCGTCACTCCTTCCCTTGCAAAACATCGGCGGGCAGCAGAGCACGCACAGCGCTTCGCAGACGACGAGCCTGCGTCACCGCCCGCTCGGCTTCGGGCCGCTCAATCGGCTCCCAATCTCCTGGATAGCGTGCCTCGATGGTGTAGCGATTCAGTGGCTGGACGTCATGCAGATTCGTTCCACGCAGCCCGGCAGTCTCCGCCTGCCCGAACAGCAGAACAAGATCGTGCGTGCGCGGAAACGGCACATTGCGGAAGACGAGCCAGCCTTTCAAGTATTTCTCGGCACATTGCTGGGCGTGAAAGCACACGGTGTCGAAGGGACATTCCTCGTCGTGAAGGGTCAGGGTGTGTTCCGCATTCTGGAGGTCGTGGTCCGCCTTCTCCACCCATTGACGGACCCGCAGAAGCCGTTCCTCAGGCTGCGCGGTCATACAGGACTCGCCCCTCCTGCGCCGCAGGCTGCACGACCGATCCAATCTGGTCGCGCCCTCGTTCGAATTCCTCCGGGGTCACCACAATGAGGTCGAGCGGAACCCGCCGGTCCGCCAGGGCCATATCAATTTCGCTGGCCTTCTGGCGCTTCGACCCTTCCACCGGCATCACGACCAACAGATCGACATCGCTGTCAGGGCCTGCCCCGCCACGAGCGTGCGATCCAAAGAGGATAATTTTTTCCGGGTTGAATTGCGAAACGATGCGCCACACCATCTCCTCGATTGCATCCTGAACGGGGGACGTTTTCAATGCTGGGTTAGCCATCATCACCTCTCTCGCGGGCTCCGTCCGGTCTTATCTTGGCACAGCGAGCAACATTGCGTCGAGCAGACACGTGTCTTCGCTCTCTTGGGAGTGCAGGGCGCCGGCGAACTCATCAGGATTACATGATCGGCCTTCGCGAACTTCGGGACGCGGCATCGCGACTTTGTACCAGGGTTCCATCAGCGGTTAGTGTTAAATGTCCATTGGCTTGTAAATGTTGATATCGGGTATAGCGTCAAAATCACCATCTCTAGTGGCGAGACAGTTAATTCCATAAGACTGCGCTGCTGCGAGTAGAAGGGAATCGTTTGTGAGCAGGCCATGAGTAGATCTCTCCTGCTGTGCCTGATAGATGCGAGGTTCTTCCAAGGTCAGGACAAGGAGATTGAGGGAAAAGATTCTCGCCGTTTGTTGCCAATAGGCAGTCAGCTGTCTCACAGCACCAGGTTTGCTCTTCAGAGCAGCTGCGGATTCTTTTGTGATCACACCAGAATTCACTGCCTCAGCTAGCATCAGGCGATGGCAAACCTCGTTAACGATCTCAAGAGTGGTTATTCCTGTTACTTCTTCCTTGGCACACCGCTGAAGGAGGTCGAGGCACTGCGACGATTGCCGTCCAAAAGCATAGATGAATATGTTTGCGTCAAGGAGAATGTCTGTCGCGGCGGGAAGGTTCGGTAAGGCTTCAACTGGCATAATCAGAAATCCTCGATATCGGCCTCCTGAGCGATCCACTTCCACGTCGATGGATCAAATTGAAAATTAAGTCCGGTCTCAGAAAGAACCTGAAGTGCTCGCGTAATACGCGCATCGCGTCCCTCATGAGAGAATTGCATCTCTTTTAGTCTCGTCAATCTAGCCCGTGCGACAGCTTTGGAATCAAAATACGGTTGAAGAGTGCCAAGCGGAGGCTTCTCAAGAACTACCGAGGTCTCGAACTCCACACTCTGTCCGACCTCCACTGTCTTTCCAGCCATGGCGTGAGCAAAAGCAAAGGCCAGCATGAGGGGAGCCGCTTGTGTTACAGAGAAGAAGGGGATACCAGTGAACTGGGCGCCTCCGTTGTGTTTGACGGCCGCGTTGTCCACCTGGGCTGGTTCAAGAGAGAGTTCTGGATTCGTGGTATTCATGCCTTCAAGAAACTATCTAGTAGTTTCCCTTTCGCCAGTTGGAAAAACCATTCTTCGGCGACCGAATGAGCGGTATCTAGCCATCCGGCAAAGCCTTGCGGCATCTGAGGGATGTCCGCGTCCGTGGACTGTATTTGAATTTCCCAGACAAGAGCAGGCTTGTTTTTGCTCCTACCCGCCCCGAACTGTAGTTTAAGCGTCCCACGAGGCTCGTGCATGGGGAAGATGGGCTGAATCAAGAGACCAACAGGTGACGAACTGACCTTGGTCCGGTCGAAGACTGTCTGCGGAAGTGTGAGATTTGTTCCCAATTGCTTCGAAAGAAAAGTCAACAGATTTTCTGCTGGATAATCAATGGGGTGAGCGTTGATGTATCGCAACAGAACACTGCGAACTCTCGGTGTCTCAGAAGCCGAAAAAGCATCATATAGTTTGGGCAGCAAGTCTTTCACCCGTTTGCTGAAATCATCCCAATGATATCCCTCCGTGTCATTAACCGTGAAGACGCCCGGCCCAATCTGTACAAGCGGCCATCCTCCTTTACTGGTTCGGAAACGGTGCCGAACCATATGGACAGTTAATTCAACGGGAACCTGTGCTACAGGAAGATCCTCGATTTGCGGGTATTCCTGCTTCACACGCTCGTACAATCTGCCGACAACAATTGGATAAGTCGGATCGGGTTGCATTTCCTGACCCCACCGCATTTCTACAATTGCTTCCACTAGGGGCTTATGGGGTAGAGCTTTGGGCCATTCTCGAGTCATGAGACTGAACACCTTTCTATTGCAGGATAGCCAAACAAACCTAGCATAAATTGGCCGTGTCGTCTACCGTGGAACTGCCAAGAGCATTGCGTCGAGGAGTCGCTTCTCCTCGCTGTCTTTTGGATACAGCGCCGAAAGCGCGTTGGCAAGGCGCAGGAAGTCCGGGCCGCGCTCTTGCTCGGATTTCAGGAGCGCACGCAGGGCGTTAGCCCGTCCGCTGGCCTGCAGCAGCATCGCCGCGTGAACGCGATCCAGTGTCGTGGCTTCTCGGCGAGAAGCTAGCTTTTCATCAGCGACTTCTATGGCAGAAGCCTTCTTTGCCTTCTTCCCTCTGCCTCGACCTTTGATCTCCGGCATCACTCCAAACTCCTCGCTGAAAAGAGTCGCCTGAATGGGGCCGGTCGGTCTGGCCTCAATCCGGTCCGCGACCGCAGACGCGCCCTCCTCGCCGAAGAGTTGCTCGGCCCGTTCGGACACAGGCAGAAGCCGAACGATCCCTTTCTCCGTCTCGATGATCCGGCCTTCCCACTGGTCCAAGTGAATACCGAGCGGCTGGGCGAACCGGCGCGCGACATCGTAAATCAAGGTGAAGCCCTTCTTCTGTGGGACAGGCATCTTGCCTGTCTCCTCTTCATCGTCTTTAGCATCCTCTTCCTCAGCCTCTTCTGACGACAGGCTGGAAGCCTGTCCCACAGTGCTCTGCAACGTCCACAGAAAAAGCGCCGTCAGACGAGCGTCTTCTTCGAGCGCGCCGGCGACACCGTTGCGCGCCCGCGATTCGGCCGTACCTAGAATTTGACCAAGAGCAGTACGTCCAACGGTTTCCCACACGTAGGCCAGAAACCCGCGTTTGTAGGGCTCGGCTGCGGTTGGATCGCCACCCAAAGGTATCTCGCGCCCTTCGGCATCCTCGACCTTCGAGTAGCGACTGTAAACCTCCATCGCCGGACCGATGCAGGCAAAGACAAGGTCAGCACCACGGATACCTTCAGCCGACAGACGCTCCATCCAATCGCCGATTCGATTGGGAAGTTCGCGCAGTACATCGGCCCAGTCGCCGATGGGGGCATCTTCGGGGCGAGGACGGATTACGAGGTGGATACTTGCAGCAAGAGATGCTGTGTCACGAGCGGTATTGCGCGTTGCCATCTCGGTTGTTATAGGCCAAGAGGCTGTTAGAACCCATCCTGCATTCGTGATTCCAGCAAGTAACGCTTCCCATCCCTCAGTACTCTTATGAGCAAAAACCACACAGCCAATCCCATCGCTTTTAAGAATCCTCCGCCCCTCGACCATCGCAGCAGCCATTTTTCTCTCGTAGTAATCAGATGTCTTCTTTGAGTCGCTGGCACTGTGAGGTCGATCTACTACACATTCAGTATCCTTTGGAGTCAGCAGGGTTTGAAAAAGGTCTGGCAGGCTTGTACCAAGCGTCCTTTTCAGCCAGACGTAGAAGAGGTCAGAAAGATGGGCGTATGGAACGGAGTCATAGTATGGTGGATCTGTGAACCATATGCCTGCCGTCTCATCCGGAAGCGGCACAGACGCGCAATCTGCTCGTTCAGTATGACCAATGCGCTTTCCTGCAGGCCATGCTGTGGCCACAGCATTTACCCAATCTATCGCCCCACCCAGACCGCCTGTGGAATCTGACAGAGGGTTCCCCTCGCAAAAATCCCAAACCATGCCAACGGCCTGGCGAGAGAAAATTCCCTCGATCTTTTCTCCGTTGAGATGCCACCGAGAAAACGATGTGAGCGCATTCGTCATTCGGCTGATGCAAAGCGAAGCTGCACCAGCGACTGCTGAATGACCACCAATACGTTCACGTAGAAGCCCCGCGAAAGTGACGAGGGAAAGGAGTTGCCGTTGAGTAAAGGCATCACCCCAAGTTTTGCATCCATAGAGTGGAATTGAAATCCTTCGAAGTTCAGTATTGGGAATGTTTTCATCCGGCACCAGACCGAGGCCGTTCGGCAGCTTTGTGGCGGTGACCTTCTCCAAAGTCTTTCGCGCTTTCCATACCGCTTCGTAATCGCGGTCAGTCGGCAGCCGATACTGGCGGCCCTGTTCACCGGGATGGAGCGTCACCACTGCAAGCAATTGCGCTCCACCAATCCGTTGGCCCTTCCGTTCAAAGATGACATCTGCCCCGCCCCGTTGTTCGCGCAACTGCGCGCGCACACGCTCCGGAGCAAGGACAGTACGGCAGCAAGGACAGGTCGCCTTCGCCCGCGTGACTGTGCCTGACGGGACATCCTTCTCATTCTTGGGCTCGAAGATCTCAAACTCCACAGTGGGACAGGCTTCCAGCCTGTCACTCTTGAGCCATAGCCACTTGTACTCTTCCGGCTTTCCAGCTAACCCGCGTTTCACCGGGTTCTGCCGGACATATTCCATCTTCTCGTTCCATTCGGCCTCGTGCCGAATAATGTGATCGAAGCTCTCATCCAGCCACAGCGGGCCGGTTCGGCCCATGAGTCGATTCACCTGATTGGCTGAATAGCTCTTGATGCTGTGCAGAATCTCACTCACTGTGGGACAGGCATCCTGCCTGTCGTCAGCCAGCAGTCTGAATATCAGATGCACATGGTCATCCATGACCACGGCCGCATCGAGATCAAGGCGTTGGCCGTTCCAATGACGGATCGCGGCCATGACGACCTCCCTCTCATCCGGAGGCAGGCTCAGGCCCTGTCGGCATCGGAAAGTCACAAAATAGGTCGCCGTGGAGACTTGCAGATGAGGCAGGTTTCTCTTTTGAACGGAGAGGTCGGAGGAGGCCCAGGGATTCACAGGCTGGAAGCCTGTGCCACTTGCTCTGATCACCTTATACCGCAGTGCCCTCTTTCGATTGGCTTTCTTGCAGAGCCAGAACGACCGCACCAGGGGAATCTCCGCACCGCAGCCCGACGATTCACAACGGACGGTCCGCGACCAGAGGTACGCAATCGGCCGGGCGCCGTCGGGATCACGCGGGTAGAACTCGGCGAGTTCCTTCTCCGCTGCGGCTTTAATCTCCGCCCCCACCCGGCGCAGTTCGTCGGCCAGAGAAGGCTGTGGGTCAGGCATCTTGCCTGACATGACAGGCTGGAAGCCTGTCCCACCATATCTAGGGATGTCTTCAAGCAGCACCTTCAGAATCAGGCAGGCGACGGGATTCAAGTCGGATGCGAACGCCTCGCATCCGAGGCGCAGGGCTTCAAGAGGGATTGCTCCTCCTCCAGCAAAAGGGTCAACGACCAGCGGCGCCTCTTCACCATGCGCAGCTTTCACGAGTCCTCGCGAGACTTCCAGGTAGGTTCGATCAGCCGAAAGGTCCCAATTGGCAAAGTCGCCGATGAACTTCAGGAGCGCATGACGCAGGTCTTCATCCTTTGCACCGATTCGTCCAACTATCTGCGGCAAGAGTTCTCGCGCTTTTTCCTTAAACTGCTCTGGACATAGCTTGTCGCAAGGATCAGGCACCAAGAGCCCCAGCAACATCGCCCGGCAGGCAGCGAGTGGTCGCCTCGCCCACCACAGATGCAACGTGGACGGATGCCCATGCCGAATGGACTTCTCCCGCGCCGCATGCTTGCTCACCACAGCAATCGGAAAATCCACCTCCGCGAGGCGCTTGCATTCCTTGGGGATCACTACTGTTCCATTCTTATCACGTGGCCGTCTCGTGAAGTGATTATCTGATCAGCCCCGGTTCTTACCTTCTCTTTTGCCCTCTTTGAAGTCTGTTGCCCTTTCTCAGGCAGGGGCCTTGCGCAAACCACATTAGCCTTTCTCCGTGATTCGGTTCTCCGCCCAGCGAACGACCCCCTCGGCAATGACGACAGCCCTTTGATATTCCTCGTGCGTCACCGGCTCGCCAAAGCCGGGGTACCGAGTCTCAACAGCGAACCGCGTTAACCTCGCCGCATCGGTGACAGTCACCGGAAAGGGCGCCGACAGCCTGTTGAAGCACCGTCACGAGTTCGGCAAGATCATGAACATACGGAAATGGAATCTTCCTGTGCAGGAGCACCGCCTTGAGTGCCTTCTCCGCTGCCTGCTGCGCGTCAAAGCAGAGATCTTCCAGGTAGACGCCAGCGAGCTCAACACCGCCCTTGGCTCTCGTGAGATTGCTTTTCGCCCGGCTCAACCACTCGCGTGGATCGTCTGCAGGCCATCGCTCAGGCGGCATACACCACCCTGCCTTCTCGCAGCGCCGGGTAGATCACTAGTGCCGCGCTATCCTTGTACTGCTCCAGCTCTTCGGGCGTCACCACGATCACATCCACGGCTTGGCCCACCCCAATGAGGTTCATGTAAACCTCCTCTGTGAGCCGACCTCGATGATACTGTCCCCCTTTGACCACCAGGAGGTCTACATCGCTATGAGCCCCCATCTGCCCACGCGCAGCGGAGCCAAACATGATAATCTTCTCCGGGCTCGCCACCGCGACAATGCGCTGCACAATGGCTTTGAGCATCTCCGCATCCACGGTTCGGGTTACCTGTCGCAACATACTGTCCCCCTGTGAAGAAACTCTTCAGATGATGCAAGCTTGCTAATGGCTTTGTTCGTCAACCGGTCGCGCTGCCATCATGCTCGATCCCCATACGGCGGCGGCTCTGGCTCCTTCACTTTCATGGGTTGCGTCATCGCGTCCACGGACAGATAGTAGTGGTCCACCTTTTTCACTTCTTGCCAGTCGAGGCGAGCCGGGTCAGGGATCGGTTCCTGGAGATGGGGCTCTGTCTTGCAATGAGTCACGACGTAGAGCCAGTAGCAGTCGGGCCGGTCTTCGGCGACTCGCTTTTCATTCGGCGTCAGTAAGACCGTTCCCGTGACAGCCCCGATGCCCTTGATCTCGATCAACCGCAGATCGCCGGATTGTGTGTCGAGGCTTGTGATGTCGTATCCCAAATCCTTCTCGTGGACATCCGTCACCGTGCGCCCCTGCGCGCGCTCGTGTTCCATCACCACCCGCATGGCGATCGCTTCTGTCTCCGGATCGGAGCGAAGATTCTTGACCTCGGGCTTGTCACGATCCGGGTGCGGAAAGATCAGCACGCTGGTGATCCGCTCCACGCTCTGAAGCGAAAGAGATCGTTGGCGTTCGAGTTCTTGTCTGCGTCGTTCTCGGCGAGCGAGAAGCACGGCATGGCGATCTTCCGCCTGCTTGAGATTCCCGGCCGCGCCCTCCACGCCCCGTTCGGCGTCTTCCGCAAACCGGCCGATCAGCCGATCTTCCTTCTCCAGTAATTCGGTCAGCGACAACTCGATGTGATCCCTGACCCTGTCCACCTCGGCCGTGCGCTCGGCGCGAACTTCTTCGAGGAACGGATTCAAGGCTTGCTCGTTGAGCCACCCACGCGGCTCCGGCAATTGGACTACAGCCGGAAGCTCTTTAGGAGCGGGCGCGGGCTTTAAATTGCCGATCATGCCCGCCTCATGCAGACGGGCGACACCACCTGCCTGCGCCGCGCCTCCGGCTTGCGCGGCAGGCAGGTCCGCAGTCAGTTGCACTGCGAACAGCCGTTCGTGGACTACCTGGCCGAGGCCGTCCACCACTTTCGCCCGATAGAAATCCATTCGCCCAGGAGCCGAATGCTCCAGGGAATAGAAACAGGCGCCGGTGCCGAAATGATCCTGGGCTTGCGTGAGAGCATGCCGTCGGATCGCTTCGAACAGCGAATGGCCCGGCGTCACCCATTCGAGGCTATGCTGCTCAGCCGTCTCCCTGTCCGTGGACAAACGCGGGTACTTATTGGCAAGCGGCGCAAACTTCCATTCAGGATCGGACTCATGCCGGCGAAGCGCTTGTGGCGTGTTCGCCGGATCGTAGGTGTGAGGGAGAGCTGCAACCGGCTTTAGGCTGAAGGGCACATGAGGGGCCACCTCTCTCATGAATCGGGCAATTGTCTCCGGGACAACGCGACGCTCCTGGGCCCGAGCGCGCCGCTCGATCAACATCTCCAGGTTGAGTTTTTTCGAGGCTAACCCCTCCAGCGCATGCCGGCAGATGTCGCGGAAACGCTCTTCTTTCACGTCGAACAGCAGACGGTCTTCGAGATCACCTTCACCCAGACGGCCCGCATAGTAATCACGAAGGACCCGCTCCATGTGGGACGCCGGCAAGATTTCTCCTACCACGTTGAAGACGGCGTCATCGTCGAGCGCATCCCGAATCTCCTGAAGCTTGGTCAGAAGCTTTTGTAGAACCCGCCCTTCAATAGTGTTGGTCGCGACAAAGTTAAAGATGAGGCAATCCTTCGTTTGCCCGTACCGGTGGATGCGACCCATCCGTTGCTCCAGCCGGTTCGGGTTCCAAGGGATGTCATAGTTGAAGAGGATGTGGCAGCATTGGAGATTAATCCCCTCACCAGCCGCCTCGGTCGCGGCAAGGATTTGGATGGCGCCGTCTCGGAACTGCTGTTCCGAATACAGGCGTGTCCCCGGATCGTCCCGAGAACCGGGTTTCATGCCCCCATGGATGACGCCCACGCGAAAGCCCCAGCCCTTGAGGCGAGTCACGAGGTAGTCGAGCGTGTCCTTGAATTCCGTGAAGATCAGCAGCCGCTGGTCGGGATTGTCAAAGAAGCCCTGCTCCTGCAGCACATCCTTGAGCCGGGAGAGCTTGGCTTCAACGCCGGCATCCTCCACCGCCTGCGCCTGTATCGCGAGCTCTTTGAGCTGGGCCACTTCGTCATGTACTTGTTGGGGATTCTGGGCAAGAGTAACCGCCTCAAGTAGTTCCTCCAGACGTTCACGCTGGGATTCCTCCATTTCCTCGAACTCTTCGGGATCGGGCAGTTCAGGCGGCGCCAGACGCGAGAGTTCTTGAGCGCGCTTGAGGCCTTCATCAAGGCGCCTCATTCGGTTTTGCAGGGAGTGGCGAAGGGCGTACGTGCTGGACGCCAGCCGACGTTGATAGAGGGCCATCAAGAATCCAACTGCTCGCGCTCGCGGGTCATCACCTTCCGCTGCTGCCCGATGCGACTGCGACTTCACGTAGGCGGTCACGTCGCGGTAGAGACGGTCTTCATCCCCATCTATTTTGAAATCAGCCGTGTGGGGGATACGCTTCATGAAAATCTTGCGCGCGACCCATTTGCCATCCGCCTGACGTTCCGGGAAGTAGACCATCGCCTCTTTCGTGCGACGGAGGTAGAAGGGGGCGGAGCGGCGGTTCATGGCCTCCCGGATGGATTTCACGTCGGCATACGCGTCCTGATCTAGCAGTTGAAGGAAGAGGCTGAAGTTCACCGGATCGCCCTTGTGCGGCGTGGCGGTGAGGAGAAGAAGATGGTCGCTCGATTCACGGAGAAGTTCCCCCAAGCGGTAGCGTTGACTCTTGTGTTCGGCGTCGGACGCCGACATGCGGTGTGCCTCATCCACAATGACTAGATCCCAATGAACTTGGCGAAGACCGGGAAGGATGTCGGTCCGCTTTGCAAGGTCCAGCGACGTGAGGACATGCTTGTGCTCAAGCCACTGATTGATACCGAATTGGTCACGGAGGGCATCGCCCTTGATGACGTGGAACTTCTCGTCGAATTTTTCCTTGAGTTCGCGCTGCCATTGGAACGTCAGGTTCGCCGGGCAAACAATGAGGATGCGCTCAGCCAGCCCGCGAAGTTTGAGTTCACGGATCAGCAGACCGGCCATGATCGTCTTTCCTGCGCCCGCGTCGTCGGCCAGCAGGAATCGGACGCGGGCCAACTTCAGGAGATGGTCGTAGATTGCTTCGAGTTGATGAGGGAGCGGATCGACACGGGAGATGGAAAGCCCAAAATACGGATCGAATTCATAGGCGATTCCCAAAGCATAGGCTTGCAGGCCGAGACGAAGAAGTTGGCCGTCACCTTTATAGGAGCAGGTTGGCTCCTGAATGCGAAGACCCTTGATGTCGGCGAGGGAGAGCGTGACGTTCCGGAAGCGCTCGGTTTGGGTGCCGACTAACCCGACAATCCAGGTGTCAGGACCACCTGGGCGGACAGTCTCTACGCGCATCGGCTCGCTGAATAGCGAGCCTGTGAGGATTTGACCTTCTTGTAGGGGGGCTCTATCAGACATACGAACCAGCAAAGGTATTCAGACCCAGTGCCTGAAAGCCCGGCATGAGCTATCGTAGCTAGATAGGCTAAACTTGCCGCAGCAGGATACGCTTTTCCTGACGGGAAATCACCCGGCAGGCGAAACGGAAATGGAAGTAGGTTGGCGGGTGAAATTTGGCGAGTCGGACAGGTTCCTAGGACTCGAACCAGGAATCTCACCTTAAGCGGCGAGGCACGCCGCCATCAGCCCCCGGTGTTTAGGGGGATCAATTGGGCCAGTATCAGGAGGGAGTGGATCACGAGGAACCAGCCTGGAGACGACCATGCCTGCTCCTCTTGAATCGCTGCGGCCCAGGGACATAGAGTGCGTCCAGGGACCGGGAGGGCTCTTCCATGCGTCTCCTAGGAGGGCATGTTCCTTCTGACTCTGCTGAGTGGTTGCTCAACGGCGCTGGATCGTGAGGGACGTTGTTTGGCGGGCATGATCCCCGAGGTGCTCCACGCCGAAGAAGAGGTCCGATCCCTGGAAGAGTCGTGGCGCCGGTTGTCCAGGGTCCGGCAACAAGAACGCCTCTCGATCCAGACAACCCTGGCTTCCTCCCCTGCTTATCGCTTCCTGCCTGTCTCTGTGCCTGGGCGGAATCAATCACCTCCAAGCGAAGTTTCAAGTTCATTCGCGAGTGAGCAGGATGAACTGACTGCTTACAACCGGCTGGTCGAGGCGAAAGCCAGACGTCACGACACGTTCGTGCGGTATGACCGCGTCGTACAACGGTTCCGGACTCGGGTTGAGGAGGACGAGATGTTGTCTCAGGCGCGTAGCGCCCTCATGATGTGGCCGGGCATCGTGTTATATCCCATCGTGCGGTGGAATGTGCGGTCGGTGCTGTGGGATGGGATCGACCCCGACGTTGACACCGACCCTGTGACCCACTTCTGCGCCGGGCGGCTCCTGGATTTGGAGGCAGCGTCCGTACCTGTCGATTGACGAGGGATACGTGCGTCCGAGGCAGACACCTGTCTTATGAAGAGGCGGCGTTGCGAGGATGGACGGGGTGACAGACGGTGGGGCAGGTGAAAACGAGAAGCCCACCCACTGCTGTCGGCAGCGGGTGGCAAGCAGGTGGGATGCCGTTAGTGCGCCGCAGCTTCCTTGGGCCAGAACATGTGCCGGATTTGCGGGAGAGGCACGTTGTCCAAGTTGGGAATATCGTATAGGCAGCGGTCAATCGTTTCGACTTCCTGCTTCGTCAGGTCCAACACGACCTTTTTCTTCCAAAACTGATCCAGCGTAAAATAATCGCCCACCTGTGGCTTCTCCGCCAGCAACGCTTGCATCCTTGCGAAGCCGGCTGTATCCACCCCTGGAATCCGCCCCTTGTTCCGCTCGACGCACCACTTGAGCACTTCCACCACGCCGTACATGGTGAGTTCAACTTTCATCGTGTCGCTCATTGAATCCTCCTCAATAACTGGTGCATTGTAGCCCAAGTATTCGGCAATTTTCAAAGGGGGTTCCTGTAGGGCTCACGAGAGCGAGAGCCGATGGAGATGGAGGCGGTCCGTGGGATTTTTGCCCGGTTCTCGGGAGAGTCCATTGCGAAGGCGATGCACGGATGGATATACTCCGCGCCTTATCCGCACGACACCATCACGTCTGCCACGGTTATACGACCGTCCTCATGCACGCCCGATGTCGCACGAGTTTCCCGGTCGCAGTGCAGTGGGGGACGAGCACGTGCAGGTAGCGAGCCGATGATCCAGCGAAGACTGCACAGCTGTCGGAGCCCCCTCATCCTGGTGCTGTCCGCCACGGTGCTTCTCTGGGGGTGTTCCAAGCAAGATCCGTACGTCCCCCCCGATCCGTTCTACCTCTTTGCCAGCTATCCCGTCGGGAAGAACCCCACGTCCGTGACGACGGCGGATCTGAATCACGACGGTTTTACCGATGTGATGACGACCAATATCGGCAACAGCACGCTCTCCATTCTCTTCGGGAACGGCGACGGCACATTGAGCGATCAAGTCCAGCTCAATGTGTGTAAGGAGCCCCGGTCGCTGGCCTTGCAGGATTTCAATCTCGACGGCAATTCGGATATCGCCTTGGCCTGTTCGGGAAGCGATCAGATCGCGATTCTGTTGGGTCGGGCCAATGGCAAGTTCGAAGAAGGGCCACAGTATCCTGTGCACCGCACACCCGTCGCCATTGCCACCGATGATGTGAATGGGGATCAAAAACCGGACCTTGTCGTGGCGTTGCGGAACGATAAGATCACAATCTTTCTCGGGACCGGTACGGGCGCCTTCCAGCGCGGGGCACAATACGAATACGGCGATACTCCCACCGGCGTGGCGCTGGGTGATCTGAATGGCGATGGAAAGATCGACCTCGCGGTGACCAATGGCGGCCCGATGTCCAGTGCAGTCTCGATCTGGATCGGCGCCGGCGATGGGACGTTTCGCGGCCCAACGGATTACCGGACGGGGAAACGGCCTTTGGGTGTCAGTTTCGCCGACTTCAATAACGACCGTGTGCAGGACTTATTGGTGATCAACGGCGAGCGCGATACCGTCACGACCTTCCTGGGGAACGGCAACGCGACGTTTCAGACCGGCAAGGACTCGGGAGCCGATGCCGGCCCCAATTACGGTTTGGCCAGGGATTTCAATGGCGACCATCTGCAAGATGTGGCCATCGTCAACCTCCAGTCGAACGACTTATCGATTCTCTTTGGCCGGGGAGATGGGACGTTCGAGTATCCGCCCAGAAACTATCGTACGAAACCCGGCCCGTTTGCGGTGGCGACGTTTCGCGTGACGACAAAGGATCTCGAGGAGCCTGGCCTCGTGATTGCCGACAATGGCGCCGGCAGCGTGACGATTTTCCTCCATCGCGGGCTGAAAATGCTTCCTCCCGCCGGTGGCAGAAGCGCGAAGTCGCGACGATCGCGACAGGAGGGAGCCACGGCACAGCGCAGACTGCGTCCGTAACCTTGACAGGTCCTAGACCCTGCTTTAGAGTGGCCACCAGAGAGAGTTACAGCCCACGCGGGTCGCGTGAGGGAGCGAGAATAGGTCCCGGTGAGGGCATTTTTCTGGTGGTTCAACATGGGGTCACTCACGACCCTGTCGGTGTTGATGATTCAGGGCGGAGTTCGCGACCTGCTGTATGGCACGCATCCGGCGGGAGGGCCAAGCGCCTCTCTCTCATTCGCGTTGACCATCCTAGGTGGGGGTCTTTTCGCAGGGTGCCTGGCGCTGATCCTGAACCGTCTCCGGTGACGCTGTCACGAGGAACCGGCGATCGACGCAGGGCTGGGTGCTCCGACCGATTTGCTGGTGACGATGCCGGGCTGCCGAAGCGAGGACCGATGAAATACGAGCGCGTCAAATGGACTGCCTGAAGTGCAAAGGGTTCATGATGGTCGAGCGGCACTATACGCTGATGAATCGCCGCCTCTACGCCCGTTGCCTCAACTGCGGGTTTTGGATCGATCTAGCCGACTTGCTCCGATTCCTTCACAAAGTGCTCGACAGCGGGTACCGTGGCTCCAAAGTGAAAGAGTCTTATAGTTTGTGACCCATTCTGCAGTGTGACCCTGGACAACGTAAGGAGGTGGCCCGTGGTAGTGGGGAGTGATCGGGGCTCCGGTGGCGTGGTGTCTATCCTGATGGTGGTTCTGCTCGCCGTTCTGAGTCCTGCAGCCGACGCGGCGGACTCCTCCTTTTCCTCCTCTCGACCGACACGCATAGCCGCTCCGGTCGCAAACCATCATCTCTTGCCGTGGCGCCGTGTTCCCGCCCATAGCGTGTTGCTCAAAGACCTGAAAACGGGACGCACGATCTACGAGTTCGAGCCGACCAAGCGCCTCTCTCCTGCCAGCCTCACCAAGATCATGTCGGCGCTCGTGATTCTGGAGTTCGGGCAGCTAGGCGATCAGGTCACGGTCAGTCGCCATGCGTCTCGCGCCCATAAGACTCATCTTCGGCTGCGGGCGGGCCAGGTCTTCCGCCTCGAGGATCTGCTCAAGGGGATGCTGATCGTCTCGGCCAACGACGCCTGCCTGGCGGCGGTGGAACATGTGGGGGGCGACGAAGAGAAATTCGTCGTGCTCATGAACGCCAAAGCCGCCGCGCTCGGTTTGGCCGATACGCACTTCAACAACGCGTGCGGGTTCGATGCCCCCGATCATTACTCCACGGCGGAAGATCTCGCGAAGCTCAGCGAACACGCGTTGCAGCATCCCGTTTTCAAGCAGCTGGTCCGCGAAGAGCGAGAGATCATCACGCCGGTGAACGGCCACCGGTCCTATCTGCTGAGAAACACCAACCGGCTCCTTGGACGCGTGCCCGGCGTGGAAGGGGTGAAAACGGGCTTCACCTCTCGGGCGGGACGCTGCCTGATCGCGAAGGTGTCGCAAGACGGCAACGATCTGCTGGTCGTCATTCTGAATTCCAACCGTCGATGGAACACCGCCCTCAACCTCATCAATTATGGGCTGCACACGGTTCGGGCAGGAATGTGAGGGCGAGGAAAGCGAGAGGGCGAGCCGCACGGGTTACCGCGCGAGTGTGAATTCCACGTTGACGTCCTTGCCGAGATAATTGACCTGGAGCCCCTGTTTCTCATAGATGAGCGCCGCGCCCATGACGTTCTCGTCGCCATAGTCTTCTTTCCCCAGGAGCTTGCGCACGTCGTCCGGGCTCTCGCTATTGAGCACATTCCGAAAAATCCCACGGGTCTTGTAGGCGAAGCGGTTATTAATGAAAATGAGATCGACTTTTCCATCCTGAATGCGGACGCCCGCCATCGGGCCCGTCGGCTTACGTTGATCGAGGAGAAAGATGAACGTGGCTTCCTGTTCCGCCTTGATCCCGGGAAGTTTTTCATTGACCAGGACGTCCACGGCTTTGCCTTCGGGGTCACCCAGCTTCACTCCGAAGAGCCCGATGTCCGCACTGGTGACGGCTTTGGGGTCCATGACATCGTTCTTGCTGAGCTCATAGGGTTCTGCGGCCGCGAGCGCGGTGTGACTCACCAGGGCCAGCGCACCGAGACGAAGCCCCAGCGCCAGCCACAATCTGTCCTTCATCAAATCCTCCTTACCGTCTTCCCGTTGCAGTGGTGGTGGTGTGTGAAAGGCAACCGGCCGTCAGCGGCGGGACATCGAACACCGTGCGCATTTTATCGGACACGCCAGCAACATGCAAGGAACCGCCCCTCCAGATCGCCGGCCGTGTGTCGCGCGTTGCGAACGCAAGCCTTCACGAAGGGTCGTGAAGAGAGAGGATGCGCACAAGGGGCGGGACATGAAGACCACCCATGCCGGCATGGAGATTTCCAATGCCGACTTCGGCGCGCTGGTGGAGGATTGTTGCCGGTCGAGGCTCGTCTCACCGTCCAGGTAAAACACCACACATCTGCCGATCATGGTATCCAGCGTCATCAGCCGGCCTTCATGAGGGCTGGAGAAGTGTAGGACGATGATCGGATCAAGTCTGCCCGAGCCACCCTAGCGCATGCAATAACAGGATGGCAAGGGTGCAGAGGCCGAGCCCCCAGAAGCGGTAGTCGACCTCCTCGCGGCTCAAGCACCAGTTCAATACCGGTTGGCGCCAGGATGAGGGACTGGCCAGAAGAAAGATCCCTTTCGCGATCATGGAGATGCCGGTCACCGTCCAGAGAGGCTGATAACGGAAGTCTTGTGTGGAGGCGAGCAAGAGCACCCCGAGGAGTATGGGGATGACTTCCCAGCGGAATAAAGACGGCGACTGGGCACACACGTCTCGGAGTTTCGCGATCAGCGGGCGCGGGGCGATGAGTAGGCAGACCCCATCGGCCATCCAGATGCCGGCAACGGCGGCCAGGAGGTAAACAGTCATGGAGCTCTCGCGGGAATGACGAAGACGAACGGGATGGCAAAATGATACGGCACGAAGTTTACGGATACAAGCCGCGCTGCAAGTGCGCCTGGGCCACTTTGTCGATCCCGCTCATCAAGGCGGCCATGCGCATGGTCGTTCGCTTCTCGGTGGCAAAGTGCAGGGTCCGATGGAAGGCCTGCGTGATGATGTCGTGCAGGCGGTCCTGGATATCCTTTGCCTTCCAGAAGAAGCGTTGCAGGTCCTGGACCCATTCGAAATAGGAGACGATCACGCCGCCGGAGTTTGCCAAAATGTCAGGAATGATGAACACGCCCTTGTCGGTCAGGATTCGATCCGCTTCCAGGGTGGTGGGGCCGTTCGCACCTTCCGCGAGTACGCGACACCGCAGCTTGGACGCATTCTTTTCGGTGATCTGCTCCGACAGCGCCGCGGGAACGAGCACGGTGCACTCGAGCTGGAGCAATTCTTCGTTGGTAATGAAGTCTCCTAATTTCGTATCACGGAGGGTCTGGCCGGACTGCCGATAATGTTTCAGCAATTCGGGAATGTCGAGCCCCTTCGAATTGTAGAGCCCTCCGGACTCGTCGCTGACCGCCACGACGCGTGCGCCGCATTGTTGCATGATTAGAGCGGTGTGGGAGCCGACATTGCCGAATCCCTGCACCGCCACCGTCGCCTGGTCGATCGCAAGTTTCAGATGGCGCAGCGCCTCGATGGTCACGTTAACCACACCGCGGCCGGTGGCCTCCTCGCGGCCCAGACTTCCCCCGATCACCAGCGGCTTGCCGGTCACGACGCCCTGTACCGCGTACCCCACTTGCTGGCTATAGGTGTCCATGATCCAGGCCATCACTTGTGCGTCGGTACCGACATCCGGGGCAGGGACATCTTTATCCGGCCCGATGAGCGGAAAGATCTCTGCCGCATAGCGGCGCGTCAGGCGTTGGAGCTCAGCACGCGACAACAGTTTGGGATTGACCTTCACGCCGCCTTTGGCGCCGCCGTAAGGAAGATCGGCCAGCGAGCATTTCCAGGTCATCCACATCGCGAGTGCCGCCACCTCGCCGAGGCATACGTCCGGATGGTAGCGGATTCCGCCTTTCGACGGGCCTCGGGAAGAATCGTGCTGGACCCGGTAGCCGGTAAAGACCTCCACTCGACCGTTGTCCATTCTGACGGGGACGCTGACAACGAGCGACCGCTGGGGTAGTTTAAGGCGCTCCCGGAGATTCGGGTCGAGGTGCATGGCATCGGCGGCCTGGTCAAATTGCGCCACCGCGAGGCGAAAGGTCGGCGTATCGAGTTCGTGCATGGGCTCCTCGTTACAATTCAACCGGCGAACGCAGTCTGTCGGTGGACGGTGCGTCAGCGGGCACAGTATGAGCCGGATTCAATCCGGAATCGGTTCTCGCGGCCCACTCGATCCGGAAGACGTCGGCAAAATGCCTTGCGAGCGAGGTCCTCACTTGGGACTCGGCCGGTGGATTCCCCAGAACGCCGGCCATTGACGTGACCCGGCAGTTCGCCAGGCCACAGGGGACGATGCGGGAAAAGGGTGTCAGATCGACGGACACGTTCAACGAGAAGCCGTGCATGGTGATGCCGCGTGAGATGCGAACCCCCATCGCCGCAATCTTCGCGGGCGACTCGTGTCCCACCCACACGCCGGGCAAGTTGTCGAGGCGACGGCCGGCGATGCTCCACTCGGCCAACGTCCGGACGATCACCTCTTCCAGCAACCGCATGTAGGATTTAGGACCGGAACAATAGTCCCTCAGACGCAGGATCGGATAGCCGACCACTTGGCCGGGGCCGTGATAGGTGACAGAACCGCCGCGGTCGGCGTGATAGACGGCGTAGCCATCTGACCGCAGGGCTTCCACGTCGCCGGTCCAGTGGGTGTCCTTCGTACTGCGTCCCAGCGTGTACACCGGATCATGTTCGAGCAGGAGCAGCGTGTCCGGCCGCTGATCGTTCGCACGCTCTTCGTGCAAGGTTCGCTGAAGTTCCCACGCGGAGGCGTATGAAACCCGATCGAAGAGGTGCAACAGGCCGGGCCTGTTGGTCTGCGCCATCGGGGGAGAGTCACGGAGAGGATCGGCCTGCATAGCGAGAAGGGTCATGGGTGCAACCCTACGGCGTCATCCCCGGTATGAGCGCTTTGTTCAGTGTCACCGTGGCTCCTCCATTTCGCCCTTGCAGAGTCAGTTGGATAGACGTCTGGTCTCCGTTTCGTAACAGGGCGTGCCAGAAGTCTCCCATGTTGTAAATCTGATGGGAGTCCACCGCCGTGATCACGTCGCCGGACTGGAGGCCGGCTTGGCCGGCCGGCTTCGCCGGATCGACGTGCAGCGCCAGGACCCCGCGATCGGCCTCCAGATCGAAGCTGGCCATGATACTCGGTGTGATGGTGACCGGGACGAAACCTAGGTCGGGCCGAAGCACCGATCCGCGAACGATCATCGACCGGATGTGCGGATAGATCGCGTCCGCCGAAATCGCGTAGCTGATCGCTTGAGCTAAAGGATCGACGACGACGTTGATTCCCACGACGTGACCGGAGAGATCGACCAGAGGGCCACCGCTGTTCCCTGGATTGATTGCCGCGTCCGTCTGGATGAGATCGTACAGTGTTTCGCCGTTGGGCGCGAGGACGGCTCGCCCCAGGGCGCTGACGACGCCGACTGTCACGGTTGACCCGCCCCGCGAGGCGAGAGGATTGAGGGGGTTACCTATCGCGACGACGGTTTCCCCGATTTCGAGAGACAGAGCCTGACCGAGACGAGCTGGGACTAGGTCTTGTGCCGCGATTTTCACCAACGCCAAATCGAGCAGGAAGTCTCGAGCGACCACGCGTCCGGGCGTGAGTCGTCCGTTTGGCAAGCCGACGACCAAGCTTTTGACCCCCTCGACGAGGTGGTTGTTGGTCAGGATATACCCACCTTCATCGATGATGATTCCTGAACCGGATCCGGCGGGTGCGGAATGTGGAGAGGTGGCTGCAGCACCTCGTGTCAGGATCGTGACGACCGACGGGCGAACCTTCGCCACGACAGCCGGCACGGATAAGATTTTTTCCTTGGGATCGCTCGACGCGGCCTCGGCATGGACGGTAGTCGGCGCGAACAAGGCCATGCCCAGACACATCAGTGCCCACGTGGCTAGTGTCGTGATGCGGGGGCATTGCGAGGGGGGATGATCGATCGAGGTGGTGAAGAACATGAACGGCGTGCGTTCCACAGGCCCATTCTCTCACAACTCGTGGGTTGGCGGAAGCTCCGACAAACAAAACGGGCGAGGGAGCTTCCCCTCGCCCGCCTGGTGTACGCAGATCCTCGGACCTGGCCTTACCTGATCGCGGTGAACAGTTGCCTGACCTCCGGCGTTTTCAGTTTCTTCAGCGCCTTGGCCTCGATCTGCCTGATGCGTTCCCTTGTCACCGAGAGGCTTTGACCCACTTGTTCGAGGGTTCGAGGCTGATCCTCCCCGATGCCGAATCGCAAGCGGATCACCGTCTGTTCACGTGGCGTCAGAGTGCTCAGGATGCGGTCGAGCTCCCTCGTCAGCTCGGTCCGGTGGACATGCGCATCGGGCGACACCGCCCGATGATCCGGCAACAGGTCGCCGAATTGGGTGTCGCCATCCCCGATGGGATTTTCCAGGGCGATCGGTTCCTGAAACGCCTGAACGGTGTCGTGCAACCGATCGGGTCGTATCTGCAACGCGCTCGCCACTTCCTCCAGCCGTGCCGGGCGGCCAAGCTGCTGGCCCAGCCGACGCGACACACGCAGGATCCGGTTGGAGGCTTCGGTCTGATGGACCGGAATACGGATGGTTCGGGACTGGTCGGCTAACGCGCGCGTGATGCCCTGTCTGATCCACCAGGTGGCGTAGGTACTGAATTTGAATCCCTTGCGATACTGATAACGCTCCGCGGCTTTCATCAGTCCGATGTTGCCTTCTTGCACAAGGTCGAGCAACGTCAGGCCACGTCCTGTGTAATGCTTGGCCACATCGACGACCAACCGCAAATTGCAGCGGACCAACTCGTCCTTCGCCGTTTCCAGTACGATACGGGACGTGCGCAACTGCGTGAGGGAAGCCTTCAGTCGCTTGTGGATGGACGGCGCTGTCTTGCCCGAGCGCTTGGCTTCGCGCAACAGGGTGGTCAGACCGGCGTCTGCCTTGTTGAGCACGGTCGCGGAGAGGCCGCTCAGCCGTCGGATCTCTTGGAGTGTCCGGATGGCCGTTGCCGTATGCTCGGATCGCTTCACACGCGAGGCCGTCTTGATCGCCTGGCGAAGAGCGGTCCGGCTCGCGGAGGTTCCAACATCGATGCGCTTGGCGATCGTCACCTCTTCCTCTCGCGTCAAGAGCGGCCGCTCCCCGAAGGAATGAAAGTAGAGCGATTCGAGGACGAACGGCCCCTGCCGTTGAACCTCGCGCGGCTTCGCTTCCGGTGGTTCTGCCGACTCGGCGATCTCCGCCGAATCGCGGCCGATTGCGTCGAGCAGGCCACTGGCCTGGGCATCGTCCGCATCGAGCTCGACGGTGGCGGATACCTTCTCTTCTTGGTCTTCTTGTACGCGATCGAGACCGAAATCGTCATTCATCTCTTCACCTCTTTCCCATTCCGTAGCGTGGGCGTCATCCGCTGGGATAGGCCAACGCTCTTACTCATACACCTATTTAGAGCCTGGGGATCGCGAAAAGGATTCGGTCCGCCGCAATGTTGCGCATCCCGATTGTTCTACCGACTCTACGGAGCAAATCCTATGCTGGATGGGTGACGCGCGAAGGCGGGCCGATGAAGATGGGAGAAAGGCCGAAGAGTCAAGCAGGTAGGCCGATAGATAAGAAATGTCTAATGATCGGGAGGCCTGCGGACTCCCGGAACACTGTGGCGGAAAACCTATGGTGTCGCCTTCTTGCCCCACTCCTTGAGAAACGGCGCAATGGTGTCGATCGGGATCGGAAAGATCGTCGTGGAGTTCTTCTCGGCGGCGATCTCGACGAGCGTTTGGAGGTAGCGCAGTTGCAAGGCGGCCGGGTTCCGGCTGATCACGTCGGCGGCATCAGCCAGGCGTTGCGACGCCTCGAATTCGCCCTGCGCATGGATGACTTTGGCACGGCGCTCGCGCTCCGCCTCGGCTTGCCTGGCGATGGCGCGTTGCATTTCCTGCGGCAGGTCCACGTTCTTGACTTCAACGGCGGTGACTTTGACGCCCCACGGTTCTGTCTGTTGATCGATGATCCGTTGGAGATCGGCGTTGATCTGCTCCCGTTTGGACAGGAGGTCATCGAGCTGACTCTGCCCCAGCACGCTGCGGAGTGTCGTCTGAGACATCATGGACGTGGCGTAGAGGTAATCTTCGACTTGGATGACGGCTCTCTCCTGGTCCACGACCCGAAAGTAAATGACCGCGTTCACCTTGACGGTGACGTTATCCCTCGTGATGACGTCCTGGGGCGGCACGTCCATCGCCACCGTCCGCAATGTGACACGAACCAGCTTGTCGATGAACGGGATGATGACCACGACGCCAGGACCATTCCCGCCGATGAGCCCACGGGCCAGCCGCCCCCATCGGAAGATCACCGCACGTTCGTACTCCCGGAGAACGTTAAACCCCATCAGGATCAACACAGCTCCCAGAACCAGGATCGCGAATGGACTCGCTAACAGATTCATCTCAGGCCTCTTTCTTCTTAGAGAGGGGTTTGACATACAAACACAAGCCTTCCACGCGGGTCACTTCAGCTTCGTCGCCGGGCTGGAGCGGCTGCTCACTGATGGCCTCCCAGAGTTCGCCATGCACAGCCAGTTGCCCGTGGGGAGCCAGCGCCGTTTTGACAATTCCCACCAGGCCCACCATCCCCTCGCGGCCGGTCACCGGTTGCCGCCGCATCGCTCTGACTCCCATCCCGACGATAAAAAGCGAGAAGGCAGCGGCCAGCGTGACAACCGGCAGAATGACCGACCATGAAATCTGAAGGAACTCGGCATCGGTCTTGATCAGCATGACGGATCCGAGGATCATCGAGATGACCCCGCCGATGGCCAGCAAGCCGAAACTGGTCACGGTGGCCTCCAACACGAAGAAGACAATTCCGAGGAGGATCAACAGCACGCCTGCGTAGTTCACCGGTAATGATTGCAGGGAATAGAAGGCGAGGATCAAGCTGATCGCCCCGACGATGCCGGGTAGAATCGCGCCGGGGTTATAGAGCTCGGCGAGGATTCCAATGGTGCCGATCGTCATGAGCAGATAGGCGATGTTCGGATCGCTGAGTGCCTTGAGGAGTTCGAGGCGGAGCCCCATCGGGAATTCGCGAACGGTTGACTCTGCCGTTCGCAGGACCGAAGGGCCGGTCGGTAGCGACACCGGCCGTCCGTCCAATTGTTTGAGCAGCCCCGGCACGTCCTCCGCGACCAGATCGATGATCTTCAGTTTCAGCGCTTCCCGCTCCGTTACGGACACGCTCTTGCGCACGGCATCCTCTGCCCAGGCCACGTTCCGCCCGCGTTGCTCGGCGATCGACTTGATGTAGGCCACGGAGTCGTTCTCGACCTTTTCCTTCATCGTCTTGTCCATCTCGCCCCCTCCCATTGCGACGGGGTGGGCGGCACCGATGTTCGTACCGGGAGCCATCGCAGCCACGTGCGCGGCGATGGTGATGAACACGCCGGCAGAGGCCGCGCGTCCGCCGGACGGAGACACGTAGACCACCACGGGAATTGCGGCGCTGGTCATATCCTTAATAATGAGGCGCATGGAGGTGTCGAGGCCACCGGGCGTATCGAGGCGGATGATCAAGGCCTGAGCCCCGCTCTCTTGCGCAGAGGCGAGCGCATCGTGCAGGTACTCGGCGGCGACAGGGTTGATGACACCTTCGTAAGTGGCGAGCACCACGGACGATTCGGCTGGCGCGTGAGGCGGTTCCGCAAACAAGGCGGTGAGGCACGCAACGAGAGCGAGAATCAGCCGGGGGAGCAGCGAACGGGGACGGCTTCTCGGGTAATTCATCGAGGTGTCCCTACCAATCAAGACCGTCGGCACAGTAATGTGGAACGAGCGTCTGGATCATACGGTCCACCCGATACCCTGTCAAGAAAGGAGGCGGGGGGTGGGTGCGGGGTCCTCCTATGCTCCCGGAGCCCGCGCGCTCGGAAGCACGCTCGCTCGACGGCCGCAGTTGGAGGACCCCGCACCCACCCCGCATGAATGAGAACGAATCGAAGGAAGAAGAGAGACGTGAGGATGTGCTCGGTGGACGAGCGGAAGAGCAGGCAGCCCCATCGGCTACGGGGCAGAGAGAAAGAGGTAGTAGGGCAGCAGGACAACGTGCGGTCAGGTGTTGTTGAAAACTCAGAGCGGCGCTTCTAGAATGGGGCCACGATGTCGTTTCTGCAAAATGGCGAACGCATTCACTTGGTCGACAAGAAGGGGCGATCGTACGCGCTGACCCTGAAGGCCGGGGATCGGTTTCAGTTTAGTGGAGAGACGATCCTGCACGATAGCCTGATCGGTAAGCCGGACGGATCGTTAGTGGAGTTGTCTCGAGGGAAGCGCATGCTCGCGTTGCGGCCCACGTTCGGCGAGTATGTCGTGAAAATGCCGCGCGGGGCGCAGGTGCTCTATCCCAAGGACCTGGCGCTGATCACCATGTGGGCGGATGTGTACCCGGGCGCCCGCGTGTTTGAAGCGGGGACCGGGTCCGGTGCCTTGACGATGGCCCTATTGCGGGCGGTCGGGCCGAAGGGATCGGTCGTGACCTACGAAGCGCGGGAAGACTTTGCCCGGACGGCCGTGACAAACATCGAACGGTACCTCGGTACCCAAGCTACTCTCACCCTCTGCCGCAAGAACGCCTATGAGGGGATCGATCTTCCAGAAGATGGAATTCCTTTCGACCGGCTCGTGCTGGATCTGCCGGAACCCTGGCAGGTGGTGCCGCATGCGGCGAAGGTCTTGCGGTCGGGCGGCGTGTATCTGAGTTTCGTGCCGACGGTCCCTCAAGTGATGCAGACGGTTGAAGCCCTTGAGCGAGCCGCCGTGTTCGGGATGATTGAGAACTTCGAGACCCTCTTGCGTACCTGGTCCATTCGAGGGAGAAGCGTCAGGCCGGATCATCGTATGGTCGCCCATTCCGGCTTCCTCACCGTGGCAAGGAAAGTCGAGCCAGGGCTCTGGTCCGGTGGTGGTCCAGCGCCGCTCGTGGCCGATGTTGACGATGGGTCAACCATCTCTGGAGATGCGGACGGGGAACACCAATGAGTCGGCTGCAGGGGAAAGTGGCGATCGTGACGGGTGGCAATGCCGGCATCGGGGAGGCGATTGCCAAGCTGTTTGCGCAAGAGGGGGCCGCCGTCGTCATCACCGGCCGGCGCAAAGAAGAACTCGAACGGGTGGTGAAGGAGATCGAGCGTGCGAAGGGCAAGGCGCTCGCCGTGACCGGATCCGTCACGGATGAAGTGCATGTCCGCGAGGTGGTCGCTCAGACCGTCCGTGCCTTCGGCGGGTTGAACATCCTGGTCAACAATGCGGGGATCGGCGAATTCGGGAAGAAGATCCATGAAACGGATGACGCTGCCTGGCACGCGGTCCTCGACGTCAACCTGACCGGCGTCTTCCGGATGACCAGAGCCGCGATCCCAGCGATGCTCAAGGACGGAGGCGGTACGATCGTCAACGTGTCATCCATTGCCAGCTTGGTCGGGATCCCGCTGTGCTCCGTGTACTCCGCCTCAAAAGGAGCCCTGGATGCGATGTCCCGCTGTATCGCCGTCGATTACGCGATGCAGGGGATTCGCTGCAATGTGGTCAATCCGGGATTGATCGACACCCCCATGGCGGCCAGCCTGCTGAGTAATCCTGACCAAACAGCGGAGGTGCTGAGTCATTACCCTCTTCGCCGCCCAGGGAAGCCGGAGGAGGTCGCGAAGATGGTGCTCTACCTGGCGTCCGACGACGCAGCCTGGGTCACCGGGGGGTCCTTCACCATCGACGGCGGGATGACGGTCTCGAAAGGAGGCTCTGTATGACAGGCAGGCCCATGAGAGACAGGCAGATCGTGCGCCGCCGGACCGTCATCATGCTCAGTTTCTTGATGCTCTGTCTTCTTGGAATGCCGGGAGTGTCGGTCCCGGCGGACACCGGAACAGAGTTTCCCGGAACTGTCCTTTCGGTCGATGCCGCCACAGGCAAATTCGCGGTGAAGAAAGACAGCGGCGGCACACGCTTCACCTTTGTGGCCAACGACAACACCCAGTTCGAAGGAGGCCCTAAAAGTATCAAGGAGCTCAAGCAGGGCGACCACGTCCTGGTTCTGTATCAGGTCACTGGCTCTCAATACATCGCGCTCAAGGTGACCGCGAAAGGAAAATGAAGCCATCGGCTTTCAGCGATCAGCAAGCTGAGAGCTGACTACTGTCCGTTGAGAGCGTTCAGACATGGACATCAACGCGCGCACACAGTTCTGCGGAGTCATCGGCAACCCGGTCGAACATTCTCTTTCTCCCTCGATTCACAACGCGGCCTTCCAGAAACTGGGGCTGAACTTCGTGTATTTGGCCTGGAGGGTCGACGCAATCGGCGACGCGGTGAAGGGGCTTCGGGCCCTCGGCAACTTCCGTGGCGCCAGCGTGACCATCCCGCACAAGGTGTCCGCCATGCCGTTCCTCGACGAGGTGGACCAGACCGCGCGGTACATCGGGGCGATCAACACCATCGTGGCTGAGCAGGGCACGCTCACCGGCTACAACACGGATGCGACCGGGGCCATGCGCGCGCTACGTGATGGAGGTGTGACCTTCAAGGACAACCGTGTGGTGATGCTCGGCTCCGGCGGAGCCGCCCGCGCGATCGCGTTTGCATTGGCGGCAGAGGCGGGAGTTGCCCAACTCACGTTGCTCGGTATTGATGCCAAGGAACGTCACCAGCTCATCACCGATCTGCAAACAAAGACCGCGCTTCCGGTGCAAGAGGCTCAGCTCGATGAGCCGACACTCCGGCATGCGTTACCGGAGGCGCAGGTGCTGATCCATTGCACCCCCATCGGCATGCATCCGAAAGTCGAGGACACCTGCGTGCCGGCCGCGCTGCTGTATCCTGGTCTTACCGTGATGGACATCGTGTATAACCCACGCGAGACTCGCCTCTTGAAGGAGGCGAAGGCCGCCGGATGTCGAGCCATCCGGGGGCTGGAGATGTTTCTCAATCAGGCAGCGGTGCAATTCGAGCTCTGGACCCACCAAAAGGCTCCGGCTGACGTGATGCGCGCGGTTCTCGAATCCCGTTTCTCATGATGTTCCAGTCTCGAAATTGTACGAGCGTCCTCGCTCCTCACGCCTTACGCCTCACGCCTCACGGTGGCTGATGAACATCGTTCTGATTGGCTATCGCGGGACCGGCAAGAGCACCGTGGGGAAAATCCTCGCGGCGCGACTCGGTCGTGAGTTGGTCTCAACCGATGCTGAAGTGACCAAGCGGGCCAAGCTGACCATCCCTGAAATCGTGCGGCAGTTTGGCTGGGAGCATTTTCGGGATCTCGAGTCGGAGGTGTGTCGCGATCTCGCGGCGAAAGACCAGCTGATTATCGACACCGGCGGCGGGGCCATTTTACGTCAACTGAACGTAGACAGTTTGAAGAAGAGCGGCACGCTGTTTTGGCTGACCGCCGGTGTCGAGACGATTACAGGACGTATCGGTGGCGATACGCAGCGGCCCTCCTTGACCGGCACCAAATCCTTCCTCGAAGAAATCCAAGACGTCTTGCGCGAACGGACGCCTAAGTACCAGGCAGCGGCCGATCACGTCATTACGACAGAAGGCCGGTCGGTCGAGCAGGTGGCCGACCGTATCCTTGCCTCCCTCTAGCGGAACGAGAGACCGCGACCGTTGGGAGACTGTCCGATCTCCACATCTGATCCTGCCCGAACGCCCTCTCCTTGACAAACTTCCAACCGAAGTGATTGTAATACGTTCGTGCGCCCGTAGCTCAGTTGGATAGAGCGTCGGGCTTCGAACCCGCAGGTCGCAGGTTCAATTCCTGCCGGGCGCACCAATTGTTGTACGGACTTCCACGCCACGGCCTGCCGCAGTCGCTCCGGTTGGTTGGTCCTGGGAAGAGATCAGGGCAGCCGACCTTATTGCAAGCACACGACGATCGCTGAAAGCCAGACACGTATGACGTCGATCGACTTCGGAGCACAACGAGTAGGCCAGACGGTGGATCCTAGCATCATCGTGGTATTCGGCGCGGACGGCGACCTGACCAGGAGGAAGCTCATACCCGCTCTGCACAACCTTGCTGTCGGCAAACACCTCCCGGAGCAATGTGCCATTGTCGGCTTCGCCATCACCCCGATGTCCACCCAGGAGTTTCGCGACAAGCTGAGTCGGGAGATCCGTGAGTGTGCGACGGACCAGTCAGGCCTCCAGGAGTGGCTTGCCCAGCGCCTGTATTACCTGACCGGGGATTTTCGCGATGCCACGGCCTACCGGCGGCTCCACGAGATGATCGAGGAAGTGGATCAGAGGCATGGCGCTCACGGAAAGGTGCTCTTTTATCTCGCGACGGCTCCGAACTACTTCACTGAAATTGTCCGGCAACTGGGAACCCGAGGCTTGACGGTGGAGCGCGAGGGATCCTGGCGCCGCGTCATCATCGAAAAGCCATTCGGTTCGGATTTGGAGTCTGCGTACGCGCTGAACCGGGAGCTGAGCCGGGTCTTGAAAGAAAGTCAGATCTACCGGATCGACCACTATCTCGGGAAGGAAACCGTGCAAAATATTTTGGTCTTCCGGTTTGCGAACGGCATCTTCGAGCCGTTGTGGAACCGGAGTTACATCGACCATGTGCAGATCACCGTGGCGGAAAGTATCGGCATCGAACACCGAGGACGATATTACGACGCTGCAGGGGCGCTGCGCGACATGGTCTCGAACCATCTGCTGACACTGGTCTCCCTTATCGCTATGGAACCGCCGAATTCCTTCGATGCCGATGCCGTGAGGGATGAGAAGTCCAGAGTTCTTCGGGCGATTGTCCCCCTCGACCCGCTCGAGGTGCTACGATCGAGCGTGGCCGGCCAGTATGGGGAAGGGGCTATCGGGGGAAGCCCGGTCCAGGCCTATCGAGCGGAACCGCACGTGGCACCGGATTCCGATACGGAGACCTTTGTCGCGATGAAGCTCCTGATCGACAATTGGCGGTGGGCCGGAGTGCCGTTCTATCTGCGTACCGGAAAACGGCTGCCGAAGCGGGTGACGGAGATCGCGATCCAGTTCAAGGGCGCGCCACACATGCTGTTTCAGAAGACCCCCACGGAACATCTCGCGCCAAACCTGCTCGTCATTCGCATTCAGCCGGACGAAGGAATCTCCCTGCGGTTTGACGCGAAGATTCCCGGTCCGATGGTGCGAGTGGGGGCCGTGGATATGGAGTTCCAGTATGCCAAGTACTTCGGCGACGCACCGAGTACCGGGTACGAGACGTTGCTGTACGATTGTTTAGTCGGAGATGGGACTCTCTTTCAGCGGGCGGACAACGTGGAAGTGGGGTGGAACGTCGTCCAACCGATCTTGGACGTATGGAAAAAGCTGCCGCGGGATGGCGTGCCCATTTACCCAGCCGGAGCCTGGGGCCCAACGGAGGCAAACGATCTGCTGGGGCGCGACGGTCGCAAGTGGAGGAATCCGGACTGAGCCCACGGGGCAGGTCCCTTCCGGCGTATCCACGCGATCGTCAGATTATCCGTGTTGTGCCATAAGCCGGTCCCAGCTGGATGCAATTCAGACCAACATGGGACTGAACAGACAAGCGGTTCTTCCAAACCCGATTGGGATGAGCGGTCGGTCTTGACCATCCCTGTCTAACTTCTGTCCGGCATCGGTTGAGCCGAGAGGGGATGCTCACTCTCTCGATAAGCCGATGACTGTCGGCTAAGTAACTGAAATAACGGGCTCTTGGCTGGGATTCCCATTGGGGACGGCGGAACTCCCCGGCGGTGGTATATTTTCTTGCATGGGAACGTATTGATGACCTCAATCCGGTTCCCTGCGCCAGGTAAGGCATCGCGCCTCCTGGATGAGATGCCCAAGGAACCACAACAACGTCTCACTAACCTGATTATTATGAGGAGTAGGACTTATGAATAGCCGGTACATCACACCGTGGATTATGGGAGTGGCGGGGCTCATTCTTATCGGTGGATCAGGCTGCAGCACCAAATGGACAGAATCCGGCGGCGACTCGGTCGAGCAAGGCTTGATGCAAGCGGATCGTTCAGGGGCCGACAGGCCGAACGCGGGTGGGCGCGGAAACGAAACGCGATCCGGAACGCCGGGTGTAAGCGAATTCCCCGATCTCAGTCGGCGTGGTCATGACGGCTCCGACGGCGGCCCTCTGAGTGGCATCCAGTCGCTCACTCCCGGTCAGAGCCCGGACGAGGAACGGCTCAATCGCAATAGCGGCGACGCGGTCAGTGTCCAGCGTGCCACCCCTGATCGGAGCCCGGACGAGGAACGGCCCAATCGGGGAACCCTCGTGGCCAAAGGCCAAGGGTCGGAGAGTGCCGGCCGCAAGACCGCGCAGTTGCGTCGCGAGGAAGCGGCAGCCGTGGCGGCAGGGCTCAAGGATGTCTTCTTCGGCTATGACAGTTGGGCGATTCAGGAAGAAGGGCGGCAGGCCTTGACCCATAACGCCGAGTGGCTCAAAGAAAATCCCCAGGCGCTCCTCAAGATTGAAGGCCATTGCGATGAGCGTGGCACGCAAGATTACAACCTAGTCCTTGGCGAGAAGCGGGCCAAAGCCACGCGGAGCTACCTCGTCGAGTTGGGGGTGAACACCAAGCAATTGGCCATCGTGTCGTATGGCAAGGAACAACCGTTCTGCTTCGATCGCAACGAACCGTGTTACCAGCAAAACCGGCGTGGCCATGTGCTGCTGCAAACGAAGTAAGCATCCTGCGAGCTGTTCTGGTGCCGTCGCGGTGCTTAAAATGACGACGGCTTGCTGAACGAAAACCGAGTTTTCCCACAAGCTGCTAGACGTGAGCGACAGTCCCCAGCCCTGGTCTCCGGTGCTGGGAACTGTGTTTCCCCCCGAAGAACAGCCGCACTCCCCTCACGAATCCCGCTGCTTCTCCCAGGTGGAACGATTCCCAGTGGCCATGGCTCGTCGTTGATTTCTCGCAACGAAAAGAGTATCCCTCTGCAACAACGCCGCAGGTGGAAAGAGGTGGGTGCACGGGAGATACGACTGCACGGCACGACGCCGTGCTCGGCGTCCTCACGAGCACGAGGGACGCAAACCGGAGGAAGGAACCGGCGGAACGGTCGGCCGACAGGGCAGAGAGGCGGAGTACTCAATCGACAGAAGAGGGGCTCATGGAGAAACGAACGCAGCCGCGCTTCACCGCACAGTTCAGAAGCACCTTGTCGGGCGGTCAGCAGGAGGGACAGGGGAAAACCCTCGACCTGTCCATCAGTGGATGCAAGATCGAGAGCGACCTGTCCGTGGTCGTAGGGTTACCCTTCGAGTGTCGCCTGTATGCCCCAGGACTCGATTGGCCCATCAGGATCGACGAGGCCGCCGTGCGATGGGTGAAGAGGCAGACGTTTGGATTGGAGTTCGTCCGTGTCCGGTCTGAGGAACAGAAGAAACTCAACAAGCTGATCAAGGACCTCACCGACGAACTCAAGGCGTAACAGTCCGCTCGTGCGAGTCCGATGGAGCAGCGAAAACATCAGCGTTTCGACTTCCAACTGCCGGTGTCGTTCTCGGGGGGCGATGCGGCGGGAGGCGGCCTCATCACCAACCTTTCGACCGAAGGCTGTGCAATCGTGAGCAAGGAGCCCGTTCGCCCCACGACGTTTCTCGCCCTGCGTCTCCGACTTCCAGAACATTCCTCCTCGTTGCGCGTCGAGGCTGCGGAGGTCCGTTGGGCGAATGCCAGGGGATTCGGTCTGCGATTCATTCATCTGCGGGCGGAAGAGCAGGAGCGGCTCCAGCGATTCATCACGGTGCTCGAAGCCGGCCAGAATAATTGAGAAAGTCGCGCATTGAGCACGACGACCGAGACGGCGGTCAGCGAAACCTCCCTCCGGGTTCTCCTCCTTTACATCCCACGCATGAGTGCTAGGCTTTGATCGGGACATGTCGCCGGGCAGGCGAATGCCTTCTGGGCAACGTGTCCCGGCTCAGAGAGGTGCGGCGATGATATGTGGGGCCGTTTTCAGCATTCTGTGAGAGTCCCTCGCCGATCCTGCCGGTTTCTTCCTCGATGCATGCCTCCATTCGACCCTGAGCCGCGGCCTGTGATTTCTCGCGGCGAAAGCGTATCCTGTTGCGACAACCTACAAGCCTGACGAATCCATTGAGCGAATCGGTATGGATCGGCGCCACGCGATCCACACGGGAGCGTCTAGTGGACAGACGGAAGTGTCAGCGCTTCGAAGTCCAACTCCCGGCGTCGTTCTCGGGGAACGATGAAGCAGGGGGCGGCCTCGTCACCAATCTCTCGAAAGACGGCTGCGGCGTCGTCAGCGAAGAGCCGGTCCTCTCTGCGACGTTTCTCGCCTTGCGCATCCAACTGCCAGGCCGGCACTTCCCGCTGCGGGTTGAGGCGGCAGAAGTGCGATGGACGAGCGGGGCGGGGTTCGGCCTGGAATTCATGCACCTGCGTGCGGAAGAGCAGGAACGGTTCCACCGATTCATCGCCGCGCTCGAAGCCAGCCGGAATAACTGAGGCGATTCCGCAGTGGTGCTGAGTCAAAGGTCAGTACTGCCCAATCACAATCGAAGCGGCCTTGGGTTGTCTCTGGCGGCACAGGACCCGGTACCAGCCTGTAAGCCGAGTCGAGGCTGCTGCCGAAACCCGGGGCCCCGATTGAGCGATGGGAAGCGGCGCATCCAGGACACCGTCTACGCCTCCAGCGTTCTCACGAACTCGCGCGCGCGGACCAGATCCTCTCTGGTGCAGAGCTGCTTCTCGATCAGGAGATGCTCCAGCGCCGCAACCCGGGCGGTCACCTCCGGCAGTATCATGTCGATCTGATCGCGCAGGTCGTGCAGACGGTGGCTTAGCCCCGAATCCCCGCTCTGGGCGGCTGATCCCTTCTTCGCCCGACGAACCGGTCGACGTCGCTCCGGCTTCCGCGGAAGCTTCTTCTTGGATGGCATGGCTCCCTCCTGGGTGAGATTCTTCCTGTACCCGGCCTTGCAGGATCGGTCAAGCACGATTCCAAGCCAATTTCCACCCCCTTGACTCGTCCCTCCGGTAGGTCCATGCTGCGTCTCGCTTCGTGTACGTTGCAGGGGAACGTTGTCGGACCACGATCATGCGCAGCAAGGATCCCTCCGCAGCGATACCCGTGCCGAAAGGGGAACCGGCCATGGAACCCGCCCCATCGACTCTGCCCAACGACACAACAGCCCGCACCAAAATTCCGCCGCAGTGCACCCACAGCCGCATTGTGGATGAGGTTCTGACCACGAAGGGCACCAAAACGGGCCTGCTCATCTGCAAAGAATGTCTGGCCGTGTTTCCCGATCCGACCTATCAAGAAGCTGGCCACTAGCCGGCTGTTCAAAACGGCCGGCCCAGCCCTGATTCGTGAGGCGTCACGCTTCACGAGCCACGAACGACTCTCTCAGGGCCATCAGCTCTGTGCACCCGGCCGCTGTTCCGGCTTCTGATGCGTCCACTGGCCTGGAGCGCTCGCCACGGCGAGGTAGGCGTGCCCAAACCCCAGCACGAGATGCGCCTCATGCATGCGCAGTTCCCACAGGTCGAAATCCGGGAAACCAAACATCGTCGCCGATTGCGGAAACCTGGCCAGGTACTGCTCTTTCACCCGGGCGTACTCAGGATGATTCGCCTGAAGCACGGCCGCCTCGCCCTGGAGATTCATCCGCTTTAAGGCCAACGGGTTCTTTTCCGGCTGATCCGGTTCGGACACAAACAGCGAGACGCGGAAATCTTGAAGGAGGTGCCGCGTGTGGAGGGCCAGGCGGCTGAGATGCAGATAGGCCCGCGTCCAGTCGTCTCCGAGCACGTAGGGCACATGGGACCCGAAGGGCCGTCCGTTCCGCAGGGTCAAGAGCACGCCCGTGCGAACCTCCTGCACCAAGGCAGCCCAAGCAGCCTGCACTTCTTCGCCCGGCATTGCCGACGACATCGACATACGGAATCCTCCACCATCGGAAGTGAGCGGCCGGTGAGACGGGCCCTATTTTAGCGGAAAGTGACCCCGTCCTTCACGCGCGTGACGCTCTTGGGTTCCTGCCATTTGCCATTGGCTCTTTGCTCTCAGCCCTCCGTGACAATTCATTAGGGCGGGGCTCTACTTCCTTCCGAAAAGTCGCATCTCGTTGATAAGGCACGATGTCCGGCCAACCTGAAGCTTTCTCCCGCGTCTTAATCGACAAGGCGCTGGAATATAGCGGCTGGAACCTCCTCGATCCGAAGCAGATTCACTTCGAGTCCCACACCACGTCCGGTCGTGCTGACTATCTCCTGAAGGACAGCCTAGGCAGAGTTCTCTGCGTCTTGGAAGCGAAGCGCGAAGGGCTCGATCCCTACAACGCCAAAGAGCAGGCCCGTGGCTACGCCGAGAATCTCAACGCCCCATTCATCATTCTCTCCAACGGCCGCGAACATTGGTTTTGGAACTATGAGCGAGCCGACCAGCGCGACACCTACCGCTACTTCGGCTGCAAGCCCGGCTTCCCGACGTTTTGCTACGACATCATTGACGCCGTCAAAGACCCCGAAGGCCCGTTCCTCTGCCCGCCGAAGATTTAGGAGCCGGTCCCATCACGTGACGGGCGGTCCCCGAAACAGGCCTTGACGAGCGTTCGCAATACTGCGAACATGCGCGAGGAGAGCGCCGTGCCGAAAACCCGTGTCGTGTTCTATCAAGAAGACGCCTGGACCGTGCCGGTGCTCGATTGGCTGGATCAGCTCCCAGCCAAGGCACAGGACAAGTGCACGGTCCGGATCGAACGGCTTCGGGAACTGGGACACGAATTGCGGCGTCCGGAAGCCGACCTCTTGCGCGACGGCATCTATGAGTTGCGCGTCGGTCTCCAGGGGAGGAACTATCGCCTCCTGTATTTCTTCCACGGCAAGACGGCAGCGGTCCTCGCGCATGGAATCGTGAAAGAGCGGGAGGTGCCGCCCCGCGAGATCGAGGTTACCATCGAGAGAAAGAGAAAGTTCGACCAGAATCCTGACGCACATACCTATCGGGAGGCGTAATCATGCCACGGATCAAGAGACGGCCCACGACGGACGCGGTGGACATTCTCCACCGTCGCTACTATGAAGGCAAACCGAGTCGCCTGGCAGGTTTGGAATCCGCGCGGGCGAACGATCAGGTGGCCCGGAAGATCGCCGCCTTGCGAACCGAGGCCGGTGTGACGCAACGGCAGTTGGCGAAACTGATCGGGACGACGGCGTCCGTCATCTGTCGCCTGGAAGACGCCGACTATGAAGGCCATTCGCTCGCAATGCTCAACCGGATTGCCGCCGCCTTGAACAAGCGGGTAGACATTCGATTCCTGCCGGTGGAACGCCGCCTACGGTCGGCCTGATGCCAAACGACTCACCGAAAAACGGCGAGAATCTCTTTTCCTCCGGCCCCCGACAAACAATCGGGGGCAGCTTTAGGGGTCGGGAGTCTTTTCTGCCAGGTAGCCCTCATCCCGCACCCTCCGCGCCACGCTGGACTACATCGTGGAGATCTTCCTCCGATTTCATGGACGCCTGGTTAAGACCTTATCGACATTGCTCGAATTCGGCGGGGGACATTTAGTATTCTCCTGCCACGATCCTTGACACCTCCCTACAGACGGCCTAGCCTGGCGCCACCTCCCTGATTCATGATGGATGACATTGGATGGAACCTATGAAACCGAAGAAACCGAACACATCGAAGACGACGAGCCAGAGACCTACCCGCCGCACTCAACCGGGTCCTCAACCACCTTCAGCGCCGGAAGATCTCCACGAACGGATCGCCACGCGAGCCTGGGAGATCTACGAACGACGCATCCGGCAAGGCGCCCTTGATGACTGGCTTCAGGCGGAGCAGGAGATCCTTGAAGAGAAACGCCCGAGGCCCAAGACGCTGTAAGCTTGGCTTGCGCAGCGAGGTGTATGGACTGACCAGATCCCGCCGTGGGTGTGTCGCACGTTGAGGCAAGATGGGACAAGATTGATCCCACCGACCTTCCAGTTGTTGAGTCTGAATCGAAGAGCGGCCGACCTCAACTCGGCAAGAGCTGCCTTGATGCCGCACTTCAGGAGCGGCAAGCACTGGCTATCGTCCACTCGCTGACGACGAATCGCTACTCCTCATAATTCTCGACGACCTGCGGCGGGCGAACTTGCGCCTCGTCCGGGTCAAGCCCGACGTCGCGAAGTGCACGTCGCTGGCGCAAGAGGTCCCAGCACTGGTCCAGTTCGACCTGGATTTTCGCGAGCCGATGACGATCGGCTTTAAGGAGTGCCCCTTGCTCGTACAATCGGTGCTCCTCTGCGACAAGGTGCTGAATATAATTGAGGACCGGCTGGTCTTCGGCTTGATTCTCCACGAGGGTCTCCTCCGGCGAGGATGTGATCGGAACAGTCAGCGTCACTGGAACGTCACAGTTTTATGCTACGCCCGCCCGAAACCGCGGTCAACCGATGCTCCGGCCAACATGATGACCCCTGCGCAGGTTGCCGAGGCGCAATTGACTTCCTCCCCTGCCTTCTGTACAGCTTGCACCATGATTCGGACATGGCGTGCTCACGCGTCGTCCGTCACTGAGAGGCCACCATCATGAAGAACGTTGAGATGACTGTCGAGGGGGCGATGCTGACCATCAAGGTGGATCTGTCAAAAGAGTTCGGGCCGTCTGCGTCGGGGAAGACGATCATCATTGCCTCGACGGAGGGGAATGTGACCATTCCGAACCGCGAGGAGAAAGTCGGGCTGAACGTGTACCGGAAAAAGTGAAAGGGGCTTCGTCTCGTGAAACGAGATCGGACCGGTTCTGCACGCGAGGGCCGGTTCGAACGCAGGGCCGCGTGATGAACGGTATGAGAAAGGTCATCATTGATGTCTTCAGATACAGACGCCGGCAGTGAGGTCGTCGGCATCATCGCGCAGTCCGATCTGGTCCAGTACCAAGCCGGCGCCGTCGTCAGCCGCACCCTGGTCAAGAAACCGACTGGAACCGTGACCGCCTTCGCCTTTGATGCCGGTGAGGGGCTCAGTGAACACACGGCGCCCTTCGATGCGCTCGTGCTGATGGTTGACGGGGAGGCTGAGATCACGATTTCGGGGGTCGCCCACCGGATCAAGGCGGGAGAGATGTTGAGGCTTCCCGCTCGTCAACCCCACGCGCTCACAGCCCTGACGAGGTTCAAGATGATTCTCGTCATGATCAAGGCGTAAGGAGAGAACACGCGGACATGCTGACGTGACCTCTGCTCGGCTGCTCGCGAGCGGGAAGATCGCCTTGTCGGGCGCCTCGCTGGTTCCGATTGCCTACCGTTTCTTCCCGATCGTGTCCTGGAGCAGTTTCTTCCACTCGTCCCGGTTGACGGCGGGCATGGTGGTGATTTGGATGTGTCCCAACGCAGCGTTGAGCACGGCCGCTTTCATGGCCGTCTTGTTGTCCGGAAATTCCCAGATGGCGACGACGTCGTACTCGCCGAGGCAGTAGTAGGCCTGGACCAGTTTCCCGCCGAGGGCCTGCGCGTTTTTCTTGACCATCTCGGCCCGCTCGATCCCCTTGTCTTTCATGGTTTGGAGCCCCTGCTGGGTGAATTTCACGAGGCTGACATAGGTCTGCATGGCGCACCTCCTTGGTGGGAGTGAATGAGTTGTGTGGGGGAGAGAATCTGGTGGGATTTTAGGCCAATTAGCCAGGAGGTCACAAGTGGGAGGGGAAGTCAGAAAGGACATCGCCACGCTGGCGGGCGGATGCTTCTGGTGTCTCGAAGCGGTCTATGACCAGATGAAAGGCGTGGAGTCGGTGGAGTCCGGCTACATTGGTGGCAACGTGGAGAAGCCCACCTATGAAGCGGTCTGTTCAGGTCGAACGGGTCATGCCGAAGCGGTGCGGATCGTGTTCGATCCCAAGGTCGTCTCCTACCGCGAGTTGCTGGAAGTCTTTTTTGTGATCCACGATCCGACGACGCTCAACCGCCAAGGCAACGACGTCGGCACGCAATATCGCTCCGCGATCTTTACCCACTCGCCGGAGCAGAAGCAGATTGCCGAAGAGGTCATTACCGCAATCACGAAAGAGAAGCTCTACGCCAATCCCATTGTGACAGAAATTATTCCCGCCGACATGTGGTACGAAGCCGAGGACTATCACCAGGAATACTTCGCCCGCAATCCACTACAGGGATACTGCAGCTCTGTGGTCGGTCCGAAGGTCGCCAAGTTCAGACAGAAATTTGCTGCCAAGCTGAAGACGTGACGCGGCTCATTTCTCGGCGCGACCGACGGCGGTCACAAAACACTGTGCGAACAGGGAGACGGGATTGGCGGCCCAGCGTGTCAACGCCCCACTCAACCGCGCAATCGTCTCCGCGTCCGGCACACCGGCTTCGTCCGGACGACGGCCTTGCGGGAAGGATTCGATCCGTTCTGCGAGGAGATCGCAGATGAGGTCCATGCGTTCATAACAATCGTATGTGGCGGTGAGGGTGATCCCGGAGAAGCCTGCTTCCTGGAGCAGCCAGCCCAGTTCACGACCGACAAAGGGGTTCCCGCCGTTCCGACTCTGGAGGTGCGTGTAGACCTTGATCGCCTGTTCGACATCGCGATCCGGCGGCGCAAAGACCACCCCGTCCCAGTCCGGACCGGCGATTCCGACTAATCCTCCCGGCCTGAGCACTCGACGGATCTCCCGCAGGGCTGCGAGTGGGTCAGCCAGATGCTCGAACAAGGCATGCGAAAAGACCGCGTGGAATGACCGGTCCGCGAACGGCAGTTCGTACACGCTGGCCTGTTCGATGCGCAGGTTTGTCATGCCGCCCTCTACGCAAGTCTTTCTCGCCAATTCGACCTGGCTCGCTCCGACATCCACCCCGGTCGCTGATCCTGGCGCCACGGCCTGAGCGAGACCGACCGTGATCGTGGCCGGCCCGCAGCCGCAATCTAAGAGCGTCATGCCCGGCGTAAGGTGCGGCAGGAAGAAGGCCGCATCGCGTGCGGCATGGCGCCGCTTCATGTAGCGAATGGCGATCTCGCTGTAGCCGGGAGTGTAGATTTCTTTGGTTTTCATCGGGATCGATCAGGGGCGGGATGTTCGCGAGGTGGGCCGGACCGGACGAATCGGTGTGCTGGAGTGAGCGGGATCGTGACGGTCGAGCGAATCCTCGTCGAGTGCATCCTGTCCGTTCGCCCGCAGCGACGCGAAGTCGAAGAGCGTGCGGTCCATCAGAAGCGACGGGGCGACGTTCGACAGTGCGGCAAACATGCTGTCGGTTCTGCCGGGAAACCGCTGCTCCCAGTCTTGGAGTAACGCCTTGACCTGCTTCCGCTTCAGATCTTCCTGTGAGCCGCAGAGATCGCAGGGAATGAGGGGGAACTCCCGCAGCTCCGCGTAGCGCGCGAGGTCGGATTCCTGTACAGAGGCCAGTGGTCGAATGACGATGTGCCGCCCATCCTTCGACCGCAACTTGGGCGGCATGCCCTTCAGCTTTCCGTTATAGAAGAGATTCAACAACAGCGTTTCGAGCAGGTCGTCCCGGTGGTGGCCGAGCGCAATCTTCGTCGCACCAAGCTCCGATGCGATACGGTACAAATGGCCTCGCCGGAGCCGCGAACAGAGCGAGCAGGTGGTCCGGCCTTCAGGAATCAGGCGTTTGACGATGGCATAGGTGTCGCGTGCTTCGATGTGGAACGGCACGCCGAGGCGCGTCAGATAATCGGGGAGCACGTGGGCGGGAAAGCCCGGCTGCTTTTGGTTGAGGTTGACGGCGACGAGGTCGAAAGTGACCGGGGCGCGACGCTGCAACACGAGCAGGATGTCGAGTAGGCCATAACTGTCCTTGCCTCCCGACAGGCAGACCATGACCTTGTCGCCGTCTTCGATCATGCGGTAGTCGGCGATGGCTTCTCCGACCAGCCGGCAGAGCCGCGTCTGGAGCTTCTCGGTTTCTTCGCCGAGTTTGCCCGCATACTGGAGGGACGCAGGCTGCCGGTCTGTGGTGTGTGGCATAGCGGCGGCATTGTACCGTCTGGTGATTGAAAAGGGGAAGGTCCCCTGCGAACTTTGCTCTCAGGGAGAGGCTCGCGATACAGTGGACGCATGAGATCCATTCTGTTCATCTGCACCGGGAACATTTTCCGCAGCATGGTGCGGAGTACGCCCTGAAAGCCAGGCTAGTGTAGTGCGTCTCACGCTTCTTTACATTCATTCCAACGCCGTCATTCCCGCGAAAGCGGGAATCTAGATCAGAAAGACTGGATTCCGGGTCAAGCCCGGAATGACAATCAAAAGACAAGGGACTTCGGACGTATTACGCTACGTGCTCTCGGTCATCGACCATATCTGGGACTCGATGCCGGCGTTCCTTGCCCGCTTACCGTTTCCGTAACCAGGGGCACTGCACGACGTCGCTCTCGCTCATCACGCTCTCACGCGCATGTCAAAGGGCGATTTGAGTCGCCTCACGGTCACAGTGTCCCGTCTTTCTCCTCAAAACAGTTCATTCTTGAACTTCAATGGACATTTTCTTTCCATTTTCCGGTTCCGTCATGCTTCCCTTCCGGCCAGTTTCATTCTGAGTGCTATATTTTTCTTGGAGCATCAACAGCCTGCCTGATGCGGGTTCGCAGTGGTTACCTCATGACAGGGTCTTGTTCAGAAACGGTCAAAATCACGTCGTCGATGTCGCGCGATCCCGAATGGGTCTCATGGTCAGATGAGAAATTGCTCGACTTGCCGATGTGCGAGATCGGCCTCACCATCGAGGAAGGGTTTCTGGCTGAGCAAATCCAACACCTCTACACCGAATTGGAAGCCAGGCGACTGGTGTTTCGCCCGCACTTCTGGTTGTCGAATGAATGGTTCACTCCGGACGGGGTGCCAGGCATCGCCATCCCGTTCTTTCTGGCGCATCCCCGGCTGGCCAAGCTGGAATCGAATCAGATGCTGGAGGTGGAAGGTGGATCGCCGGAGTGGTGCATGCGCATTCTCCGGCATGAGGCGGGCCACGCGATCGAAAACGCGCACCACCTTCGCCGCCGCCGCCGCCGCCAGCAACTGTTCGGCAAATCGTCCCAGCCCTACCCCGAGTACTACACGCCGAGGCCATACAGCCGCAGCTTCGTTCGGCATCTGGATATCTGGTATGCGCAGAGCCATCCCGATGAGGATTTTGCCGAGACCTTCGCGGTGTGGTTGAGCCCCGATTCTCTGTGGGCCGAACGCTATCAGGGCTGGCCGGTGCTCAAGAAGCTTCAGTATGTCGATGCATTGATGAAGGAACTGGGGGGGGTGCCGGCAACAGTGACGACCAGGGAGGAAGTCGACGCGCTGCCCAGCCTGAAGCAGACGTTGCGGGAGCATTACGAGCAGAAGCGGAAACACTACGGGGTGGGACGGCCCCCCTACTACGATTCGGACCTCAAGCGGCTCTTCTCAGAGTCGCCGGCCTGCGCCGGCAACAAGACGGCCGCCGGCTTCTTGAATCGCATCCGCAGAGACGTGCGCCGCAAGGTTGCCGGATGGACGGGGGAATATCAGTACACCATCGACCAGGTGCTGGAAGGCATGATCGGGCGGTGCCGCGAGTTGAATCTCCGGCTTGCGGTGCCGGAGGAGCAGGCCAAACTCGACTTTACGATTCTGTTGACCGTGCAGACCATGAACTACCTGCACAGCGGGCGGCATAAGGTGGCCTTGTGAGACGGCTTCGCATTCTCGTCCTGATGCACGAGGACCTGGTTCCTCCCGACCATCTCAACGGACACGATCTCGCGGCGGTCGAATGGAAGACGGAGTACGACGTCGTCTCGACGCTGCGGAAACTGGGACACGAAGTCATGCCCCTCGGCGTGAAGAGCGATCTTGGCGTGATCCGGAGCGCGGTCGAGGACTGGAAGCCGCACATTGCGTTCAACTTACTCGAGGAATTCGACGGGGTCGCGGTGTACGACCAGAACGTTGTGTCGTACCTCGAGCTGCTGCGCGTGCCCTACACCGGCTGCAATCCGCGCGGCCTGATGCTGGCGCGGGACAAGGCGCTCTCGAAAAAGATCCTGTCCTTCCATCGCATTCCCTTTCCGGATTTCACGGTTGCGCCGATCGGCCGCGCCGTGAAACGGCCCAAGTGGTTGTCGTTCCCGCTCATTGTGAAGTCCGTCAGCGAGGAAGCGTCACTCGGCATTTCCCAGGCCTCCATCGTGGAAGACGACGAGAAACTGCGGGAGCGCGTGGCCTTTATTCATGACAGTGTCGGGAGCAGCGCGCTTATTGAACGATATATCGAAGGCCGGGAATTCTATGTGGGAGTGATGGGCAACGGCCACCTGCACGTCTTGCCCGTGTGGGAGCTGGTCATGGACAAGTTGCCGGACGACGCGCGGCGGATCGCCACCGAGCGGGTGAAGTGGAGCCGGAAATACCAAGAGAAATATGGCATCACCTCGCGCGAGGCGAAGAACCTGCCGGAGGGAACGGTGGAGAAAATCCAGCATCTGGCCAAACGAGTCTACCGTGCGCTCGGTCTCAGCGGCTATGCGCGGATCGATCTCCGCATGGATGCGGAGGGGAAGGTGTACGTGCTGGAAGCCAATCCCAATCCGCAGATCGCCCACGACGAAGACTTCGCGGATTCGGCGGACAATGCCAACCTCTCCTACAAAGACCTCCTGCAAGAACTCATCAACATCGGGCTCCGCTGGCGCCCGGCGAAGGCCGCGTAAGTTAAGGCAAGAGACCGCACGCTTGTCCTTCCCTATTCTCCCCGATCAGCCCTTTCCTGCTTCTTTTTTTCGCGCTGCTCTCTCCGCGTCTTGCCGGTTTTCCGCCCATGATCGCTTGGCAAAGGAGGGGCGAGCCGTCGCGTAACGGCTTGGCGGTCACGCCGCTGCCGTGCAAAGAACTTCTTGCACGCGGCAAAAAGCAAGAGCATCCCATGCGATAGCAATCAGCACGGAGCCGGAACTCCGCATAGTGGTGCAACAGTCAGGTCATAATCTGGACTTTTATCGCAGATGAAGAGGTGTGCGCCACACCCTGGTGGCCGGCCTAACTTGAAGTAGACCCCCGAACTGGTGTAATGATTTGCGCCTAGCCCGGCGAACTTTAGCGAGAGGCCCTCAACATGTCAACCACTTCCCCGATACAGACCGTCACAGCTGCCCAAAATTATACACCTCAGACACCCAACCCCTCGGCCACGCTCTTCGATCGGGTCCGCGATGCGATCCGCCTGGAACACGACTGCTTTCTGACCGTGCATTGTTCTATCCAATAACATGCGCGCCGTTTGTCTCCAGCACGTCCCCTTCGAAGGTCCTGGGGCCTTGGCGACCTCCCTTGCCAAGCACGGGGCGCAGATCGAATGCCGTCTCGTGCCGAAGGATGGCTTGCCATCTGATCCCGGCGATCTGCTCATCGTCATGGGCGGGCCGATGTCGGTGAACGATCCCGATCCCTGGATTGCGGATGAAACGTCGTTCATCCAGGCTGCAATCCAATCCGGCCTGCCGGTGCTGGGCATCTGCCTGGGCAGCCAGTTGATGGCGAAGGCGCTGGGCGCGCAGGTGCGGCCTGGCCGGGCGATTGAGATCGGCATGACGCCCATCCGCCTCACGCAGGCCGGAAAACAGGACCCTGTATTCAGCACCCTGCCGCCGAGCTTCGACGTATTCGAGTGGCACGGCGAGATTTTCGACTTGCCCAAAGGCAGCCTTCCTCTCGCAGCGTCAGACTTAGCCCCGCTCCAGGCGTTTCGATGTGGACCTCGCGCCTATGGGTTGTTGTTTCACCTCGAACTCGAGCAGAGTGGAATCGAGGCCCTGTGCCGCGAATGCGCGCCGGATCTGGCGCGCGCGAAGCAGAACGCGCAGCACGTACTCGATCGTGCCATCCCGTACCTGCCTACCTTGCACCGTATCGCAGATCGCCTCCTCGCCCATCTGCTCGCTCCTCCACGTTGATTGCCGGACTGTTTCTGAAGTACCCTGAACGGCCTCAACGCGAGCGAGCGGCAGTCAGCCTTCAGCTATGAGGTGTCGGCTGAAAGCTGATCGCTGACGGCTGAGAGCTGATTCAACGAAAGGAGCGAGCGGAATGCCCGGTTTCCCCATTGAGTTTGCCACCCGCATCAAGACCCTGCCCCCCTATCTGTTCGCAGCGATCGACGAGATGAAGCAGCAAGCGATCGCGCGGGGGGTGGATATCATCAACCTCGGCATCGGCGACCCCGACCTGCCGACCCCAACGCCGATTATCGAGAGCCTCAAGAAAGCTGCGGCGGACCCCAAGCACCATCAATATCCATCGTATGAGGGCATGCTCTCGTTTCGCAAAGCCGTGGCGGATTGGTACACACGTCGCTTCCGCGTCACGCTCGACCCGACATCTGAAGTGCTGACCCTCATCGGTTCGAAAGAAGGCATCGGACATATTCCCTTGGCATTCATCGACCCGGGCGACATCGTGCTCGTCCCAAGTCCCGGCTATCCCGTCTATCCCGTGGGGACCAGTTTCGCGGGCGGCGTCTCGCACATCATGCCGCTGACGAACCAGAACGGGTTTCTTCCGGATCTCAATGCGATCCCGAAGGATGTGGCACAGAAAGCGAAGCTGATGTTCCTGAACTCGCCGAACAATCCCACGTCGGTGATCGCGAGCAAAGACTATTTCAAGCGCGTGGTCGAGTTTGCCCAGGCCAATCAAATCATCGTCTGCCACGACGCGGCCTACTCGGAGATTTTCTATGACGGAAAGCGACCGGCAAGTTTTCTAGAAGTGGATGGAGCCAAGGACGTGGGCATCGAGTTCCACTCGCTGTCGAAGACCTACAACATGACCGGCTGGCGCATCGGATTTGCCGTTGGGAACAAACAGGTCCTGGCGGGACTCGGCAAAGTGAAGAGCAACCTCGACTCCGGCTGTTTCCAAGCCATTCAGGAAGCCGGCATCACGGCACTGAGCCTGGACGATCATGTGACCGACAGCCTGCGCAAGATTTATCAGGAGCGCCGCGACGTGCTGGTGCCGGGCTTGAAGAAACTCGGGCTGGAGGTCGATCCGCCCCCCGCCGCCTTCTATGTGTGGGTGACCGTGCCGAAGGGCTACACCTCCGCATCGTTCACTGCTCACGTGCTGGAGAAGGCGGGGATCGTGACGACGCCGGGCAATGGATTTGGCGCACCCGGCGAAGGCTATGTGAGGATGACCGTGTGCACGACGAAAGAAAGGTTGGCAGAGGCGGTCGAGCGAATCCGCAAGGCTGGATTCTAGTTTTGAGTTCTGAGTTCTGAATGCTGAGTTCTCGGACGTGTCTCCCTAACTCAGAACTAAGAACTCCAAACTCAGAACTCTCAACTCAGCACGATCTGGTTCATAATGCGGGAAACCGTCTTCATCGGGTTTGGATCGAATGTGGGAGATCGGGTGGACTTTTGTGATCGGGCCGTGACCCTCCTCGGTCTTCTGCCACATTCACAGGTAACAGCCCTATCCTCGCTCTATGAGACGGAGCCGGTGAACGATGGGGCCGCGCCCGGTGAGGGTTGGTTCCTCAACGGCGTCCTGCAGCTTGAGACGGATGTGACCCCGCGCAGCCTCCTGGCGGTCTGTCGAGAAATCGAGCAGGCACTGGGGCGCGACCAGGACGATCGCAAAGGTCCTCGAACCCTGGACCTCGACATCCTGTTTTATGGTGGCCACGTGATCGACGAACCAGGCCTGCTCGTTCCGCACCCTCGCTTGCACCAGAGAAGGTTCGTCTTGGTGCCGATGGTCGAACTCGCTCCTGACCGGCAACATCCGGTGTCACGCCGGACCATGCAGGCCTTGTTGGGCGAGCTTCATGATTGTTCCCTTGTGCGCCGCCTCGTGCCTCAACCCAACTCCCGTTACGGCTCCCGTCCGAGTTGCAGCCTACGCCCCGCCGCAGCCGATTCCCGATCGTGAAGACCATCACGTCACCAAAGGCGCTCGCTGGTTGGAGCCGGCAGCTCTCTCGCGAAGGGGTGACCATCGGGTTTGTCCCCACGATGGGTGCGCTGCATGCGGGCCATCGCGCCTTGATTCGCGCCGCGCGCCTGTCCTGCGACGCGCTCGCCGTCAGCGTGTTCGTGAACCCCGCGCAGTTCGGACCTCATGAGGACCTGGCCAAATATCCACGGCAACTCAAACAAGACCGCGCGCTCTGCGCGTCGGAAGGTGTGGATGTGTTCTTTACCCCGAGGACGGAAGCCATCTATCCCCCCGGGTTTCAAACCGCAGTGACGGTGTGCGATATCGCCCGGCGGTGGGAGGGCGATGCCAGGCCACACCATTTTCAGGGCGTCGCCACGGTCGTCACCAAACTGCTGTGCCTGGTCAGGCCGGACGTCGCGCTCTTCGGGCAGAAGGATTATCAGCAGGCGGTGCTGATTCAGCGGCTGGTGGAGGACTTGAACCTCGGCACAAGGATCGTGATTCGCCCGACGGTCCGGGAGTCGGACGGCCTCGCCTTGAGTTCCCGCAATGTGTACCTGACTCCGGCGCAGCGCCGTGCCGCGCCGGTGCTCTATCGCGCTTTGCAGGCCGGCGCGCAGGCGATCCGCCGCGGGATCCGGTCCGGTGCACGGATTCACCAGAGCATGACGAAGATCGTGCAACGCGAGCCACTGACGCACGTCGAGTATCTCGCCGTCTGCCACCCCACCACACTCGAACCGCTTTCGACCGTTACATCGCGCGCAGTGCTCCTCGGTGCTATCCGCATCGGCAAGGTCCGCCTCATCGATAACGTGCTGGTCTAGCAGCCTGCTAGGTCTCGCGATGAATGGGGAATGGCTAGGCTATGGGGGGAGCGCTCTGGCTCATCAGCAGATTCAAGACCACTTGGCTGAGCCGTTGCTTGTCGCTGGGGCGGAGCTCAAGAAACTTCACGCCCATCGAGGGCGGGCGGACCGAACAGACCATCGCCGTCTCCACTTTGATCGCCTCTTCACGCTTCGATGGCTTGAAGTGCAGTTCAAAAAAACTGCCTTGTGGAAGCGCGGACGACGTTTGGAGCGCGCAGCCGCCCATCGAAATATCCGTCACGACGTCTTCAGTGAGCGGTTCACCCACGATGGACAGCGCCGGGAAATGGGCCGCCAGGCGCTTGTACTGCCGGCGGTCAAAGGCCTGGCTGGCGTTGCGGGTACTGGGTCGGAAGGCGCGGAATCGATTCGTGCAGACTTGGCAGCGGAATGGAAAGAGGTTGAACCGGTTGAGAAGCCGTTCCACCGTGCCGCCTTGGGACGTGACACGAACGAACGGAGTTCCGCAGGCAGGACAGTGGAGTTCCTTCATCGCTCTTCCTCTACCTTCTGGTTCCCATTCTGCGGTTGGAGTACGACCCCGCCCTGTCCGTCGGCCGACTGTTTTTCCAGAATCGGCGCAAGGTGCGCCGGCGAGTAGGTCGGCGGCTTGACCCATTTCCCATCCGACCGTTTGTATCCCCCGACTTTGCTCAAGTTCGAGCGGTGGACTTCGCGGAACACCGGCCCCATGTCGATTCCATACGACACGGCGGTGCCATAGACGACATAGAGCAAATCAGCCAACTCCTTCGCAATGCCCACCAAATCCTGTTGTGCGAGCGCCTCTTTGAGTTCGTTGAATTCCTCGTCGATCAAACGGACCCGGAGCTCGCGCGTGGCCTCATCGGGCACCGCCGGCACGTCGCGCAGAACAATTTCAAACTTGCGATGGAACTCGGCCACCATCGCCTGCTCCTCCGGCACATACCCGTTCGCCTGCCCTGAGCCCTGTCGATGTGCTTCATTCGGTGTCAAACGGCAACCCCTTTCGCGGGACAATTTCGGCCGGCTCGAGCATCGGAATGTCTTTGTCGGAGGAGATGCCCAGTTCTTTGAACTTGCGGGCAGCCGGGAGAATCCTCGTCTCCAGCGAGCCGACGGCCTTGTTGTAGGCCACCACGCTTTTACCGAGGGCCTGCCCCACATCGTTGAGATGATCCGCCAAGACGGCCATTCGCTCGTAGAGGTCCTTGCCCAGCCTGCCGGCCTGCTCGGCATGTTCGGTCAACCGTTCCTGCCGCCAGCCATAGGCGACGGCGCGCAGCAGCGCCATCAAGGTCGTCGGTGTGGCGATCACGACACCGTGGGCAAACCCGTCTTCGATCAGCGTCTGATCTTGGTCCAGCGCCGCTCCGAGAAATTGCTCGCCGGGGAGAAACAGCACGACGAACTCAGGAGTCTGCGGGAACTGGTTCCAATAGGCTTTCAGGCTCAGATCCTCCATGCGGCTGCGCACCTGCTCCGCATGCCGACGCAGGCAGGACAGACGTTGCGTGTCATCGGAGGCTTCGTGCGCCTCAAGGTAGGCTGAGAGGACCGTCTTCGCATCCACCACGATCTGACGTCCACCGGGAAGTTGCACCACCAAGTCGGGCCGCAACCGCCCTTCGTCGTTCTCAACCTGTTCCTGCTCCGTGAAATCGCAATGGGCGACCATGCCCGCCAGCTCGGCCACACGTCGGAGCGTGATCTCACCCCAACGTCCCCGGACATTCGGCACACGGAGCGCTTTCACGAGATTACCGGTCTCCTGCTGAAGCCGTTGTTGCGACTCGGCGAGCGACTTCAAATGTTGATCGAGCCCGCCGTAGGCGCTTTGCCGCGAGTTTTCTAAAAATTGGAGTTGGTCCTCGTAGCGAGTCAGCGACTCGTAGAGCGGTTTCACCAGCTCGTCGATGGCCTGTTGCCGCTGGGCCAAGTCGCCCTTCGCTTCGGCATGGAGGGTCGCGAACGACGTCTTGGCCAGATTCAGGAAGGCTTCGTTGTTTTGTTTGAGCGCTTCGCCGGACAGGGCCTGGAAGGATTCGAGCAGTTCCTGTCTCGCTTGCATCAGGAGCGATTTCTGCTCATCGAGCTGCTTCAGGGTCTCTTGCACGCGGGTCTCGGCGATGGCACGAGCTTGCTGCGCCTGGGTCAGCTCACGTCGCACACCAGCCGTCTCCGTTCGTTCCAGTTCAGCCTGTTTGCGAAGCTCGTCGGTGAGCGTTTCCGCGCGGTGAGCGCGCTCCGCCGTTTCCAACACGCGCACCTGCATCTCGGCGCGGAACCGCGCGGCAATCCAGACACCGGCCAGTACGGCCCCGGCCAGAACGCCTGCTCCAAGCCCAATGGAGAAGCTGAACAGATCCGGCATCTCACCTCGCTTGTCGCCCTCGCGCACCACACGGGGTGTGAAGACGCCGCGTACATCGATGTGTGGAGAAAAGGCACGCTAGCGTACGACAACCTGAAAAGAAACGTCAAGTCGCTACAAAGACGTGCACTCTGATAATCCTCAGGATTCCGAAGATTGATTTTCCGGCCGCCCGTCGCACCCCTCATATCGTGTGTGCCGGTCCGTTCTCACACCGGCGCACTTCTCCTCTCGTGGCATCGACAACCACGCGCTCGCCATCCCTGAGCAGGCATGTCACGTCGCGAATATTGGCCACTGTCGGCAGCCCGTACTCCCGCGCGATGATGGCGCCGTGAGACAGCATGCCGCCCATTTCTGCGACGAGTCCGGCGGCGAGGCTGAACAGCGGCGCCATGCCCGGATCGATGACCGGCGTCACCATGATGTCTCCCGGTTTCACCTTCGCGAGATCGTCCGGTGACAAGACGCGACGGACCGGCCCTTCGGCCGAGCCGGCACCGATCGGGATGCCATGCAACGTGCGATCATTCTCGGTCGGTCTATTCGATGCGAGAGCCGGCTCTTCAACCGACGAGAGAAAGTCCGGCACCGTGTGCTCGGCCTGCTCCCGCCGTTCCGCGCGCCGCGCTGAGACGACGTTCGTCCATGCTCGATCTGGATCAGCGACAGCCGTTCGCACTTCGTCCGCCGTCAGAAGGAAGATATCTTCCGGGGACTGGATGCGTCCCTGCGCAGCCCACTGCGTCCCCAGGGTGAAGAGGAGCCTGCGGACCGCGGCCAAAAAATACATGAGATGGTGGCGGTTCGCTTCACGCAAGGCGAGATAGCGACAGAGCCGCCGGTACCAATACGAGAAGACAATCCAGGAAGGCCGCCGCCGGCCCAATGTGGCACGGATCTCACGGAGCGCACCATCTCGCGCACCCGCTTGTTGCCGCTGGACCTCTGCCACCGATCGTGTGGGTGGCGTCCGCACATGGACACGAATGACCCCCAGCACGTACTCCGGCTGCTCGGCAACGCGCGGCACCGCAAGGTCGGATTCACCGATGGCCCGATGACCATACTCTTCAAGGTAGGCATCGCACGCGTGAAGGAAACGAGTGCCGTTCAATTTGACTCGATACTGATCCGGCTGCCACGGCTCTGCGAAGAAGAAGGTCCGCGCGGTCGGCTCTTGTCGCGCGATCTCGGCCAGTTCGACCACGCGGAGGATTTGCAGGGCACTAATGACCGTGCCTCGTCCTTGCAGCGCGGCGTTGAGCAGCGGTCGCCAATCCTGTCCGAGCCATCGTTCAAGCAGATACTGCAACGCCTGAAGACATTGCCCGACTCCGGCGACGATGGCAAAGGTCAGGTCCCTTTCTTTCAGCCTTTGACCCAGACGATCCATCCACGCCAGCAGTTCATGAGGAGCGAGCGTCCCCAACATGGCTCGTTCAGCAGCCGCTGCCATGGCCTTCATCTCGGCAAACCAGGCCGGCGCGCATGTCACCGCCCGTCTCATCTTCCACATCATCAGCACGCCGGCTCGCGCGAGCTTCCACCAGGGAAGCGGCGGAGGAAGTTCAGCAGGCAGATGCGCCTGCCCACCCATCTGATCCGTGACGAGGGCGGGGTTGCCCCCAAGTTGCGCCACGAACGATTGGAACAGCGTCACGTTGATAAAGGGCCGCCCGTGAATTACTCTTACCGAAGAAACCCCCGGCGGGATCACACAGCCGAGCCGGCGGTAATGGCTCAGAATGCTGTCCTCCATAAACTCATCGAGAAACGACAGCCCCAGCGGGCTGGGCAACTCCGGCAGGGTTTCCTTGAAGTTGGCACGCGACCATTCATACGCCTCGGGAGTGAGGCCGCGCGTCGTGGGTAGAGTTGAAATCGGCCTCGCCTGTAATAGCCAGAGCCCCATCCGATCGATCGCCCATTCAATATCGACCGGCTGATCCATCATCTGCTCGACTCTCTTCGTGAGCATTGCCAGATGTCTGAGGTCCGGCTCTCTGACGGCCGGCTCTTTCTGAATCTCATCCGGAACCGGCTCGTCACGCACACCGGCGGTCGTGACCACTCTGCGGGTCCGCTTCTGTGCAATGGTGTGTTCAATCACTCGAACGGCTGAGGAGCCATCGCCGGCACTCACCGCCATGACATACTGATCGGGTGTCACGACGCCGGAGACGAGCGGCTCCCCGAGCCCCCAGACGGCATTCACCACCACGACGTCGCTCCGACCGGTCACCGGGTGGCGAGAGTAGGCGACGCCCGCAGCCATTGGGGTGAGAAGTGGCTGGATCACGACGGCCATTGAAGGCGGGGCCTTGAACGTCGCCCGTTGCCGGTACGCAAATGCCGTCTCGGTCCAGAGCGACGCCCAACAGGCGCAGATGGCACGCGGTAGCTCCTCCAGCGGCACGCCAAGGAGTGTTCGATAGACCCCGGCAAAGGAGGTTCGGCTGCCGTCTTCAGTCGTCGCTGATGAACGCACAGCCCAGAGACACTGGCCTTGGGTGGGAAGCTCCCGATCGAGGTGGCTCACCCCGGCGTAGAGCGCATCGGTCATTGAGCGCGGGAGGATGAGGGCTTCGAGGCGCTGCCGATATTCCACCGACATGTGCTGACGGTCGGCCTGCGGTGCCTGCTCCAGCCTGGCCCACCGGTCGTTCGCATCAAATCCAGTCTGACGCAGCGCGTGCTGGTAGGCCGCGGTGGTCAGGCAGATGCCCGGCGGCACAGGGAACCCGTGCATGATCAAGCGGGCTAGGCCAGCCGCCTTGCCTCCGACCACAGCAGGGTCATGGCACAGTTCAAGCGGCAGCACGAATGGCGTGGCCATGATGACAGCTACAAGGCGAGCAGGATGTAGAGATCGTTGACGTTTGTCCCGGTCGGCCCGGTCATGATGTGATTCCCGAGTTTCTTGAAGAAGCCGTAGCTGTCATTCTGATTCAATGCCCGGCGAGGGTCCAGCCCCAATCGCCTGGCGCGTGCCACGGTCTGGCCATCGGCTACGGCTCCCGCGACATCCGTCGGCCCATCTATGCCGTCGGTCCCGAAGCCGGCGACCCACACATGCTCCAACCCCTCGATCTCGATCGCGGCGGCCAACACAAATTCTTGAGCCCGTCCGCCACGACCCTTCCCCCGAACGGTGACCGTCAATTCACCGCCGGCGATCACGCAACAGGGCCGCCGCCTGGTGGAATCCAATGCCGCAATCTCGCTCGCCGCGGCGACAAATGTACGCGCGGCCTCCTTGGCCTCCCCGGTGAACGTGGTTGAAAGCACGGTCGTGGCAAGCCCCGCTTCTCGTGCGGCCTGTGCCGCTGCCGTTACGGCCGCGACATTGTCGCCGATGATGTGATTGCGGACACGCCGGAACATCGCATCGCCGGGTTTCGGTGTCTCTGGGATTCGTCCCTGTCTCCCCTTCTGCAAATGCAGCCGAACTGCTCCAGGAACTTTCTCCCACAACCGGTACCGCCGCAGGATCGAGCAGGCATCCCGATACGTGCTGGGATCCGGTGCGGTGGGGCCTGAGCCGATCGACCCGAGATCGTTCCCGATCACATCGGAGAGGATCAGGCTGACGACTCGCGCCTTGGTCGCGGCGGCCAATCGTCCGCCCTTGATCATCGACAGGTGTGTTCGGACCTGGTTGACCTCCTGAATACTGGCCCCGTATTTGAGCAGCAGCGCCGTGATGTGCCGCTTGTTCGACAGTGAGACACCAGGAACCGGCACAGGGAGCAGGCTGGATGCCCCGCCGGACAGGAGCACGACCAGGAGGTCATCGGCAGTGAGCGTGCGGACGAGTGCCAGCATGCCGGTGCCGGCTCGCTGGCCTGCTCGGTCAGGAAGGGGATGTCCGGCCTCAAGCAACCTGACTCGCTTTGTTGGCACGGTCTGGATACGCTTCACGACAACCAGCCCGCCGTCCAGCCGACGCCCGAGGAGCCGTTCGAGAGCAAGCGCCATGCTGGCTGAGGCTTTGCCGGCCCCCACCGCGAGGATGCGGGACCGACGGCGGATATCATACACCCGCCTTCCGACGTGTAGCTCATCGCCCGCTCGCGTCACGTAGCGGGATACTGCCTGGGAAGGGTCCGCTGCGCTGAGACCCGCTGCACACAACCGGCGAAGCAGCATGCGGGATCGAGGATGATGCACACCGATCTGCATCGGGTGAAGAACGTTACGGAGTCTTGTCCTGTTTGAAGCAGTGGTTGGGGCAGGTTTGTCGAGGCACCTTGAGGGAATAGGTGCCCTTCGGCAGGTAGTCTTTCTTGTACTCGGGGTTCAGCATCTTGAGCTCCAGGAAATAGGTGCCGAACTCCTCGGCAATGGAGGTGAGTTGGCGCTGTGCCTCCTTGATCGTGACGGTGACCGTTTCGGTTTCCAACGTCGTATACAAATCCTTCTTCGTGAGTCCCAGATACCGCTCGGGCTGGGAGTAAATTTCCTTGGCGGCGATGATGCGGGGGACATAGCGCATGGTCTCTCGCGGACCGTGCATCTTCCAATAGTCCGTGATCTTTTGTTCTTTCAGGAGTTTCCTGACCCGGTCTTCCCCCGCATTGTAGGACGCCATGGCGAGAAACCAGTCTCCTTGAAACTGCTTCAAGTACCGGAGGTACTTGATGGCCGCCTCGGTCGACATTTCGAGATTGCGCCGCTCGTCCCGATACTGATCGCTTTTGAGGTGATAGCGTTTCCCCGTTGACCCGATGAATTGCCACGGCCCTGACGCCTTCGCTCGCGAGTACGCGGCCGACACGCATTTGCTTTCCACGAGCAGCATGTACTTCAGGTCGTCGGGGAGGCCGGCTTCTGCCAGTTGCTTCTCCACCGGCGCGAAACATCGGCCCGTCCGTTTGGCTAAAATGATGCTCTCGCCCTGGTCTTCAAGGAATTGGTAGAACTCGTATTCGATCCGCTCGCGCACCTGCCAGTTGTCGAGCGGCACGGGCTGGCCGGCGAAGGTGAGTTTCTCCGGCAGCTTGAACGAACTCAGAAAAAAGCGTTCGCCCTCGCGCTTGATCTCCGGCAGGATGACGAGGCGATCTTCCGACTCCGGCACCTCTTCGAGCACCTCAGGTGGAACCTGCTCAAGCTCCGTTCCCTCATTCCCTCCGTTGGTCTTACTCGGAGCGGACGTTCCGCCGGTGTCTGTCGGTCTCTTGTCGTTGGCGGACTCGGCCCCGACCGGGAGAGGACTCGCTGTCAATACCGTGAGCCAGGACAGGAGCAAAACAACTACCAACCGTGCATTCATTCTGAAACCTTTCTGTGGGTGACGACCCGCTTCATACGCCCATGGTCGGAGGTTCGGTTCATGCTAGACTGGCGGGCATGGTCACGCTGCCTCTACTGAATGCCCGCATCACCGAGTGTACCAGATGCCCGCGATTGGTGGCATATCGCCACACCGTGGCTCTGGCGAAGCGCCGCCAGTTTCAAGACTGGACCTACTGGGGACGTCCGGTTCCCGGGTTCGGAGATCCCCGCGCGCAGTTGTACATCTTGGGTTTGGCCCCCGCCGCTCATGGAGGCAATCGGACCGGTCGTGTCTTCACCGGAGACCGAAGCGGAGACTGGCTGTATGAAGCGCTGCATCGGTTTGGATTCGCCAATCAGGCCGAGTCCGCTCACCGGAACGATGGACTGCGCCTGACGAACTGCTATATCGGCGCCGTGGTCCGTTGCGCTCCTCCTGCCAACAAACCGCTCCGTGAGGAATTTGATGCCTGCCGCCCGTTCGTGCAGGAAGAGCTTGTCTTACTCCGACGCGTGCGCGTCGTCGTGACGCTGGGCAAGATCGCGTTCGATCACTACCTAAAAAGCTGCCGGGAACGTGGTCGCATCATCCCCAAACCGACCCCGGCGTTTCACCACGGAGCGTTGTACGACTTGCCCTGGGGCATCACGCTGATCGGCTCCTACCATCCCAGCCAACAGAATACGTTTACCGGCACACTGACTCGCCGCATGTTCCACTCCGTATTCCGGCTGGCCGCGCAGCGACTCGACCGGCGCTAAACGTTACTTTCTGCCTTGCGCGTCCCAATCAGCCAGAAATTTCTTCAGCCCGGCATCCGTGAGCGGATGCTTGACCAGTTGCTGGAAGACGCTGTATGGCATGGTGCAGATGTGCCCACCTGCTAATGCGGCTTCCACGACATGCTGCGGATGGCGGACACTCGCCACCAAGACCAATGTTTTGTAGTCGTAATTGCGATAGATCGTGACGATCTGACGGATCAACTCCATGCCGTTGGAGCTGACGTCATCGAGTCGGCCGATGAACGGAGAGACGCACCAGGCTCCTGCTTTCGCCGCCAGCAACGCCTGTGTGGGCGAGAAGCAGAGGGTCACGTTCACGCGGATTCCCTCTGCAGCCAGCCGCTTGGTCGCCTTGAGGCCTTCCGGAATCAACGGACACTTGACCACAATATTCTTGTGAATGTTGGCCAACTCTCGCCCCTCTTTTACCATCGCATCCGCTTCGACGCTCACCACTTCCGCACTGATCGGACCATCGACGATGTTGCACACTTCGAGCAACATGTCACGGAAGCTTCGGCCCTCCTTGGCCACGAGCGACGGGTTGGTCGTCACGCCGTCCACCAGGCCTAGACTCGCGGCCTCCTGAATCTCCTTCACATTGGCCGTATCCAGATAGATCTTCATAGCGGGTTCCTTTCATTCATATTGAGAACCACACAGAGCCTCATCGCTCTATCGGTTATTCCTACCACATCTAAAGATCGCGGCATGATGATGAACGTCAACCGACTGGTTTGACAGTCGTTCTAGTGAAGGTTAGAATCAGCACGATTCGCGCGCAGTTGCCGTTCTTATTGCCTGTGACTCGAACCATCGCCAGGAGACCGCTCCATGACACGACCGATGTGGCTGTTTCTGTTCCCCGTGCTGCTGCTCACGGCTTGCAGCAGCAACCCTTACCTCGAAGCGTCCTTGAAGCCGGCCGAGCTTCAGGGAAAGGACAAAGCCTGGTTCGAAAAGAACTGGGGCGCCCCCGATGGAAAATCGCCCCGGTTCTTCGGCGGCGAAACCTGGACCTACTACCGGATCGCCGGCGGCAAGTCCGGCCCACCGATGTTTAATTTCTCGCCGAATCAGTGCCAGATCACGCTGAAGTTCGACAAGGAAGAGAAGTTGTCGGACTACAGTTACTCCGGCTGCTAGCTCGACAACTGCTTCTGAAACTCCTGGGCGCAATGACGACTGCAGAAAAAATACGTCTGCCCACCGATCTGCTCCGACACAGCCGACCCTCGAGGCACGAACACATGACACACCGGGTCCTGAACCATCTGGTTCTGGTCCTTGGCCAGCCGGCCCTTCCCTCCAGAGCCTGTAAATTCTCGGATTGCACTGCGAACCAGAAAATACAGCACCACCAGGAGGGCGGATATCAGCAACAACCTATACATTGTGGTTCCTATTCTAACGTCCACAATCCTATGGGAGGCCTGCCTCCCTGTCAAGAACGGGGCGACGATCGGATCGTAGTCCTCATGCGTTCCATCGGATTCGCACAGGGCCCGAACGACCTACTTATTTATCGAAGGAGGTAGTGCTTCAGGAGGATAGTTTCACTGCCAGGCTGATGTTATATATTGCCTCATGCATACATGTGATAAATGCCGTGGGACAATGTTGCCGGAACGAGCGGTTGATCTGAATGCTGGTTTAGCGATTACCGTGTTAGCATGTTTAAACTGTGGCCGTCGCAAAGCCACAGACGCTGAACCGAGACCGATCACGGCAAGACATTGATCCCTTGGCTATGACTCAAACTCAGCCGCTCACATACGATGAGCACAAGGCTGCTGAAGCGGCCTTTCAAGGACTGCCGCTGGATCCGGCCTGGACGAACAAGGCCCAAGCGATCTATCACGGCATCCGGGAAGCCATGTCGGTGCGCGATGCGCAACGCATGGCGGCCGCCGTGGCGAAGCGTGCCCCTTCTTACGATTGCGAACCTGTCTTGTCCTGAACGCCGTCATGAAACCGCTCGTCGAGAGAATCGTGACTGTCCCGATGATCGCGTTCGTCTGCTGCACAACCTGCCACCGCCCGATCGGTTAGGCGAAAAGACAGGCTCCGATTGAGCGCCACTTGAGAGGGGAGCACCTTACAGAGAGATATCCGACAAGCTCGGAGTGGAAAGGCGCGGGACGCCTCGCTACTTCAGGCTTAACACGTCCATCATGTCGTAAAGGCCGGGGGGCTGCCTCACGACCCACCTCGCTGCCCGCAGCGCGCCGCGAGCGAACGTGTCACGACTCTGCACCCGGTGGGTCACTTCGATCCGCTCTCCCATGCCGCCGAAGAGCACGGTGTGATCGCCGACAATATCTCCGGCACGGATCGTTTGAATCCCGATCTCGCCGTGCGTGCGCGCTCCGATCAGCCCCTTCCTGGCATAGACTCCGACCTGCCCCAGATCGCGGTTGACCGCTCGCGCCAACACTTCCGCCATCTTGAGCGCCGTCCCGCTCGGCGCATCTTTCTTGAGGCGGTGGTGGGCCTCGATCACCTCGATGTCGTACTCCTCACCGAGCGTCTTGGCCATTTCCGCAATCACCTTGAAGATCACGTTGACCCCGACGCTCATGTTCGGCGAGAACACGCAGGGAACCTGGCGCGCCAAACTTTTAAGTTCGTCCAACTCCTGTGGAGAAAAGCCCGTTGTGCCAATGACCATCGCGCGCCGATACTGAGCGATGGTCCGCAGATGGTCCAACGTCGAGGCGGGCGCCGAAAAGTCGATCACGACCTCGCCTCGCTCCATGAGCGACCCGAGGTCATCGGTGATAGGGATACCGGCGTGTCCGCAGCCGGCGGTTTCTCCGGCATCATCTCCCAGCGTGTGGTGGCCTTTGCTCTCCACGGCGCCCGAAAGAGTCAACGCGGTGGCGTCCTTGATGAGCGAGACAAGCCGGCACCCCATCCGACCAGCCGCCCCGGCCACAATCACCTTGATCATGAGATACCCCTCGCCCCTTACGCCTGACGTTAAATAAGCCCGTAGTCCTTCATGGCACGTGCGAGCTTGTCCCGGGTGTCGGAGGCCATGGCACAGAGGGGCAGACGCAACTCGCCGTCGATTTTCCCCATCAGGCAGAGGGCCGTCTTGACCGGGATGGGATTGGTCTCGAAAAATAACGCGGCAAAGAGGGGAGAGAGCTTATAGTGCCATTGCCGCGCTTCATCCAGCCTGCCGGCCGCGAATGCGTTCACCATCGTAGCCATGTCGGCCGGAACAATGTTCGCGGTGACCGTCACCACCCCCTTGCCCCCCAGCGCCATCATTGGAAGGGTGAGCGCATCATCGCCGGCCAGCACCGTGATACGGTCACCACACTGTTGGAGGACATCCGAGGCCTGTTGGACCGATCCACTTCCTTCCTTGATCGCCACGATATTGCAGCACGCCGTCAACCGCGCCACGGTAGCGGGCAACATATTGACGCCGGTACGGGCGGGAATATTGTACAACACAAGCGGCAGCTCGACCGCCTCTGCCACCGCCTTGTAGTGACGGAAGAGCCCTTCCTGCGTCGGCTTGTTGTAGTAGGGTGTGATCAGCAGTGCACCGTCCGCGCCCGCGTCTTTCGCGTGCTTGGTGAGGACGATGGCTTCGTCCGTACTGTTCGACCCTGTCCCGGCGATGACGGGGACACGATGCTTCACGGCTTCCACCGTGAAGGCGATGACCCGGTCGTGCTCCGCATGGGTCAGCGTGGCCGATTCCCCGGTGGTGCCGCACGGCACAATCCCGTGCGTCCCGCTGGCGATCTGCCAGTCGATCAAATCGCCCAGGGCACGTTCATCGACCCGTCCATTTGTGAAGGGCGTGACGATCGCAACCAACGAGCCTGTAAACATGTGCCGCTCCTTTTGTGGGACAACGAAAACACGTGCAGCGCCCGATCCCCGCAACGACACCGGGGTGTCACCAGACCATCAGCTCAGAAAGGCCGGGATGCTTTCTCCACGCACGAGATCTTCGTAGGACTCTCGCGCCCGAATCACATGCATCTCCCCCGCCTTGACCAGCACCTCGGGCACGCGCGGACGGGAATTGTAATTCGAGGACATCACAAAACCGTAGGCACCGGCGCTCATGACGGCCAGCAGATCGCCTGCCTTGGCATCCGGCATCTCCCGATCCTTGGCCAGGAAATCCCCTGATTCGCAGACCGGCCCGACCACATCCACCATGCTCTTCGGCGCACTCGCCGCCGTTTCCCGAACCGGACGAATCTCGTGGTAGGCGCCGTACAAGCTGGGGCGAATCAGATCGTTCATCGCCGCATCCACGATCATGAAGCGCTTGGCTTCGCCGTCCTTCGTGTACAACAACCGCGTCACCAGGATCCCCGCGTTGCCCACGATCACGCGTCCCGGCTCCATAATCAGCACGCACTTCAGGTCGCGGACCAGCGGCGAGATCGCGTCGGCGAGATCCTGCGGCAGCGGAGGTGTTTCATCGGAATAGGTGATCCCGAGCCCGCCGCCGATATTGACATAGCGAATACCGATGCCGGAGGACTTGAGGGCCTCGACCAGTTTCAATACCTTCTTGAGGGCCTCGACGAACGGCGTGACCTCCGTCAGCTGGGACCCGATGTGCTTGTGGACTCCGACCACCTCGATGTGTGCGAGCGACGACGCCAGCTTGAACTCTTCAAGCGCCCGGTCCGCACTGATGCCGAACTTACTCTTCTTCAATCCCGTCGAAATATAGGGATGGGTCTTGGGATCGATATCCGGATTGATGCGCAACGCCACGCGGGCTTTCCGCCCCATCGATGCCGCCACCTCATCGATCGCGTGCAGTTCCGCCGGCGACTCGACGTTGAACATCAGGATATCCGCTTTCAGCGCATTGCGGATCTCCTCCGGGTTCTTGCCGACGCCGGCGAACACGATCTTGTTGGCCGGCACCCCCGCGGTGAGCGCCCGGTAGAGTTCCCCCCCCGATACAATGTCGACGCCACTCCCTTCCCGCGCCATCAGCCGCAGAATGGCGAGATTGGAATTCGACTTCATGGCAAAGGCGATGACATGCGGGACGTTGCTGAACGCGCTGTCGTACGCGCGGAAGTGCTTGACCAACGTCGCGTGGCTGTAGATGTAGCAGGGTGTCCCCACTTCCTTCGCGATCCGGCGGACCGGCACGTCCTCGCAGTAGAGCTCTCCTTCCCGGTAGTGAAAATCATGCATCGTGAACATCCTCGCACAGGAGGTCCTGCCCGCTGATCGAGAGCCCCTGAAGCGCTTCGTCGAACGCCGCCTGAAACTTGCGATAGCGAATTGTGGCGTGCGGCATCACGGCCTTCAGGGCCTCCCCCTCAACGAGCGCCCGCAGAGCGCCGGGCGTCGCGTGCTTCAGGTGTTCGAAGTTGATGATGATATCCAGTCGCGCCTTGTCGGCCGCTTCGCGAATGCGGGCGAGCAGCTCTTGCGCGTTCAGATCGTCCAGCGCCCCTTCCAGATCCACGAACAAGGCCGCAAACCGGTCGTGCCGCTTGGCTTTGATATTCAGCCACAGCTCCTGGGCCGGCGCGGTCGTCGAATCCAGCGTCTGCTTGATCGCATGCAGCGCGCTCGGGACGAGATGCTCCCGATCGATCGTCGGCAACTTCGCTTGCAGGGACTTGAGCACCTTGGCCACCGGGGAGAGCGTGCCCTTGGGGCAGGACCGTTTGACCAGCTTGCGAAACTCCCGATTCATCTCCCACCGCGCGATGAGCCGTTGCTGCGTCCCCGATAACCGGCGCCAAATCGACGGCAACGAATAGAATTGATGGTTCGCCCAGTGGAACCCTTCCTGCAGCTGCTCCGGGGTCATGCGGCTGGGCTGAAAGACGACGTGCTTCCCGTCGTACTTCGACCAGTCCCGATCGAAAATCCGGCCCGCGCTATTGTACCGATCGAACAGCGCCGTACCCGGCAACGGCGTCAATACGTTGAAATAGGCCAGTTCGACCTGGTTCTTGGTCAGAAATTCCACCGCGCGCTCGAAGACGGCTTCATCGTCGTTGTCGAACCCGAAGACGATGCCGGGATTGACCATGATGCCATGGTCGTGAAACATTTTGATCTCCTGCGAAAACTTCTGCACACGATTGAAGGGCTTATTGGTTTCCTCCAGAGAGTCTTCATCGAGCGACTCCATCCCCACAAAGACGGACACGCAGCCGCTCTCCGCCGCCAGTTTCACCATTTCTTCGTCGTCGCCCAAGAACAACGTGGACTGGCAGCCCCACTTGATCTTCAGCGGCTTCAGCGCCGTCCAGAGTTCACGGCAATAGGCACGGTTGCTGTTGTGCAGGTCATCGACAAACGCGATAATACTTCCGTCCTCGATGCCTAATCGAATGCGTAGGCTGGTCAGAAACGCGTTCCACAGTGAATCATTCGAGATGCGATCGACAAGTTCGGCACACACCCACCGCTTGACCTCGGTCAGCTCCTTGATGACTTCAGCAACCGGCCGGCGCCTGGTCGTTTTTCCGTTGAAGGGAGAGACACTGCAGAACTCGCAATCGAAATGACACCCCCTCGTCGTAAAGCTGCATTGCCTGGTCATGTACGCATCGGGACTGAGCAGCTCGACCCGGGGGCTCTTGTAATGGTCCAGCGCCGGGAAGTGGGTCATCTTGTACATCCGCTTCATAGCCCCGGCCTCGAAGTCTGAAACCAGCTCCGGCCACAGATCCTCCGCCTCCCCGCAGACGATGGCATCGCCATGTTGCAACGCTTCCTCCGGACAGTAGGTCGGATGGACACCTCCGAGCACCACGGTCTTGCCGCGCTGACGGAACTCCGCCGCGATCTCATAGGCCCTCGGCGCATAGCAGGTCATGATCGAGAGGCCGACCAGGTCGCAGGGATGATCGAAGTCGATGTCCTGAACCGCTTCATCGACCAAGTCGACCTGCCAGTAATCGGGGGTGTACGCGGCAATGACCGGAAGACTGAGCTTGGGGAACCACACCGCCCGTCGCTCCGAGGCGGTCAAATGGTAGCGATTGTTCCGCGGGTATGGATCGACCAATAACAGGGTCCGTTTCCGGGACCGCCCAGGGATCTGGGTTGCCGGAACCGGCTGAATGAGTTCCATCCTGCTCTCCTCTCACGGCGTGAGCGCAACGTGCCTTCTCACGGCCCTTCCGCCGTTCATGTCCGCTTCGTCCCAGCCTCCGCAGCGACCAGCCGGTCCGTCCGGCTAGCGCCCGCCGACCGGCATCAACGGAGGCAGAGACACTTCGTCTTCCGGTGCAGCTCCGGTCCCGTCAGTCGCCTCAGGCTCGACTGGCCGGGCCGGCTGCTTCTTGGCCGCTCGCTCACGCTCTGCGGCTTCTTGCTGCTTGAGCTTCTCGATCCGGGGACCGATCCCGACATTTTCCGGCGCCACCGGTGGCCCGACACTTCCACATCCACTCACACTCACCATCATCGCCAGACCCGCCAACATGAGGCCGACCAGTAGTACCCGTCTCATCATCTCATGGTCCGACTCGGAAGTCCGGCACCTCCCCGCAGACCCTTGCCAAAACAGACACCGAGGCAGCCGTCACGCCAGCATCTTCTCCAATTCTTCGATGCGGGTCTCCACGCGCCGGCGGGCCGTCCCACCGATCTGCGCCTTGCGGTCGATGGCGCCTTCCAGCGTGAGGCGGCGCAACGCATCTCGGCCGAATCTATCGGAAAACGCGCGCAGGTCCGTCAGCGAGAGTTCGTGTAATTCGCGCTTGCGGTCAAGGCACGACCGGACAATCCGTCCCGTGATCGCATGCGCTTCGCGAAAGGGCACGCCCTTCGTCACCAGATAGTCGGCCAGTTCGGTCGCCAACATTCCGCCCCCGGCTGCGGCTTTGCGGAGCACGTGGCGGTTCACCTGTATCCGCTTGATCAGCGCGGTGTAAACTGCAAGTGAGGAGGACGCCGTGTCGAGCGCATCGAACAACGCCTCCTTATCTTCCTGGAGGTCTCGATTATAACTCAAGGGGAGTCCTTTGAGCGTGGTCAAGAGGCCCAAGAGATGGCCATAGACCCGCCCCGTCTTGCCTCGAACCAGTTCCGGCACATCCGGATTTTTTTTCTGCGGCATCATGCTGCTGCCCGTGCAGAACGCATCCGGCAGATCCACGAATTGGAACTCCTGGGAGGCCCAGAGGATCAACTCCTCGCTCAGTCGCGACAGATGCATCATCACGAGGGACAAGGCCGCCACCACTTCCACGGCGAAGTCACGATCCGAGACCGCGTCCAAACTGTTGTTCGTCACGGCACCGAACCCAAGCAACGCAGCCGTATAGCGGCGGTCCACCGGGTAGTTACTGCCGGCCAGCGCGCCGGAGCCCAACGGCATGACATCCAGCCTCGCCAACGCGTCGCGGACCCGTCCCTTGTCGCGCTCGATCATCTCCACATAGGCCAGGAGATGATGCGCGAACAACACCGGCTGAGCCCGCTGGAGATGCGTGTAGCCGGGCATCGCCACGTCGCGGTGAGCCCGCGCTTGCGAGAGGAGCGCACGTTGGAACGATTCCAACTGCTCGACGAGGTCATGCAAGACATCCCGCAGATACAAGCGGATGTCCAAGGCCACCTGATCGTTGCGGCTGCGCCCGGTGTGCAGTTTACCGCCCAACGGCCCGATCAACTCCGTCAGCCGCCGCTCGATCGCCATGTGGATGTCTTCGTCCTCGGCTGTGAATCGGAACCGCGCGCCGGCCAACTCAGCGTTTACCTTGGCAAGCCCCCGGATGATCCTCCCGGCTTCCCGCTGTGTCAACACCTTCGCGCGCGCCAGCGTCTTGCAGTGCGCCACGCTGCCCTGGATGTCGTGCGCATAGAGACGACGATCCACGGACAGGGAGGAGGTGAAGGCTTCGACGAGACGATCCGTCGGTTCCCGGAACCGCCCGGCCCAGGCCTTGCTGTGCAACTTCGCCATCACGCGTTGTGCGGCGCTCCTCTTCGTGGTCGAGGCTCTGACGCGGAGGGCCGTGACCGCGGCCGCTCATGCCACCTGTGAGATTACTTGGACGACGCCTTCTTGCGCTGGGCGCGAATAGCCAGCCGGAGCGCGCTCAGTCGGATGAAGCCCTCCGCATCTTTCTGGCGATAGACTTCATCTTCCTCAAACGTCGCCATGTCCAACCGGTACAGAGACTGCTTCGAGCGACGGCCGACCACCGTGCAGTTCCCCTTATAGAGCTTCACCCGCGCGGTCCCACTGACATCCTGCTGGGCCTCGTCGATCGCCTTCTGCAGCATCTCGCGTTCGGGGCTGTACCAATAGCCGTAATAGATCAGTTCCGCATAGCGCGGGATCAGGCTGTCGCGCAAATGCAAGACCTCGCGGTCCATCGTGAGCGACTCCAACCCCCGATGGGCGGCGTGCAGAATGGTCCCGCCCGGCGTTTCGTAGACTCCCCGGGATTTGATGCCGACGTAGCGATTCTCGACCAGATCGACGCGCCCCACACCGTGCTCGCCACCGACCCGATTGAGATAAGCCAACAGTTTGGCAGGAGACATCTTCTTGCCGTCCACGGCCACGGGATCACCCTTCGCATACTCGATGTCGATCTCGCGCGGTGTGTCGGGTGCCCGTTCGGGCGAGACGGTCATGTGGAAGATCTCTTCCGGCGGCGCCTCCCAAGGATCCTCCAGGATCCCGCCTTCGTAACTGACATGGAACAGGTTCATGTCCATGCTGTAGGGTTTTGCCTTGGTCGCCGTGACCGGAATCCCATGCCGTTCGGCATACTCGATCAACTCGCGGCGGGACCGGAACGTCCAGTCACGCCACGGCGCGATGATCCGGATTTTCGGCTCCAGCGCCATGTAGGTGACTTCGAACCGGACCTGATCGTTCCCCTTTCCCGTCGAGCCGTGCGAGACCGCGTCCGCGCCTTCCTTCTTGGCGATTTCGATCTGCCGTTTGGCAATGAGCGGCCGCGCGATCGAGGTCCCGAGGAGATAGCTCCCCTCGTAGACCGCATTCCCGCGCAGCATGGGGAAGATATGCTCTTTGACGAATACCTCGCGGAGGTCTTCGACATACACACGCTCGACACCGAGCGCCTTCGCCTTGGCTTTGACGGCTTTCAAATCTTCGCCCTGGCCGAGATCGGCGCAGAACGCGACCACCTCACACCCGTACGTTTCCTGCAGCCATTTCAGAATGACGGAGGTGTCCAGTCCACCCGAATAGGCCAACACCACTTTCTTAATTGCAGCTCGCTTCATCTCAGTCCTTTTGCCTTTTCAATTTTTCCTTTTGCCTTGAAGTAATGTCACCAAAATCGCCTTCTGCATGTGCAGACGGTTTTCCGCCTGGTCGAGGATCACCGACTGCGCTCCGTCGAGGACCTCGGCCGTGATCTCCTCGCCCCGATGCGCCGGCAGGCAGTGCATCACAATCGCATCGGGCTTCGCCCACCGCAGCAGGCGCCCGTTCAATTGGTAGGCCGAGAGCGCTTTGAGACGGCGCGCGTGTTCCCGTTCGCGCCCCATGCTGATCCAGACATCGGTATACACCACGTCGGCTCCTTTGACCGCGACATGGGGTTCGTCGCCGATCTCGATCGCGCCGCCCGTGGCCTGCGCTTCGAGCCGCGCCACATCCACGGTGTGCTGATCGGGCTGGTAGCCGGCCGGACACCCCAGCGCGATGCTCATGCCCATCTTGGCAGCCGCTTCGATCAAGGAATTGGCGACATTGTTCCCATCGCCGACGTAGGCGATCCGCAGGCCCTTGAGCCGGCCCTTTTGTTCCTGAATCGTGAGCAGATCCGACAAGGCCTGGCAGGGATGGCTCAGATCGGTGAGCCCGTTGATCACCGGCATGGTCGCCTCCCTCGCCCATTCCTCGACCGTCCCGTGATCGTAGGTGCGAATGACCAACCCATCCAGATAACGCGACAGCACCCGGGCTGTGTCCGCGATACTTTCTCCACGAGACAGCTGGATCTCCGCCATCGGCAGGATGATCGCCTGGCCGCCCAATTGATTCATGCCCGCTTCGAAGGAGACCCGCGTCCGCGTGGACGGCTTTTGAAACAACAACCCGATCGTTTTCCCGGCTAACGGAAGGTGCGGCGTCCCGCGACGGTGCCGAGCCTTCAGGTCGGCGGCGAGCCGCACAAGAGCCTCGATCTCCTGTCGCGGAATAGACGCGAGCCCGAGCAGATCTTTCCCCCATCCCCTCGCAGGACGTTGTCTCCCGCTGTTCGTGCGCGTGTGCCGTGCCATCCCGGTGTCCTTTACGCGTGCGTGCGGAGAACCTTCGACAGTGTGTCCACCAACCGATCGATATCTCGCTGCGCGATGATCAGCGGCGGCATGAATCGCAACACCCGCTCGCCGGTGCTGTTGATCAAGACGCCCCGAGCCATGCACTCCGTCACGACCGCTTTGGCATCGACCGTTAACTCCATGCCCTGCAAAAGACCGAGTCCTCGGACTTCCTTCACGACCCGATGGCTATCCCGGCACTCAGCCAGGCCCTTCGCCAACGACTCTCCCATCCGGCGAGCCTGATCCAACACGCGGCCATCGAGCAGCACCTCCATCACGGCCAAGCCGGCCGCGCAGGCCAATAGATTTCCGCCGAACGTGGACGCGTGCGTGCCGGGCGTGAACGCGGGCGCCACCGCATCCGTCGCCAGACAGGCACCGATCGGGACGCCTCCGCCCAACCCCTTTGCCAACGTCATGATATCGGGCTGCACGCCCAACTGCTCGTAGGCGAACAGGGTGCCGGTTCGTCCCATCCCGGTCTGGATTTCATCGAAGATCAGCAGCACATCTCGCTGTCGGCATAGGTCGCGGAGCGACGCGAGATAGGTCTTATCCGCAACATGGACCCCGCCTTCGCCCTGAATCGGCTCCAGCAGCACCGCCGCGGTCTTGTGATCGAGCGCCTTCTCGATCTCGCCAAGATCGTTGAACGGCACGTAGGTGAAGCCCGGCAGGAGCGGATCGTAGCCCTTCTGGACTTTCTCCTGTCCCGTCGCCGTCAACGTGGCCATGGTCCGGCCGTGGAAGGAATTCCGCATTGTGATGATCTCGTGCCGCCCCGGCCCATACTTTTCAAACGAATACCGGCGGGCCAATTTGATCGCCGCCTCATTGGCTTCCGCGCCGCTATTGCAGAAGAAGACCTTGTCCGCGAAGGAATGGTCGACCAGCGTCTTCGCCAGCTTGACTTGCGGTTCGGTGTAGTAGAGATTCGACACATGGAGCAGTTGTTGCGCCTGCCGCTGGATTGCGGCCACAAGATCGGGGTGCCCATGGCCGAGCACATTCACGGCGATCCCGGCGACGAAGTCGAGATACTCCCGTCCTTCAAAATCCCACACACGACACCCACGGCCGCGAGCGATGGAAATGGGCAGCCTGGCATAGGTGTGCATTAAATACTGTTCAGCTTCTTGTCGGAGTTCTTCTGTCGGCATAGGCGACGTATCCCCTTGTAAAGCAAGGGAACGTAACACACGAAACAGACGAAAGCAATACGGCGCCGACGCAGAAACCTCTCTCATGGTCTCAGCGGTCGCCCGCGCAAGCCACGTCAAGCCAAGTATGGTGTCACGACACGCAACGTGAGGCGAGTGTGATAAGCTTGCCGCCATGAAATCCTGCGAGGCCTGCCAGCAAGAGAATCCACCCGACGCCAAATTCTGCCGGCAATGCGGAGGCGCCTTCGCGATGGTGGAATCCACTGCGGAGTCCAGCGCCCCTCCGAGCGAGGAGCAGCTCTGGCGTTCATTCATCGGACCCCACGCGGATCGTTATCTCGAGACCTTCAAGAAGTTCTCAAGCCCTTCCGGTCCGAGATTCGCCCTCACGTGGCACTGGCCGGCGTTTCTCTTCGAACCCTTCCTCTGGTTTTTGTATCGCAAGATGTACATGTACGCGTTGGTCTATGCAGTCGGGCCGGTCGTCGCCTTTTACTTCACACAGGATCTGTCCGCCGACCTGGTGTGGCGGGTCATGGCGGGAGTGAGCGCGAATTACATTTACTATTGGCACGCCAAAGAGCACCTGGCCACGATCAAGAACCAGCGCACACTGGACCCAGCGGCGCGGGACAGGAAGCTCAGCGATGAGGGAGGAGTGCAGCCTTACGTCGTGTGGGTCGGGGTAGGCTTGTTCGCGCTCAAGGTTGCACTGTTCATCACGATGCTCCGAGATGGCTCCCCCGATCAAAGTACGCCGCCGCCTCAGAAGATCAGGCCTGCCTCCGGCGGAACAGCCTGATCGAGGCTATCTTCAACGTCCTGGTAACGGCGATCGTCGTCGCTGCCAATCGACCCAGGCTTGAAACCACTCAAAATCCTGCTTGTATGCCGCGCCGCCCAGAGCCGTCGTCGATTGCTGTTCCAGCTGCGTATAGGTCCGGGGCCAATTCTTCTGCCACCATGATTTGAGTTCATCCGCGCTATAAGTCTGGCCGGTGGGTTGCAGAATCCCGGCGGCACCACAAAGACCGGCCACCAATGGCCAATAGCGATCCTTTCCCAACCCCACACTCTTGAAGTGTTCACGAAGCAGGAACACCACCCAGAGTTCGGCGCTATTCTTTTTATTGTGTTTGAACGGCTGCGTTTGTCGCAGCGGTACAGGATCGAAGTTTTTGATGACGGAGGTGTAGTCCGGCCCCCCATAGCTGCCCGCTACTTCGGCGATCCCTTCCAGCATGCTCGCCAGCTCCACCTCGACCGGCGGAGGAGTAGAGGGAGCCGGCCGCGCGCCGGAGTCTGCCGCCAAGGGACTGGAGGCAGTCAGCAGTTCGATCAAGGGCTTCAGCTCGCGAAGCCGCGTCACGGCGCTCTTCAAGATCTGTTCAGATTCCAGCCAGTAGTCCTGATCCCCTTTCGACACACGTTCGCGTCCGGGAGGCGGGAGTACGGTGGGAATCCAGTAGCGAGTCAGCACGAAGAGGATGTAGTCGACTTGGCCGCCGACCTGCTCCACTCGATCGAGCACCGCGTCGGCCTTCGCCGCGTACTGGAAGAACGAGTGAACCTGCTCCGCGACGTGCAGGCGGTGGCCCATCTCCACCCACCACCGTTCGAGCTGAGACCAGGTCGATCCGGAAGGCGCAGGGGAAGAGGACATAGAGAGATCGGGGTGCATCAGTGAGGAAAATTGGCGGCATGGTACTGCCGGGGGGAGGGGATTGCAAGAAGCGGGGGACGCTGACCCAGCGGACTATCCCCGTGCTCGCGCACCGCGATGAATAAGATGAACATGGCGGATCAGGCTTCCTTCCGTGCTCGCAGAGGCCGCACGATCAGAATGTGCTCCCTCTATGCGCGCAGTCAGGGAACAACCAGGCCCCCCTCGACGATCATCGACAAACAAAAAATAGAAAGGCGACAGGCCGCCTGAAAGCCTGTCGCCTTAACGCTTCGCCACGTTCAGTGAGTTGCTCCGGCAGTGATGGCCCTAGAAACCTCGCAGCTTCTTCGCACCATCTGCAGGAATGCTTCAAGGTTCATCGGTTTCGCCTAGCCAATGGAGAGTGTCTCTGTTTTTCTCCCCTTCGAACTAGGAGAGTGCCGAGCCAGCCGGAAGCATCAGAAAAAAGAACAGCGGGCCGCCGACAAGGACCGCTGTGAGCGCGCTATAGACCCAGGCCCTCACGCGCGCGCGCCGGCGCGCAGAGTCGCCGTCAGGGCCGGAACGCGTGAGCACCCAGACACGAGCGGTCTTGAGCAGGAGGAACAGCCCGAAACAACACCAAAGACCGAAGAAGAGCAGGTCTCCCCTGGCGCCGAATCCCTGCTGCATGAGCAAGACCGTCACGGCAATCGGCAGGACAAGCCCTGCCAACAACGCCAGCTTGGCCATCTGGTCCAGGAGATGAGCCCGCCAGACCGCCGGCTCCGCATCCGTCGTCATGGGCGCTCTTCCTCCGCCGTGCCGGAAGCAGCCTGCGCCAATCCCTTTTTCCGATACCATTCGCTGATCGCCTTGAGGATGAGGAACAGAAAGAACCCGTAGAACAGCGAATCGCCTTTCCCGCCGGTAAAGGGCAACGCCACGATGCCGATCAAGAGCGCCACCTTGCCCGCCGTATCGAATTGTTTGGCTGTACGTCCTAACTGATCGACGTCGCTCACAACTCTGTCCCGCCTCAAGAGTGTTCATGAAAAGGGGCGATCTCATTTCTTGACTGAACACTGCGCTAGACCAGCCATTGCCGTGTGGTCAGAGGTACGAAGTCAGGCAATGACCCTATTCGTTTCCCGCTTTCGGCCGTCAGCATTCAGCTTGCATCAGATTTCACTCGGAAGTAAAGCTGATCGCTGACGCGCTGGATTCCGCGCCTCGGAATCTCACACAGACAGGAAAGGGCAACAAGCCGAGTGACGTGCGAACACCCGAAGTGCCGCAACACTCTCCGTCAGGGTCTTGCGGATGGAGGGAGGCCTTCCAGAATCACTCTACGGACCTGCTCAGCCAAGAGAACTGCCTCTCGCGCCGTCGGTTGAGGCGGCCAGAACTCCGCATCATACCGAAGCTCAACGGCGTAGGCGGTCATCTCGGTCAGATCGAGCGCGGATAATTCCGGCACACGCTCCATCGCCACACAGAGACGCTGGAGTTCCTCAAGGTCGTGCGTGCGCGGGATTGCCTGTTCACGCCACGCCAGATACGCTTTCAAGTACTTCTCGGCAGCCTGCTGCGCATGAAAACACGCGGTATCGTAAGGTCCTTCGCTCACGAGTGTGCGTCGGGCATCGGCCAGATCACTATCACCCTTTCGGATCAAACCTTGGACCAGCGTCGCCCTATCTTTCATACAGGACTTTACCTTCAGCGAGCACGGTAGAAATGAATGCATTCGGCACGGTTTGCCATTCCCGTACTTCATGAGGAGTCCAGACGACGATGTCTTTCGCTGGGAAGAGTCCGCATAAGACGCGACGGTACCGCGCCGACCTCGCATAGCGCGGAAGATCGGAGTCCTCGATGATCAGAATGTCGAGGTCACTGTCCGGCCGGGCAGTGCCTTTCGCGCGGGAACCGAAGAGCACGATTTTCTGTGGGAACCCCACCGAAAGGATACGCTGGACCACGACTGCCAGCAATACTTCAGTCACGGGGGGGAATGCAAGGCTTGGCAGCATGCGCTCAAACTAGCATAGCCATACTCGTGTCCAAGCGCAGAATCGGCAGGGGCGGGTGGCAAAAAACGTGGCCGGTTCTCCCAGGAGGAACAGAGAACCGGCCACAGCAGCGGGCCAAG
>CAZKRM010000010.1:0-97748 GCA_964555285.1 uncultured Nitrospiraceae bacterium
CCTCCTCATCAAGAAGCAGGATGGAGCCGAGCATGCCGTCCGACTGTGCTTCGATAAGACGGACCAGCGTGTCGAGGGTTTCGCGGAGCGGAGCGCCTGAGGCAACCAGTTCGAGCACGTGCTTCTGGGCTTGCAGCAGCGCCTCGGCCTGCTTGCGCGCGGTGATGTCCACAACCGAGGCCAGCACCTGCCGCCCCTGCGTCGTCTCCAGCGGGTTCAAGCCGATTTCCACCGGGAACTCCGTGCCGTCCTTCCGCAACCCATAGAGGCCTCGCTTCGCGTCCATCGGCCGAGCCTGAGGGGCGTCCTGGTATGCCCTGCGAAGGTCCGTATGGCGCACACGGTAGCGCACAGGCACCAACATCTCGATAAGTTGCCCGATCAGCTCCTCTCGCCGGTACCCGAATTGCTGTTCGATTTGCCGGTTGACGAGCGTGATCGTCCCCTCGGCATTCGTCATCACCATTCCGTTGGGGGCCGACTCCACGACTGTCCGGAACCGCTCTTCGCTCTCCCGCAACGCCTCCTCCGCCCGCTCGCGCTCGGTGATGTCCCGGAACGTCACCACGGCGCCCTTGGCTGTTCCATTTTCCAGGATCGGAAAGGACGAGTATTCAACGAGGAATGAAGTCCCATCGCGCCGCCATAGCACGTCCTCCTCTACGCGACAACCCTGGCCGGTTCGAAACGAACTGACAATCGGACACTCTTCAATGGGATACGGCGATCCATCGGGACGGGAATGATGGACAAGGTGGTGCATGTTCCTGCCAAGGGCTTCTTCAGCAGTGAATCCGAGCATCTCTCCAGCAGCCTTATTCAAAAAGGTGCAGCGGGCTTCCAGATCGACCCCCCAGATGCCTTCACCGGTGGAGTCCAGCAGCAACTGGATGCCTTGAGCCAGTTGCGCCCGTTTCTCCTCGGCACACTGGTGCTCCCGCGCATTCACGAACATTTCACCGAGCACGCGGAGCAGGGTGATGTCTTCTTCCGGCCAGGTTCTCGGCGCTTGGACCGAGTCGAATCCGATAAAGCCGATGAGCGCGTCCCCTTTTGTCATCGGCACGACGATCAACGATTGAATAGCCTGCGCCTGGAGGATGGCTCGTTCGGCGCCGGCCTCGGCCGGCAAGTCGGCGACGCAGGGAATGGAAATCGGCTCGAAGCGCTTCATCCGCTCCAGCCACCAGGGAAAGGCATCGACAGGCAGGTGTTGGAGCTTGTCCATTTCGGAGGTGATGCCTGTAGCGCACCATTCGTGGGTGTTGGACATCGTGGTGCCGTCGTCGGAAAACAAGAAGACATAACTCCGGTCCACTCCCATGAACCGGCCGATGCTCGCCAGCGCGGTTGTGATCCCGTTGTCGATCTGCCTCGGGTCCAGGCTGATAAAGTTTGTGGAGGTGAGAGCCAGAAGCTTTTCCAATTCGAGACGCTGCTGCAGTTTCTCATTCGCCCGCTGGCGGTCGGTCATGTCCCGATAGCTCCAGACATGTCCCGCGCAGACCCCGTCCACGATGATGGGGGCATAATCCTGCTCCAGCCACCGGCCGTCTGCGAGCCGGATCTCTTCGCCCTTGACCGGCACCTGCCCGGTCACCGCGCGTTCGATCTGGGACAGAAAGCGGGCCTGGTCCGCACAGAGGGCTTGGACTCGCTCGGCGGCGGCCCGGCCGTCCAGGCCGATGAGGCAGTCGGGCCCAGTGATGCCGAACAGCGCACAGCATGCTTCGTTGATGAAGGTGATCCGCCGCGTGGCGTCTTCGTAGAGGAGGCCCGATTGCAGCGTGCTGGACAGCGCCGTGAAGTGCGCCAGCGAGGTTGCCGGGCCCGCCTCCTTGCTCTTCTGCACCAACAGCTCGCGTTGGATCTCAAGGGCGGAGCAGCGCAGCCGTTGGAGTTCAGTGGAGGTGTCCTGTGCGGAATCGAGCGGATCGCCCATCTCCCCCCCTCCTCGCGCGGTGGTGGGATTTCAGTCGGCTCGATTATTCCTTCGGCAGGGTAGGCATGCCGATTATACTCACTCCCGACGGGCAAGTAGTATAGTGCCGTTCGGCCCTAAGATTCGATCTCGGTAAAGCAGCCGCTACCGTTCCGGTCTTGGCCGACTCTCACCCGGTCGGTCGCCGCGACGATGCGGCCGTTCGCATCTGCGACGGCCAGCCAGGCATAGAGGGGGTAGGCTTGCTGAAAGACCCGCAGCTCGTGCGACAGAGCCGGAAGATCGCGCATCCGGATCGCCGCCGTGCGGTCATGACCTGGATATCGCCGTACCGCTCGTAGAGCAGCAGGTCTAACTTCTCGGCGATGCCGGAGGCGGCGAGGGCGAGACTGTCGCCGGTAGCCGCCAGCAGGCGCGCCTCAAGAACTCGAAGCGCAACGAAGCCGATGACAAGGGAGAAGACAGTCATGCCCACGATGATGGTGGGGAGCCAGGCGTTGGAGCGAGGGGCCGCCGGATGAGAGGCTGGAGTCATGGCCTGATCGTCCCGCGATGGATGCCCGATCGCCGTGCCGCGAGCCGGCCAGGTGAGGCACCGTCAGCCGGGGCACGATTGGCCTTGTACAGTAGGCAAGGGGCGGGAGTCTGTCAAGAGCAACATAGCCCGCACTTTTCATGACGGTTCGTCGCGAAATCACATAGAAACCAGGCGAGAGGCTTGTGGCGAGCGGCCAAGAAACCGCTACAGCGGCACCTTGCGGCTTGACACAGCCGCTCTATGGTCATACAATTCTGCCACTATCGTAGTACTACTCGACAACATTGGCAAAGGACACGAGCCATGAAGACCCTTTCCCTCAAGCTGGATGACGCGCTCTATGCCCGGGTCCTCGCGGTGGCGAAGCGGCGGGGCACCACCCAGTCCGACGTGGTGCGTGACGCGATTCTTGCCCGCCTTGAGCCACGACTGGGGACAGTCGTCGGTTCCGCGCTCGACCTCGCCAAAGATCTCGCCGGCTGCGTCACCGGCCCCGCCGATCTCTCGACCAACAAAGCTCACCTTCGCGGATTCGGGCGGTAGCCCCGTGCGCGAAGTCGTGCTCCTGGACACCGGTCCGCTCGTGGCCTTTCTGAACCGGACCGATCGGCATCATGAGTGGGCCAAGGCTCAATGGGACCGGCTGCGGCCACCCCTCCTCACCTGCGAGGCTGTTCTGGCCGAAGCCTGTTATCTCCTCCGGAATCATCCCGGCGGCAGCCAGGCGGTTGTTCACCTGCTCGATCGCGGCGTGCTTCAGATCGGCTTTGGCCTGGAGGACGATGCCGAGTCCGTCGCCAAGCTCTTAGGCCGATACGGCAATGTCCCCATGTCACTGGCCGATGCCTGCCTCGTGCGAATGGCGGAACGGCACAGCAAGAGCCGCATCCTCACCCTGGACGGAGACTTTCGAATCTACCGGAAGCACCGCCGTCAGATGATTCCGACCATGATGCCGCAGAGGATGTGAGCAAATAGGACAGACACCGGAAGAAGGGACTTCGGCGAGCTCCCCTCGACAGCCTCGGGGCCTGAGCTTGTCGAAGGCAGTCGAGCCGTGTCTGTCTCCATTGCCGGGTTAGTTGCGCGTCAGTTTCCGATAGCGAATCCGGTGCGGCCACTCGGCTTCCTTGCCCAGCCGCTTCTTGCGGTCCGCTTCGTACTCGCTGTAGTTCCCTTCGTACCAGACGACTTTGCTGTCGCCTTCGAACGCCAGGATGTGCGTCGCGATACGGTCGAGGAACCAGCGGTCGTGGCTGCTGACGACGGCGCAGCCGCCGAACTGCTCGAGGCCTTCTTCCAGTGCGCGGAGCGTATTCACATCCAGATCGTTGGTCGGCTCGTCGAGGATGATGAGGTTGGCCCCTTCTTTCAGCATCCTGGCAAGATGGACGCGGTTCCGTTCGCCGCCGGAGAGGTCCTTCACTTTTTTCTGCTGCTCGGTGCCGCCGAAATTGAACTTGCCGCAGTAGGCCCGCGAATTCACCTCGGCCTTGCCCAGCTTGATCGTGTCCTGGCCGCCGGAAATGACTTCCCACACCGTCTTGGTCCCGTCGAGCGTGCGATCCTGATCGACGTAGCCCAGGGTCACGGTCTCGCCGATTGTGATCGAGCCGGCATCCGGCTTCTCCTTGCCGACGATCATTCTAAACAGCGTCGTCTTGCCGGCGCCGTTCGGCCCAATGACGCCGACGATCCCGCCGCGCGGCAAGTTGAAGCTCAGGTCTTCGTAGAGCACCTTGTCGCCATAGGCTTTGCTGATCCCGTTGGCCTCCACGACCACGTCGCCCAGACGAGGACCGGGTGGGATGTAGATTTCCAAGTCCTGAACCTGTTGCTCTTGCTTCTGATTGACCAGATCCTCGTAGCGGGTGATGCGCGCCTTGCCTTTGGCGTGGCGGCCCTTGGGCGACAGACGGATCCATTCCAACTCCCGTTCGAGGGTTTTGCGCCGTTGCGACTCAGCTTTCTCCTCTTTGGCGAGCCGGTCCTGCTTCTGCTCCAACCAGGAGGTGTAGTTCCCTTGGAATGGAATGCCTTGCCCGCGATCCAATTCCAGAATCCAGCCGGCCACGTTGTCGAGGAAGTAGCGATCGTGCGTGACGGCGATGACCGTCCCCTTGTACTCTTGCAAGTGCTGCTCAAGCCATTGGACGGACTCGGCATCGAGATGGTTGGTCGGCTCATCGAGCAACAGGATGTCCGGTTCTTGAATGAGCAGCCGACAGAGGGCTACGCGGCGTTTCTCGCCACCCGACAGCACCTCGATTTTCGCATCCGACGGAGGACAGCGGAGCGCATCCATCGCAAGCTCCAGCTCGCTCTCCAATTCCCAGCCGTTCGCCGCTTCGATCTTTTCCTGCAACTGGCTCTGTTTTTCCAGCAGCTTTTCCATCTCATCCGGCGAGATGTTTTCGCCCAGCTTGTTGCTGACCGCTTCGTATTCTTTCAGGAGCGCGATGATCTCCTTGCGCCCCTCTTCGACCACTTCTTTCACCGTCTTACCCTGATCGAGTTGCGGTTCCTGTTCGAGCAGGCCGACCGAGTAGCCCTTCGACATGGTGATCTCGCCGACATAGTTCTTATCCACACCGGCGATGATCTTGAGGAGCGAGCTTTTGCCGGACCCGTTCAATCCCAGGACGCCGATCTTGGCGCCGTAGTAGAAGGACAGATAGATGTCTTTCAACACCTGCTTCTTCGGCGGGTAGACCTTCCCAACGCCGATGAGTGAAAAAATTATCTGCTTGTCGTTTGTGGCCATAGATTCCTCATGACTCCTTGCTTCAATGGACTCAGCGGGGCGTCACCTTACCAGAGGCCCATGTGATAGCACAATCCTCCCACTGGTGGCGAAGGTTGCAATACGGCGATGACCGGCGGCGGCTCTTTGTGGTACATGAGGGGTGCCGAGCGTCGGGATTGTTCAACAGAGGGGGGGACCATGCAGATCGAGTCGAAACCCGTCAAACTCTGGTACCAGAGTTTCGTCGATCCTGATCAGCAAGCGGCCTACTTCCGGGATTTGGGACAGGCGCTTCAAGGAACGGCCGATCCCGGCGTACAGTTCGACCTGCACGGCATCGACCCGCCTGACCTCGAACTCCATCGGCTTACCGAATTTCGCTGCTCACGCCAAGTCGTTCGGAACGCCGTGACGGCCCAACAGCAGGGCTACGATGCGTTCGCGATCGGGCATTTCCAGGACGGGGGGTTGTACGAAGCACGGGCGTCTGTAGAGATTCCTGTCCTCAGCCTGGGCGAAGCCAGCATGTTGTACGCCTGCATGCTGGGACGGAAGATTGCACTGGTCACGATCAACCCTGTTTTCATTCCGATCCTCGAGGAGGTCGTCGAGCGCTATGGCCTCCAAGGCCGCGTGGTGGCTGTGAAGGCTATCACGACAGACCCGGCCTTGCTCGTCCGAGCGTTCACCGATCCGGCAACGTATGATCGCGTGGTCCAACAATTCCGTGAGCAGGCTCAGCCACTGGTCGACGCGGGGGTCGAAGTCATCATCCCGGCCGGCGGCCTGCCAGCGCTGTTGTTTTCGCGCCTGAAGAACTTCACAGTGGGCAAGGCCATCGTCCTGAACTGCATCACGGTCCTCGCCACCATGACCCAGACCGCGGTGAAACTGGGCCGGCTCAACGGCACGCAAGCGAGCCGCGCCTCGACCTTCACGCTCCCGTCGGCCAAGGCCCTGCGTGAATTCCTGGATCATTAACCCGGGGGGTAGCCATGACACAACCGACTGGCCGGTTCCGTTCGACGAAGCGAGCGACTCAACTGGTGAGCAGCATCCTCCTTCTCGCGCTGGTCACCCTCACCATGGTTCCCACAGCCACTGCCGATGACCAGAAAGATCTGGTGGATCAGGCCCGCATCACGTTCGAGGCGTTCCTGGCCGATTCCAACATGGGCTGGTTCCGCGATCACGTGAAAGATGCGAAGGCCATCTTCATCGTGCCGCAGTTCCTGAAAGGGGCGTTTTTCTTCGGCGCTGCCGCCGGCAGCGGGGTGCTGCTCGTCAGGGACGAAAAGACGGGCGACTGGAGTGAGCCGGCCTTCTACACCATGGGAGCTGGGAGTTTCGGCTTCCAGTTCGGGGCGCAGGCTGCGGAGGTGACGCTGTTGATCCTGACGAAAAGGGGCGTGGATTCGATGCTGTTGGGAAATTTCAAGCTGGGGGCCGATGGGTCGGTGGCGATCGGGCCAGTCGGCGCCGGCGTCGCGGGAGCCACTTCTCCCACGCTCAGTGCGGATCTTCTGTCCTTCGCACGAGCCAAGGGTTTGTTCGCCGGCGTATCCCTCGAGGGCGCGGTCCTCAGTGTGCGGGATGAATGGAACAAGGACTATTACGGCAAGGCGGTGCAGCCAACGGATATCGTGCAACGCCACGAGGTGAGCAACCCGCATTCAGCGGAGCTGCGCGCAGCCCTGGCCAAGGCCACTGCTGCGAAGTGAGGGCTGGTTCTGTCGAGAGGGGCGTCAGCGGTCGCCGACGATCAGCCGCCGGAAAGTGTCCAGGTGTTCGGGGCCGCTTAACCGATGGTCGCCGGTCTTGAGGAGCAGCTCGATGGGAAAACCGGGATCATGGGCGAGCACCTGCTCCACGAACCGCCAACTCCCTTGGGGCCGGATTACGGTGTCTTGCAGTCCGTGCAGGATGGTGGTCTTCACGCGACGCGGTTTGACCGGGTGTCGTTTCCAGAGTTCCTCACTTTCCTCGACCCACTTCCATGAGATCGGATAGTCACGATGGACTTCGTCGTCGTCCCAAGGCATCGAGCCGGTGAAGTACCAAGTGTTGCGGCGCTCCGGTGAAATCTGCCTTGCCCGCTCTCCCATCATGTTGAAGGCCGGCGCGATGAGAATGAGTTCGTGAACAACCGCGAATTCTTGCGCCATGAGCCAGGCGATCCAGCCACCCAACGAGTTTCCGACTATGGTGAGCGGGGGACCTTCTTTCAACTCTAGAACCACTTGCCGCGCATCCTCGATCCAGTCGGACAGGGTATAGTCGGTGAACGTCCCTTCGGAATCGCCGAAGCCTCGCACGTCGTAGCAACAGAAGCCCCACCCTCGTTCCTGGCACCATTGCGCCAAGGCTTTGCTCTTATTCCCCCAGCGTTTCGACAGAAACCCGGTGATGAAGAGAATCTGCCGTTCTTTGCCGATCAGGCGATCGCCTCTGATGAGTTTCCCATCTCCACCCTTCAACTCATACGGTGTGAGTGTGTTCATCGCCGGCCGACCGTTTTGGTGATGAATGTCCCGACGCGATCCAGGACGAGTTCCGGTATCTCATGCCCGCCTCTGAAACTGATCCACTCGACTGCGAGGCCGGCCTTCATGAGTTCATCGCGCAGCCGTTCGGCACCGGGGTACGGAAGAATCTCGTCCTGCGTGCCGTGGCTCTGAAACACCGGCAAGCCCTTGCGTTTGGGCATCAGCGAGGTCCACTCCTGCTTGGCCAGCAGATTACCGGAGAGTTGGATCAGGCCGGCATAGGGCCGGTCGGTCCGCAACATGGCGTCGCAGGACAGCATGGCCCCTTGCGAGAAGCCGCCGAGCAGGGTCTTGCGCGGGTCCGCTCCCAGCTTTCGTTCAATGTCGCTCAGCAGAGCCAACATGGTCTCGCGCGCCGGTGCGAGCCCCTTGGGAACGTCGTTGGAAAGATCGCGTACGCGACCCGCCCGGCGATCCGCCTGGAGGGGAGCCATATCGATGATCCACCAGGCTCGGGAGTCGCCGAATCCGAGGTTGAGCGAGAGCGGTCCTTCAGGAAACAGGAACCTCGTGCCGGCCGGAACGTGCAACCACTGCGCGAGGGAGACGAGATCGTCTCCCGGCGCGCCAAAGCCGTGCAACAGGATGACAGCAGGACCGTTGCCGCTGCCCCGTCCGTCGGTGCCGCCGGTGATGCGGACGGTGAGCCCCCCGAGTTTTTCCTGCCTCATAGAGTTACGACGAACAGCTGACCACCAGGTGCTTGCCCCAATTGGGCGGCGGGGCGGCGTAGGCTTCCATGCCCGGGCGGTCGGTGAAGGGATCTGCCAGCACCGTGAGCAATCGATCGATCTCGTCAAAGTCCTTCTGCTGCGCCTTCTCGATGGCGACCTGAGCCAGATAGTTGCAGAGCACGTACATCGGGTTGACCCGGTCCATGCGACTACGGCGTTCCTCATCCCTGCTGTGCTCGCTCCGCAACCGCTTGCCATAGCGGGCGGCCCATCCATCGAACCGCTCTCGATTCACGAAATGCTCGCGCAGCCGGTCATTCCCGGCGCCGGAATCCGAACAGAAGGTCCCGAGTTCTCGGAACACGATCGTGTAGTCCGCATGGCTCCCCTGGAGCAAGCCTAAGAGATCGCGGATCAGTTCTTCATCGTCCGCTCGCTCCTCCACCAACCCTAATTTCGCCCGCATGAGCCTGAGATACTCCCGCTCGAAGGTCGGCGTGTAGGTGTCGAGTGCGGATTTCAGTTCCTCTTTCGACGCCAGCGGCAACAGCGCTTGCGCGAGACAGCTCAAGTTCCACAGACCGATGAAGGGCTGTTGGTCGAAGGCATAGCGGCCGTGGTGGTCCGAGTGATTGCAAATGAACCCGGCATCGTAATCGTCCATGAACCCGAACGGGCCGTAGTCGAGCGTGATCCCGTGGATCGACATGTTGTCCGTGTTCATGACCCCGTGCGCCCAGCCGACCGCCTGCCATTGCGCGATGAGCTTCGCGGTGCGCTCGACCACTTCGCCAAAGAAGCGGGCGTACTTGTCCGGTGCTTCCTTCAGATGGGGGAAATGTTCCGCGATCACGTAGTCGGTCAGCACTTTGAGGTGCTCATGCTGCTTCCGATAGTAGAAGACCTCGAACGTGCCGAACCGCACGTGCGACGGCGCCAGGCGGACCAGCATCGCACCGGTCTCGATCTGCTCGCGATAGACCTTGTGGTCGCTCCCGACGATGCAGAGCGTGCGCGTGGTCGGGATACCGAGGCCGTGCATGGCTTCGCTGCAGAGGTACTCGCGAATGGCCGCCCGCAAGACTTTGCGGCCGTCTCCGTCGCGGGAGAAGGGCGTGAGGCCAGCCCCTTTGAGATGCAGATCCCACTTCTCGCCGCGATCGTTCCGCACTTCCCCCAGCAAGATGGCGCGGCCGTCGCCCAACTGCGGCACATAGACCCCGAATTGATGGCCGGAATACAACATGGCCAACGGCTCCATGCCCGGTACCAACAGGCTTCCGCCGAAGACGCCGGCAAACTCCGGCCGATTGGCTTCATCCGGATCGAGATCGATCAGCGCTGCGGCGTCGGGATTGAAACTGACGAGGTGGGGAGGAGAATCGAACGGCGTCGGATTCAGCTTGGCGTAGAAAGCCTCTGGCAGGCGGGCATAGGTGGTGTCGAAGGAAAGTTCTTCAAGTTTCCGAAAAGGAGCCATGTGTTTCTCTTATCATGGCTTCAAAACCAATCGCCAGCCCTTATCGGGGCGCAGGGCCAAGTCGGCCAGGCTCAGCTCAGGCCGCCGAGCCAACCAGGGAGACGAAGACGTCCTTGTCTTCGTCATACGCCCAGATATCGCCGGTAGGGATCGAGTACACCCAGCCATGAAGGGTCAGCGTGCCGCGTCTCAACCGCACGGCGACTGCTGGATGGGTTCTGAGGTGGTCGAGCTGAATCCGCACGTTCTCCTGGATGGTCGTGACCAGCAACTCCTCCCCTTTGAGGTCGGCGTAATTTTCTCGCACAATGCGCCGCGTCGTCTCAGCCTGGATCATCCAATTCTTCACGGCGGGTAGATCTTCAACTGTTTCAGGGTGAAGGAGCGCTCTCATGACGCCGCAATCCGTGTGGCCGCACACGATTACATGTTTGACTCCCAAGACGGCGACCGCATATTCGATCGTGGCCGTGCTGCCTCCCATGGTCTCTCCATAAGATGGAACGATGTTTCCGGCATTCCGTAGAATGAAGAGTTCACCGGGCTCAGCCTGCGTCAGCAGCGTAGGGTCAATACGTGAGTCCGAGCAGGTGATGAACAGGGCTCGCGGTTCCTGGTGCTGGGACAGATGGGAAAACAACTCGCGCTTGGCGCGAAAGACTTCCGCCTGAAACTTCTTGAACCCTTCAACTAATTTTTCCATCGCCCCTCTCCCCTATGTTGTCGCCCCTGCAGTTTCCCCTTTCAGAAACAGTCCGTTCCGCGAGAGACCCTGACCTGTAAACTGTGGAACCGTACCTTGTGAGGGCCGCGTGCCGGCATGCTGACAGTGGTTCAAGCCTTACTGCCCAGCAGGTTGAATCGCTCCAAGGTCTTGGTCGAGCGTAAACACCATGATCCGCTCACCGATCTGCGTGTCAATGTCCGTAAACAGTCCCGTGACCTTGACGCCGGTGATGCCGGCGATTTCGCCGCACAGATTGTCTTTGCCTTGCGCAATCAGGTTCTGGCGCATGCGTTTGACCATCTCCACTCCATCAGCGTTCTTGACCAACTGACGTTCGGCTTGCGTGAGGACCCCTTTCAGTCGAACGACCACCATGTCTCGGATGATGAAGGCTCTCACATCCGTCGGTCCGCGCCCCATGAAGTCCTGCTCAAACTTGATGATGGCCTGCCTGATTGCGTTGTGCATATCCCCTCTGGCTCAATGGTTCATTCTCATATGGGCAATGCGACAGTGCTACATCATCTTCGTGTGGGGCAGATTATAGAGACCACAAGACAGACAAGGCAACGACAAGAACAAACTCTCATCATGATCCGCACCACCAATTTCAGCTGTTTTTCTATGAAATGGGTCGAAGGGCCCATGCGGGCGGTCCCGATATTCCTGTACCTCTAGACCGAAAGATTCTTTGCGTTTGTCTCTGGAATCCTGCTACATCTTGAATTGGAAGACGGTGCCGCAGGCTACATTTCTAGAGAGGTCTGGCGGAACCGGCGCTGGGAACTCACGCAGGTGTAAACCCAACTCCACTATAGGGCACGTAAGGTCATCGGCTTCCCGTTCGGTTGGCCGATAACAATACAAGCCAGTGTGGCGCACTCCGACGAGGCGCGCCCGCTGGCTTTTTTTATTCCGCATACTCGACGATATCGATGAACACTCACGAGGAAACCACAGGCTCTGTCATCATCGACGCCCAGCGGCGCAGCCTCCGATCACGGGCCGCCGAGGCGTTGTACGCGGCGTCTTCTGTGTTTAGAAGAGTGTGAGGTACGGCATGTCGTTCTTGATCCTCGTGCCGCTGCTGCCCTTGTTCGCTACGCTCACTGTGCTGGTGGGCGATGAGGGCTCACGGCAGCAACGCGCCAAGATCGCGGCCTATCCCATCGGCGCGGCCTTTCTCGGCGCGATCGCGACCCTCTGGTGTGTGGCGACACAAGGGCCCATCACCATTCGTTTCTATGACCCTGCTTCTCTCGCGACGCTGGCCTTCCCCATAGGTTTCTATATCGACCGCCTGAGTGCGGTCATGATGGTGTTGATCGCCGGCGTCGGCACCATCATCTATCTCTATTCCATGGGCTACATGTATCAGGACCGCCACGATCGCCGGTATCTGGCGCTCATCGGATTCACGACCTCTGTGTTGCTCTGCATGGTGTCCAGCGTCAACCTCATGATGCTGTTCCTGTTCTGGCAAATCCTGAGCTACCTGCTCTATCTCCTCGCCCACAACCATACGCATATAGCGACGCTCGAGGGGGCGTTCAGAACCTTTACCCTCTTGCGAGTCGGCGATGTGGCGTTTCTGTCGGGCATCGTCCTCGCCCATCAGCTGTACGGCACGTTGGAGTTCCAAGCGCTCTTCGCGAAGGCCGCCGAATTGCCGGTCACGCTCTCGCCTTGGCCGGGCATCGAGGTCGGTGGGGCGACGGCGGTCACGCTGCTCCTGTTCATTGGCGCGATGAGCAAGTCGGCGCAGTTTCCAATCCATATCTGGCTGCCCCGTTCGCTCTATGCCCCGACGCCGGTTCACGCGTTGCTCCACGCCGGAATCATCAATGCGGGCGGCTTTCTGATCAACCGCTTGGCTCCGCTCTATGGTCTGAGCTCGACCACGCTGCATGTGGCGTTCGTGGTCGGCACGCTCACCGCGGTCCTCGGCGCCACCATGATGCTGGCGCAGAACGACATCAAGAAGACGCTCGGTTTCTCGACGATCGGCCAGATGGGCTACATGATTATGGAATGTGGGTTGGGCGCCTTCTCGCTGGCCGTCTTCCATCTCATCGCGCACGGACTCTTCAAAGCCACGGTGTTCTTGAGTTGCGGGAATGTGATCCACAAGGCCCGCCAGGAACCGGAGTTCCCTCATGCGGACCCTCGCGCTGAAGAACAGGAGTTCTCGCGCCTGACTTGGTCGACGGGAATCATCACCACGCTGCTGATTCCGCTCCTCATCCTCCTCGTGACCCACGGCGTGCTCCGCATCCCGTTGCTCGAGTCCCAAGGGACGGTGATCTTCCTCTTCTTTATTTGGATCACATCTTCACAGGCCATTTTGACGCTCACCCGTTTACGCGCCGTCGCGTCCTGGAAGGTGTCGTCCGCCATGTTGCTGACTCTGCTCTTCGTCGTGTTCATCTATTTGTTTGCCGTCGAGTCCTTCACCGCGTTCCTCTATCCGAATCCGGCAGAGGTGGCCTCCTACTTCCAAGCCGCGGCGCTTCCCAATTGGCTCTTCGATGCCCTCATCGTCATGGCCACCTTGCTGACCGTCCTGGGCTGGTCTTACCTCTACATGCGCGCCCATGGTCAGACCATGGGGATGCCGGGCTGGGTGGAAGGGCTCCGTATCCGCTTGTATGTCCTGTTCATGAATCGGCTCTATGTGGATGAACTCTATCAAGCGCTTGGTCGAGTGGTGATGCGCGCCGTCCATCGAATCGATAAGCGTGATGCGGGGTGGTCGCAATGACGGAAGTTATGACCACTCCTTTCCTACTGGCCTCGGTTCCCATCATGGGAGCGATGCTGGGCCTCGTGGTCTGGTCTCGGCCAGACAAGTTGAAGATCTGGTCGATCATCATGACCGTGCTGAGTCTGCTGGCTCTCATCGGAACGTCCGGACAGTTGACGGTACCGGCTGAAGGGCTGCTCTTACTCTATCTCCTCCCACTGGCCGCTTGTGTCTCTCTCTTGGGGCAGCCTGTTCACCGGGAGCATCGGCTCGCCTGGGTCATGACCCTGCTGCTCCTTGGATCGGGATTGGGCCTCCTCACGAGCCAACCAGTCGTAGGCCAGATCGCTCTGATTATAATCCTTGGTCTCATCACGTTCCTCCTCTACCGGCATCACAATCCATTTTGGCCCACATCGTGGGTGGGTATCGGCGCCTACGGTCTTGGGACGCTCTGTGCGGGGCTCGCTGCGATCGCAGGCCCTCCCGTCTCTTCAGTTGCATCGTTGCTGGCCTGCGCCATCTTGCTGCCGCTTGTGCCGTTTCATCACGGCTACGTGGCTGCGCTCACGCGATTACCCGGCAGCATGCCATCGTTCATCGTGCTGCTGCTCCCCGCTATCGGACTGCATGGCATTGCCGCACTGATGCCGACGGTGCCGGATGTCGTGGCCTCGACGGTGATGATCTTCGCATTGGCGGGAGCGCTCTACGGTTCGATCAAGGCGCTGGCGCAATCGCGCGTACGGTTGCTCCTGGCCTACGGCAGCCTCTCGTTCTTCTCTATCCTCTGGTGGTTTGTGGCCGCTTCACGAACCGTCATGCCTCAAGCTGCTGTCTTTCTGGGCGCCGTGGCGCTCGTGACGAGCGGCCTATTGATGTCCTGGCAGGTCGTCCGTACGCGGTACGGGGACGACGTGGACCCGCGAGCCATCAGCGGGCTGGCATGCACGATGCCGCAGTTTGCCATGTTGCTGTCGCTTCTGGCGCTGGCTGCTATGGGCCTACCCCCGTTCGGGGTCTTTGCCGGCTTCATGGGTATGCTCCTCACCTCGTCGCTCACATCCTCTGCTGCCCTGCTCGTCATGGGAATCGCCTGGCTGGCTGCTTCCTGGTACATCCTCGATATGGTGCAACGGTTGCTCTTCGGCCGGCAGCGATCGGATCTCCGCTATGAAGATCTTCGCCGGTCAGAATTCGCATCTCTTCTGATGGTTGTGCTGATCATCATCGCGCTGGGAGTCGCGCCGGCCGGCCTGTTCGGGATTCAGAATCAGCCGCCGCACACCGGAGCCGTCATGGAATCCGTCTCATGGAATCAATAGACAGCTCGATCGACATTGAAACCAGACGCATGGAACTCCGAGGCGTGATCCTCCTGGCGGGCGAGGTCATTGCCCAATACTGGCCGATGCGGACCTTCGTGCATCACAATCCGCTTCATACCCTCGAGTACCTCCCTTTTGAAGAAGCCGTCAGGCGCGGCAAACAGTTCTTAGGGGGGAACGGCTATCTTCCCAGCCACCTCTATCGCGGCTACCTCCGCTCCAGCAGAATTCAGCTCCGGCATCTCGATGCCGCCCTCACGCCGCTGGTGCATGACAAGCATCTGACCATCGGATCTCGCAAGGTCTCTCACGGCGAGGTCCTCCGCGCCTGTCTGGCCGAAGGTCTCTGTGCGCCGATCGAAGAACCGCTTGATGCTCAGTGGGAGCATGATCCTCATCACCAGTTGCTCGAATCGCTCGCCGGCCGCCTCGCCTCCGTCCTCACCTTGCCAGGCGCGCGTGAGAAGATACAGGCCGTTGCACGGGAGGATCAGTCCGCACTCGGTCGTTGGAACACGCTCTCGCACTGGTGCGACCAGACGCTCGGCACGCAGATCGTCAGCCAGATCAACAGCGAACTGATCAAGTGGTGCGAGGCCTTCTTGGACGAAGGTCATGCCACCTGGCCCATGCCGGGACGAGAAAAAGGATTGTACGGAGCCTGGAAAGCCCTCGCAGCGCAGGAATGGTCGCCCTGCGGGATTGCAGACAGCCGAAGGAAAATCTCTCGGCTGCCCGATTACCCGGAAGACGCGTTGCTGGAGAGCCTTGATGCCCTGGCCATTCCCACAGAACTCCGGCAGGACTACCTGTCTCTCCAACTGACGGCGCTGCCGGGCTGGGCCGGATTCATCAAGTGGCGCGCGGAAGAGCGGGAATACGCATGGCAACGGGCCTATCCTGTGGGTCTGGTGAAGTACCTCGCGATCCGTCTCTGGTATGCACGCGAGCTCGTTCAGAAGGCCTGCCACGAGGAACTGGGCATCGACGGACAGTACCGGGCGGTCACAGCCTATATGCAGCGCCATGCAAGCGAGTACTTTCTGAGAAGGGAACGGGTCGCTGGTCGTCTGCCAGCCGCGTATGCAGAGGAAGTCGACCGCTTGCGTCATCAAAAGAAAAACGGCTGGGAAGGGTTGATCGACCGTTACAAATTAGACGTCGTTCCCCGCCAGGAACGAGTCGCTCGGCATGGCGCAGCGAGGCGGTTGCGCTCGCTCGCCCTGGCCCTGCAGATCGATCCGGCTGCTCTGCTGGACAGCTCGCCGACCGATCTCAAGCAGCTCGTCGATTGGATGGAAGCCTTTCCTGAGTCGGACCATGGCCCTGTCTGGCTCAAGGCCTTCGAGGCAGGCTATCAGGACCAACTACTCGGAAAGCTCACGCGCAGTGTACGTTCGGTGGAAGTCCTGCACAGGCAATCCAGCGCGCACAGCGTGTGTGAGGGGGAGACTCCTCCGGCTAAGCCGGAGGAGGGGGCGACGCGAGCCCCTCGAATAGTCCGCCCTCACTCTCAATCGGTCTTCTGCATCGATGTGCGCTCCGAACCGTTCCGGCGTCATCTCGAATCCACCGGCGCGAACGAGACCTATGGTTTTGCCGGCTTCTTTGCCGCCTTTATCCGCTATCGGGCCTGGGGTAAGGAGCATGACACCGAACAATTCCCGGTCATCATGCGCGCAAAGAACGAGGTGCGCGAAATCCCCCGCACCTATCTCGATCACGTCGTCTCGAAACACGAAGCCCGGACCAGGATGGTTCACGCGGGTCATACGCTGCTGCACGACCTGAAAGAAAACGTCGTGACCCCTTACGCCATGGTGGAGTCATTGGGATGGTTTTACGGCCTCCCGATCTTCGGGAAGACCTTTCTGCCCGCGTTGTACCGTCGCTGGACCGCCTGGTTGCGGCGAATCTTCGTGCCTTCGATCGCCACGACTCTCACCGTCGACAAGCTGGCACCGGCCGAAACCGAGGAAATGGTGGCGTCCGAGCAACGCGCGCTCATTTGGAAGGCCTTGCGCGAACGGCTTGGCCTCCATGGTTCGCGGGTCGATCCGGAATTTGTCGAGGCCTTGCGGCGACAGGCGTTGAACGGGGAAGAGGCGGTGGAGCCGTTCCTGATCGAGGCGGCTCAGCGGGCGAATTTGTCGATAGAGAAGCTGACCGCGTTTGTGGAAGACCTACGGCGGCACTACCGGATTGATCGGCGCTGGGCCTCGGTGAAGAAGGAGCGCATCACGCGGACGGGCTTCACGCTGGATGAGCAGGTCCTCACGGTGGACACGGCCTTGCGCATGATGGGATTGACGAAACATTTTGCGCGGCTTGTCCTGTTCTGCGCCCATGGGAGTACCTCGGAGAATAATCCGTTCGAATCCGCGTTGGACTGCGGGGCTTGCGGGGGCAATGAAGGCAAACCTAACGCCCGCGTCCTCGCCATGATGGCCAACAATCAGAAAGTAAGAGAACGGCTGATCAAGATGGGAATTGAGATTCCACCCGATACGCATTTTCTCGCCGGCCAGGTCGATACCGCAACCGATGACGTGCACCTGTTCGACCTGGAAGATGCGCCGCCGACCCATCGCGCGGATATCGCACGGCTGCTCGAAGATCTGAAAGAAGCCGCCAGGCTGACGAGCCAAGAACGTTGCGCCCGTTTCCCTGATGTCATGACGACCCTGCCGGTGCACCAGGCCGCGCTGCAGGTGCGCCAGCGGAGCGCAGACTGGAGCCAGGTGCGACCGGAGTGGGGCTTGTCAGGCAATACGGCGTTCGTCATCGGCCGACGGGGTCTCACGAAGGCGCTCAATCTGGAGGGGCGCGTCTTCCTGCATTCTTATGATTATCGCGAAGACCCGAGCAATCGGTTGCTCGAGGTCCTGTTGACCGCGCCGCAAGTGGTGGCGCAATGGATCAACATGGAACATTACTTTTCAGCGGTGGACAACGAGGTGTATGGCAGCGGGAGTAAGATTTACCATAACGTGGTGGGGCGCATCGGCATCATGTCCGGGCCTTGGAGCGATCTCCGGCTCGGACTTGCCTGGCAAACCGTGATGAACGGCGACGTGCCTTATCATGAGCCGATGCGACTGCTCACCATCGTCGAAGCGCCGCGAGAACGGATCGAGAAGCTGATCGCGCGCCATGAAGTGTTGCAGCATTTTTATCATAACGAGTGGGTCCACCTCGTCGCACTGGAACCGGACGAAGGTATCCTCTATCGTTATCGACCGACGGGCGAATGGGCCAGAATCGACGATGGAACCGGCTCCGGATAGCGGGGCCATGATAGAACAACTTTCCGAGAAAGGAGTTCAGCTGTGGGCGGGTTGACGTTGCATCCGATGAAAGAAATACGTGTGATCGTGGCGGGGGAGCACCGGGCGTTTGTGACAGAGTTGCTGGACCGGGTCAAAGCGACCGGCTACACGATCATCGGCAATGTGTCAGGCAAAGGCCATCACGGCGTGCGTGAAGCACACTTCATGTTCAGCGAGCAGGAAAGCCTCGAGATGATCATGACCGTCGTCCCCGAAGAAAAAGTGGAGCCTATCCTAGCAGGACTACGGCCGCTATTCGATCGGCATTCCGGCGTGATGTTCGTTACCGACGTGGCCGTCAGCCGGCAAGAGTATTTCGGCAAGCAAGGGAGCGGTTCATGACGCGGGCCGATGACCGATTGAATTCTGCCGATATGAGCCAATGGGACAGATGAATGTATTAGGCTACCGTCCGTTAGAAAAATAGAAACCTTTAACCGAGGGAGAACCATGACGACCAAAGCCTCCAAGATCATCTACACAAAGACCGACGAAGCGCCGATGCTGGCGACCTATTCGTTTCTGCCGATCATCAACGCCTTCAGCAAGGCGGCGGGGGTGTCGGTTGAGCTGCGGGATATCTCGTTGGCCGGGCGCATTCTCGCGGTGTTTCCCGAATACCTGACGCCCGAGCAGAAACAGCCGGACGCGCTGTCTGAGTTGGGCGAACTGGCCAGGACGCCGGAGGCGAATATCATCAAGCTGCCGAACATCAGCGCCTCGCTTCCCCAGTTGCAAGCGGCCATCAAGGAATTGCAGAGCCAGGGCTACAAACTTCCCGAGTACCCGGAAAATCCGAAAGACGATAAAGAGAAGGACATCAAGGCCCGCTACGACAAAGTCAAAGGCAGCGCCGTCAACCCGGTGTTGCGTGAAGGCAACTCGGATCGTCGGGCACCCTTGTCCGTGAAGGCCCATACCCGAAAGCATCCCCATAAGATGGGCGCCTGGAGCCCGGACTCCAAGACCCACGTGGCCCATATGACGGGCGGGGATTTCCGGTCCAATGAAAAGTCCATGACGACGACGGCGGCGACCGAGGCGCGGATCGAGTTTGTCGGCCAGGACGGCAAGACGACCGTGCTCAAGCCGAAAGTGGCGCTGCAGGCCGGGGAAGTCATCGATGCCACGTTCATGAGCAAACGGGCCCTGCGCCAGTTCCTCGAGGCGCAGATCGAGGACGCCAAGAAGCAGGGCGTCTTGTTCTCGCTCCACATGAAAGCCACCATGATGAAGGTCTCGGACCCGAAGATCTTCGGGCATGCCGTGACGGTCTATTACAAGGACGTATTCGAGAAACACGGCGAGACGCTCAAAAAGCTGGGCGTGGATCCGGACAACGGCATCGGCGACCTCTATCTCAAGATCAAAGCCTTGCCGGACGATCAGCGCAAGGCGATCGAAGCCGACATCCAAGCGGCCTACCAGAAGCGGCCGCCCATGGCGATGGTGAATTCCGACAAGGGGATCACCAACCTCCATGTGCCCAGCGATATCATCATCGATGCCTCCATGCCCCCGGTCATTCGCGACAGCGGCAAGATGTGGGGTCCGGACGGAAAGCCGGCTGATACCAAGTGCGTCATTCCCGATGCCAGCTACGCGCCGGTCTATCATGAGGTCGTCGAATTCTGTAAGAAGCACGGTGCGTTAGACCCGAAGACGATGGGCAGCGTGCCCAACGTCGGGCTCATGGCGCAGGCGGCCGAGGAATACGGCTCGCATGACAAGACCTTCAAGGCGCCCGGCAACGGCACGATCCGCGTGGTGGATGCCTCAGGAAAGACGCTCTTGGAGCACCAAGTCGAAGAAGGAGATATCTGGCGCATGTGTCAGGTGAAGGATGCGCCGATTCGGGACTGGGTCAAGCTGGCAGTGACTCGTGCGAAGGCCACCGGAGCCCCGGCGATCTTCTGGCTGGACAAGACCAGAGCGCACGATGCGCAATTGATCACGAAGGTCGAACGTTACTTGAAGGATCACGACACGCAGGGCCTCGACATTCGGATCATGACTCCAGCCGATGCGACGCGCGTCTCGTTGGAGCGGATCAAGGAAGGGAAGGACACCATCTCCGTCACGGGGAACGTCTTGCGTGACTACCTCACGGACCTCTTCCCGATTCTCGAAATCGGGACCAGCGCCAAGATGCTCTCGATCGTGCCGCTGCTGAACGGCGGCGGGCTCTTCGAGACCGGCGCCGGCGGGTCGGCGCCCAAGCATGTGCAGCAGTTCCAGGAAGAGGGCTATCTGCGGTGGGATTCGCTCGGGGAATTCCTCGCCCTGGCCGCCTCCTTGGAACACCTCGCCAAGGTGGCGAACAACCAAGCGGCCAAAATTCTGGCCGACACGCTCGATCAGGCCAATGCGAAGTTCCTGGAGAGCAATAAGTCGCCGGCCCGCAAGGTGGGCGAGATCGACAACCGCGGCAGCCATTTCTATCTGGCGCTCTATTGGGCGCAGGCCTTGGCCCAGCAGACGCAGGACAAGAATCTGGCGGCGCGTTTTGCCAAGATCGCCAAAGACCTTGAGCAGAACGAGGCCAAGATTTCCGCCGAATTGCTCGGGGCCCAAGGCAAGCCGGTCGATATCGGCGGCTACTATCATCCCGATGACGCGAAGGCGTCAAAAGCGATGCGTCCCAGCGCGACCTTGAATGCCATTGTGGATGCGATTGCCTGAAGCAACGGCTCTTGTCGTGGTGGATCGGACCTCATCTGTTCGCCTGTTCGACGCCGCAGTGGAAAAGGCGTATGGCGGCAAGCGGGGCATGCCCTGGAAGACTGGCTGAACGCGGAGGAACTGATCCGCAAGGAGATGGATGACGCCCGTGAGTGAGCGAGAGCCCGAATCCCTGGCCGAGCCGTTTCGTTCGCTGGCCGACGTGCAGGCTCTGTTGGATCGTCGGATCAACTACGAGGCCGACCGGCAGATTCCGGCTGAACGGATCTTCACGCTCGACCGGATGGTCCGTTGCGTCGAGGCACTCGGAAGGCCCGACCGGGCGTTTCGCACGATCCATGTGACGGGGACCAAGGGCAAGGGCAGTGTAAGCCGGATGCTGGCGGCGCTGCTCCGCGCGACCGGCACCCGCGTCGGCCTCTACACGAGCCCGCATATCGAACAGCTATGCGAGCGGATCGATGTGGACGGAGCGCCGGTGAGTGAACAGACATTCGTGGCGGCCTTCAACGAGCTTCGGCCGTTCCTTGAGGGAGCAGGGAAAGAACTGACCCACTTCGAGCTGCTCACCGCCGCCGCCTTCTGCGCGTTTCGGACCGAACAGGTCGACTGGGCCGTGATCGAGGTCGGCATCGGGGGCCGCCTCGACGCCACCAACGTGATCCTGCCGGAGGCCTGCGTCATGACCAACGTGGACTACGACCACATGGATCTGCTCGGGGATACCTTGGAACAGATTGCGTTCGAAAAGGCCGGCATCATCAAGCCGAAGGTGCCGGTGGTGGTCGGTGCGATGGGGGATGGACCAAGGGCGGTGATTCTCGCGCGCGCCGCCGAACTCGACGCGCCTGTCTTCCTGCTGGGACATGATTACGAGGCCCGCGAGTTCACGCGCACCGGCTATCGAGGGACCTGCTCGCTTCGCGTGACCAAGAAACTGTGGCAGAACATCACACTGAACTGCCCGGCCGCGTTCATGGCCACGAACGCCGCGCACGCGATGGCGGCCTTCCAGACGCTGTGCCAACGGAAGTGTCTCCCCGGGCTGACGGAAGACCAAGTCCGCCGGACGCTGGAGGCCGTCCGCCTTCCCACCTGTTGCGAGGTGTTCCCCGGCCGGCCGACCGTCGTCATTGACGGGTCGCACAATGCCATGGCGGCGGCCAGTTTGGCGACCATTGTGCGCACCGTGTTCGAGGGCCGCGATCGGGTGCTGGTGGTGGGGGTGCCGCGGGATGATAAAGAGGTGTGGAAACTGATCGCCCACTTTGCCGACTGCGGCGCCCAACGCGTGATTTTCACGCGCTACCCCGGGACCCGCGCGACCCCGCCGGAGGAGTTAGTCCCGCTCTGGCGCCGGCGGAGTCCGGCACAGGCGGAGGTGATTGAACAGCCGGAACAGGCTCTCGCACGGGCGGTAAAGGTGGCGGGAGGCCAGGGCGTGGTGGTCGTGACCGGCTCGCTTCGCTTAGCCGGCGTCCTCCGCCCGCTGGCGCGAACCCGTGAGGCCGTGCCGGATTTTGCCCGCATGATTGTCGGTGCGACGGAGTGATCGATGAGACACGCGCAGGTGTTGCCCGCTTCAGATCCCGAATCCATCCGGTTCGCGGCGGAGATCATTCGCGCCGGCGGCCTTGTCGCCTTCCCAACCGAAACGGTGTACGGACTGGGTGCGGACGCGCTGAACCCCGAGGCGGTGGCCAAGATCTTCGAGGCCAAGCAACGACCGTCGTTTGATCCCCTCATCGTGCATATTGCGACGCGTGCGTCCCTCGATCGCCTGGTACAGACGATCAGTCTCGGCGATCACCGATTGATGGAGCGATTCTGGCCTGGTCCGCTGACATTAGTGCGGCCGAAGGGAGAGGGCGTTCCCGATATCGTGACGGCAGGGCTTCCCACCATCGCGATTCGCATGCCGGCCCATCCGGTCGCGGAGGCGCTGATCCGGGAAGCGGGCGTACCGATCGCCGCGCCAAGCGCGAATCCGTTCGGCTATGTGAGCCCGACTTGCGCACAACACGTGCTCGATGGGCTCGGCGATCGCGTGGACCTGATTCTCGACGACGGCCCATCCCCCCTCGGCGTGGAGTCTACCATTGTGTCCACAGTCGGCACCGAGCCGGAAGTGCTGAGGCCCGGCAGCCTTCCGCTCGCGGAAATCGAAGCCGTCCTTGGTCCGGTCATGCGCCGGGTCCGAAGTGAACAGACGCCGCTGGTGCCGGGCCAACTCGCTCGCCACTACGCGACGCGGACGCCGCTCACCCTCTTGTCGACACGAGAGGCGCATAGGCTGCCTGTCGGGGAGAGAGCCGGATTGCTGGCTATGTCCAGCCCGGTGGACCTTGACGGGTACGCCTTCGTCGAAGTGTTGTCTCCATCGGGCAACCTGCGCGAAGTGGCACAGAATCTGTTTGCAGCCCTGCGCCGCCTCGACGTGCTGGGACTCCATCGCCTGTACGCCGAGCCCTGCGACGAACGGGGCCTGGGTCTGGCGATCATGGACCGGCTCCGGCGCTGCGCCGCGCCACAGCAATCCCAAATCATTGCATCTGTGGGCGAGGAACGCTAAGGAGGGCGTCGTCATGGCAAGCAAACAGTGGAAGCCTCGGCGTCGGGTTCTGGTTGTCGATGACGATCCGGATATCCGCATCTTTCTCTGCGACTTGTTGGCGCACTGGCAGTGCGAACCGGTGCAGGCTGCCTCGGGCTGGGAGGCGTTAGAGATTCTGCAACGTGGCCGGGTCGATGTGGTCCTGTTGGATCTCGTGATGCCGATGATGGATGGAATGGAAACGCTGCGCGAGATCAAACGGCAGGACCGCGAGCTGCCGGTGATCATGATGAGCGCCCTCATGACTCCTCATCTGGGACAGCAATTGCTGAGTCAGGGCGCGCAGGACTGGATGGAGAAGCCGGTGCAACGGCAGGCGCTCTCTGTCGCGCTCCTGTCGGTTCCCTATCTATCGGGACATGCAAACCACTAAGGCACGAAGAAGCGTGAGGTCCCGCGTGAGGTGCGAATGGTTCAGTAGGCGACTGGTGCTCATCGTGAAGCTGCTGACTCCCTGTGGCCGGAATCACGAGGGAGACAGCAACCCATCCGGCGCAGGTGAGAGCTCCGCCTTCCGGGCGGGCGGTGAGACGATGCATAGCGAGTCTTTGCAGCAACGGGAGGCCCTCGAAGTGCCGGTTCGCAAGGCGGTCTGCCAATTTCAGTTGGAGTTCATGGCGGGCAGCTTCGCCGAGTACATCCGAGTGCTCGTGGCTCCCGACATGATTGTGGTGCGGTCGAAGGGCGCGTTGCCGGCGGCGGAGCAGCAGCTCATCCATATGGAGGAAGGCCGGGCGCTGGTGAAGCAGCTATACCATACGCTGTTTGCTCAACAGAGCCGCATCCTGCTGAACCAGGTCGCGGCACTCACGGGCATGGAGGTGACCGATGTCTTGACGGATTTCGCCGTCTCCACCGGTGAGCAGGTGATCGTGTTTCTGTTCGCGTCACACCACGAGGGCTGATGGGATGGAAAGGGAGGTCGAACCGGCAATCAGCATGAGTTCTAAGAAGCCGTGCGCGGCTGGCAACGGCGTGTCCCTGGGTGGACTACGGCCCGCTCGGCAAGGGTTTCCGTCCGTCGTCTTCTGTGACAGCAAAACCCAACAGGAGATTGTAAAGCTCGCGCGCAAGCTGCTGGCCCAGCATCGGCACCTGCTGGTGCCTCGGGTTTCGCCCGAGGTCGCGCGAGCCCTGCGGCGATTGGATCGCCGCGCCGTGTATCACGAGTTGGCCCGAGCCGTCACGGTTCACGATCCAACACGAAGGCTGAGGGGAGACGTGTTGATCGTCACCGCGGGCACGGCCGACATCCCGGTGGCGGAAGAAGCGCGGGTGACCGCCGAAGTGATGGGGAGTCGGGTGGAGACGATCTATGATGTCGGCGTGGCCGGCCTGCATCGCATCCTCGCCCGTCATAGCAGGCTCTTGCGGGCCGGTGTCGTGGTGGTGGTCGCCGGGATGGATGGGGTGCTCCCCAGCGTGGTCGGCGGACTGGTCCACTGCCCGGTGATCGCGGTCCCGACGAGTATCGGCTACGGGGCCAACTTTGGGGGAGTCGCTCCGCTCCTGACCATGCTCAATTCCTGCGCCTCGGGCGTCGGCGTCGTGAATATCAATAACGGCTTCGGCGCCGGGTGTTTGGCCCACCGGATCAATGTGCTCGCTGGGTGGTGAGCGGGCGATCACGCGCGGCGAAGCAAGAGGAGGACACCATGGCCAGCCGGTCTCAAAAACACAAGCTCTGCATCTTGGTGGTGGATAACGATCCGCACTCCCGTGAGTTCCTGTGCGACCTGCTCTCGCGCTGGCACTTTCACGCTATTTCGGTCGCGAACGCATGGAGTGTGCTGGAAGTCTTGGAGCGGAATGAGATAGATCTGGTTTTACTGGATCACTCGTCACCGACCATGGACAAGGTTGATACCGAGACTCTTGAGGAGATCACACGCTACGCTCCCGATCTTCCGGTGATCATCATGGGTGCCCCGATGACCACGGCCCTGAAACGACGCCTCTGCGAGCGCGGGGCGCAGGGCTTCTTGCGCAAACCCGTGAAGCGTGTGACGCTCGCTGTTGCTCTCTTTCCCTACGCACGTCCCTCTGTCTGAGGCCATCCACGCCAGGTTCCCGTTGCTCCCTTGTCTTCCAGTGCTCGTTTGTCTAGAATGAGGCCCTTCGCGCAAGGGGTAAGGAGAAGGACGTCCTCGTGAAGGGCTTACGGTTCGAACGGCTCGGCAAAGGGCGCTACTACAACGTCGTCTTCCATATCGGCAGCACCTATGTCCCGGTGAGCGACGAGGCGGTTGATGAATTGAAGTCCCACAGTCTGTTGCCGGCGGAGCGGTTCCTGGACCTCCTCCTCGACAAGATCGGCTATTCGTCCTACCTCAAAGACCAAATCCAGCACGAACTCAAAAGTGCCGGCGACCCTGTCACGCAGATTACGGTTCTTCAGGGCGCCATCCGCGACCTCTAACCTTCCAGTTCTGAGTTAGGAGTTTTGAGTTGAGAGCAACCGTATAGAGCTTCTGTTTCAACTCAGAACTCATTACTCCTAACTCAGCACTCCATTAGGTATCCCACGTTCCCCCTTCTTTGTAGAGCTGGTTCATGATGTCGTTTCTCTTTTGAGGGTCCTTCTCCAGCCTGATCGCCTTGGTATAGTTCTCGATCGCGGTCTGGACCTTACCACGGCTGGCGTATACCTTGGCCACCCCCAGGTAGGCTCTGGCATCTTCCGGGTCCCCCTTGAGCGCGCGATTGAAACTCTCCATGGCCTCCTCGCGGTAGCCCTTGTTGAAGAGCATCCAGCCGATAGCCGTGTGCGCCGGAGCGAACTCGGGGTTCGCCTCGACGGCCTCCCGGTATTCCTTCATCGCCAAATCCGGGCGGTTCTTGTTCTCGTACAAGCCACCCAAGGCGAAATGCACTTCCGCATCGCGAGGGTTGAGCCGGAGCGCCTCCTTGTACTCCAAGAGAGCCGCCTCGATCTTTCCCTGCTCCGCAAGCGCACAGGCCAGATTGGCGTGCGCCATCGAATCGTTCGGACTGAGCTTGATCACATCGCGGTATTGCGGGATCGCCATCTCCAAGCGGCCCTGCTCTTGATAGGCCACGCCCAGGTTGGTTCGTGCCGGCACGTAGGCGGGATCGATCCTCACCGCTTCGCGATATTCCTTGATCGCCATTTCGGGACGATCCGCCCGCTCGTGGATCTGCGCGAGGAAGTAGTGCGGATAGGCCGACTGCGGATCCAGCCGGGCGGCTTCTTTATAGGACGCCACCGATTGCTCAGACTGGCCTGCTTGCGCGAGCAGCAGCCCCATCACGAGATGCGCGTTCGCCCGGTCCGGATGGCGAGCCTGCAGCGCCTCGATCCAGCCCTTAACCCGCACGATATCCTCGGCCTCTTGCAGCGACTGGGCGTGGATCTTCCAGGCCTCCGCAAACCGGCCTCGGATCAGATAGACCAGGTTCAGCGCGAACTGCGGCCGCGGGTCTTTCGTCCCCTGTTGCACCGGCACGTGCGCCCAGGCAGTCGCTTCGCGAGCGAGGGTGTCCCAGTCTCCAGCCAGAATGGCCGCTTCAATCTGTTGCTGGTAGTCGTACATGGCGGTGCATCAGAGACGCGGCGTAACGTGCTGCGTCGTTACCTGGTCAGGGTATCTTCGACGTCCGGCGGCGTGGCGTGAATCTGATTTCCCAGGAAGGGATAGCGTTCGGCGAGTTTCTGCTTCATGAGCCAGGCGATGGTGCGGTAGGACCAGTGCCCCTTCACGCCTGAGCGCAACCGCGAGATATACTCGGCTTCGGCATAGTCCATTTTGAAAAGACAGCGTACGTTAAAACCGAATGGGATGGCGTACAAGGCCGCTTCCTGGCTCTCGGCGCGCAGCCGTTCAATGTCCACCTTCACCAGCTCCATCGCTTGCCGATAATCCCGGTCCACTCCGGCGCCCGCCAGTGCCGGGGGTACGTCGAAGCCGTGCACGGTCGTAAAATTCTGTTGTATCTGCTGGCAGCGGCGATGGCGATGCAGATCGCGCCAGCCGCCGATGTCCATCAGCACATCGAACACCAACGCATAGCCGCTGCGAAACTCCTTGATCAACTCATCGTACGGCCCGCGCTTCCGGAGCGCGATGTCGATCGTGTCCTGCTTCTGTTTCTCCGTCCAGTCGCGGACGACGGCCAGAATCGCCCGATAGGGCGCCTGCGCGACTCGATAGAGCAAGGTCGCAACCACCTCGTCCATGGGGTGATGCGGTTCGATCAGGTCGACCGGCTCGGCCGTCCGCCACGATTCTGGCTGGTCCAGCCCGGTTCCCTTGAACACTTCCTTCGCGTGCCGAGAGAGATTCGTGTAGACCTCGGCCTGATAGGCATTGGGTTTCGCGTGACGAGCCAGGGTCGGTGCCAGCGGCTCGTTCAGGCCGGCCGCCTGGCCGGACAGTTCTCCCCAGAGATTCATGGGCGCGCGCCGGCAAGCCCCCTTCAACTCTTCCCCGATGGCCTGTAGCTCGGGCAGCGGCGAGGACAGGAGCCGGACGATCTGTTTTTCCAGCGTGCGGATGTTCACCACCTGGCCGACATTGGTGCAGGCGGCCAAGGGCAAGAGATAGCGTGTGACGTCGAACGCGCGGGCAGCGATGGTCCGGTCGTACGCTGCTGGGGTCATGCTCTCGGGCCGTGGCTCCCGCTCCGTGAGATAGTGTGTCAACGGCTCGTGAAGCGTCCGATAGACCGTCGCAAGACTCCTGAGAATGCCTTGATAGGTGCCCTCCGTATCCGTGCCCCTGATGGCGTCGGGCACGAACCACTGACTGGAAGCAAAGTTTTGATATCGGCTGGATTTGGCCTGACCGTCCCAGAGGGGCTCATCTTCCAACCGGATGGCGGCCAATTCCGAGATGCGCTCGAAGCAGATGATCGCGTGCCCGAGATCGGCGATGGAGGCATGCCCGTAGTCGAAGTAAAACTGCTCCCAGAATTTCTCGGAAGAGTGGGAATGGACCCACCGGATGCTGTCCTCGATCGAATCGGGCGAGCGGCTGTAGCGCGCGAGGGCATAAGCCGATTTCTCCGGCGGCATGGGCGCCACGGCAATCACACGTCGGGAGGAACTGCCTGTCGTCATCGCGTCGTCCACGTCGGACCCCTCAGCCACTGGGCTCTACCTGCGCACCCCGCTTGCTCGAGTGGTCCGCACTATACCGCCTGCCCTGGATGGAGGCAAGCAGGCTCGCGTTGACTTGATCGGGAGCCCGCCGCTATAGTCCCGTGACTTCTTCATGATGGAGAAACCAGGACCGCGATGATCAAAGGCATCAAGGGCGTGAAGGACATTCTGCCGGAGGAAACTCCTCGGTGGCGCGTGATCGAAGAGGCGGCTCGCCGATGGGCGACACGCTACGGCTTCGACGAAATTCGCATCCCCATCTTCGAGCTGACGGAACTCTTCGCGCGGAGCATCGGCGCGACGACGGACATCGTCGAAAAGGAGATGTACACCTTTCAGGATCGTGACGGGTCGTCGCTGACGCTCAGACCCGAAGGGACGGCCGGCGTGGTCCGCGCCTTCATCGAGCATAACCGCGCGGCTCACTCGGTGCCGCAGAAGTTTTATTACCTGGGATCGATGTTCCGTCATGAACGTCCTCAAGCTGGGCGTCTCCGCCAATTCCACCAATTCGGGGTGGAATCCTTCGGGATGACGGACCCGCGTGCCGACGTCGAAGTCATGGCGCTTTTATGGCGATTCCTGTCCGACCTCCGGCTCCCCGCCCTCACTCTGGAAATCAACAGCCTTGGCTTCCCGGACGATCGCCCGGCATACAAGCGCGTTCTCTTAGATTTTCTCCGCCGGCATGAGAGCCGGCTCTGCGAAAACTGCCGGCGGCGGATGGACGAGAATCCTCTGCGTGTTCTCGACTGTAAGGTGCCTGAGTGCCGATCAGCGACCGACGGCGCGCCCCGCCTCTCAGATCACTTGTCACCGACAGCCCGTGAACATTTCGATCATGTCCTCAGCGGCTTGACGTCTCTCGACATTCCGTATCAGTTGAATCCACGCCTGGTTCGCGGATTGGACTACTATTGCCTGACGACGTTCGAGGTCACTTCCACACACCTCGGTGCCCAGAACGCAGTCGGTGCGGGGGGACGGTACGATGGTTTAGTCGAGGCACTCGGTGGACCCAATATCCCGGGTGTCGGGTTCGCAGTTGGACTCGAACGAGTCTCCCTGATGCTCCCTGAGGAGATACGTTCTGCCGGGGCTGCACGGGTCTATGTGGCTGCGTTTGGGGATCGAGGAGCTGCTGTCGGTCTTACGTTACTTGACACACTCCGCTCTCGAGGCATTCGCGCACAGACCGACTTCCGTGCTGTCTCACTCAAAGCTCACCTCCGTCAGGCCGATCGGCTTGGCTGTATCTATAGCGTTATTGTAGGAGACGATGAAGTGGACAGAGGAGCCGTGATCCTCCGCCACATGGTTGAAAAAACACAGAAAGAAGTGGCCCTTTCGGAGGTAGGTCCCGCCCTTCTCGAATGCCTTCCTCAAGTCATTCCAGAAGCTTTTTTTTCCAGTTGACTTTCCCCTCCAAACTGCTTACCCTCCGCCACGGGCTACCGCTCTTTAAGTTATTGATTCTCAAGTTATCTTGAGCATTAGCAGCCTGTGGATTTCTATGGAGAAAAAGAAGTTTGGCGTGTTGTTATCCACACCGCCCTCGCATCCCAGCGTGACCACCGTCGCGGCCCTCTGCAACGAGGCAGTCCTTGGCGATTACGATGTCTATCTCTACTTAATCGATGAAGGTGTCGCGAACGTTCACGATGCTCGTTTTTCGAAGCTAGCGCAAGATGGTGCCAAGCTGTTCGTCTGTGCTTATGGCTGTCAACAACATGGTGTATCGACGAGCGGGATCGACCCCCATGTTTCACTCTGTGGGCTTGTTGTGCTGTCGAACATGATCAGTGGTTGCGATCGATTCTTGGCATTCAATTAGGCACTCTTGAGAGGACCGGTCGTCGATGTCGAAGTCGGTCACTGTTCTTATTCGGCAAGACCCTTCTGTGAGTCATAAACCTGTTGAGGCTCTCCGTATTGCCCTCGGCTTACGCGCAGGCGATCATAACGTGTCGGTTCTCTTACTTGACGGCTCACCTTTTTTGGTGAGCAAGAATGTTGATGATGTCGTTGATGGGGAAATTCTTGAGAAGTATCTTCCATCGCTCAAGCAAGTAGGAATCTCCTTTTCGGTGATGGAAAACATCTCTCAGAAATTTCAGTTCGATGAGGACTTCGCTGTGAAGAGGATTTCTCTTCTCGAAATGAGACGCCTTCTGGCGGAATCGGATTGTGTGTTTGCCTTCTAAAATACAGTGTTAAAGGTTCTGTATATGACTCGAAAACCGATCGAGACCTTGGAAGAGGGTCTCCTTCCCGACTTCACTCAAAAAGAAAATCGTCGTAACATCTCCGTTCTCCTTCTTGAGGAGGGTGTCGTATCCGGTATTATACCGGATGTGCAAATATATGCTCTTCGTGACGATGTGTTGAAGTATGGTATCACCACAACAGTTCCTCTTGTATCGTACAGCGATGTTGTCCAGCTTATTTTTAAGATGGACCGTGTCATTGTTCTTTGAGATGGTGGAAAATTTCTCTCTTCTCTTAATTCTTTCTTCGCAAAGAGAGAAGACTCGGAGTAGGAGAGGGAGTAGTAAAGACTGTGAATTTGTGCATGAGGTGTTAAGGGGTTGAGAGGAGAGTGAAATTTTCTCCCTCCCCTTGTGGAAGGACCATAGAGCTTAGCGGTGGACATCCAGTGGGCTCATGGGGAGCTTGGTGGGTAACAGAAAGCCTGTGTCAATCGTCACCAGGAAATAAGACGGGTACGAAGAAATTAACAACCAAGAGACGATCACATCCGAGACTATAGCAAGAGTCTTAATTATCCACAGGTGTGAATAACATTGTGAATACCGTGAGTTGAGTGAAATATGAGTGTCCAGAGCGTATGGCAGGAAACGCTAGCCTACATTGAGGCAAAGGTTCCTAAACAGGTGTTTGATACGTGGTTTACGCCGATCCAACTCGAGCGGATCGACGACACAACTGCGCATATTGGTGTGCCAAATAAGTTTTTCGGGGATTGGTTAGGCCAACATTACGGGGACCTTCTGGCGGAGGCGGTCGCGACTGCTAGGGGTGGTGGTCGTACCGATGTTGCCTTTGTCATTGGGGGAAAGGGACCGGCCCGCCATGGGGATGTACCTGGAGCAGACACGACCGCCCGGAGTACGCAAGGGAGTCGGTCGAAACGCGGGATCCAACTGAACCCGAAGTACACGTTCAGGAATTTCGTCGTGGGAGCGGGGAACCAGTTCGCCCACGCGGCCTGTATGGCGGTGGCTGAGCAGCCGGCCAAGGCCTATAACCCGCTCTTTATTTACGGGGGAGTGGGGTTGGGAAAGACTCATCTCTTGAACGCGATCGGGAACCACGTCGCTGAACGGAGCGACATGCGGATTGCCTACCTGACCACGGAGCAATTTACAAACGAGGTGATCAACTCCATCCGGTACGACAAGATGATCGACCTCCGCAAGCGGTACCGGAACGTCGACATGCTCATGATCGACGATATCCAGTTCCTAGCCGGGAAAGAACGAACCCAGGAAGAGTTTTTCCACACGTTCAATGCACTCTACGAAGCCAGGAAGCAGATCGTCCTCTCCAGCGACCGATTCCCCAAGGATATGCCCGACATGGAGGAGCGCCTCCGGTCGCGGTTCGAATGGGGACTCATCGCGGACCTTCAGCCGCCGGATGTCGAAACGCGCATCGCCATCCTCAGGAAGAAATCCGAAGATGAAGGGGTGAGATTGCCGGAGGACGTCATCCATTTCCTGGCGAACACGATGAAGAGCAACATCCGGGAGTTGGAAGGCTCCTTAGTCCGCCTGGGAGCCTATGCCTCGCTCACGGGCCAGGTCATTGCGCTCGACATGGCCAAGAACGTGCTGCGCGATCTCATCGGCGACAAGAAGAAGATTGTCTCGATGGACGACATTCAAGAGACCGTGGGAGCGCGGTTTCACGTGAAGATCAGCGACCTCAAATCGCGGCGGCGGAGCAAGACGCTCGTGCACCCTCGCCAGATCGCCATGTATCTCTGCCGGGAACTGACCGACGCGTCCTTCCCGGAGATCGGGCGACAGTTCGGCGGCAAGGACCATACCACCATCATCCACGCGTGCAAGCAAATCACCAAGGGCCGCGAAGCGGACGGCGCATTGAGCGCCACCATCGAGAGCCTGAAAGAACAGATCTTGAGAGGATAGGAGCTCTCCCAGAGAGGTCACAACATGAAGGTACGCATCGGTCGAGACGAGTTGTTGATGGGCCTGCAGCGTGTCCAAGGCGTCGTGGAGAAGCGCAACACGATGCCCATACTGTCCAACATTCTGCTCGAAGCGAAGAAGGAAGGCGCCGAGATCGTCGCCACCGATCTGGAGATCGGCATGCGCGGCCATTACAAGGCTACGGTCCTGGAAACCGGGGGCGTGACCATCTCCGCCAGAAAACTCTTCGAGATCATCAAGGAGTTGCCGGGGGGAGATGTCGAGCTGACGTCGGGGGACAACAACTGGACGACCATTGAAGCGGGCAAGAGCCAGTTCAAGATTGTCGGCCAGCCGAGCGCGGATTTCCCTGCCCTCCCTTCCGTCGAGCGGGAAGGGCTGACGCCGTTGCCGGGAGCCGGGTTGCTGGAGTTGATCAGAAAGACGCTCTTCGCCGCAGGCGACAACGATGCGCGATACATTCTGAATGGCCTCCTGGTCATGCTCACGACCACGGAGAAGAAGACGCTGCTTCGCCTGGTCGGAACAGACGGCCATCGGCTGGCGGTGGCCGAGCACGAGGTCGAGAAGCCGGGTCACAAAGAGTCGCCGTACGAGATCAAAGTCATCATCCCCAAAAAGGCGGCCCAGGAAATGCGCCGGCTGTTGGAGGAGGGAGAAGACAGCGAACCGCTGATCGGGTTCACGAAAAATCAGATGATCTTTCGGAAAAGCGGCCTCTTGCTGACCTCGCGCCTCATGGAAGGCAACTATCCCAACTATCAGCAGGTCATTCCCAAAGAGAGCGGCAAGAAAATCTCGGTCAAACGGACCGAGCTGGAGAGTGCGTTGCGCCGCGTGTCGGTCTTGTCGCGCGACAAGGCCAACGCCGTCAAGGTCTCGTTCACGCCCGGCCGGATGACGCTCTTCTCCAGCAACCCGGATTTCGGTGAAGCGACCGAAGAGCTGCCGGCCAAGTACGAAGGCGACCCGCTGAGTACAGGATTCAACGCCCGCTACCTATTGGACGTGTTCGGCGTGATCGATAGCGAAACCATCACCCTGCAAATGGACAACTCGTTGAGCCCCTGCCTCATCCAGGAACCGGAGCATCCGGGGTTTAAGTGCGTGGTGATGCCGATCAAAATATGAGGGACGAGGCAAGGGGCACGTGGTTGTAGGAGACTGATGGCCAGCGACGATTCCCCGACCAAACCGAAATCGGACAGCTACAGCGCAGACCAGATCAAGGTGCTGGAAGGGCTGGAGGCGGTTCGCAAGCGGCCGGCGATGTACATCGGCAGCACCGGCCCGGACGGCTTGCACCATCTCGTCTACGAGGTCGTCGACAACAGCGTCGATGAACATATGGCCGGATTCGGCGAGGCTATCGACGCGACGATCCACATCGATGGCAGCGTGACGGTGGTGGACAATGGGCGCGGCATCCCGACCGGCATGCACCCGACCCAGAAGAAGTCCGCCGCGGAAGTCGCACTCACCGTGTTGCACGCCGGCGGCAAATTCGAACAGGGCGCCTACACGGTGTCCGGCGGTCTGCACGGCGTCGGTATCTCGGTCGTCAATGCGCTGTCCGAGTGGCTCGAACTGGAAATTTGGCAAGACGGCCAGGTCTTCGAGCAACGGTACGAGCGCGGCAAGGCGACGGCGCCGCTCAAAGTGACCGGCAAGACGAAGCGCCGCGGCACCAAGGTCACCTTCAAGCCGGACGGCCAAGTGTTCGAGACGCTCGATTTCAGTTTCGATGTGTTGGCCCAGCGTCTCCGCGAGCTGGCCTTCTTGAACAAGGGTCTGGCGATCACGCTGAAGGATGAACGCAAGGAACCGGTCAAGGAACAGGTCTTCCGGTACAAGGGCGGCATCGTCTCGTTCGTCGAGCATCTCAATGAGGCCAAGACGCCGCTGCACAAGCCCATTTTCATCGAGGTCACGAAGTCCGACATGATCCTGGAGGTCGCCCTCCAGTACAACGACAGCTATGCCGAGAACCTGTTCTCCTTCGCCAACAACATCAACACGCGGGAAGGCGGCACCCACCTGGTCGGCTTCAAAGCCGCGCTGACCCGCACGATCAACAACTACGCCAATGCGCACGATCTTCTGAAGAAGGACACGGAATCCCTGACCGGCGATGATGTCCGCGAAGGATTGACGGCGGTCGTCAGCGTCAAAGTGCGGAATCCGCAATTCGAGGGCCAGACCAAAGCCAAGCTGGGCAACAGCGAGGTCAAGGGCATCGTCGAAGCGGCGGTCAATGACGCGCTCGGAACGTACTTCGAGGAAAACCCGCCGGTCGCCCGCAAGGTCATCGGCAAGGCGATCGATGCGGCGCGTGCCCGCGAGGCTGCCCGTAAGGCCAAAGAACTGATCCGCCGAAAGAGCGCGTTGGACGGAAGCTCATTGCCGGGCAAGCTGGCTGACTGCTCCGAGAAGGACCCAGCCCACAGCGAGTTGTTCATTGTCGAAGGCGATTCGGCCGGTGGCTCAGCCAAGCAGGGACGAGACCGGAAGTTTCAGGCCATCCTGCCGCTCAAGGGTAAGATCCTGAATGTGGAGAAGGCCCGCTTCGACAAGATGCTGACCAGTGAGGAAATCCGGACGTTGATCATGGCCCTCGGGACCGGCATCGGTCGCAAGCGCGAAGACAGCGACAAGAGCGATAAGGAAGCTTTCGATATCACGAAGGCGCGTTATCACAAAATTATCCTGATGACCGACGCCGACGTGGACGGGAGCCATATCCGGACGCTGTTGCTGACCTTCTTGTTCCGCCAGATGCAGGAGCTGATCGATCGCGGCTACATCTATATCGCCCAACCGCCGCTGTTCAAGGTCAAGAAAGGCAAGACGGAGCGGTACCTCAAAGACGAGGCCGCACTGAACGAATACCTGGCGGACTTGGCGGTCGAAGAAGTGGAAGTCTATGTCGAAAGCGCGCAGGGCTTTGTCACAGGACGGCGGCTGCTGCCGATCCTGAAGAAGCTCATCGCCTTTGAAGGATTGCTGGCTCGCTATGGCAAGAAGCAGCACGAGGCCGGCATCCTGCGCGCCTTTGTGGATGAGCCGGGGCTCGACCGCGACTTGCTCAAAAACCAGGCGTCGCTCAAGAAGGTGGTGGCCAGTGTGAAGAAATCCTTGGTGTTGGCCCATCCGAAAGCCACGCCGACGCTCGAGATCGTCGAGGATGAGGAACACCAGTCGAACAAGGTCCTCTGTCGGATCCAGACCAACGGCATGGCTTACACGCTGGAGGTCACGCATGAATTGCTCGGCTCGGCGGATTTCCGCGAGCTGCAGAAGCTGGCTCCCTCTGCGATCGGGCTGAGCCGGCCTCCGTACAAGATCAAAGCGAAAGGAGCGGAGAGCGAGTTGCCCGGGACGGCTGAGCTGGTGCACACGATTCTGGAGTTGGGGAAACAGGGGCTCGGCCTCCAGCGCTACAAAGGGTTGGGTGAAATGAATCCGACCCAGCTGTGGGAAACGACGATGAATCCGGAGACGCGCTCGCTCCTCCATGTCAAGCTGGAAGACATCACCGGCGTGGACGAGATCTTCACCATCCTCATGGGCGACGAAGTCGAGCCGCGACGGAATTTCATCCAGCAGCACGCGCTGGAAGTGCGCAACCTTGATGTATGAGAACCAACGCGGAACGCTGAATGATGAATAAAGGAAACAGAACCCGTTGCCATTCATCGTTCAGCGTTCCGCACTCATCGTTAACCCGAAGGGGAAAACATGCCGGTTGACGAACGCCTGACCCAGATCGCGATCGAAGACGAGATGCGTTCGTCCTATCTCGATTACGCCATGAGCGTGATCGTCGGGCGCGCGTTGCCGGACGTGCGCGACGGACTGAAGCCGGTCCATCGCCGCATTCTCTATGGCATGAACGAGATGGGTCTGGTTCACAATCGGGCCTATCGCAAGTCGGCCAAGATTGTCGGCGAGATCATGGGGAACTATCACCCCCATGGCGACACCGCGATCTATGACACCCTGGTACGGATGGCGCAGGACTTCAATATGCGCTACATGCTCGTGGACGGCCAGGGGAACTACGGGTCGGTCGACGGCGATCCGCCCGCAGCGATGCGCTACACCGAAGCGCGCTTGACCAAGCTCGCCGAGGAGATGTTGGCCGACATCGATAAAGAGACGGTCGATTTCGGTCCCAACTACGACGAATCCCGCACCGAACCGCTGGTCCTGCCGGCCAAGGTTCCGAACCTTCTGATCAACGGCGCCGGCGGTATCGCAGTCGGCTACGCGACCAACATCCCGACCCATAACATCGGCGAAGTGGTGGACGGGCTCCTGCTGTTGATCGATAACCCGGAGGCTACGATCCCCGAGTTGATGAAAAAGATCCCGGGCCCCGATTTCCCGACCGCCGGCTTCATCTACGGCAAGCAAGGGATCAAGGATGCCTACCACACTGGCCGCGGACTCCTGACCCTCAGGGCGAAAGCGGCGATCGAGACCGACGAACGGACGGATCGCGAGCGGATCATCGTCACCGAGATTCCCTACCAGGTGAACAAAGCGCGGTTGATCGAAAAGATCGCCGAGCTGATCCAGGATAAGAAGATCGAGGGCATTGCCGATTTGCGCGATGAGTCCGACCGGGATGGGTTCCGCATCGTGATCGAACTGAAGCGGGACCAGATCCCCCTCGTGGTCCTCAACAACCTCTATAAGCACACGCAGATGCAGACGACCTTCGGCGTGATCATGCTGGCGCTGGTCCATAATCGCCCCGAGGTGCTGAATCTCAAGCAGATCCTCGAGGCCTTCGTCGAGCATCGCCGTGAAGTAGTCGTACGCCGCACCGCCTTCGAACTCCGGAAGGCCGAGGAGCGCGCGCACATTCTGGAAGGGCTCAAGATCGCCCTCGATCATCTGGACGCCGTGATCTCGCTCATCCGGCGATCCCAGTCGCCGGACGAAGCGCGCGCCGGCCTGATGCGGCAGTTCAGCCTGAGTGAGATTCAGGCCAACGCGATCCTCGACATGCGTCTGCAGCGCCTCACGCAGCTCGAGCGCGCCAAGCTGATGGAAGAGTACAAAGAGACGCTCAAGCGGATCGAGTATCTGAAGTCGGTGCTCGCGAGCGAGGCGCTGGTGCGAACAATCATCAAGGACGAACTCGCAGAGGTCCGGGAGGCCTACAAGGACGAGCGGCGGACCCAGATCGTGAAAGAAGAGGCGGAGCTCTCCATCGAGGATCTGATCGCGGAGGAAGAAGTCGTCGTCACCATCTCGCATGCCGGCTACATCAAGCGCAACGCGGTCACGCTCTACCGGGCGCAGCGGCGCGGCGGCAAGGGCAAGATCGGGATGGGGATTAAGGAAGAGGACTTCGTGGAAACCCTCTTTACCGCCTCCACGCACGAGTCGCTGCTGTTCTTCACGGACGCCGGCAAAGTCTATTGGCTCAAAGTCCATGAGATTCCGGAAGCCGGTCGCGCCGCCAAGGGCAAAGCGCTCGTCAATCTACTGGCGCTATCGAGCGACGAGAAAGTCACCGCGACTTTGCCGGTCAAAGAATTCCGCGATGACCGGTTCGTCGTGATGGCGACCAAGCAGGGGGTTATCAAGAAGACGGAGCTCTCGGCCTACGGCAATCCCCGCCAGGGCGGCATCATCGCCTTGTCGCTGGATCAGGGAGACAAACTGATCGGCGTGCATATGACCGACGGTCGGCGCGAAATTCTGTTGGGCACGAAACAGGGCATCACGATCCGCTTCAAAGAAGAGGACGTCCGTCCGATAGGACGCACGGCGCACGGCGTGCGCGGGATCACGCTGGAGGAAGGCAACGAAGTCATCGGCATGGAAACCATCACCCCCGACTCCACCACGCAAATCCTGACGGTCACGGAAGGCGGCTACGGCAAGCGCACGCCGGTGAACGAGTATCGGGTGCAGGGGCGCGGCGGCAAAGGGATCATCAGTGTGAAGACGACGGAGCGGAACGGCCTCGCCGTCGGCTTTCTGCAAGTGCGGGACGGCGATGAGATCATGCTCATGGCCGCCCAAGGCAAGGTGCTCCGATGCCGCGTGGATGAATTTCGTGAAATCGGGCGCAACACCCAGGGGGTGCGGATTCTCGATCTCGAAGGCGAGGGCGACCGGGTCGTGGCCGTCGCTCGTTTGGCGGAAAGCGCCGAGGCGTCCCCCGAGGATGGCGACGGGAGCTAAGGCTGCACGGCGAATCCCCAGTCCCTCGATCCTGCCCAAGACTGAACACCCTGACCCATGGAACCCCAGCCGCACCAGCCATCATTATCACCCGCTGGTCGGCCCACGCGCCGGCTCGACATGGTCGTCAAACTCGCGTTGGGGGTTCTCGTCAGTTCGTTCGCCCTGATCTGGGGCGGCATGTTTCTCAGCCGGCCCGATCGGTCGATTCCGCCCTACAGTATTGGCTCCCACGAAGGAACCGCCGTCGCCGTGCATGTACCGGCATGGACGAGCGACACAGAGATCGAGACGTTGATCGAGCGATTCAGGAAAGTGGGCCGCGAGACGAGGAACTTCGGCTCGATGAAGATTCAGCCGACCACGCCGGGCGATCCGGCCGACCGTTACGGCCGCATGACCATCTACATCTTCAACCACGAGGCCTGGGCCGAGCCGGACATCCTTCACAAATATGTCACAGGAGAGGACCAAGCCGTCCGTGAAGGCTTTGAGAAAGCGCTGCGGGGCTTCTACCGGCTGGATGGCTCGGAGGAAGAAGGGCGTATCGGGCCCATCGTGAGGGGGAAGGACCGGCTGGGCATCTCGGCCTATTCACGCGAACTCTTCAAAGGGCAGATCCCGTCTAGCGTCGCGGGGGAGTCAGCCGATCCAGCGCCTCAGCCATGACGGCCGTGAGGCGGGCACGCAGCTCAGGGTCCGTGATGGCCGCAGCGTGGGCCTCCGCTTCTTTGAGAGAGGCTTGCAGTTCGAGGTTCGAGGTTCGAGGTTCAACCTCGAACCTCGAACTCTGAACTTCCTTTTCCTCACACGGGATCTCGCCGATGCGCATCACGATCTCCGACACCAGCGGCTGTCCCGCCACGGCATTCACTTTCTCGATCAGCACAGGCTTGAGGAACGTGAGCTGCTGAAGCCAGACGGAATTGCGCACGGAGAGGTACAGTTTCTTGAAGCGGATCTGATCGGGTCTGGTATGGGCGGCGATCTGCGCTCCGACAATATCCGGCCATTCGCGCCGTAGGCGGCATTCCAGCATTTTCGCTTCCAGGCCGAGGCGATGGGCAATGTCTGCGAGAATCGAGGCGATGGAATCGAGAGGGCCCTGCCCGCGCATGGCCGCATCTTAGGCGGCAGCAGGTCGGGGGTCAAGGCGCTGCACACTGAGCCCGAGGCCAACTCCACCGAGGGACCATGACGAAAAAAGCCCCCAGCGAAAAAGTCGCCGCCACGAACCGCAAGGCCTTCCACGACTATTTCATCGAGGAGAGATTCGAAGCCGGGATTATCCTGAAGGGGACGGAAGTGAAGTCGCTGCGGGAAGGCCGAGTCAATCTACAAGATAGCTACGCGAGCGTGCAGGGCGACGAAGTTTTCCTCCACCATTGCCACATCAGTCCCTACAGCCACGGCAACATCATGAACCATGATCCCCTCCGCACACGTAAACTGCTGCTCCATCGGAAAGAGATCAACAAGCTCATCGGCCGGACGCAGCAACAAGGCTTCACGCTGATCCCCCTCCGCATCTACTTCAGCGCGCGGGGGCAGGCGAAGGTCGAGCTGGCTCTCGCGAAAGGCAAGAAGCAGTACGATCGACGAGAGACGATCAAGGCGCGCGAAGCCGGCCGCGAAGTCGAACGGGCGATCAAAGAGAGAAAGTGAGCAGCGTGCCAGCCTAGGATTGCCCTGTGCTCCCGGAGCGCGCGCCTGCTTGCGGCAAGTGCCGAGCGATAATGCCTATGCGATCCGGCTACTCGACGGTGATGGCGCGGTTGGCAGAGGATACGCCAAGTGCCGTGCGGGCGAGGCCGAGCCGGTTCGCCACGAGGCGTTGGCTCCGTACGCCGCCGTGTGCATATCCTACCATTCAGCTTGACAGGTTTCAGGAGATCATTTATTGCGGAGGCAGAGATGATGCGACTGTGGGCCCCCTAATCTGCATGATGCGATCGTGATGTGCGGCGCGGCGGGGAAATCGGTCGGACGCTCCTGTCGCTGAACAGGAGAACTCTGCCGGCGGCTCACGGAGACGGAGCAGCCACGGAAGCCGTAGCAGCATATGTATGATGGGGAAGCGATGAAGGAGTGTGAGCGCAAGACATGGCCTCGCCGCTGACCTGTCCGCAGTGTGGGAAAGACAGTGTGCTCCGCTCGCGGTGCCAGACGTTCGTCGAGTATCTCGTGAATCTGGCATTCGTCTCGCCCTTCCGGTGCCAACACTGTAGTGACCGCTTCTTGGCCTTCCGGGTCCGACGAGAGTACCCCAAAGAACTGATCGATCGACGGAAGCATCTCCGAATTCCCGTCCGTCTGTTTCTGTCGTTTTCCGGCGGCCGCATCCGCGGGGAGGGCATCGTCATGGATCTCTCAATGGGCGGGTGCATCATCAGTAGTGACGCGCAAGTCCACCTGGACGACATCTTTTATCTGCAAATCACGCTGGACGACGGCGAATCCCCTCTGGAGGTGGCGGCGATGGTGCGGTCGATCAGCGCGCGCGGGATCGCGTTCAAATTTCTCCGGGCCGCGCACGAGAATAAACGACTCATCGCCTTCGTGCATGCGAAAGGCTCCAAGCAGGGGGCGATGAAATAGGGCTCGATCGTCAGGCCGGCACGGTCCATCGACTCCGCACAGGCAGGTGAACAGAGAACATCGATTAGCGACTGCGCCTTCCCTTCCGTCGAGAACCGACACCAGCCATACTCCGGCATCCCGGCCCTCTTGTTGTGGCTGATCCTTCAGGCGAATCGAGGCGGAGGGCGGCGCGGAGGCTGGGGACCCGATCTCATTTCGGGGCCGGGCGGATTCGGAGGGTCGTTCGGAGGCGACATCGGATTCAGCGGGGGCGGCGGAGACTTCGGCGGAGGCGGAGCCTCGGGAGATTGGTAGATGAGGCAGTTCATAGACTCAGAGCGTGAGCGCATCAAAGTAGCCGTGCATCAAGCCGAGCAAGGCGCCACGGACGCGATCTGCGACGCCATCGCCCGCTGCGGAGTGCTGCTCGCGCAAGTCAGCCCCGCTGGTCCCGGCACGAACCCCGATGAGTTACCGGATGAATTGATTCAGGAACCGTAGGCCCCTTCCGGCGCCTACCTCTCATGAACTGACTCCCGAACCGTACGCGGAGATCACGGACGGCGTCGGCGCGTCGGCGTCTTGAGGAGTCCAGGCAATCGGAGTATCGTTGAAAACCGGAGTAGAGGGACCAGCGGACCGGCAGGTCCATCCGTGGCAGACGGCCGGCATCGCCTGAATCGAGAAGAAGGAGGAGTGTATGACACGTCGAATGGGAATCGTCCTCGCAGTGTGTCTGTTCGTCGGAGCCGGTTGCGTCACTAAGGAGACACACACGCAAACGCTTGCCGAACTCGAAGCGGCACAGAAGGCATCGGCCGACATCGGCGTTCAACTAGAGAGTCTCAAGAAGAAATCGGCCTCCGAGCTGGACGCGGCACGGAAAGTCTCGGCCGACATCGGCGCTCAATTGGAAGACGTGAAGAAAAAGGCGGCGGCCGATCTTGCGGCTTGGGAACAGGAGAAAACCAAGCTGGGCAGCGAACTCGCCGCATCCCATAGCGAGCTGAGCAAGCTCCGCGCCGACCACCAAGAGTCCCTGCGGCAGAACCAAGAGTTGAAACGGCAACAGGATCTCCTCCAGGCCAAGGCGGACGGCCTGCAGCAACATCTTGCAGGTCGTACCAAAGCGCTGGATGAGGCGAATGCGCGCATCGCCGCGCTGGAGAACGAAAAGAACCAGCTCGCGGCGTCCGTGACAGAAGCAAGCGATCGCGCCCGCGACCTGGACACGAAGCTTGCCGCAGAGACCGCGCAGGTCGCGGCGCTGCGCGAGGACAAGCAGCGGCTGCTCAGCGGCACGACCACGGCGCAGGACGAGATCGCGCGGTTGCAGAAGCGCGCCGGTGAACTGGAGACCGAAGCCGCGAGGGTGGCCGACCTGATGAAGCGACTCGAGGAGCGTGACCAGGAGATCGGGAGACTGCGACAAGCCTCGGCGGATCGGGAGACGCTGGCCGCCAAGGTCGCGGCGCTGACGGAGGAAATGGATCAGGCCAAACAGCGCCTGTCTGCGCTCGCAGACGAGACCGCAAAGGTCGCGCAGGAGCGGGATCAACTCAAGCAAGACCAAGCCCGGCTCTCTCAGGAACACCGACAATTGCTGGCGCGTCTCCAGCAGGAACAAGAGCGGTTGCAGGCCGAAGCGGCTGAGAGAGCCAAGCTGGTGCAGGAGCGGGATCAACTCCAGCAGGAGAGGGACCGGCTGGCCCAGGAAAGAGACCGGCTCAGCCAAGACCTCGCGCAACTCGCCCAGGACAAGACGCAGCTCTCTCAGGGGCAGCAGGACTTGCTGGCCCGGCTTCAGCAAGAGCAGGACCGGCTGAAGGCCGAAGCCGCCGAGAAGGCTCGGTTGGAGCAGGAGCGGGCCGCTAAAGAGGAGGAGGTTCGCCGTCTGACCAGGGCCCACGACGATTTGACCAGATCCCTCCAGGATGAAATTGCCAAGGGCAACATCACCATCCAGCAAGTCCGCGACCGACTTACCATCAACATGGTGGAGAAAGTATTATTCGATTCCGGACAGGCCCAGGTCAAGCCCGCTGGGTTGAAAGTCCTCAAGCAGGTCAGCGATGTCCTCAAGAGCGTGCCGGACAAACAGATCCGGATCGAAGGCCATACCGACAATGTCCCCATCAGCAGCAGACTGCGAGACAAGTTTGCCACCAACTGGGAGCTGTCCACCGCGCGGGCGACGACCGTCGTGCGCTACTTGATCGAAGGCGGCGGGATCGAGCGCACGCTGATTTCCGCCGCGGGGTATGCAGACACCAGGCCGGTCGCGACCAACGACACGGACGAGGGAAAAGCGTCCAACCGACGGATCGAGATCGTGCTCTATCCGAAAGACCTGTCGGAAATCGCCAAGGGGCTTCGAGCCGACGCCCGCTGACGATCAAGCGGTGTCTTAGCACTGAGCAGAACTACGGGAGGGCGAGCACGACAGGGAAGGATCGAACGGGCCTCAGCCGGTTGGTTATGGCGCGGTTCTGTCCAAGTTGAGCCAAGAGGCGAGATTATGCACGTGACTGAGAGGAATCCGGCAAGGTGCTGACATCGCTGCCGATAGACTGCCTCCCGTCGTTCCGCTACAATCCGCTGCGATGACCGAGCCCACCACGGTTTCAACACCCACAGCGAAAGTTCAAGACGAGAATCACTCGGTGGTGAAGGCCGCCGGCCTGATCGGCGTGGCCACCTTCTCCAGCCGCATCCTGGGGTTCATCCGCGACATGGTGCTGGCCCGACTCTTCGGTGCGACCCCGGCGGCGGACGCCTTTTTCGTCGCCTATCGTGTTCCCAATCTGCTGCGCGAGTTGTTTGCCGAAGGATCCATGTCCTCCGCCTTTATCCCGGTCTTCACGGAATATCAGACCCTCAAGACGAAACGAGATGCATGGGAACTGGCAAGCGCGGTGTTCACCACGCTGCTCACCATCGTGACGGGGATCACAGTCCTGGGCATTGTCGCCGCGCCTGGAATCGTTTGGCTTCTCGCGCCCGGCTTTCATGACGATCCGGCGAAGCTGGGGATGACGACGCTGCTCACGCGGATCATGTTCCCCTATCTGCTCTTCATCAGCCTGGCGGCCCTGGCAATGGGCATCCTGAATTCCATGCGCGCCTTCGCGGCGCCGGCGTTCTCGCCCGTGTTTTTCAACATCTTCATCATCGGCTGCGCGTTGTTTCTCTCGCCGACCTTGCCGGAACCGATCCTCGGCGTGGCGATCGGCGTCGTGGCGGGAGGCGCGGCGCAGTTCGCCATGCAGTTGCCCGGCTTGAGTCTGCGCGGCATGTTGTTCGGCTTCCGGTTCGAGCCAGGCCATTCCGGCGTGCGGCGGATCGGCCTGCTGATGGTGCCGTCGCTCCTGGGTCTGTCGGTGACGCAGATCAACATTACGGTGAGCACGATCCTCGCCTCCTTTTTTGCCGGCGGGCCGACCTATCTCTTCTATGGCATGCGGCTGATCCAGTTTCCCCTCGGCATCTTCGGCGTGGCCTTGGCCACGGCCATTCTGCCCACCCTTTCCGCCCAGGCGTCGCGTGGCGCGCTGGATGAATTGCGAACGACGCTGGGCTTCGGACTGCGCATGATCCTCTTCATCATCCTGCCGGCGATGCTGGGGTTGATCTTGTTGCGCCGGCCGATCGTCCATCTCTTCTTCGAGCACGGGTCGTTCACCGCAGCGGATACGGTGACCACCGCGACCGCCGTGCTCTGCTATGCCGTGGGGCTGTGGGCCTTCGCCGCGGTGCGGATCATCGTCTCGGCCTTCTATTCGTTGCAAGATACAAGAACGCCGGCGATCACTGCCGCAGTCGCCGTGGGCGCGAATCTCCTTTTCTCCTTGGTCTTCATGGAGACGCTGGGCGCGGCGGGACTCGCGCTCGCCACCGCGCTGGCCGCGATGCTCAACGGCGCGATCCTCGTGATGGTGTTGAACCGGCGGCTGGGGGGTGTCGATTGGTCGTCTGTCGGCCGCTCGTCTCTTCGCGTCGTGGCTGCGTCCGTACCGCTGGTCCTTGCTTGTCTCTGGGTGGCTGGAGCACAGGTCTGGACGCACCCAGAAGAGTGGATCGCCAAATCGGTGATGTTGGTCGTGGCGATCGGCTTGAGCGTGACCGGCTACTTCGGGGTGCATGCGTTGCTGCGCTCAGAAGAATTGGATGTCTTGTGGGGAATGTTCAGACGAAAGGTGGGGCGCGAAGCGAGGAGCTAGAGGCGAGGGGTAATGAGAAAGAGCCAGGGTTCGAAGTTCGATGTTCGAGGTTCAAGGAACATGAGTGCCTATCGTCTTGCCCAAAACTTCGAACCCCGAACCCCGAACCTCGCGTCGGTGGTTTTTTTGACGCGTTGGGGATGGATAGGTCTTGTCGTGTCCCCGAGCGGGGTCTACCGGATCGTGCTGCCCCGCCCAAGCCGCAACGCGGTGCAAGCGGAGTTGAATAGCGTGTTGTCACATGGGTTGGCGAAGGCACCCCGAGCTCTGTCGCCCTCATTACGCGAGGCGAAGTCGCAGATCGATGCCTATCTGCGGGGACGACGGCAGACCTTCGCGCTGCCGCTGGATCTGTCCGAAGGCACGCCGTTCCAGCGGCGAGTGTGGCGAGCAGCGTTGCGGATTCCCTATGGCCGCGTCCGCTCCTACCAATGGGTCGCCACGAAGCTTGGCGGAAAACGATACGCCCGTGCGGTCGGCACGGCACTCGGCGCGAATCCGGTTCCGCTGATCGTGCCCTGCCACCGGGTGTTGGCCCATGACGGATCGCTCGGCGGGTTTTCCGGCGGGCTTCACATCAAACGCAAGTTGCTCCAATTGGAAGGCACGCTCAAGCAATTAAAAATGTAGAATGAAAAATTGCCGACCGCGTCCACAATTTTGTATTTTTAATTCGGCATTTTTCATTGCGATATGAAAGCTGTGATCCAGCGCGTCGCGCGAGCCTCGGTCGAAGTAGAAGGTACGATTGTCGGAAAAATCGGCGCATGCCGTCAAGTCTTCGCCGGCGGAGCCGATAGAAGGAGCAACGGGACTGCGCGCTTACTGCGGCGGTTCTGGTATACTTGAAACACCGGCGCAGCGCCGGCTTACAAGGTTACTGGACATGAGGAGTCAGGTTCCTCCGCACCATCCTCTCCGTCGGCTCTTCGGCGCCCTGACGGAAAAAAGCTTTGCCGAGCATCTCGGCTGGCCCGATCTCAATGTGACCGAGTACGTCTCGAATCTCCTCGTCGATTTCACCCACACCGACCAGCTGTACAAGATTCGCAACGATCAGGGAAAACAGATCGACACCGTGGTCGAACTCCTGTTCGAATCGGAGGTCCTGCTCGAAGCGCAGACGCTGGATCGGGAGCGGGAAGTCCATCAGCACATCGGGGATTTCACACTCTTCATGACGGGTTTGTTCCCGGAGTATCTCCGTCGGCTCAAAAGCGCCAGCATGATCTATCACCACGACTTTCTCGTGGATTACGTCAAAACCGGCAAGCGGTCCTACGGGATCGTCGCCCGGCATGGCTCGAGCGACGATCCCGATGAGTCACCGCTCTTCCGGAAGCTCTCCGACAACTTCGAGCTCTGCGTGACCGGGCTCGGCTTCGTCCGCTCCGACCTCGATCGCATGCAAGATCCCACGTACCGAAAAGCGAAAGACCTCCTCCTCAATTGAAGCGGTCCCATCCCATCATCCTGGTTCACGGCGGCGCCGGCCTGCGGACCATGACGCAGCCGCAAGCCGCCTGCTTGACTCAGGCCCTGGAAGCGGGGCATGACCTGCTTCGATCAGGAGCGTCCGCGTTAGAGGCGGTCGAGGCGGCGATCCGCGTGCTTGAGGCGTGCGGTCTGTTCAATGCCGGGTGCGGGTCCAATCGACAACTGGACGGGGCGAAGCGCATGGACGCCTCGATCATGGAAGGACAGGCATTGCGCGCCGGGGCCGTCGCGTCGATCGAAGACATCCTGCATCCGATCAGCGCCGCCAGGTTGGTGATGGACCAGACTGCCCACGTCTTAATTGTGGGAGAACCGGCCGCTAAGCTCGCCGTCCATTTCAACCTGGAGCGACAACCGCGTACCATGCCAAAGAAGCGGGAGCCGAAAAAAGAGGGGCTGGTCGCCGCGCTCTCTGAACGTACCCTGCGCCTCCATCGCGAAATGGCCGAGTCGGGTCTTGTCGCACGGAAGGCCCTGGGTCAAGAGACGGTCGGAGCCGTTGCGTTGGATCAACGTGGGACTGTGGCGGCGGGAGCCTCGACCGGCGGTGTCGATATCATGCTGCCGGGGCGTGTCGGGGATACGCCTCTCATCGGCTGCGGCGTCTATGCCGATAACAAGAGTGGGGCGGTCTCGATGACCGGCCTCGGCGAGAGTATCATCCGGATTGCCGTCGCGAAGGAGATTACGGATCGCCTTGAGCAAGGAGATAGTCCCGCGACTGCGACGCGGGCAGTGCTCAAGAAACTGGTGGCCCGCATCCGAGGAGCCGCGGGCGCGCTCGTGCTGTCGCCCGATGGCCGGTTCGTCATTCGCCACACGACGCCGCGTATGCTCGCCGGCTATTGGGACGGACGCGGGAAACCGGTGGTCTCAGATCGATTCATGGTCTCGCCCTAACCCGCATGATTCACGAGCGGTTCTGCTGCGACCGCCACGGAGCGAATAGCGAATAGCTGATAGCGAATGGCTCTGAGCTACTCGCTGCTTGCTATGGGCTGTTTGCTATTCTGATTTTCCGACGAACCGTCATGAACTTGAACATTCCCCGTAGCTCGCTACGGGGTTCGCCTCTGCTTCCGAGAAGTCTTCGGAATTGAGTTCTGTGATACCCCGCAGCAAGCTGCGGGGAGCTTCATTCATGCGGGTTAAATTCCACTGATCCCACTGATGTCGTTCTCCTTCCGAAGCGGCAGAGGATAGGTGGCCCACTTTTTGCCGACGACACTGCCGGTATTTTCGCATGGCTTCCCCTTCGTGGTACTTGCCTAGCCACTCGATGAGCGAGTAGAATCCCCCCGTCCGCATCATCCGCTCCTGCAACGTGGGCACGCGTCGCAGGACCCGCGAGAGGTCGTTCCCATGGACCTCGGCGACATCCGACGCGCGCTCAACTCCCTCCGTCAGGCTTCCTCATGTGCCCGTCATGCGCCTGCCTACAGTATCGTCTTGGGCGCAGGCAAGTCACTCGTCACGCCTGGTCATAGCCGCCAGGCTCCTCGCTTGCACTCACTCATGAACGCCTGGACTTGCTCAGGGGTGAGCGAGCTTCCCTCGATCGCTTGCTGAATCTTCGAGATGCGCGAAGGAAGAAAGGCAACCTGTGCGGCCTGGAACATGGCGTAATACGCACGGCTTGCTGCGGAGTTCACCAACCCATGTTCGAGGCAAAGCTCTGCAGCTTGCAGTGATTCCTTGGCTCGATCCAATGTCACAGGCTTTTAACATATCTACCTCGGAAACAAGAGTCAAAAGGAATAACGACAACAAGCGGTGGCAGGCGTTGCGCTCCCCTTCCTTGCTCCCCTCAATTGGTGTGTGTAGTATAGTTAGCATTATACACATCGTGGAGGGAAAGGGGGATGCGCACCAATATTGTGATTGATAACAGCTTGATGCGGCAGGCGATGAAGGCGACGGGGCTCGCGACCAAGCGGGCGGTGGTCGAAGAGGGGCTCCGGTTGCTCATTAAGGTCAAAGGGCAAGAGGGCATTCGCCGCTTACGCGGCAAGGTCGCGTGGGAAGGCGACCTGAGCGCCATGCGTGAAGGCCGGATTAAGGCGGCTTCATGACCATTGTCGATACGACAGTGTGGGTAGATTATCTGCGAGGGACTCAGACTCCTCAGACGGAGTGGTTGGAGGTGCATCTGCTCCAGCAGCGATTGGGGCTCACTGATCTCATCCTGTGCGAAGTCCTCCAAGGCATCAAGGCCGATGAGAGCTTTCTAACGGTACAGCAAGAACTACTGCGGCTGGAAGTTCTGACGATGGGTGAGGTGGAACTGGCGATGGCGGCGGCGAGAAACTATCGGCTGCTTCGGGCTTCTGGCCGGACTGTCCGACGGACGATCGATGCGCTTATCGCCACGTTCTGCCTGCTCGAAGGCCATGCGCTGTTGCATAACGATCGGGACTACGATCCCTTTGAAGAGGTGCTCGGACTCTCGGTTATCCATCCTTAGGGGGAAGAAAAAGGGAATCTTTGTGGGCTCTCGGCTGAAAGGAAAACTGGGGTCGCGTCTTGACGTTGACAATTGGGGGAGCATCACGGGACCTTCTGATGTTCTGTTGCGAGCGACCATCTCCTTGAGCCTGGCACTTCCCGCGAATGGATGATCCATGCTACGCGTCCTGTTTCATCTCGCCTTTCCGCCGCACGACCATGCCCGCAGTATTCATGAACGCTTCTGCTGCAATCGCAGATTCGCGGCTGCGCCGGTAGATTCCATCGGCGTTCGGCTCATCCAGTGGAGAATGCGGTGCTGCCGCCGCACCAGGTAGGTCGTCTTGCGGAGCGGATCGTAGCGGCGGGGGGAAGGGAGGATCGCGGCAAGCAGGGCGGCTTCCTCGGCGGTCAACTCCTTCGCCGGCTTGCCAAAATGGTGCTGCGCTGCGGCTTCGGCGCCATACACTCCTCGCCCCCATTCCGCGACATTGAGATACAACTCGAGAATGCGCTTCTTGCTCAGGCGATGTTCAAGCGATCGCGCGATCAGCGCTTCCCGGGCCTTGCGGAACAGGGATCGCTCGGACGAGAGATAGAGGTTCTTGGCCAACTGCTGGGTGATCGTGCTGCCGCCGTGTTTCATCTCTCCGGCCTCCAAGTTATGAAGCGCAGCGTCTTTGATGCCTTCCCAGTCGAAGCCTTCATGCGCGAAGAACGAGGCATCCTCGGCCGCCACCACGGCTCGTTGGAGGTGCGGAGACATGCGCGAGAGCGACACCCAGGTCCAGTGAGGCTTGAATGAACGACCTTGCTCGCGCGCCTGGGCTTGACGCACCTCCATCAACGCGGTGGAAGAAGGATTCGTCTGTTCCAGGGCCGACACGTCGGGGAGCATGACGAGCCAGGCCAGTGCGAGTAACGCGCAGGGGACGGCGATGGCCAACAGGAGGGCCAGCAAGAGACGGGCTCTGGTGCGACGACGGGTTGACTTCAGCATACGGCGCTGCGTAAGTGTACAGGCGTGGTGTCCCTCGTTCCTGAATCCCTAACGTAGACGGAAGCCGATGAAAATCATCTCAGCCGAGTTTATCAAAAGTTGCACCGAGCCCGAACAGTTTCCTCAAGACCGACTGCCGGAGGTGGCCTTCGTCGGCCGGTCGAATGTGGGGAAGTCTTCGCTCATCAATTCGCTGCTCGCCCGCAAATCGCTCGTCAAAGTCAGCCGGACGCCCGGCAAGACGCAATTGCTGAACTGGTTTCGTGTGACCGTCGGTGATCCGCTCCTGTTCCCCTTCTACATCGTGGACTTGCCCGGGTACGGGTATGCGAAGGTCGCCAAGGCCGTCCGCGCGCAGTGGCGACCCATGATCGAAGGCTACCTGCGGGAGGGGACGACCAGACGGAGCGTGGTCTTGTTGGTGGAAGGGCGGGGGGTCGAGAAGTCCGACCTGATCACGGTGGAGTGGCTTCGCGCTGCCGGCCAGGTGCCGATCGTGGTGGCGACGAAGGTGGACAAGCTCCGGCAACAGGAGCGGCAGATGCTGATGGCGAGAGTGCGTGAGCCGCTCGGCCTTCCCGATGACGCGCCGGTGGTCGCCTATTCGTCTGTGACGCACGAAGGCCGCGACGCACTGTGGAGCGTGTTGCGCGAGCGGCTCAGAACTTGACCTCGATGTACGACTTATTCTTCAGATCCGCGATCCACGATTGATAGAGGTCTTCGCTCTTCTGCTGAAACACGAGCCCTTGAATTTCGAGTTTCACCTCCTCGAACGGGCGGAATTGCTTCGGCGTCTTCTCGTCCACCCGGATAATGTGCAACCCCTCCGACGTGTCGATGACGTCGCTGATGTCGCCCACAGGGAGGAAGGCGATCGCGCGTTCGATCTGCGGGTGCAACTCACCTTGCCGGACCAGCCCCAGCTTGCCGCCGCGTCCCGCATTGATGCCCTCCGATGACTGTAGCGCGAGTTCATCGAAATTGCCGCCCTTCCGCAAGGCAGCCAGGATGTCCTTCGCGCGGGCCAGGGTTTCGGCCATCTCCGGTTGAGGCCGGGCCTTCAGGAGAATCTGACTGAGCTGATACTCCTCCGGATAGGCAAACCGCTCCTTGTGTTCCTGGTAATAGCGCTTCATCTCCGACTCGGCGATCATGATCCCGCTGCGGACCTCACGGTCCACGACTCGCATGAGAATCAACTGCTCTCTCACGCCGGTGGCGCTCTGGGGGTCGGCGGCGTCGATCTTCTCGCCCTGTTTCTTCAGCTCTTCGACCGCCTGCTTGACCTCCTGATCCGAGACGTCCACGCCCTTCGTCTTCGCAGCCTGGAGCTGCAGTTTCCGCTCGATCATCTTGGTCAAGGCCATGTATTCCGCCATCTTGAGACGGCGGGCGCGCTCCTCGCCGGCGGACTGTTTCCGAATGCGTTCTTCCTCCGGCGCGAGTTCCTTCTTGATCTCGGACATCATGATGAGATCGGAGTTCACGACGGCCACGATTTTATCTTCCAGGCGGGCGGACCAGGCAGCCGGCGAGCCCAGGCTCGCGACCCAGCACGCCAACGCCGCGAGCGCACGCAGCCTGGAGCGGGACGCACGCGTGCTGGAGAGGTCGGCCTCGATCTGCATTCGTGGTGGCATGTATCCGAGAAGGGTCAGCGTGAGCAGGACACGCTTCTGTGCGGGCCGGTCACTGCCCGCATGGATTCTACACGAATTCGACTCCGGTGAGGAGACAAGGAAGAGCGTTACGGAGTGGCCGGTGACGCATGGCGCCCGAGATCGTCGGTGACGTAACGGGAGGCTTCCGCCAAGCGGATGGTCGCCGATGCCCGCAATTCATCCACGATATCCTCGAAGCGCTTGCGGCGCTTCTCCGCAAAGAGTTCCTGGCGGAGCCGCTCGCGGGTGGCCTGATCGGCTTGGATCGTTTCCTTGTCGAGGGGATTGATCCGCACGAGGTAGTAGCCCTGGTCCGTCTTAATGGGCTCGCTGAGCATGCCGTGCTTCAGCGTCGGGATGATGTCATCGACTTCGGGGGGCAGGACGCCCTTGCGGTACGGGCCGACCTCGCCGCCTTTGGATTTGGTTTGTTCATCGATCGAATAGCGCTGAGCGAACTTGACGAAATCGCCGCCTGCCTCGACCTGCTTCTTCAAATCCTTCGCCGCAAAAATATTGGGAAGCAGCATCAGCGCGACCTCGACCTTGTTCGGGCCGAGCAACTCATGCGCATGCTGCGCGAGGTACGCCTCGAGTTCTTCTTTCGACACTTCGATCTTCGCCTTCATGCGCTCGCCGATCAGTTCGTCCAGGATGAGCCGCTCCTTGAATCGTTGCGCCTGTTCGCGAATGCGGTCGCTCTGATCGAGGCCCTGCTTGCGGGCTTCCTGCATCAAGAGCTCGCGCGTGATCAGCTCGTCCAGGAATTTCCGTCGGCCGCCCTCTTTCTCATACCGAGACCGGGTCGTCTCGGAGAGCTCGGCCCAGCGATAGTCGAACTCGCGCTGGGTGATCGCCCGGCCGTTCACCATCACGACCACACTCTCTTCCTGCGGTTGTTGGCATCCGACCAGCGTTCCCCACGGCAGCACGGCCAGTGTCCACACGGCCAGCCAGGAGCGGGCCGAGCGCACCCTCTGGTCGGAGGCGCTTGCACCGGTCGATACCGAGAGCGGGAATAAATTAGGAAGGCATCTCATCGCGTGTGGGTCTTTTGGTATCACAGACTCCCAGGGTTTGCAAGGTTGCGGTGAGTTCGGGAAAGAGGGAAGCCCAGTCTGGATGCGGGATTTGCAATTCGAACGACAACGGAGAGAGGAAGCGCAGCCGCTTCTGGTAGCGATCCATCAGTCGGCGCATGGCTGTGTCCGCCACCTGGGTGTTGGGAGTGAAACGGATTCCGACCGCGTTCGTCTTCACCTCGATGGAGGCCAGTCGGAGCGACTTGGCCTGCAAACGGATCTGCATCACCTCCAAGAGCCGTTCCACCGGGTCGGGCGGGTGGCCGTACCGATCCTGGATCTCGCCGTGCAGCAGCGCGAGATCGCCGATCCGACTACACGACGACAGGCGTTTGTAGAGCGACAGGCGTTGGTGCGGATCGGCCACGTAGTCCTCGGGGATGAACGCGGACACGTTCAATCGGAGGGACGGGTCCGGCTCCTCCTCGACCACCAGCCCCTTCAGGCGCTGCACGGCCTGCTCGACCATGTGAAGGTAGAGGTCCAGGCCGATCGCCGCGATGTGGCCGGACTGCTGTTTGCCGAGCAGGTTGCCGGCCCCGCGAATTTCCAGATCGGCCGCCGCGATCCGGAACCCGGAGCCGAGTTCGGTGAACTGTTGAATCGCGATGAGCCGTTTCTGGGCATCGCCCGTCAGCAGGCCTTCGTCGGGAACGAGCAAATAGGCATAGGCTTGGTCGCCGGCCCGACCCACGCGGCCACGGAGCTGATAGAGCTGCGCCAGCCCAAATGTATCCGCCCGGTTGACAATGATGGTATTCGCGTTCGGGACGTCCAATCCTGACTGGATGATGGCGGACGCGATCAGGACATCCGCCTCGCGACGCAGGAACTTGAGCATGACGGACTCCAGCAGCTTCCCATCCATCTGGCCGTGAGCCATGACGATCCGCGCTTCCGGCACGAGTTCATGGAGCCAGGTTCCCATACGCTCCATCGTTTCGACCCGGTTGTGCACGAAGTAGGTCTGTCCGCCGCGTCCGAGCTCGCGCAGGATCGCTTCCCGAATCGTCTGCTCGTTGAACGCGAGCACCTGCGTGCGGATCGCGAGCCGCCCGGGCGGCGGCGTGTCGATGATAGACAGGTCGCGCACGCTCGACATGGCCATTTGCAACGTGCGAGGGATCGGCGTCGCCGTCAGCGTCAGGACGTCCACCTGCGTGCGCAGCTGCTTGAGCCGCTCCTTGTGGCGGACACCGAACCACTGCTCTTCGTCGATGATGACCAGTCCGAGACTGTGGAACCGGACGTCTGTCTGCAAGAGGCGGTGCGTGCCGATCACGATGTCCACCGTCCCTGCCGCAAGATCTGTGAGGATCGCTGCGGTCTCCTTGGCGCTCTGGAATCGGGACAACAGCGCCACGCGCGTCGGGAACGGCGCGAACCGTTCGGCGAAGTTGTCGTAATGTTGGTGCGCCAGGATGGTGGTGGGGACGAGCACGGCCACTTGGCGGTTGTTCTCGATCGCCTTGAAGGCCGCGCGCATCGCCACCTCGGTCTTGCCGTACCCGACATCGCCGCAGACGAGCCGATCCATCGGTTTGGGCGCCTCCAGATCCCGCTTGATGTCCTCGATTGCGCGCAGTTGGTCCGGCGTCTCTTCATATTCGAACGCGGCTTCGAACTCGTGCATGATCGTGCTGTCGCTCCCGTACGACCCGCGCTGGACCAGCTCCCGGTTGGCATACAGCTCGACCAATTCCTGGGCCATCTCCTCGACGTCCTTCTTGACGCGGGCGGTCGTTCTGGCCCAGCTCGTGCCGCCCAGCCGGTCCAGCCGAGGCACGTGCCCCTCCGCGCCGCTGTAGCGCTGGACCTGATTGAGCCGGTCGAGGGGGACGTAGAGCTTGTCGCCGCCGGCAAATTCGAGAATCAGGTAATCGCTATCGAAGTCTTGCACCGAGAGCCGCCGGAGCCCTTGGTAGCGGGCGAGACCATGCTGCACATGGACCACGTAATCGCCGACATTCACATCTTCCAGCGACGACAGGAACGTCGCCGTCTTGCTCTTGGCCTGCGGCTTATGCCGCGTCCCTTTCGCGAACAATTCCTCTTCGGTGATGACGGCCAACTCGAGCTCGGTCGAGACGAACCCGGCGGAGAGTTCGCCATGCAGCACGTAAAAGGGCGCTCGTTCCGTCGAGCGCGACGACCACAGCGCCGCGGTCCAGGCCGCCGCCGGCCGGTCATGTTCGGTGAGGAGCGCCAGCAGCCGGTCCACCTGGCCGCGGCTGCGGGCCACGAGCACCACGCGCCCCACCAACCGCAGGCGGTCGAGGATCTGGAGCGTGGTGCTGAACGGCGTGCCGCGCAGCGCCAAGCCGGCGCTCGCCGGCGTCTGCGCGGGAAAGGCGAGGACCGGCTGCCAGGACGCATCCGGCGCCGTCACCGGTTCCAAGGCGAGCGCACGACACGCCTTCGTCTGGTCCAGGAACTGATCCCACGTCGCATAGAGCCAGTCCGGTGTGGGATAGGCTTCCGTGCCATCCGCCTCGCCGTGCCGAGCGTAGCCGTCGTTGATCCTGGTCCAGAAATCCTCGGCCGCCTGCCGCAAGCCGACCGGTCGATCCCATGCGATCGCCGGAGGACCGGGTAGGTAGTCGAGCAGGGTGGCCATTGCCGTATAGACATCCGGGGCCCGCCACTCCGCATCGGGAGGCAAGGGAGCCAGCGCATCGGGCGCTCCTTCGGGCCGGATCAACTCCCGCGCCGGCAACACCCAGGCCCGGTCGAGCTTCTGTGTGGATTTCTGCGTCGCCGGATCGAAGAGACGCACGGATTCGACGGTGTCGCCGAGAAACTCCACGCGGAGCGGGTCGGTGTAGGCGGTCGAGAAGATATCGACGATCCCGCCGCGGATACTGAACTCGCCGGGAATCTCCACCACCGACACCCGCCGGTATCCGAGCCGGAGCAAGCCGGATGTCAGCGTCTCCCGCTCCACCGTCGCCCGGGCGGCGAACTCCAGGCATGCGTGCTCGAACACATCCCGCGGGAGCAGCCGTTGGAGCAGCGCCGGTACCGAGGCGACCAGGATCGTCCCCGATTGTCCTCGCAGGCGATGCAAGGTTCTCATCCGCCGCGCGACCAGGTCGACGTGGGGCGGGGTGGACTCGTAGGGCAGCGTTTCCCACTTTGGAAACAGCGCCAGTCGTTCCTGGTCGAAGCCGAGGAGCTGGTGAAACAGCTCGAGGTCCTGGTAGAGCCGCTCGGCCTCCTCCTCCGTCGCGGCAATCACGAGCCAGGGAAGAGCCGCGTCACGAGCCGCTCGGTTTCCCAGTCGATGGGCCAACAGGGTGAGAGCGAAGCCGGCGGTCGATCCATGCAGGCCGACCAGGCAGGGCTTGCCCTGACCCTGCTCCAGCGAATCGCGGATGGGTTGGAGCGCCTGCTCGAATGGTTGAAGCGGTGAGGTGGGCACTGGACGTCAGGACGTGATGGTGCGGATACGTTGGACAAGCGTCGTGGTGGAGATGCCGGGAACCAAGGGGATGATCTGGACACGGCCCCCGCGCGCAGTGACCGTCTCGCGACCCACCACCTGGTCGGGCGACCAGTCTCCGCCTTTCACCAGCACATCGGGCTGGAGGGCCGCGATGAGACAGCCGGGGTCCGGTTCATCGAAGACCGCCACATAGTCCACACAGGCTAATGCGGCCAGGACCTCGGCCCGTTGGGCTTCCGGGACGATCGGGCGTTCCGTGCCCTTGTTCAGGGCGCGCACCGACGCGTCCGAGTTCACGCCGACGACCAAGAGGTCGCCCAGCTCTCGCGCCGCTTGGAGGTACCGCGTATGGCCGATATGCAACAGGTCGAAGCAGCCGTTGGTGAACACAATCCGCCGACCGTGCCGCCTCTGATCCTGAAGGAGCGCGACTAATTCCTGGCGCGGTTTCACTTTGGCATCCATCGAAGCCGGTCTCCCGTTTCGGCGAAATGCATCATAGGGAGATAAGACCCGTGAATCAATGCCTGGGGGATTGGACCAGCCGGCGTCGGGGCAGCTCCGTTCATCTCCACGTTTCCTTACCCCGCATAGGAGTATCCAGGTTAAGTCCCTTCAGAAACAAGCCGATACAGACACGAACGCATCGGAGTGGCGGAGTCTGTCTGCCGGTGGGGAATCGGGCCAGGACCCGGTCCCCGTCGGCTGATACCGAACATCGGACCCAATTCGTGAAACCCATCCCCAAGCAGGAGTCATCTTCGTTTCGGACCGACCCACTCGGTGCCCCATCGTCGCGGCGGGGGAGCCGCAAGCCTTATCGGGGGCAGTGCTTGCTGATCACCCTCGTCACGGCGATCGCGCTGTGCATGGCGGGATTCGGATCGGCGTCTCTCGAACGGCGGGTGCTCGCGACGACCGGAAAGGCCGTATCGTTCGTCGTCGCCGACATCGCCGATACACTCGATCTGGGGCTGCCGTCGATGGTGTTGAGTCTGTCGGGGCAGCCGGGATTCGTGGAAGAAGAGCACCGGCGCAGGGGCGTGCCGATCCGGGCTATGTTTTGGAAGGCGGAGATGGCGGGAGGACTTGTGGTCGTCCTGCTGCTGTCGATGCTCTTGTGGACCGCCCGTCGTGTGCGGCAGGAGTGGACACACGCCCAGCGGGAGCGCGAGCGGGCGCGCACCCATGAACAACATCTGCAGGCCATTCTCACCACCATTCCCGAGTGTGTGATGGTCGTGAGCCGTGAAGGAGTGGTGCGCGACGTCAATCAAGCTGCCTGTCTCTTGTTCGACGTCCCTGCGGCCACGGAGTTGATCGGCAAGCCCATCCTCCCGTTGATCCTGGCTGAAGACCGTCCGATCTTCCAGGGGTTGCATCAACTCGTGAACAAGGGCAGGCCAGGGTTGTTGCAATGCCGGGTGTCCCGGCTGCCCAACGTCTGGCGGTGGGTCGAGGTGAGCGCCTCCTGTCTCCGCGACAACCGGGAAGTGGTCCACGCGGTCCTGTACGTGTTGCGCGATATTACCGAACACAAGCGGGCTGAGTGGCGGCTCGTGGGCCAGCATGAGGTGACGCGGGTCTTAGCGGAAGCCGATTCGCTGGTCGCGGCCGCCCCCGGGCTGCTCCGTGCGATCTGTACGGGCCTCGATTGGGCTGTCGGCGTCTTGTGGGAGGTGGATCGCCGGGCCGGTGTCCTCCGGTGCACGGAGATCTGGCGATACACGCCGGAGGTCATGGAGCGTTTCGTCGAGGTGAGTCGGGCGGTGAGCTTCGCTCCGGGCGTCGGTCTTCCGGGTCGGGTGTGGGCGACCGGTCGGGCGGTCTGGATTCCCGACGTGGCGCGCGAGGAGAATTTCCCGCGACAGGAGACGGCGGTTCACGACGATCTGCACGCGGCGGTGGCGTTTCCCATCCTGCTCGACGGCGAGATCCTGGGCGTCATGGAATTCTTCAGCCCCATGATCCGGCATCCCGACAGCAACACGTTGAGTACGGTGAGCGCTCTCGGAGTCCAGATCGGCACGTTCGTGCGCCGCAAGCGGGCTCAGGAGCGGGAAGCCGGCTTTGGGCGCATCCTCGACGACACGCTGAACGAGATCTATCTGTTCGACGCGGAGTCCCTCCGTTTTCTCCATATGAATAGGGGGGCGCGGACCAATCTTGGGTATACGTTGGACGAACTCCTTCGCCTGACGCCGCTGGATCTCATGCCGGAATTTACCAAAGACTCGTTCTCCCTCCTGACTCGATCACTGGGAGGGGGCGAGCGCAAGTCGCTTCAGTTTGAAGCCGAACACCGGCGTAAGGACGGATCCGGTTACCCGGTTCAAGTTCACTTACAGAGCGGCTCGTTCGGCGCCCGCGAGGTCTTCGTGGCGATCGTGCTCGACATTACGGAGCAGCGGCGGGCGCAACGGCGCCTCGCCTGCCAGCACGCCGTGGCACGCGTGCTGGCCGATTCCTCCAGCGCGGCCCAGGCGCTGCCGGCGATCTTGGAGGCCGTGTGCACCGGTCTGAAGGGGGATCTGGGGCTTCTCTGGCAAGTCGACCGCGCACGCAAAGTGTTGCATTGCACGGAGGTCTGGCGGAAGTCGCCGGCCCTCTTTCACCGGTTCGTCGAGGCGAGCAGACAGGACGCGTGCGGGGCAGGGATCGGACTGCCCGGCCGCGTCTGGGCTCGGGGCGAACCGTTCTGCATTCCCGACCTGTCCAAGGAGCCGGCGTGTGGGCGAACTGCCTCGGCGCTTGCAGACGGCCTTCACATGGCCTGCGCGGTGCCGATCTGGCTGAGGGGCGACGTGTATGCGGTGATGGAGTGTATCGGTCGCGAGCCACAGCACCTGGAGGTGGACTTCCTGCGGATGCTGGGGACGATCGGGAGCCAGGTCGGGCTGTTTATCGAACGTATCGAGGTCGAGGCGGCGCTTCGCGATAACGAAGAACGGACTCGCCTGATCATCGACACCGCGCTCGAAGCCGTCATCACCATGGACACCGATGGGACGATCACCGAGTGGAACGCGCAGGCGGAGACGATGTTCGGCTGGTCCCATGGGGAAGCCGTCGGGCAAAACCTGGCCGCCCTGATCGTTCCGCTCCAACACCGTGAGAGCCATACGCGCGGGCTGGCACGGTACCTCGAGACGGGCGACGGACCCATCCTGAACAAACTGATAGAGATGACCGCCTTGCGGCGCGACGGTCGTGAGTTTCCGGTGGAGCTGGCGATCACGCCGCTGCAGTTGGAAGGATCGGTGATCTTCAGCGCGTTCATTCGGGACATCACGGCACGGAAGGAGTCGGAGCAGGCCCTCGCCGCCTACGCGAAGCAACTGGAACGAATCAACCAGGACCTCGATGTCGCCCTCGCGCAGGCGAAGGCCGCCACGGAAGCCAAGTCCGTTTTTCTGGCGACCATGAGTCACGAGATCCGCACGCCGATGAACGGCGTGATCGGCATGACCGGCCTGTTGCTCGAGACCGAGCTCACGCCGGAGCAACGGGAGTATGCGGAGACGGTCCGCATCAGCGGCGAGCATCTCCTGACGATCATTAACGACATTCTGGACTTCTCGAAAATCGAAGCCGGCAAGCTCGCGCTCGAGATCATCGATTTCGACCTCCGCAATGCGATGGAAGAATGCCTCGACCTGTTCACTGAACGGGCGTCGGCCAAAGGGCTCAACCTGGCCTGTTTGTTTCGTGCCGAGGTGCCGACCGCCTTGCGCGGGGACCCGGGGCGACTCCGCCAGATCGTCACGAACCTGGTCGGCAACGCGATCAAGTTTACCCAGCGAGGCGACGTCGTTCTGCATGTGAAACTGGTCGAGGAACGGACGGACCGGGTGGTCGTTCGATTCGAGGTCGCCGACACCGGAGTCGGCATCGCTCCCGAAGCCCGCGCCCGCTTGTTCCAGTCGTTCAGCCAGGCGGATGCCTCCACGACACGCAAGTACGGGGGCACAGGGCTCGGCCTGGCCATCTGTAAGCGCTTGGTCGAACTGATGGAGGGCGAGATCGGAGTCGACAGCGAGTCGGGGACGGGCAGTTGCTTCTGGTTCACCGCCACGCTCGGCCAGCAGCCGGTGGAGCGTCGGCCTCACCCCGTGCCGAGAGCCGATCTGCGCGGACTCCGTGCGCTCGTCGTGGACGACAAGGAGATCAACCGTCGCGTGCTGGAACTGTACCTCAATAAATGGGGCCTGCATGGCACCATCGCCGACAGCGGGGAATCCGCCTTGGGGCTGTTGCGGGAGAGTGTCACGTGCGCCCGACCCTATGACCTCGCGATACTGGATCTGGACATGGCGGTCATGGACGGGCTCCAAGTCGCCCACACGATCAACGAGGACCCGGCCCTCAGAGGAATCCGCGTGGTGCTGTTGAGTTCGGCCGGACGGCGAGGCGATGCGAAGGCTGCGGTCGCGGCCGGTGTGGCGGGGTATCTCACGAAACCGGTGCGGGAGTCCCATCTCTACGACTGTCTCGCGGCCGTCATGGGAACGCGGCCGAAGCTCGAGCACGGGACCGGCGAGGGAATGCCTGTGGCGCAGAGCGGCCTGCTCGTCACGCGCCATAGCTTGGCTGAGGCGAAGTTGAAGGCGGGCATCCGGTTGCTGCTGGCCGAGGACAACATCATCAACCAGAAAGTGGCCGTCCGCATGCTGGAGAAGATGGGGTATCGCGTGGACGCCGTCGCCAACGGCGCGGAGGCCGTGGAAGCCACTGCCCGGATTTCCTATTCGGCGGTGTTGATGGACTGCCAGATGCCGGACATGGACGGGTTCGAAGCCACGCGGCGCATACGGGAACGTGAGGCGCCTCACCCCTCACGGCTTCCGATCATCGCCATGACCGCCAACGCCATGAAGGGCGATCGTGAACGCTGTTTGGAGGCCGGAATGGACGACTACATCGCCAAACCGGTCAGCAGGCAGAATCTCGAACCGGTTCTGGCACGCTGGGTCGCGCCGGGACAGCCGTCCATTCAAGATGACGGCGCCCATCGGCACGACACGAGAGGAAAGACAGGTACGCGATGACTTCAGACGTGATGCTGCCGTGGACCTACGACTGGCGGTTCGTCATCCTCTCTGCCGCGATCGCGCTCTTCTCCGCCTACGCCGCGTTGGATTTCGCCGAGCGGGTGATCGGCTCAACAGGGTGGTGGGGACGAGTCTGGATCCTCGGTGGCGGCTTCGCCTTCGGCAGCGGAATCTGGTCGATGCACGTCGTAGGCATGCTGGGGGTTCACCTGCCGCTCACGGTTGTCTACGACCTTCCCATGGTCGTGGCGTCCTATGTCGCGGCGCTCGTCGGCTCATGGATGGCGTTCTATATCGTGAGCCGCCGCCGGCTCCGCCGCGTCGGCCTGTTCGCTGGGGCCACGCTCGTCGGCCTCAGCATTTCGGCGATGCAGTACATCGGCGTGGCGGCGATGCGCCTGCCCGCGAATCTCCACTACACACCGTGGATCGTCGCGGCGTCGGTCGCCATGGCCGTCACGGTCTCGCTGGCAGGATTGCGCATCCTGTCGCGCTGCCGAGCCGAGGAAAGACGGTTGAGGCCTTGGGAAAAGATGGGCTTGGCAGCCGTGATGGGGCTCGCGATTGCAGCGATGCACTCTACCGGGATGTGCGCGGTCTCCTTTACCGAATCAAGCTCCATCAACGGAGTCGTCTCCCGGGCGATCGAGCTGTCACGGCTGGGAGCGGCAGTGATCGTCGGTGGGACGGTGCTGATCGTGGGCGCGGCATTGTTGACGGCAATGCTGGCCCGACGCCTGGAGGCTCAGACCGTTTCTCTGGAGCAGAACGAAGCCAGGATGTCGCTCCTCAGTCAGCGTGTCCAGGCGGACAATCAGCAGATGGAGAGGCTGCGCAGCAGGGTCGAACAAAGCGATGTGTTCTTCCGGATGCTGTCGGAGCAGTTACCGGTCGGCGTGTTCGAAGTGAACGAGACCGGCGCCTGCATCTACAAAAACCGGACGTGGGACGAAATCTTCGGGCACTCAAATCACGACATCTTCAGGTTCTCGACCACCGACTGTCCGTCCGGATCCTGGGTGGACTGGTTTCATCCCGATGACCGCCCGGAGGTAGAGCGGGCGTGGGCGCGGTCCAAAACGACGTTCATCAAGATCCAACAAGAATGCCGACTGGTCGGCTCCCACTCGGAGCCGACCTGGGTTCGAGTGCTGCTCTGGCCGATGGCCGGCGATCAAGGGTTCCGTTTCCTCGGCACGATCGAGGACATTACCGAGCGGAAACGGACCACGGCCGAAACGATGAGCCTCCTCCAAGAAGGCCGCTTCGAACTCCGCACCATGTCCGAAGCGCTCAACCTGGCCACACTCCTTGCGCAGGCCTGTCCGGATCCGCCCCACGTCACCCTCGGTCTGAGCGAACTCCTCCTCAATGGGGTCGAGCACGGGAATCTCGGGATCTCGTATGACGAGAAATCCAAGCTTGTGGAAGCGAACCGCTTCGACGAGGAAATCGAACGGCGCCTGGCCGCTCCGGAATTCCGGGACAAGCGTGTGAGGGTGCGGGTGTCCCGCAGTCTTCAAGAGATTCAGTTGACCATCACAGATGAGGGTGCCGGTTTCGACTGGCGGCGGTATACCGAAATGGATGGCGCACGGAGTCTCGACTCGCACGGGCGCGGGATTGCGATGGCGAAACTCTTCAGTTTCGACCGGCTCGAATACCGGGGGAACGGCAACGAAGTCGTGGCGATGATCGCCACGACGAAGCCGGAGCCCGCGACCGGCGACCTGGCCGCTCCGCCGTCAGAGGAGGAGCAGGCCGACGCCGCCTAACCGTTTTTACTGGTGCCGTTGCGCGAGCGCCAGCTCGCGCAACGGGCCCAGGCACTGTCCGCACCGGTGGCGGCGTGGTTCGATCGAGCGCCGGTGCCGCCGGTACACCCGTCCGCACTGTTGACACCGCCAGGCATAGCGAGACAAGGCCTGCACGTCCCTTCCGAGCGCGTGATAGGTCGTCACGCCGACCAGGCCCGAACGGTTCATCTCCGTCATCTTGCGCAGGAAGTCGAGCCCGTGATCGGGGCGTCGCTTCAACACATCGAATTGCCATTGGTGAATCATCTCGTGGGCGAGCGTGCTCACGATTTCCTGTTCGGCGAAGGGTGTCCGTTCCGAGAGCGAGTGCAGCAGGGGCCACGAGAGTCGGATGAGCCGTCGCTCCGGACGCGTATCCGGCTCTTGATCGGTCTTGGCGCGGGGCCCGACGCGGCTGACGAACATTCCGGACGAGGCCGTCAGCCGACGGCTCCAGACAATCTGGATGGACGGGAGCCTGCCGTCGAAGAAGTGGTCGTTGAGATCGCCCCAGATCGACCTAAGCCTGTCGGTGGCGAGCGGCGGCGAGAGGGAGTTCGCGATCGAGTTGATTCGACTCATGCGCGTCCGCGAACAAGGTCTGTTGCGTTCAGCGGCCTGACAGCTCTTCCAGCACGGCGGCGGCTAAGAGCGGCAGCATGATCTCATGGTGGCCGGTCAGGGAATAGCCCTTGCCGCCTTTTTGAGTCGGGCGCCGCACCACGTTCGTCAATGGCCGGTAGTGAGAGAGAAAATCCATGTTCACGGTCGTGATGTTGGTCAGGTCGTGCCCCAGGTTCCGGCCCAGCGACACGGTTTTCAGGAACACCTCCGGCAGGATCACCGCCGACCCGAGATTGACGTACACCCCGCCTTCCATCCCTGCCACCACCGCAGCCAGACGACGGAAGTCCAACAGCGAACCGGCCCCGATGGCCGCCCCGTCGGCGGACGGATGCATATGAATGATGTCGGTCCCGATAGCCACATGGACCGTGACCGGGATGCCGAGACGCGCCCCGGCGGCGAGCACGCTCGTGTCCCGATAGCGGAACTGGCCTTGGTAGCGATTGATGTAATGCCCGATCGCTTCACCGATCCCTTGGCCGTCTTTCCACCCTCGGACGATCGCATCGTTCAGCATCCGGCCCGTTTCCTCCGCCATGCCGAACCGGCCGGAGTCGATTTCCGCATCCACCTCCTCCGACGTATGCCCCATCAGCGCGAGTTCGAAGTCGTGGATGATCACCGCGCCGTTCATCGCCATGGCGCTGACGATGCCGCGTTCCATTAGATCCACCAGGATCGGGTTCAAGCCGACCTTCACGACGTGCGCGCCGATGCCGATGATGACAGGCCGGCCGCGCCGATGCGCCTGCGCGACGGCATGGGCCACAGCGCGGAGAGATTTCACGGCGAGGGTGTCGGGGAGCGATCGGAGGAACTGTTTCAGACTGCCGCCCGGTTTCCAGGCCTGCGCAAAGTGGGTGTGACGGACTTTGCTGTGGCGTCCCTTCAGCGGATAGGTCTTGAGATCCGACACGTCGATCGGAGGAATGAGGGGGCGCGAAGGGATAGGAGTGCGGTCAGGCGGTTTGCGCAAAGAGCTGCTCATCGATGAGTTCGCACAGGACATGGCCGAGCGTAATGTGGCTTTCCTGAATGCGTGCCGTCACCGTCGAGGGCACGAGAAACACATGGTCGGCCATGCCGGCGAGCTTGCCGCCGGTGCCGCCGGTCCAGGCAACCGTGGTCAGCCCCGCCTCGTGGGCCGCTTGCACCGCCTTCAGCACGTTCGGTGAATTGCCGCTCGTGCTGATGGCGATGGCGATGTCGCCTTTCTGGCCGTGCGCGCGGACCTGCCGGGCAAACACTTCGTCGTAGGCGTAGTCGTTCGCGATGCAGGTGAGAGCCGCCATATCGGTGCCGAGCGCGAGAGCGGGCAAGGGAGCCCGGTCGCGTTGGTACCGGCCGACGAACTCCGCCGCGATGTGCGAGGCATCGGTGGCGCTGCCGCCGTTGCCGAACAACAATACTTTATGTCCTTCGCGGAACGCCTGCCCGATGAGCTGTGCAAGCTGGACCATCTTGTCGGCATGCGTGCGCACAAACTGGCGCTTCACCTCGGCGCTGTCCTCAAAGGCCTTGAGAGCCCGATCTTTCATGGAGAGCGATTCTAGGGGACCCTCGGCGGTCTGTCAAACGCCGGAAGCTGTCAACAAGCGACTTTTCCGCTTCTCACGAACGCCCTGCCGCTCGCTGTTGATCGAGATGGGAGGGGGTGTGATATAGTCCGCGCCCATGCCGCACGACCAACCAGTCAAAGCCCTGCTCGTGGCGCTGACGGACGATGCGCCGTCGGCGGTGTACGTCGTCAATCGCCTCAACCCTGAACTGCTCTGTTTTTTCGTGACCGAGCAGGCCAAGTCGCTCGTGGAACGTGCGGTCCAACCGCAGATCAACCAGATGCCGAGGAGATGGGATTGGGTGGTCACGCCCGATGCGGTCAATATCACGGTCTGTCACCACGTGCTCGCGCGCACGCTCGACGAGTTGTTGACGACCTGGGAAGTCCAATTCGGCGAACTCGTCGTCGATCTCACCGGTGCGACGCCAGCCATGGCGGCCGCGTTGTCGGCGGCCGGCCTGCCGTGGACCTCGCGTGTGCTCACGCTCGTGGATGCGAGCGCCGTGTCGGAGAAGACCGAAGAGTCGGTCGTGATCGAGGGGCGGGAACGCCTCTGGCTTCAAAGCAACCCGTGGGACGAGGCCGCGCCCGTGGCGCGACGCGAAGGCTGCGAATTGTTTCACCGAGGGGCCTTCAGCGCGGCGGCTTCGACCTTTCGTCACCTCGAAACCCGTGTGAGCGGAGGGCAGAAACCGTTCTATCGCGCCCTGGCCGATCTGGCGGATGGATATCAGTTGTGGGAGCGCTTCCAGTACCGGCTGGCGTGGGACAAGCTGAAGACGTCCGTCAAAGCGCTCGACATGGCTGCGCTGTGGGGTGGGCCGCCGGGATTGAAGACGTTGATCCCTCCGATCAAGGCGAACGCAAGCTTTCTGGAAAAGATCGTGCTCGATCCCGCTGAAGTGAAAGAATCGGTTGCGTTCGATCTGCTCGCCCATGCCGGCCGCCGTGCGCATGTGGACCATGATGCCGAAGCCGCAATGCAGGCGCTGATGCGGGCCCTGGAGGCCTTTGCCCAGCAGCAACTCTACAGGCAGTACAAGATCAAAACGTGGGATGTGCAGCCGGAGCAATTACCTGAACCCCTCCGCGAAACCTGCCGCACCTGTTGGTTGGAAGACGTGGACGGGAAATTCAAGTTGTCGCTGCAGAGTCAGTTCCGCGCGCTCGCCGGGTTGGGTGATCAGATGGGGCAGGCGTTTCTCACGCAATGGCCGAAGATGAAGCCGCTGCTCGATGCCGCCGATCACGCAGTGCTGGGCCACGGCTTCGAGCCGGTCAAAGCCGAGCGGGTCCAACAACTGTATGAGGTGGTCGTCAAGCTAGCAGGTGTCAATGAGGCGTCGCTTCCGAAGTTTCCACTATTGAACCTCTCGTGAAGCGTCGTTCGTCTCTCGATCCTGAGTTCCAAGTTTCAAGTTCAACGTTTCACGTGGCGCCGAAATCAGAAACTTGAAACCTGAAACATGGAACTTGAAATCGTTGACCGACGCGCTTCACGAGCGACGAGATACGATGGAAGTTCGCATCTATTACGAGGACACCGACTGCGGCGGCGTGGTCTACTATGCGAACTACCTCAGATACTTCGAGCGGGCGAGGACGCAGTACATGGAAGATCACGGCCTGTCGGTGACAGGGCTCCTCAAGGAAGGCACGCAATTTCTGGTCGTCCATGCCGAGGTGGACTATCGGTCGTCCGCTCGCTACGGGGAGGTTCTCATCATCGAAACCAGGCTGGCTGAGATCGGGCGCACGTCGCTCACCTTCGCTCATCTCGTCCGGGAACGCACGAGCAGCCGGGTCGTTGTGGAAGGGTCCGCGAAGCTGGTAGCCGTGGATCTTGACGGCAAGGTGAAACGCTTGGAGCCCCACCTTCTTCATGCGCTCCAGAGCCGGACAGGGAGAGCATCCTGATGGAGAAGCTGGGGACGTGGATCGCGATTACGGCCGTGGCGATCGGCTTTGTCGTGCTGGCCTGGCTGCTCTTTGCGGAAGGGCCGGGGGATAAGAAAAAGAACAAACCGTAACTCCTCCACGGGCAGCTCTTTCTCCCTAACCCGCATTCGACGCGCCGGCAGGTGCCGATGCAGGCGTCAGCAGTTGATGACGTTGACGGCGAGCCCGCCCTTGGAAGTTTCCTTGTACTTGTCCTGCATGTCCCGACCGGTCTGCCGCATGGTCTCGATGACGCGATCCAAGGACACCCGGTGTGTGCCGTCGCCGTGCAGGACCGCCAGGCGGGCCGCGTTGATGGCCTTAGCGGCCCCCATGGTGTTGCGTTCGATGCAGGGCACCTGCACGAGCCCGCCGACCGGATCGCATGTCAGGCCCAAGTTGTGCTCCATGCCGATTTCGGCGGCATTCTCAATCTGTGCGTTGCTGCCGCCCATGACGGCGGCCAGACCGGCGGCAGCCATCGAGCAAGCCACGCCGACCTCGCCTTGGCAACCCATTTCTGCCGCGGAGAGCGATGCGTTGCGCTTGTACAACATGCCGATCGCGGCGGCCGTCAGGAGGAAGGTCCGCACGCCTTGATCGTCGGCCCCGGGGAGGAAGCGCCGGTAATAGGCGAGCACCGCCGGGATGATGCCGGCTGCGCCGTTCGTCGGCGCCGTGACGACCCGGCCGCCGGCCGCATTCTCCTCGGTGACCGCCAGGGCGAACAGACTCACCCAGTCGAGTACGGTCAGCGGGTCTGTTGTCGTGGGTCGCGCCTGGAGGTTGTGGAACAGCAGGCCGGCCCGGCGGCGCACGCCGAGCCCACCCGGCAGGACACCCTCGGCGCGACAGCCGCGTTCGATGCAGTGCTCCATGACCGTCCAGATGCGGTCCAGCCCGACGTCAGTCTCCGAGGGAGTGCGCCAGGCCGTCTCGTTTTCCCGCACCAGGTTGGCAATCGACCGTTTCGTCCGTCGCCCGATCTCGAGCAGCTCGGCCGCCGAGTTGAACTCGTAAGGCAAGCGGCCGGCCGGTTCGTTCCCGCCTGTGCGGCCGGCCTCCGCCTCCGCTTCAGTGACCACAAAGCCGCCGCCTAGGGAGTAATATGTCTCGTTCGCCAGTTCGGCGCCGGCCTCGCCGAAGGCGGCCAGCCGCATGCCATTGGGATGGCGGGGGAGCGACTCATCCTCGTGAAACAGCAAATCGGTAGCCTCGTGAAACGGGACAGGACACTGCCCGGCTAACTGGAGCGTGCGCAGGGATCGCACCTGGGCAACGAGCGGATTGACGGCGTCGGGGTCGATCCTGTCGGGCCGCTCCCCGGAGAGGCCGAGCAGTACAGCCTTGTCGGTGGCGTGCCCCCGGCCGGTCAAGGCCAGCGACCCGTAGAGGTCGGTGCGTACTCGCCGCACCTGCGCAAGAACGCCTCGTGCTTCGAGCGCCTGGGTGAAGCGAAGCGCCGCCCGCATCGGGCCGACCGTATGCGAACTCGACGGTCCAATGCCGATCTTGAAGAGGTCAAAGACACTCAACACCATGCGATCGAACCTCCCAACACGGAACGCCGCACGCCGCTTAACGTTCAAGCTCGGCGGCGGAGCATTAACAGAGTCCGCTGGGGCGATTTTTTAGGCAGTTGTCTGCGGGGCTGCTTTGCCAACAACCTGCCATCGTGCTTCAATGGTGTCCGCTGACAAATCAGCACCACAATCCCATTCGACAAAGTAACCGCCGTTGACAACCTTCACAAATTCGTTCTGGTCTCGAAGCGCGTCAAACGCCTCATATTGAAGATAGGGGCTCACATCAAAACGGCCAATACGACCGTCGTCTGCAACAATGGACAGCACCCAGTTTGGTTGTGCCTGGAGTTCCGTAATTCTCATTGGTCAAGCCCTTTGATTGGAAATGGTTTCTTGCCGTTCACAGCCAAGTCCCAGTCAGCAAGCAAATCTTCTTGATGAATCTCGATCCATGCGACGACCAGTTTGTGTTTATTCGGCGGCAGGTCGCCTGCCAGAAGCGTTCCGTCAGGAATTGAGTACACTGCCACGTTGCCTTGGTAATCGGCATGTATGTGTGGTACGTGATGTTTCTCGATGTCTCGGAAAAACATGCGAATGAGAATCCCGTAAAACATGGAAATTGTTGGCATGCTATTTTTTGCCCTTTATCGATAGCGCCTAACGCTTTGGCGATGAGCCGCGCCGTCTTTTGGCGTCGGTCTCGATCGCCGGGTTAGGCCGCTCCACGTTCAGTGCCGACGTCGACGCACTGGTACAATTCCTCAGGTGCGATGTCCGCACCGTTCGGCCAGGCTACCGTCCAGCCGTCGAGGAAGAATCGCCGAAAGTACTTGACGTTCTTCAGCGGCTCAAAGACCGGCCCCTTCAGGTAGCGTCGGAAGTCGATCGTCTTCTCGGAATTGTCATCGAAGGTCACATGAATCCGGTAGCCGCCTCGATATTCGGCCTTGGTCACACACGGGATCCTGTTCATGACGCCTCCTCTATTGCAATTATCGCAACGGCTCAATCATTTCGAGCGGCTTGCCGGCCTTCATGCGCCGCCAGTTAGCGCGGATCTCTGCCTCATGTTCTTTCGCCCACTGCCGGATCAGGCGCCGCGCCGTCTTGGAACCGATGTTGCCGACTACCATCCGACCGGTGAGGTCAAACTTGCCCCGCTGCCCCTGGTGCTCAGCGTGAAAGTGCGCCGGCTCGTGCTCGTTGTAGAACATCCTGACTATGATTCCGAAGAATATAGAGATTGCCGGCATCCTGCTACCCTACCGCAGATTCTCGTCCTAGCCTAACGGAGCGGCGGGTGAGCCGCCGCGTTTTTCAGCGGTCCGCTTCAGCCGCAAGTTATGCCGTCGGAACGTTGATGTACCGCTCGACGACAAGTTTCGGTTTGCCGCTGCGGAAAAAGATCTCAGCGGTCATGTTGAATTCTCCCCAAGCAGCTGTCCCAATCTCGAAGCCGGACTGGCGATCAGTGGACGTCCGGTCGGGATCTCGAAAAGTTGGATGTAGGTGATAGATGACTTTCTCAACATCATCCAGGATCTCAGGCTCGTCCGCGTCGACCGCAATTCTGAGGCGGTAGTATTGTTGACCGCCCCGATCGAGGCTTGAATCGCGAACAGCCTGGTGAGTCATGTAGAGTGGGTGCGGCAGATCGTCAACGGTACGGGTGTCCTCAACACGCGCCAGAGTCTTTGTGGTAGAAGGGGGAGCCTGCACCGCTCCTATTTTGATACCGCTTGGCCCGGCTTCAAAGGATGCTCCGCCCTTGATCCTTTCGCTGATAGCGTTGAGAACCTGCTTAACGCCGCCTCTGAACCAAATGGCAAGCCCGATAAGGACAAAGGGCCAAACCAGCGATTGAAAAAGCGGTATCCAGTCCTTCACGTCCATTTACCCTCTTTGTCGGCATAACGAGGCCCGCGGGCCTCGTTCGCCTGACCGCTGCGGTCGGGCGAACGGCATGGCGATGAGCCGCGCCGCTCTTTGGCGTCGGGTTCCATCGCTGGGTTAGGCGGCTTCTCCTGATGTGGTCTTTGTTCGTACCAGGAGATCGACGTCACAATCGAGAACATGCAGGAGGGTCAAGAGCTGATCGACAGACTTGCTGTAGTTTCTCTGGTCAAGAAGACGATAGAACTGCGTGGCGGACGTCCCAAGCCGCCGGATCATCTCCCGCTTGGACAAGGAACTCGCCTTGACCCGTTTCTGCGCTTCAATCGTCAGCTTATACAGCAGCACATCCCGCAAATAGTTTGGATCCTGGTTGTATTCCAGCACTTGCTCACTGTGGACTGTCCCTTCCTTGCCGGATGCAAGCACGTATGTGAAGCCTTCACGCCCCAGTTCCTGGTCGACAAAGACTCGGGCAATCGGGTCGGTGGCGCTCGGTTGAGGATCGATTTTTGAGTACGGAAGCTGGAACGTCTTCCTCGAAGTCTTCACCTCGAATGCCTTTTTGCGATTGTTGCAAGTGACTGTTTGGATCTTCATAGCAACCCCTCAGAGTCAAGTTCCTCGATCACCTTGCGAACCCGTCCCGTGGCCTTGCCTTTCATCGGCTTCTTATTATCCAAGTCCCACTTCACGACAAGATGTCCTTCGCGGTACACATGCACATGCCGGGGAGGATGATCGCCTTTCCAGGTGACCAAGATATAGCCGCCCCGGCGGAGCTTTCCCACGATGAGACGCTATCTCACGCGGTAACACATGTCAATCGCCTTATGCATTCCGTGCCTGCCTAACGCAGAGTTAACCAGCGCGGCGCCGTTGCCTGCGTCCGGTTGAACGACGTGTGAGACCCGATGCCTTCTGTGCCACTTCAACGAGGGAATGCAGCGCCTTGTTGACCGACGCTGAGTTGGGAAAGACCTTCGCCACGTCAGGATCCAGAACCACCACGTTGGAGCTCGTCTTGACACGTTCATAATATTTCCCACGCTCCAGCTTCCCGAAGTCGGATCGCTTGTCCTCGCGGCGAAGCTCATCGGATACAGACCTAACCTTCTTCATAGATGCGCATGATTGGTTGCAACACGGGCGCTGATGATGCGGATCGCATGACCGCGCTCGGTGTGGGCTACGACTAAGAGCCGATCTGCCGATGACAGTCCAAGTCGCTGCAAGCGATCCGCTGAAGCTCTGAGTTAGCCCTGCTGCTTGATGCGTCGCTCATACTCATCATGAGGTCCGATCCACACCCACACGAAATCCGCCCCATCCTCAACGGCCAGCGCCCGGTGATGAGGGCCAACTCTCACAGACCACAGCTTGCCAACCTTTTTGAAGTGCAGCGAAGGGTGGGCGGGATTTTCTTTCAGGAGGTCGAAGTTGTATCGGGCCACTCTCTGAACAGCCTCTGGCAGGTGCGCATAGCAAGCCCAAAACCGAGCCGTCGTGCGATGGTTCACAGGTCCGTGAGAGTCCCTTTTGCTTTCTCTTCGAGCGCCTCACGCATCAGGAAATCCAGCTTTCCAGCCTCAGAGTCGGCTTCGATCTGCTGGTCCCACCGCTCCCAGTCCTTTTCTGACAGCCACCGGACAAGTTCGGTGAACTCCTCTTGGGGAAGTCTCTCGATTTCTGTTTTGAGTTCGTCTACCTTCGACATGGTTTTTCTTCCCCTCAATGCTCCGGAACACCAATTCACAGGCCTGGCGCCTGGAACGGAGTCATCCTTGTTCAGAGCCTCAGTATGCCACGCTCACATGCTAAGCGCTACACCCCTCTGCGCGGCCGACTTTGAGCCGGCCCACTCAAACTTCTTGTGAGCCTGGACCAGCGAGCACTCCCGCCAGCTTTGCTGCTTCTCTCAACACCTCTTGAGCGAGGGGCACCGGTCTCTTATGTTGGAGAGGGAAAGGACTGACGTGGACATGGAACTTCCATCCATCTGTCTGAAACTCCAAACCACCCCTTGTCTTGTCAACAAGGTCAGCGACCGAGGCCGAGATCCCAAGACCGCGTGGAACCCGCATCCCTGGGACCTTGAATAGCGCACGATACGGTGCTTTCCCGAAGACAACCACTCGCGGTGGGCGGAGAAGCAGAACCTCTTGAATGAAGTGCGGAGGGGCGCAAGCGTCGACCACGTCATCGGGAGGGTTTTGATGGCGATCTTTCTTTGTGATAGCACATTTTACACTATGGACCAGGAAGAGACCTTGCGACAGTAGGTCCTCCCACGGTTTGCGGAGGGTCGCAAGGATGAAGCGCTTGCGCAGGTTGTCGTCCGGATTGTTGGTCGCGCTCAGCGCTCGCGTCTTCCGTACGATCCCCTCCATAATAGGAGGCGCGATCCCGACGAGGAGGAGCTTGGGACTCCGGACCGGCGAATCGGTCTGCTGCCGGATATTGCAGGCTACGCGTCCATAGTGTCGGCAGGCCTCGCACGCCCAGATCGCATCCTGAACCATCTTCCAGGAGACGGTGTCGATGCTCGTCATGGGTTCGAACTCCGTCTCGTCAGGCTAACGCCTAAACTCAGCGGCGGGCAGTCACCCGTCCGCTGGAGTGAATGGTTAGAAAGCCCTCCTCGCGCGGAGGACGAGTTGTGCTTCTGGGAACTCCTTTGCAGCCCTCTGCTTGAACCAACGGACAAATTTCGGGAAGGTCTTTGCACTAATGAGATCCGATACATTCATCTCGTGAAAATACCCATATCGTGAGAAGTAAATGGCTAGTTTCGTTATCTTCGGCTTTGGCTGGAGCTCGCCTACTCCCGCGATATGATGCAGAATGTAATAACCTAAGATTTGATCGAAGGCACTCCTATCCAGAGCCAGCTTCTTGGTTGTTTTCACGTCTATGATTTTTTGGTCAATTACTAGATCGGCGTCCGCTCCCCCTACGAGCACTGATGCGTCACCGAAGGTTGGATTTACCATGCATAACTTCTTTGAACAAAAGGCTTTGCGATCAACTGCACCTATCAGGTTCTTCAAGTCCTTGATGTCATCTTTGTGTGAGATTCCAATCTGCTCGTGACCGACCCCGGCGCGAAAGATCGGATCAAGCGTGGCCAACGATATCGCCGACTCAATGAGATCATTAGTAATGGTTCCCTTCTTGAGAAATCGGGCCAATCTAGTCTTTGCCTTTGCAACGATTTCCTCTCCAAGTTCACGAAGCTCTTCATCGTCAGCGAGGAGTTCAAGCGCTGACTCGGCAACCCAATGCCCTCTGTCGATCGTATGAGGATTGAGGTGCTGAATGAAGAACCGAAGCAGATAGTCGAATGCGGTGCCCACCAAGGAATACCGAGCGCTTAGCGGAGGAGCAAGAAGTTGTCTGGAAACCGCGAAAGTTGGTTTATCGAATTCCTGCCGAAATCGCTCTCGAACGTCAGCATTAGTCTTCAGAAAGGATGTTAAGCTCATGGTGATCTTTTGCGCCTCGGCTTTCTAACTATAACTATGCCGGTCTGGATAGCACGGACGTTGAATTTTAAAAAACCGATGCGTATTTTCTTGCTCTTCCAAAGACTTGTCAAACCTTTTCAACCTCGCCATCTGCGGTAAGAGGCCGCCTCAGCGGTCGGCATAATCCCATTATGGCTGATCAGCATAAGTCCATTATGGCCGTCCAGGAGGCAGGCTGATGGCCAGCCCGTCCACCGGGCTTCGGACTCCCCTCCCACCACGGTTCAAAACATGCGTGTAGATCATCGTCGTGCTCACGTCGGTGTGCCCGAGCAGCTCCTGAACCGTGCGGATGTCGTAGCCATCTTCCAAAAGGTGAGTGGCGAAGCAATGACGCATGGTGTGCGGGCCGGCTGGCTTTGAGAGGCCGGCCATCAGCCGCGCATCTTTGACGGCCTTCTGCAGCACCGATTCGTGAAGGTGGTGACGGCGCTTTTCTCCGGTGAGCCGGTCGATATACGGACTGGTTGCCGGGAACACCCACTGCCAGCCCCATTCTTTGGTGGCGTTCGAATACTTTCGTGCTAACGCATGAGGCAGGGAGACGCCGTGATAGCCATTCCGGATGTCCGCTTCATACTGGGCTTTGACCCGTGCGAGATGTTGGCGAAGGGGGTCCTTCACTGTCGCGGGAAGCATGGTCACCCGGTCTTTGTCGCCTTTCCCGGCGCGAATGCGAATCTCATTGCTCGCGAAATCCAAGTCCTTGACCCTAAGGCGCAGGCATTCCATCAGCCGGAGCCCTGCGCGATGATCTAAGTCAAGGAGAAATCAGGTGGAATTTCTCCTGAATTGATCGGTGTGCGGGAGGCCGACGAAGGAAGACCGGTGATCAGGCCACTTACTTGTTCGGCTTGCCCGGTAGCCGAAGGAGTTGGCGAATGCTTTCGTCCAGCTTCTCGGAGCTGAAAGGTTTGGTGAGGAAGATAAGTTGATCTCTGTTAAAGGCTTTGGCGATGGCGTCGGCTTCGGGGTAGCCGGACATCAAAATCACCTTGATCTCCGGCCGTTGGACCAGGAGATCGCAGGCGAGGTCGTCGCCGCTCATATCCGGCATCTTCCAGTCCGTCACCAGCACATCAATCGCAGCATGGAATTCCGAGCTGATCCGGATGGCTTCGGATCCGGAATGGGCCTTCAGGACGTAATAGCCCATGCGTGTTAATTCCAGCTCGACCAGCAACGCAATGGCCGATTCATCGTCGACCAGCAGAACGGTTTTCTTCCTGGCAGTAATGGGTTCGGCGGCAGTCGCCATGTAATATACTCCTAGGTGTAACTCATTAGCCAAGCCTCAATCGAGCACCATGCTAGTGTAGTGTCTCAGTAATACCTTTACTATATTGGTCGGTTCTGGTACTGGTTTGGTGCATGTGGACAGGCGCTCGCGTGGGGCATTTCCTTTCCTGCGGTTGACGAATGGCCATTGACGAGTGACCGGCTCCTTAACGGGGCTTCGCATAGCCTTCTCTTGCGAGCAGTTCCGCCACATTCTGCCCGTCGACGAAGACATCGGCGACGAGGCGATCGTAGACATCCTTGCCACGTGGAATCATTCGCACGGACCCTTGCGTGAGCAGTGCCTCCAGCCGCTTGGCTGCGTCCAGGCCTCCCGGTTCTGAAAGCTCCGGCGTGTCGATGCCTCGAATGCGGATGCGTTGGAATCCATAGCGAAACGTATCCCCGTCCACGACCCGAATCTGCCGGCTTTCGAGGGGCGTTTCATGTGTCGTGAGGCTTCCCATCGCGTATCGCGGCAAGAACGACCGCCGGCTTTGCCGCGAAAGCCGGTGCGTGGCGCTGGGCCGTTTGTGCGGATGCGTGCCCTTGAGGCCTCGGCGTTTATGGCGAGGGAGGTCTGTCGTATCGCGATGCTGGGGCATCCAACACACCTGACACGGAGAGACGGAACCGGGCGCGGTCGAGGTTGGGCTTGGCGACAATTGATAGGTCGGGAGCGTGGAGCGGCGGTCGGATTCAATCTGGGCCGACACGTGCAGGGGCGTGGTCAGCGCGGTTACCGTTCCGAGGATGGCGAAGAAATGGACCAGCCTGGTCGTTCCGAAGAAGGGACGTATGCGTGGAAGTCGTCGCATTGTGAGAAGCGACAACGCAGGGTTCATGCCAGGAATCGAGGGAGACCGGCTCGGTTGACAACGAAGAAATTCGCGTGCTGAAATGGCGGGCGTTGAGTGGGGTGAGCGATTCGCCTCCCGTGCTCCCGGAACCCGCACTTCAGAAAGTGCTCGCTCGACGGGCGCAATCTGGGGGCTAACCGATCACCCCACTCAGTTTGGTGGTTGAGGAAAGACATAAGGGGAGGATATTCCAATGGATATGATAGGGCGTGTCGGGCTGGTCGAGATCCCGATTCTGATCGCGCCCGATCAGAAAGCGTGGCTGGACCGTATGATAAAGGAAGGGAAGATCGCGATTCCGCCGGGAGGAACCATCGAGAAGGGGTCGCTCTACTCGATGTTTATTCGGATGCTCCTGAATAACGCAATGGAGGAGCAGAAGCGGCAGGAGGCGCTGGAAGCGGACGACGAAGACGACGAGTAGGCGTGAGGCAGACTCTCGGCTGTATCTAAACCGATCCGGTTCGTATCAGTCGAGATACAACCTACAGGTTTTTGAAGGCAGCTCTGGCGCTGCGGATCGTGTGCTCGATATCCGCAGAGGTGTGGGCGGTTGAGAGGAAGGCTGCTTCGAATTGCGAGGGCGCAAAGTACACGCCCTTGCTGAGCATGCGTTGAAAGAAGGTCGCGTAGGCTTTCGTGTCCGACTGTTTTGCCGAGTCCCAGTCCACCACTGGTCCCTTCGTCAAGAACGCCCCCATCATCGAGCCGATTCTGGTTTGCGACAGCGCCACCCCTGCTTTGCGGGCTGCATCCCCCAGCCCTTTCGCCAACGCGGCCGATCGTTCCTCAAGCTGCCGGTAGACCCCAGGCGCCTGAAGACGCTTCAGCGTTTCGATTCCTGCCGTCACGGCCAACGGATTACCTGATAACGTTCCAGCCTGATAGACGGGTCCGGCTGGCGCAATCAAGTCCATGATTTCCCTGCGGCCTCCGTAAGCACCGACGGGGAGACCGCCCCCGATGATTTTCCCCAGGCAGGTCAGGTCCGGTGTGATCCCATAGAGCGTTTGCGCCCCGCCGTACTGCACGCGGAACCCCGTGATGACTTCGTCGAAGATCAAGAGGATATCGTGTTCCTGCGTCAACTGCCGCAAGGTTGAGAGAAAATCCGGAGCGGGCGGGACCACGCCCATGTTCCCGGCGATCGGTTCGACGATGATGCAAGCCAGCGTCGCGTGATGCTCCTTCACGAGTTGCTGGACGGCGCGAATGTCGTTGTAGGGGGCCGTGAGCGTGTGGCGAGTGAAGTCAGCCGGCACGCCGGGCGAGTCGGGAATGCCGAGCGTGGCTACACCCGATCCCGCTTTCGCCAACAGGTAGTCGCTGTGGCCGTGATAGCAGCCTTCGAACTTGAGAATCGCGTCGCGTTTCGTGAAGGCGCGCGCCACGCGGACGGCGCTCATCACCGCCTCGGTGCCGGAACTCACGAGCCGGACTTTTTCCATCGAGGGGAGCGCCTCGCGGATCATGTGAGCAAGCTGTACCTCCAGTTCGGTCGGGGCACCGTAACTCGTGCCGTTCGCCGCAGCGCGGCTGATGGCTTTGACGATGGGCGCCGGCGCGTGGCCGAGAATCATCGGCCCCCACGACAGGACATAATCGATAAATGCATTCCCATCCACGTCATAAAGCCGCGCGCCCTTGGCGCGTTTGATGAAGAGCGGCTGGCCGCCGACGGAGCGGAACGCTCGGACGGGGCTGTTCACGCCGCCGGGGATGCACTGCTGAGCCTCGGCGAAGAGTTGCTGGGATCGGCGCGTTTTCATAGCGGGGGCGAAACCTAACACGGGCTTGCCGGGAGGGTCAAGAAACGGTACGGGAATTGTCTGTTTGGATACGATTTATTCGTTTAGATACACCGTGGCGACCGGCTTCACACGCAGCGTTCTACCGATCCACCTGAAATCCTTGAAAGATGAATAGGCGGCCGCCGGTGGCGCAAGTCTTGCTGTACCCGCACTCGCCAATCAGATCTGTGGTGAGTCGACGTGAAGATTATTTGTGCCTGGTGTGATCGGGAGGGGAAACTGGCGGTTCTTGGTGTCAAGGCACCAATAGATGATCCCCACGAAACCCACGGCATCTGTCCGTCGCATCTGACCGTCCTGCAAACCCGGTGGCGTGAAGAACAGCGCAGAGAAGGGATGGCCTCCGGACGGCGGGGATCGGCAGACGGTCTCGCAGAGATCGGCCACTTGTGCGGTGAAATTCGAAAGGTGTTGCAGCGTCTAGGGCAACGCGTCGGGTTCCCGTTCAAGCCTCAGTGAAGAACCTCCCTCAGCCACCCCGGTTTCCCTCGAAGACGGCTGGTCCTTGTTCGATCACCCCAGCCTTTACGATCGCGTGTCTTCCCGTTTGCGTGACGGAGATTTCGCCACCTTGGTTCTCGTCGATCGACCGGCTGCCCCCTCTCGCGGCATCACCGGAACCAGCCAGCTCTTTCGCGCGGACTTGTGTCGTTCAGAGACCATGAGGACCACATGGAAGGGAATCCCCGCTTGGGGGGCACCCTCGGCTCGGCGGCTGCTCCAGCTCTCGCCGGCGTCGTTGAGGATGTCGATGAAGGTCGGATACTCCTCGTCGTCCTTGGCGAGCACCTGTTCTGCGTCGGTCACGATCACCACATACCCTCGGGCGGGGAGCCATTCAAGATCGGCCAAGCACTCCTCGACGGCATCCCAGTTGTGGCCGAAGTAATCCGGAAAAGAGAGGGCGCGGGCAAATTCGACGAACAAGCTTTCGCGGTTCTTGCACTTGGCTCCGCGGACGATGGTGACATGGAAGCCCGCCGGCGGAGCCACCGCTCGTTCAGGCGATTCGTCATCGCGTGCGATCAACACATGGACCCAGGGAGATTTGATGGAGTGCCACGGAGTCTTGGTAGCCATAGACCTTCCAGGTTCGATCCATAGATTCGCGTTCGTTTCACAAGGCGCGGCAGCACGACAGGGACCCTAGCATGCACGATCTCGGAGGGTCAACGAGCGCGAGAGGCGTGGGCGCTCGTTGCCGGGGCCGGGGCCAGGGATTGTTGCTATCTCTCAGTTGTCAGGATAGCATCGCAGGTATTCATCTTGCTGAGGTCTTTCTCCTGTCCAGCATCGCTCGGCCACCGTACAGGCGGATCGGGCAGGCAAGATGGTCGCTCAAGCAAGGACGAGCCAACGAGGTACAGATTGGAATCCGCAGTAGACCGGCTTGATTTCGTGACAGTCGAAGGGCTCCTGGCGTATGGGGAGATGCTGGCGCGTCGCACTGAGTGTGAGGGGATTGACCTACCACCCGCCCCGGCTTCCTCAGTCGATCGACGAGCGCGAACCCGTGACGCCATGGAGAAGATCAGGGCGTTTGTGCATGGTGCGCAAGGGGGCTTTCCTGGGGCAGAGGAGTATCGGGCTGCCCGTCGCGCGGTGATCGAAGAAGGGTGCAACGGCGATGAACTGGTGTTCTTTGCCGCCTGGAATGCTCTCCTCGCAGCAGGCGAACTGGCACCGCTCTTCCGGGTCTCCATCGGGTCGGTGCAGAAGCCGATGCATCGTCGGCCGGTGGCGATCGTGCCGCGCGCGCAACTGACCCCGCAGTTGGTCGAGGATCGTATCGTGCTGGATCTGGGCGATGATCGGTTTTGGCTCTTGCCGCGCGATTTGACCGGTCGAACGCTGCTGTTCACGATGCGTCACGGTATCTCGCGCGTGGAGAGCGGCAGCTATCGAGTCGGGCGCCGCCTCGCGAACGTGCTGGATCCTGAGCGGGGCGTCTCCAAAGCCGACGCAGTCGGTGCAGCCCTGGCACGGATGCTGGGCGTGGTCGGACAACAACTGGACTTTCTTCACATCCACAACTACCTCGATCCGCAGACTTTCGTCCATCTGGTAAGCCGGAGCCCCAATACACGGCAACTGTATGAGCGCGTGAGCGCGGCGCTGCTTCAGGCGCGCTCCCACAGTGCCGAGGCACTCCCACCCGCCTGCGATCCCGCCTTAGACTCCCAGGATTTCGGATGGGTCACAGGTCTGGAGAAGAAGGTGGAAGCCGAGGAGGCCGCACAGGCATTCGGCGTGGACGTGCAGACGGTCAAGCGCCTGATCAAACATCCCTTGTACAGCTACCCGGGCGGTCACTCCTTCTTTGATGTCTATGTCGATATCATCGATGGCTTCCGCCGGTTGGGTCACTCCCACCAAGGGAAGGCCGTGTGTCTGTACAGCCACAGCTCCACGCTGCGGGCGCTCTTGATGTATCTCGATCCTCGTCCCTTTCGCGAAGCCTTCACCGAGTTTGGCGAATATAAGGAGGGCCAGGATAACGTCGTTCTGCTGACCTACGAACAGGGACTCTTATCCGGCTATTCCACCGCTGTGGGTCTGTCGGCGCGGGAACGGGCGGCGCGCGAGACCTGGGTGAGGGTCGAGCGCGAACGCAGGGACCGGATCACGCTCAAGCCCCGTCAGATCAAGCGGATCGTGGCATTGGTCTCGGGTGGAGATTTCGCCGGTGCCGGCGCCGCGTTGAAAGAGCTGCGTGTGACAGGACACCGGTTTGGACTTGAAGTCTACTTCGTCCGTCACGGGTTCTTAGGTCTGGCCAACAACTGGATCGAAGCGGTGACCGAGGACGATACACGAGGCATGGGCAGCCATGCGAGCAGTCCGATCGGAAGCAGCCGCTTCGAAGATTTCAAGGATGAACATGTTCAGCAGGCCACCATGCGGCATCTCAAGCCGTATATGCAGGACGGAGCCTTGGTGGTCATCGGTGGTGACGGGAGTCTTCGAGGTGCGCGGGCGCTCTACGAAGGATTTGGGGTCCAGGTTGTAGGAATTCCGGGCACGATCGACAATAACCTCGCGGGCACGACATCGCTGGGCTTTCATTCGGCCGTGTCGTTGGCGAATCAATCCATCGAGTCGCTGAAAGCGACCAGTTCAGCCATGGGCAGCGTCTTTTTCGTCGAGATTATGGGTGCGGGGTCCGGCCATCTCGCACTCGCCTGCGCGTATCAGGCCAGGGCTGAGGGAGTCTTAGTCAACGAACATCCCGATCCGGACGCGTACATCGACGACATCATCCTGGGCACGCTCAAACGCACCTTGGGCGTCCCGAACAAAAGCCATCTGTTTGTGGTGGCGGAACAGACGCCCCATCGCCATCACCCGGACGGTGGCGTTCACGGTCTTGTCGAGTACGTCGGCGGCATGCTGGCCAAGCGGCCGCAGTTTCACACAAGCCCCGGTGAATATCCCTTCGCCCCTGCGACCAAAGCCACGATCCTCGGCCACACCTTGCGGGGGGCTCCCCCGACCCCAGAGGACAAGGCCATCGGGCAAGATCTGGCCTATGAAGTAATCCGCCGTCTGGTCAAGGACCCGGAACGGGTGGTCGGATGCATGGTGGCCTATCGCGAGCCAGGCACCATCGAGGCCATTCCGCTTCATGCCGTTGCACCGAAGCAGTTCGACTGGGAGATCTTCGCCCGGATGCACGGAAGCGAGCTGCCGTAACGCCATGCGAAAAGCCAAGATTGTGTGCACCATTGGTCCCGCAAGCGATTCGCCCACTCTGCTGGATCAGTTGATTGAGAGCGGCATGGACGCGGCTCGGCTGAACTTTTCTCATGGGACCCACGAATCGCATGCCCGTGCGGTCAAGGCCGTGCGCGAAGCAGCCGGTCGCCGGCATGTGGCGGTGGCGATCATCCAGGATCTGCAAGGACCGAGGATCCGCGTTGGGGAAGTCGACCAGGGTGGGATCGAGGTGGCTGACGGTCAGACCGTGAGGCTGGTGACGACGCTGTTCCGGTCTGGTGGTCAAATCGGCGCACAGTCCGTCTCCCCATCCCGCATTCTCGATATTCCGGTGACGTACCAATATCTGGTGAGGGATGTCCAGCCGGGCGCCCGCATCCTGATGGACGATGGGTTAATCGAGCTGATGGCTGATCGGATCACCGGCGGCGCCGTCGAATGCGGGGTCGTGACCGGGGGACGCATCACCTCGCACAAAGGAATTAACCTGCCCGGCACTCGCATCAGCGCTCCCACCCTGACAGACAAAGATCGGGACGATCTCCGGTTCGGCATCGCGCAGGGGGTGGACTACGTGGCCCTCTCGTTTGTCAGAGGCCCCGATGACGTGGTAGCTGCAAAACAGTTGATTGCCGCCTGCGGGGGGGCTGTGCCGGTCATTGCGAAGGTCGAAAGGCCGGAAGCGGTCGAGTGCTTGGACGCGATTCTCGATCAGGCGGACGGCGTGATGATTGCGCGGGGCGACCTCGGGGTCGAAATGGGTCCCGAGGCGGTGCCGGTTCTACAAAAGCGCATCATCGCGGAAGCCAATCGCCGCCGCCGTCTTGTGATCACGGCAACCCAGATGTTGGAGTCCATGACGCAACACACGCGCCCGACGAGGGCCGAAGCCTCGGACGTAGCCAATGCGGTCTTCGACGGGACGGACGCGGTGATGCTCTCGGCCGAAACGGCGATCGGAGCCCATCCGGTCGAAACGGTTCGCGTCATGGATCGGATTGTTCGAGCCGCGGAGGAGGGCACTGCGCATGGGTTCGTGCGCCGGTCCGACACCATCAGCCATGACGTGACATTCCCGGAAGCGATCTGTACCTCGGCCTCCTCGGCAGCCGCGGCCATCAACGCCAGCGTCATCGTGGCGTTCAGCGAGTTGGGGATGACGGCGCGATTACTGTCGAAACAACGGCCGACTGCCCCGATCATTGCATTCACACCATTTGAGCCGGTGCGGCAGCGGATGGCCCTCTACTGGGGCGTGTTGCCACACACGATGCGGCAAATCGATCAGACAGACGAGCGGATCCACGAGGCAGAACGCCGCTTGAAGGCGGAGGGGCTCGCGAAAACGGGGCAGCGGATCGTGATCCTGTCGGGTACTCGGATTGGTCAACCGGGGGGGACCAACTTGATGAAGCTGCACGAGGTGGAGTGAGGCGAGGGGCACCGGCCTGAGCGCCGTGCTCGTGCAGCGCGCACGATAAGAATGTGCTCGCTGGACACGCGCAGTTGAGCTCAGGCCGGTGCCCCTCGCGAGAATGAGAGAGGGGGAAGAAAAGACACACCATGACGCGCAGTACCAAATGGAGGAACTGTCTCACTCTATGGTTGTTCCTCTCCCTGTCTGCTGCGTCCGGGAACGGGCTTGCGCAAACCGGCTCGCTGGACCATTCGCCGGCCGAGATGGTGAAACGCTACCTGTCCCTCGACGCTCACGGCGCGCGCCTGGATGCGTCATCCTTTGACGCTCTGCTCCCGTATATTAATTGGAAGGAGGAGCCGGTGTGGGGGCGCGTGGTGGTGATTCAGAGTTTTACGGTCCCGGAGGATATCAGGCAGTGGGAGGTGATCAGTAAATTGGAGGTCGTCATCCCGGTGGAGTTTCAGGTGATCGGGTCGGTGTATCTGTCGAACGGCAGCTTCCGCGCGGAAGCGATCACCGAGCAAGTGCGGGTTCACGTAAAGGCGGTGAAGAACCGGTGGCGGATCATCGAGCCGATCCTGCCCCCCCACGTGGGGATGAAGCGGATTGTCAATTACGTGCGACAATCCATGCTCCAAGAGACCGATCCCGAGCGTCGCGGAAAACTGGCCTCGCTCCATGATGAGTTGCGAAAGGCAAAGTGAGCATGGAGAAAGTAGAAGTCGATCTCCTCATCTTCGATTTAGATGGCACGCTGATCGAGTCCAAGTGGGACATCGCCGAGTCGGTGAACCTGACACTATCCGAATTGGGGTTGCCGCAACGGCCGTTGGAGGAAGTCTTCGGTTTCGTCGGGGACGGCGTGAAGAAACTGTTGCGGCTGGCGGTCGGAGAACAGAACCAGGCCAGCTATGAAGACGCGCTGCGGGTTTTCCGTGGCCATTATCTCGATCACTGTCTGGACCGAACCCGCTTCTACCCGGGCATCGAAGCGGTCCTGTCGTACTTCGTGCACAAGTCCAAAGCTGTGGCGACGAACAAATCCATCGAGTATACGAACGTCATTCTCAACGGACTGGGTACCCACCACTTTGCGTACGTGGTCGGTGGCGACAACGGCTTCGGCCTCAAGCCGGAACCCGGCATGGTGCTCCACGTGATGGAGCGACTCAACGTGCCGAAGGAGCGGACCGTGCTCATCGGCGACAGCACGAACGATATCAACGGCGGCCACAACGCCGGGATCCGCGTCTGTGCCGTGGGGTATGGTATGGGGAATCGGGCGAAAATGGCTGCGTGCCAACCCGAGTGGTTCATCGAACGACCGGAAGACCTGATGGAGATTTTCGAATGAAGACAGAATCGACGCTCGTCTCTCGTGAAGCGTCTCTCGATCGAGAGTTTCATGTTGCAAGTTTCAGGTTTCAAGTTGATCGAGGAATCCCGAACATGAAACGAGAAACATGGAACTTGAAACTTCCGAGTGAGCGACGAATGACGCGCCACGCGTCACGCGTCACGGCGCTGCTCGTCGCGCTGGCCCTCAGCCTCAGCCTCGACCTCAGCCTGCTGCACGCCGCGCCCACCAGCCTGGCCGACCGCGTGATCGAACACAAGCTGGCGAACGGGCTGACGGTGCTCATGGTCGAGCGGCACCAAACTCCGGTCGTCTCGATCAACCTCACATTCGGCGTCGGGGGCATCAATGAGCAAGTCGGCCGGACCGGTATCGCGCATCTGTACGAACACATGGCGTTCAAAGGGACGCGGACGGTCGGCACGAAAGATTACGAGAAGGAACGAGCGCTGTTGGACGAGCTGCACCGCGTGGGCACCGAGCTTGAACTCCGGCAGCGGGAGGTGGCCGCCAACGCGCAGGCGGGGAATCCGAGCCCGCAGGACGATCCGACACTGGATGCGTTGCAGCAGCGATTCAAAGAGCTGCAAGAACGGGCAGGGCAGTTGGTCGTCGGCAACGAGATGGCGTTGCTCTATCAGCGCCATGGCGGCGTCGGGCTCAATGCCGCCACCGGCAAGGATCTCACGCGCTACATGATCAGTCTGCCGGCCAACCGGCTTCCCCTCTGGGCGTCGATCGAGGCCGACCGCATGGCGCATCCCGTGCTGCGCGAGTTTTACAAGGAGCGCGGCGTCGTGATGGAGGAGCGCCGGCTGCGCACGGACGACAGCCCCAACGGCATGCTGTTCGAAACCTTGACGTCCGCGGCATTTCAGGCGCATTCGTACGGCGTGCCGACCATCGGCTGGGCGTCGGATATTCAGTCGCTCACGCCGGCCGCAACGGAGGAGTTCTTCAACATGTACTACGGGCCGGGCAGCGCCACGATCGCGATCGTCGGCGACATCAATCCGAAGGAGGTCATTGCATTGATCGAGAGTACGTTCGGCAAGATTCCCGCCGCGCGGCCTGCGCCGCCGGTGTTGACGGTCGAACCGCCGCAGCGAGGGGAACGGCGGGTCGAGGTCGAGTTCGATGCAGAACCGTCGCTGGCGATCGGCTACCACAAACCGGGTATCGGTCATCCCGACGATTTTGTCTTTGACGTGATCGATGCGGTGCTGGCCGATGGCGTGACCTCCCGGCTCTACAGCCGGCTGGTGCGAGAGAAGCGGCTGGCCGCGTCGGTCGCCTCCGATACGAATTACCCGGGGGTGCGCGCGCCGAACCTCTTTATCGTCACCGCCACGCCGCTGGCGCCGCACACGGCGGCCGAGGTGGAAGCGGCGATTTATGAGGAACTCGAACGACTCAAGACCGAACCGGTCTCGGCCAAGGAGCTGGAAAAAGTGCTGAACAATCTGGACGCCGATTTACTCCGTTCCCTCCGGTCGAACGGGGGATTGGCCTCGCAGCTGGCGCTGTACCAGACGGTTGCCGGAGATTGGCGCTACGTGCTCAAGGCCCGCGATCGCATTGCCGCAGTGACGCCTGCGGACATTCAGCGGGTGGCCACGCAGTATCTCACCAAGGCAAACCGGACGGTGGGAGTCTTAGTCAAGAAGCCGAGCGATCGCAACGTCGCGAACGCGGCGCCGAGCGAGGTGACGCGATGACGCGGGCAAGGGGTGAGGCGTTAGGCGTGAGGCGGGGTGCCATGGTCCTGGGCCTGCTGCTCTGCGCGCCGTTGCTTCCAGTCGTGACCGTCTGTGCCGGCGACGTTGCGCTCGATGATCCTCGGCAGATGACATTCAAGCCGGTCGAGTTCAATCCGCCGGAGCCCGAGCGCGTCGTGCTCGAGAACGGCATGGTGGTGTACTTGCTGGAGGATCACGAGCTGCCGCTCATCACCATCCATGCGGTGATGAAAACCGGCGGTTGGCTCGATCCGACGGACAAAGTCGGCGTGGCGGGGTTGACCGGATCGGTCATGCAGACCGGTGGTTCGGCGCGCATGACGGCCGAGCAGGTCGATGAAGAACTCGAACAACTGGCGGCCTCGCTGAGCATTTCCATTGGAAGACAGTCCGGGTCGGCATCGCTCGACGTCCTGAAGAAAGACCTCACACGCGGGTTGCAGATTTTCGCCGATCTGTTGCGAGCGCCCGCCTTCGATCCGACGCGGGTCGAGTTGGCGAAGTTGCAGGTCATCGAGGGCATCCGGCGCCGCCAGGATAGTCCCGGCTCCATCGTCGGGCGCGAGTTCGTCAAACTGCTCTATGGCCCCGGCCATCCGACCGCGCGGGAGAGCACGGTGGAATCCATCGGGCGCATCACGCGCGACGATCTTGTCGCGTTTCACCAGCGTACGGTCCAGCCCAACGGGATGATCCTGGGCGTGACGGGAGATTTTGAGAAGGCCGCGATGCTCGCCGCGCTCCGCGAGGTGTTCGGTGACTGGAAAAAGGGTGAGGTGCCGGACCTGAAGATTGCCGACGTGCCGGAGAGCGAGGCGCGTCTCAGCACCGTCCGGTTCGTCAGCAAAGAGACCACGCAAACCCACCTGCGCATCGGCCATCTCACCGTCAAGGAAAACGATCCGGACTATGTCGCGCTCGCCATCGCGAACGACATCCTGGGCGGCAGCTCCTTCCGCAGCCGGCTCTTCAACGACGTACGGACAAAACGAGGCTTGGCCTACTCGGTCGGCAGCGCCGTGCGGACCGGCACGCACGATCAGGGCGTGTGGCTGATGCGGGCCGAGACGAAGCTGGCTTCCACCCAAGAAGTGATCAACCGGTTCGTCGCCAACGTCGAACGGTTGCGCGCCGAGCCGGTGACCGATGGGGAATTGGCCGAGGCGAAGGAAGCCTATGTCAATTCGTTCGTCTTCTCGTTCACCAGCGCGTCGAGCATCGTGAGCCGGCTCATGGAGTTGGAGTACGACGGCCTCCCCAAGGATTTTCTCCAGCAGCTTCGCGAGAAGGTGGTCAAGCTGACCAAAGACGATCTCCTGCAAGCAGCGAAGAAGCACCTCCATCCGGATCGCTTGAAGATTCTCGCCGTGGGCCCCGGTGAGGCGCTGCCGAGGCTGCTGTCGGGGTTCGGGGAGGTGAAGGAGATAAAGCTGGCGCCGGAGGGGTGAAGGGCGGGCAGTCGGGCGCTCTTCTGTGCTCCCGGAACCCGCACTTCGGAAAGTGCTCGTTCGACGGGCGCAATGAGAAGAGCGCCCGACCGCCCGCCTGGAGAAGATAAATGGATACACAGTCCGCGCCTAAGAGGATGCTCGCTGAACGCACACAATAAGAAGAAGACCCTCCGTGCCTATCTCTTTCAGCCGAGGTACAGGGTGACAGGGTGGTTCTAGGAAGGTAGGCTCGTTCACAACTTGGACATTGACAGTTGGCCATAGGGTGCGTAGCATCCGTGCCCGTGCAACCTGCCACCAACACTCGATCTCGACCAGCGAACAAAAATCTAGTTGGCAGAGGCTATCGTATGCTTCGATCTGGCAATGCCAGAATTGCCGAAACAGAAGCGACTTACCTGAAAGCTCCTTCAGTTCCTCTGCGGCGCCAACTCCCTCTGTTCAGCTTTGGATCTGTCGGTCCCTCCAATGGTGTCTTTCGGGACCCGGCTTTCGGAGAAAACAAGAGCCTGCCTGTCCACCGTTGGGTTCCATGGATCGCCGGATTTTCGGCAGGATTCGTCGATGGAGTCTGCAGCCAGTTCCTGAGGCACATCAACCCCCTACGTAGAGCCGTGATCCTCGATCCATTCGCCGGCGTGGGCACAACCTTGCTGCAGGCCGTGCAGCGAGGTCACGACGCAGTTGGGTTTGAAATAAATCCTTATCCCGCGCTTGCTGCCTCCACGAAGCTGAAGGCGTTGGAGATCGAGCTGAAAGTTCTTGATAGGGCGATCGATGCGATGCAACGAGCAGCGAAACACTGGCGTGTGACTTCTCCGCCAAAGAGCGTGGCCACCCCTGAACTGAAAACACGAATTCCATTTTTCAGTCCAAGGGTTGAGCGCCAAGTCCTGCACGCACTCGCGTTTATCAACGCACTCGATGTTCCAACTGTTCGCGACCTATTCCGCACTGCTTTCGGAGCGGTCATTGTGAGTGTTTCAAATTACTCTTACGAGCCGAGCCTTGGCACGAGACCAAGTGCGGGGAAGCCGCTGGTCGAGGATGCCGATGTCGGGGCGGTCCTATTGGGCAAACTACAGCACATACGCGCTGACATTGCCTGGCTAAGGGAAGAGGCGCAAGGTTCCCGACAGATTGGGAGCGGCAGAGTCGTCAACGGCAATTTCCTTGTCGACAATGCTGAACTTGAAACGAGGTCGGTGGATTTGATGGTGACCTCCCCTCCGTACATGAACAATTATCATTACGTTCGCAATACAAGGCCGCAACTGTACTGGCTCTCTTTCGTCTCTTCGCCGCAGGAGCAACGAAAGCTCGAGACGGGAAACTTTGGAAAATACTGGCAGACTGTACGGGACGGTCAGGACCTTGAGCTTGAATTTGAGCATCGGGGGCTTGACGAGGTTCTTGTGCAGCTGCGGGAAACACGAAGATCGGCAGGAGCCTATGGAGGACCGGGGTGGGCCAATTACGTGGTCGCCTACTTTAATGATTGCGATCGCTTCCTTACGGTCTTGAAGAGAGTGATGAAGCGAGGTGGAGTGGGAGTGATCGTGATAGGTAACTCAATCATTCAGGGATTGGAGATCAAGGTCGAACAGATACTAGGACAAATAGCTGTTCAACATGGGTTTAGATTGGAGGGAGTTCCCTGCATTCGAAATAAAAGGGTAGGAGCCAGTATTACACGATCTTCCGTGCGGAGAGGGCTTCGGAATAGTGCGACTCTTTATGAATCAGCCGTGATCATCAGGAAACCGTGAATAAGACTCGCACAGTATGCTCAGTGAACCCTATAACCCTCTGGAAAAATCTCACCTGGGAGAAAGTGTCGCGAAGGCACTTCTGCAGCGACCCATCGTACCCTTGCCGCCTCCAGAGAGTTTCAATGGCGCAGGCATCTACGCGATCTACTACACCGGCAATTTCAACACCTATCTTCCTGTAGCACAGAGAAATCGCAATAACAGCTGGATGGCGCCGATTTATGTCGGGAAAGCTGTTCCTCCAGGTGCGCGAAAAGGCGGTTATGGTCTGGGAGAGGCGCCTGGTGATGTGCTGTGGAAACGCTTGCGGGAACATGCCGAGTCGATTCAACAGGTCGAGAACCTCGACCTGGTAGATTTCTACTGCCGCTACCTCGTTGTCGATGACATTTGGATTCCGTTAGGCGAGTCCTTACTGATCTCCACGTTCTCTCCGCTTTGGAATCAGCTTATTGATGGTTTCGGGAATCACGATCCCGGTCGAGGTAGACATGGGCAACAGCGTTCTTCCTGGGACACGGTACATCCTGGCCGACCGTGGGCAGCCAATCTCCAACCGAACAGTCGCAGCGCCAAGAAGATACTAGAGGCGGCGAGCAAGTTTCTGCGGGAATCTGCTGAAACCTGAAGCTCTTCCGCTGGTGTCCATCACCATTATCTAAGGCAGCATTCTTGACGTAATACGCCGGTAATAGCGCCGGATCATTTCATGGAAAGAGGTCGCTGCGGATCAGGGAATCACGCACTTGAAAAACTCGCCGAAGCTGAGAGCTGACCGCTGAAGGCTTTCTCTATGCCGTTAGAAGACGACTTCTCCGATATCATCAAGAAGGCGCGGGTGGGGCAGGGGCTGTCGGTGGCCGATGTCGCGCGCGAGACGGGACTGCCGGGGGCCGACATCACCGCGCTGGAGCAAGGCGACCAGCCGCGTGATCGAAACGAGGTGCGGGCGCTTGCCAAGGCTTTGGGACTCAGACCCGATCCCTTGGAGCAGATCGCGATCGAGCAATGGAACCCAGATCCTTCTCCGACGCTCGCCTGCCTAGAGACGATCCATGGCGACATCGGTGGGTATGCCGTCAAGGGCTATGTCCTGCACGATTCCGGTGAGGCGCTACTGATCGATACTGGGTACAATGTGGCGGCTGTCGTGGAGATCTTGAAACAGCGCAAGCTGCATCTCGTGGGTATTTGTTTGACGCATGGCCACTCGGACCATGCCGATGGTATTGACCATCTCCTCACACTTCGGAAAGTTCCGGTGTACCTCGGGGCCGACGATATCGATTTGCTGAGTTGGCGTCCACCGGATGACCTGCTCACGGTGCCGAAAGATGGCCGAACGATTCAGGTGGGACGGTTGACCGTTCGGTGTCTGACGACGCCGGGGCACACGCCGGGCGGCACCTGCTATCGCGTCGAAGATCAAAGCCGCACCCTCTGTTTTGTCGGCGACACGCTGTTTGCAGGATCGATCGGCCGGTCGAATCCGGCCAAACTCTATCCCCTCCATCTGGAATCCGTGCGCCAGCGTGTGTTGAAATTACCTGAGCACGCGGTGTTGCTTCCCGGTCACGGGCCGGCGACGAGCGTCCGCGAGGAGTTAGCCCACAATCCCTTTGCCGGGACCGCCTGACGCGGGCATCATATTTATGGATAAGCGCGAACGCGAATTCGATCCGAACGGCGCTTCGGTGCAGGAAGGCTGGAACGAGGCGCGTCCGATTGAGAGCGAGCCGGACGAACCGACACAACCGGAACGCTCGAGTGTGCTCGTCCCGCTCGGTCTGTTTCTGCTCACGGTGTTCACCACCCTCTGGGCCGGAGCCTACCAAACGAACACCAGCCCGTTTCGTGGAGCGTGGCGGTTCCTGATGGACAATCCGCGCGTCCTGTGGGACGGCGTCCCCTTCGCCGCCACGCTGCTCGGCATCCTGGTCACGCATGAGCTCGGCCACTATGTGTTGTCGCGCATCCACCGCGTGCCGACGTCCTTGCCGCTGTTTCTCCCCGGACCGCCGCATTTTATCGGGACCTTCGGAGCGATCATCCGCATGCGCGGGCCGATCATGAACCGGAAGGCGCTCTTCGATATCGGCGTAGCCGGGCCGATAGCCGGGTTCGTCGTGGCCGTCATCGCGCTGGTGATCGGTCTGAGTTTGTCGAAGGTCATTCCGACAGAGACCAGCTATGGCCTGCATCTCGGTGAGCCGCTCCTGCTGCAGTTCATGTCGTGGCTGGTCATTGGGCCGCTCCCGCCGACGGCTGACGTGGTGCTACATCCGATCGGCTTTGCCGCCTGGTTCGGATTGTTCGTGACGTCGCTCAACCTGATTCCTATCGGCCAACTCGACGGCGGACACGTCGCCTATGCGCTGTGGGGTCCACGCCAGCGCACGATGGCCTTCGCCATCATTCCCATTCTGATCGTCTTGGGCTTCGTCGGATGGCCAGGTTGGTGGCTCTGGGCCGGGATGGCAGGCATCTGGGGTCTGGCCCATCCCCCCGTCGTTGATTCCGAGGTGGCCCTCGGACGAACGCGAGTCTTGATCGGCTGGGCCGCGCTCGCGATCTTTGTGCTGACCTTTGCACCGGTTCCCTTCTCTGTCCACTAACCATTCGAGGCCTGTCATGCGACATCAGTGGTTGGGCATGTCTCCTTCCTTTCTTGGAATGGTGCTGGTTCTGGCGCTCGCCGTACCGCTGAACGTCAAGGGCGGGGACCGGTTTGCCCTGGTGATGAACGGGGCGGCGGTCAAAGATAATCAGACCGGCTTGATCTGGGAACAGGAGCCGGATCGCGTCCACGATGTCTGGAGCGCCTCGGTCGCACGATGTCCCACGAAAACGGTCGGCGGCCAGACAGGCTGGCGGGCTCCGTCGGTGGATGAACTCAAGACCCTGATCGACTCCACGCAGCATGATCCTGCTCTTCCCCCAGGCCATCCCTTCGTGAATATCAAGTCGGAAATTTACTGGACGGCCACGCCCCATCCGAAAGACGACATCGTCGCCTGGCAAGTGAGTTTCTTCAGCGGCGAACCGGTGACCGATCAGAAATCGGGGACGCGCCGGATGTGGTGCGTGCTAGGAAAATGAGGCGTGGGAGAATGGCTGCCTGGCAGCCTCCTTGCTCGCGCACCCCGCGCTTCAGAAAGCGCTCGGTGGACGCGCGCAGTGGGAGGCAGCCCGGCAGCCCTCCCCCATCCGGAGCTACATCCGGAGCTATGTGGGAGAGTGAAAGAGGGAGAATTTACTCGCCGTGCTGACGCCGCGCGATATTCTCCACTGTACTCTGCGGATTCACGGGTATCCGTGGAAGGTCGTCGCGCATTGGCAGATGGCAGCGGCGTCAGTGGGGTTTGCGTGGTTCCTCTACCTGCTCAAATCGAACGATGACGGATTCGTCTTTCTGGATCACGTCAATCTTGTCTTTCACGAGGCGGGGCATCCGATCTTCGGGATGTTCGGCTCGACGCTCGGCCTGTACGGAGGCACGATTGGGCAGCTCGCCATGCCGGTGGTCGTGTGGCTGGCCTTCTGGCGTGAGCGGCACACGGTCGGCTGTGCGGTGGCGGGTGTCTGGTTCTTTGAGAATGTTCTGAACATCGCCCGCTACATGGCCGATGCCCGCGCGCAAGTCCTTCCCCTCGTCGGTGGCGGAGAGCACGATTGGACGGAGATCTTCAGTCGCTGGGGCCTGCTGGCGTCCGACCAGATCATTGCCCATCGCGTTGCGGTTCTCGGATGGATCGGGATGCTGGCGGTGTGGGGCTGGCTGCTGTGGCGATGGGCTCGACAAGGGAACGCTGAGACGGGACGCGCGGATCAGGCCAGCCCTCTCTGATCATGGTGAATCGAAGGTCCAGAGAATGCCGGCAAGCAACAGTTGCTGACCCGGCGTCAAGCCGATCACGCCAGGCCGGATGTCCCCTCCTTTGAAGAATCCCCCGCCGGGGCCGGTGGATTCGTCGTAGCGGTATTCGAGTCGAAGCCTGGTGTTCGTCCAGCCATAGGGCACTTTGTATTCCAACGTGCTGGTGATGGCCTTGACGAACTGTTCGAACCCCGTCCACCGTCCGTTCCGGTCCCAATAGAATTCCGGTCTGAGCGCTACCGTCCAGGGGCCGGAGATATGCCAGGCCGTCACGAGGTTCCCGCCCATCACGAACGCGCGCGGGTTGCCGGGGCGATTGGCGACGTTCTCCGTCCCGATATCGTAGGACAGGGTCATGGTCACGTCGTCGGCTTTCCATTCGGCAACGTGGTTGGCATAGAAGCGCCAGAACTCGATCGACGTATTGCTTTGGTCCGGCCCCCAATAGAGCGTCTGGGTGAGAGTGAGGCGCGAGGTCGCTTTCCAGGCCAGCTGGGTCCCATAGCTGGGTTGATCGTTCGGATTGGACAGATGGAAGTACCCGTTGATCACGAACACGGTCGCGGTCAGGTTGTCGTTCACCGGGTACTTGGCGTTGACGCCGAACATCATGTAGGGCGTGTTGTCGGCGATCCAGGAGCGGGTGTAGTTGAAATTGTCCTTGGCGTAGAGAGACTCGTAGCCGATCAAACTGTTGAACAGGCCGGCCTGAATCGTGAGCCCGTTGCCGACCGGTGCGAGGTAGGACAGGTTGGCGCGGTGGACGTGGCGGAGCGTGTCCGCTCCACCCACTTTGGGCTCGTTCACGAGGAACGCGAAGTCCTTCGAGTCGTAGCCCCCTTGCGCGCCGAGTTCCATGCCCCAGCGCGAGTCGGTCGTCGCATCTTTCCGGACATAGACCAGGCCCATGTTGGGCGCCAGTTCGTTGAACCGGTTGCTCGTGGTACGGCTGCGCCACTGATGGTTCTCGGGGAAATTGAAATTCACGATATAGCTGAGGTCCAGGTAGGCCCCGTAGTGCCAGTCCGCCCAGGTGTCTGAGGATGCAGAAGGGGTCTGGCTCTCGGATGTCGGTGGAGCATGGCTCGAAGCAGGTGCGCGAGTCGGCTCCTCGGCCGATGCAGGGAGCACGGCATTCGAAAGGAGGGCAATGGCTACGATCACCAGCAGAACGTTCATTTGAGGGTCGACAACCGGCTGTTGAGTTGTTCGATGAGTTTCCGGAGCGCGGCCGTCTTCGCCTGTGCGATCGCCTCCTTGTCGTGAAGAAATGCCGCAGGCCCGACGGTCTTGGCCTGTCCCTCCGCCTCTTCGGTGAAATAGCGCACGCCGGTTCGAACATCCCACAACGTGGCGGTGACCAGGCAGAGGGCGTCGCTGTGTGTCCCGTTCGCGAGATAAGTTCCCAGGATCGTCCAGTAGAGCAACGGTCCTTTATAGTTATTGTACCGATCAAGGTCGTCGGCGCCGTCCACGATCAAGAGCGCGTCGGCGCCATAACGAGCGGCCACCTCACGCAGATGCTGCAGGCTCTTGCCGGTCGCCGACGACTCCGCCACCGTGTAGAGGTCCGACAGCACGCCCTTGTTCTTGAGATCTTGCGCCCAGTCGCGAAAGACATCCTTGTCCGCATCGGTCCAATCGAAATGGCGGTTCAGGAAGCCGGTGGGTCTGAGAAACAGAGCGACTTTCGTGGGCAGGGCCAGACGTGGTGCAGAGCGGTGGCCGGTTTGATTGGACGGATCAGTCAGGTGAATGGCATCCTGACGCAAGGTCTCGCGAAGCGCAGCGCGATCGAGGCCCTTGCTGCTGGTGCAGCCCGTCAGAACCAGCACAATGATGAGCGCGCAACTCCTCTTCATCTGTTTCTTTCTTCGTCATCCGAAGCCTTCCGGCTATGGATCGAGCCGAACGATATTCGCGGCGACTGCCTGAATCTCCCCCTGTTCTTCCGTCGAAATACGGAGGCCTTGTAGAGAGAGATAGTATCCACCATGTCCGGGGGCGTGAATCGTCGCCTGCACAGCGGCTTGATCCCCTTCCGACACCACGAGCTCGCGCAAGATGGGCTTGTCACACATCCCCAACTGGGCCACAGCGATGGAGCCTGTATCGTCCTCGAGCCTGAAGAGGTACGCGCCGTAGCAGAAGTCCCCTGTCGGGAGCTTGTAGGGAGACAGTGCCTGGACATCCCTGACGGTCCCGTGGATGACGACTTGATGCAAATGGTAGAGGTCCGGCCGTGCCACAATCTCCTCAATGAACACCGCTTCCTGAGCGAGGGCGGGGGGTGCAATCAACAATAGAGTCAATGCGGCAAGCCACCGCATGCGACACACGATGCAGTGGTGGAGGAGGGTGAGTCTATTTTGGAAGATGCTCGCGCAGTTCACGCGTCGCATTCTATCATCTTCGCTTCGACCGCAGAAGCCGGCGCGTGCCTTTCTCTGCGCAACACGCGACGGTATAATGCCGCGCCTGAGCCCGCCCACGAAGGAGTCTGACGCATGACGATCAACGCAACGCAGATCAATGCCTACATTCAGCAAGTCCGTCCGCGCTTCGAGGATATGCTCGGGCAGATGGTCGAGATCCCGTCGATCAGCATGGACCCACGCCATGCGACCGACATGCGGCGGATGGCCGAACTCGCCGTCCAGTATCTGACCGACCTTGGCGCAGAAGCGCGCATTGTGGAGACCGGCGGGTATCCGATCGTGTCGGGTGGCTGGACGACCGGCGCGAACTATCCGACCATCATCATCTACAATCATCTCGACGTGCAGCCCGCGCAGGAGCCGGAATGGCGGCAGGCTCCCTTCGCCTTCCGCAAAGAGGATGGCATCTATCACGGACGCGGGGCGACAGACGACAAGGGGCCGGCGCTGACGGCGTTGCTCGCCGCGCGCTATGCGATCGAGCAGGGTGTACCGCTCAACATTCGATTCCTGTGGGAGCTGGAAGAGGAAATCGGCAGTCCGCACTTCGCCGCAGGGCTCGAGAATCACGCGGCCATCCCGCGTCCTGATTCCGTCCTGGTGTCGGACACGATCTGGATTGCGAAGGGGCGCCCAGCCATGCCCTATGGCCTGCGCGGCCTGCTCGGGGCTCGACTCACCCTTCGCACGGGAAGCAAAGATGCACATTCCGGCGTGACCGGCGGCGCCGCGCGCAATCCACTGGCCGAACTGATGGAGGTGGCCAATGCCTGCGTGGATGCGAAGACCGGCAAGGTGAAGATTCCCGGCTTCTACAAGGACGTGGTCAAGCCGATGAAGGCCGAGATCGAGAGCTTTCTATCCTCCGGCTTCCAGGTGAAACGGTTTATGAAGGCCTACGGGTTCCATGCCTTGCGTACTACGAACGCGACGGAAGTCCTCCAGCGCATCTGGGCCGCGCCGACCTTCGAGGTACACGGCCTTACCGGCGGCTACCACGGTCCCGGCGTCAAGACCGTCGTGCCGGGCCACGGCGAACTGAAAGTCAGCATGCGCTTGGTGCCGAATCAGACACCGGAGAGCGCATTCTCGCTCCTCAAGAAATACGTCGCCAAGCTGAATCCCAACATCAAGATTGAGCGGGAAGGGATGCTTCAGCCGTACCGAGGCGTCTTCACCGGTCCCTATGTCGAGGCGGCGAAGCGGGCGGTGAAAGCGGGATTCGGCAAGGAGCCGGCCTTCATCCTCGAAGGCGGGTCGATCGGCGCAGTGGTGACGATGCAGAAGGCCTGGAAGGTGCCG
>CAZKRM010000011.1:0-85929 GCA_964555285.1 uncultured Nitrospiraceae bacterium
GACGCTTCGCCAGCGCGCTGTCGCGTGCCCGCTCGCGCACGTCATCGCGGCCGTTAGCCGTCATCGCATGGAGTCCTTTCCGGACATCTTCATTAGTGGTACTATCCGGGGCATGGAGGAATTGAGCCATGAGAAGGATTTCCAAGGTCAAGGTCCTGCCGGGATATCGCCTGGAGCTGGAATTTGACGACGGGGTATCCGGGACTGTGGACCTCTCTGAAGCCGTCGGCAAAGGTGTGTTCGCCCTCTGGCGCGACCCACTCGTCTTCGAACAGGTTCGTATCGGTTCATCCGGTGAACTGGTCTGGGGCGAACAGGTTGATCTGTGCCCGGATGCGCTCTACCTCAAGGTGACGGGCAAGAAACCGGAAGAGCTTTTCCCCGCGCTACGCGACCAGCCCACCCATGCCTGAGATCAGCCGTTTCTTCGGCATCGTCATCAAGATGTTCTTCGACGATCACAACCCGCCGCACTTTCATGCGGAGTATGGCGGTAACCTTGGCTTGATCGATATTCGAACTCTGGCCGTGTTTTCCGGACGGTTGCCGCCTCGCGTCACAGGTCTCGTGATTGAGTGGGCAACGCTTCATCAGGGGGAGCTTCTGGCCGACTGGGATAGGGCACGCGCGCGAGAGGAGCTCCAGAAGATCGCACCTTTGGAATGAGATCGGCTAACCATTGGGTTGAGACCGACAGGGCGGCTCACCCAAAGCGTTCGGCGGCAGAATGATTCGTCATGCTTGAACACCATTGCAGGAGGATTTCAGATGAGCCCAACCGATGCCTCGATCTTTGATCTGAGTCCGTCAGAAAAACTTCAGCTCGTCGAAGACTTGTGGGATGACCTTGCGGCCACTCCCGAAGCGGTACCGGTTCATGACTGGCAAAAGGAAGAGCTGGCCCGGAGAAAGGCCCGCCTGATGACAAACCCGGCCTCCGGACTCACGTGGGAAGAAGTCAAACGAAGAGCCCGAAGTCGCGATGGCCGCTAAGTTGATCGTTGCGCCGGAGGCCGAGCAAGACGTCGCAGAGGCGCACGCCTGGTACGAGGGGCGACGGATCGGTTTGGGAGAGGAGTATTTGAGCTGCGTCGATGCGTGTATTGAGGCGATTCGCCGCACACCCGAGATGTATGGTACGGTTCACGAAAACTATCGCCGCGGGTTGGTGCGTCGCTTTCCGTATGCGATCTTCTACGAGTATGTCGAAGGCCGGGTGACGGTCTACGCCGTATTTCACACCTCCCGCGATCCCGACAAATGGCGCCAGCGTGTTCAGTGAGCCAGCGCGGTCAGCCGCCTAGCCCGCATTATTCACGACTGATGGTCAGAGGGGCAGTGGCCGCCATGCTGGAGAAGCCGGCGACTCCTGTGCCCCTGTCGCGGTCGCTGACGGCGGCGGCGGGGCCCCACGTTCTCTGTTGGGAGTGGTCCGGTGGTCGTCGCACGTCCTGCGCGGGAGATTCACGACACACGTCTCCTGTCTGTTCCCGCTGCGCCACCCTCCTGCACAAGCCCGGGCGTGTGGTTAGCCTGGTACCGCGCCCACGGCCACGGCCACCCGTTGCCAGGTCGTGCCCCAGGGCGCCGAACTGGGCAGGTGTAGCACGATGCGGCGCACCGAGCGTTCCACCCAGACCGCCAGCTTGAGCAGCCGCTCCCGCAAGGTGGAGACTTGTGCCGTGGCGCAGTCCGTGCCGTGGGCCTGTTGCCGTAACGCCTGCAGCAGCACATACGCCGCGGCCGTCAGGAGCACGCGGAATTGATTGGCCCAGAAGCGTGAGCAACTCGTCCGGTCCAGCGCCAGTCCGTGGTGTAATTCCTTGAGCCGGTTCTCCATGTCGCCGCGCTGACAGTAGACGCCATAGGCCGCGGCCGGCGCATCAGGGAGATTGGTCACGACGAAGCGGGGGTTGCATTTGGGATCACGTCCGGGCAGCCGGACGACCTCCGCCTTGATGATCACCCGGCGGCGATGCGACCAGCTCTGGGCCGCATAGAGGGTCTCCCCATAGACATGCTCCGTGCGGCCGCTGTACTTCGACAGGCCGTAGGCCTCGCCCAGCAGGCGCCCGGCGCGCTGTTCCAGCCGCGGGTTGTTGGCCAGCCCCACGACATACTCGACTCGCTCCGCTTCCAGGAAGTCCAGCCAGTCGTTCCCCGCAAAGCCCCCATCCACACGCACTCGCACCGGGGTGCCGGGAAACGCCCGCCGCAACTGACGGAGCAGGGTCCGCAGGAGCCCGCACGCGCCGTGCTTGGCCGGACTGTTGCCCGGTCGCAGGACGATCGCGACCAGATACTGTTCCGCTTCGTCATTGAACGTCAGCGTCGCCACCAGCGGCAGGTAGCACCACGTGTCGTCGTGCCCATTGAAGAACGCCAATTCCTGCTGCCCATGCGTGGGATCGTCCGTGGGATCGAGATCGATCGTGATGCGCTGGGCTCGGCCCTTGAGCCGGTGGCGGTGCTGCGCGATGACCGTCGCCGCCAACATCCGCCCCATCCCATACAGGGCTCGTGGGCTCACCGCATTCTCAAACCGGGAGAGCGTGGGCTGCGAGGCCAAGGCATCCCCGCTCACCGGATCGCGCCCCACCGCCAGCTTGTGCAGGGGATCGTCGACCAGCCGGGCCGCGTCGTTGCCGTCCTCATACCCACACGCCAGGCCGAAGATGCGCTGCCGCAGCAGGTCGCGGACCGCGTGCCGGACCTTGTCGGGATCCCGGCGATCGGGCAGGCACGCCGCCAGGCGGTCCGTCAGCTGGAGGCGGTCATCCAGCGCCTTGAGTAACACGACGCCGCCATCGGTGCTGGCCTGCGTCTGATCGAATCGGGCTACCGTCTTCGTCTTGGGATAGCATGTGAAGGTCAATTGCGCTATACACGCTGTGGCCATCGGGTCTCCTTTTTGCTGTGCGTAGAAACGTCTGAACACCGCTCCTATAGCACAGATGGGAGCCTCGATGGCTTTTTTTCTCGCCAAAATCGTGAATTATTCAGGCTAACAAGTCGCTGGAACAGCCGCGCAAACAGCCGCGCGCCGCTCAGCGCCGGCCGTTAGCCGGCGCCGCAGAGCGAGTCGATCAGATTTGGATTTCAAATGAGCAACATTGAGTGTCAGGTCTTGCGTTCACACCTTGCCATCGAGTGACGGGTCGAGCGGGCTGATCCGATTTCCTCGTCTGCCGCCACTTTCGTCATGACGGAGGGGTAAGCAGGCTGATCCCACTGCGGCCGTCGAGCGAGGCCCTCCCAATTCCCTTAACCTCTCAAATGGGGAGTAGCCGGACCGTCCTTCACTGCGCGCATCGAGCGACCACAGCTTCACCGTGGGGGCTCTGCGAGCAAGAAGGATGGTCTGGCTACTCCCTCCGCCTCTTTCTGAGGGCGTGTGCTCCGGGAGCACAGGGACAGCCCGAATACCCCTCCTGCTTCCATTCTTCTCTCCTTTTCCTTTAATATAGACTCGGTATTCACCTCTTCTGATCCAGAGGCTCCGGCGGATGCGGGCCAAGACCAGTTTTTCTTGCCAGGCGTGCGGCCACCAGGCTCCGCGGTGGGTCGGACGCTGTCCCGACTGCGGCGGCTGGAACACCATGAAAGAAGAACGGCTGCCTGCCACGGGCAAAGGCCGTCCCGCCGCGCTCAAGAATCAGACCTCCTCCCAGGCGACTCCCATCGGCGAGATTGAAATCGTCGGCGAGCATCGCCGTTGCACCGGCATCGGCGAATTCGATCGCGTGCTCGGGGGAGGCGTGATTCCCGGATCGGTCATCCTCATCGGCGGCGATCCCGGGATCGGCAAGACGACGCTCCTGCTGCAAGCCCTTCCCAAACTTGGTGCCGCCGGCGAACCGGTGTTATACGTCTCCGGCGAGGAGTCGCCGCGCCAGATCAAGATGCGGGGGCAACGGTTGGGAATCGAAAGCCCGAATCTCCTGATCCTGGCTGAGACCTCGCTCGAACAGATGCTGAAATCCATCCAAGAAGTGGCGCCGGCCGCAGTGGTGGTGGATTCGATTCAGACCGTCTACACTGAGCAGCTCACGTCCGCGCCCGGCAGCATCAGCCAGGTGCAGGAAGTGGCCGGCCAGCTCATGTGGTTTGCCAAGCGGAGCAGTGTGCCGGTGTTCATCATTGGGCACGTCACGAAGGAAGGGGCAATCGCCGGCCCACGGTTGCTGGAACACATCGTGGACACCGTGCTCTATTTTGAGGGCGACAAAGGCCATAGCTACCGTATCCTTCGTGCGGTGAAGAACCGCTTCGGTTCGACGAACGAGATCGGCGTGTTCGAAATGAAGGACACAGGATTGGAGGAAGTCGGCAATCCCTCTGAGCTGTTCCTGGCCGAACGGCCACAGCGCAGCACCGGATCGGTGGTGGTGTCCAGCCTGGAAGGGTCGCGGCCGATCCTGGTCGAACTACAAGCCTTGGTATCGCCGACGAGCTATGCCATGCCCAAGCGCATGGCCAATGGGGTCGAGTTGAACCGGGTGTCATTGCTGCTGGCAGTCATGGAGAAGCGGCTGGGCCTGCATTTATCCGGACAGGATGTGTACGTGAACGTCGTCGGAGGTATGCAGGTTGATGAGCCGGCCATTGATCTAGGCATTGTCACCGCGGTCACGTCGAGTCTGCGTGAAGCGCCGATCGACCACATGACGATGGTCCTGGGGGAAGTCGGGCTCGGGGGAGAAGTGAGGGCAATTAATCAGGCCGATCTCCGGATTCGAGAGGCGGCCAAGATGGGATTCAAGCGGTGCCTGCTGCCCGAGCGCAACCTGGCCAAGCTGGATGTGGTCGAGGGCATTGAACTCATCGGCATTCAGGAAGTGGGAGAGGCGCTCGATGCCGTGCTGGCGTAGGAAGGGGCCAGGCCGACGAGCCTCCGTGCTCGCGCAACGCGCGGCCTCGGAAGGCCCTCGTTGGACGCGCGCAATAGAGGCTCGTCGGCCCGGCCTCTTCTGTTTAACAACCACACTATTCGTTCTCTCTTGGTCTTTCATCGCTGGCTGCGCTCTGTTGGCGCCGCGAGAGGAAGTTCAACTCAAACAGGCTACGGCTGAGGAATTGACGGCGCTGCTGCGCGATCGCGAAACGGCGGTGCAGACGATGAAGGGGCTCTTCAGCGCAAAGATCAAGGGGGGCATCATGCCCATCGCCCAGCGCGTGGAAGGGGCGATGTATTACCGGCGTCCGGATGCGATGCGACTGCAGGGCTTTACGTCGCTCGGCAGCGAGCTGTTCGAATTTGTCATGGCGCACGATCAGTACACGTTGCGCTTGCCCACGATGGGCCGCGTGTTCACCGGTCGTCCGTCTGAACCGGAGCACATGGGCAAGCTGACGCGGCCTTTTCAGTTGAGCGTCTGGGCGATGCATGGTGTCGTGGGAGCTGCGACGGTGGGCAAGCACGAGCGGGTGGCGTTGGCCGAAGAGGGAGACCGATACCGGCTGGATGTGTTCGGCGCATCGTCCGGTGGCACCGCTGCGCCGTCCAGCGCGGTCCGGCGTATCTGGTTCGACCGGCGGACGTTGCTCGTGGTGCAGGAAGATCGTCTCACCCCGACGGGAGAAGTGGAGGCCCGGTTGCAGTTCGACGATTATCGCCTTGTCGGGTCGGACGAGGTGGGGGGGGTGAGCGACGGGCCGCGTGCGCCGGATCGCCGCATGCTGCGGCCGTTCAAGCTCTCGATGGAAGACGGGCAGGGACGCGGCAGCGTGCAGGTCACCTTTCACGAGATTGTGCCCAATGCGGTTCTGAAGGCAGGCGACTTGGGGCAGGTGTCGCTCTCGTTGCCGGCATATCTGTTGGTGGGTGGATGAAGATTCTGGCAGTTGAGACCGCGACAGTGTGGCAAAGTGTGGCCATCCTCGATGGTGAAGCGGTCCTGGCACGCGTGGAACAGGATGCCAAGGGCTCGCACGCGCGAACGTTGCTCCCGGCGATCGATCGTCTTTTGAAAGAAGCCGGTCTTACGCTCAACGATCTGAACGGGCTGGCGGTGTCGATTGGCCCCGGCTCGTTTACAGGTTTGCGCGTGGGATTGGCGACGATGCTGGGATTCCGGACAGTGACGAAGTTGCCGCTGGTCGTGGTGCCGACGTTGGAAGCGATGGCCTGGAGCCTACGCGGGATGTCCTTGCCGATCTGCCCCATTCTGAAGAGTCGTATTGGTGAGGTGTACTGGGCCCAGTACCAGTGGACGGATCGTCGAACATTGGTTCGGCTTCTCCATGAGCAGGTGGGACCCCCCCAAGCGGTGGCCCGGACCGTCCAGAAGCCTCTACTGGTGTGCGGCGATGGCTGGCAGGCCTATGAGAAAGACATTCGAGCTTCGTTGGGTGCCGATGCGCGCATGATTGCGGAGGCGGATGTGTCGGCCATGCGTCCCTCGGCGGTCAGCCTGGGGCTGGCGGCGTTACCGAGGCTGGCGAACGGGGAGGTGGCTGGGCTTGGAATCGCACCCCGCTACGTCCAACGGACTGAAGCAGAACTGACCCAGGAGCGTCTGGGCGGGGTCTCTGCGACCGAACGGCGGCAGCAGCGAGTGGCCCGTAAGTTGGCTGGGAAACCGCAGCGGAAGCGGTCTGCTGCAGCTCCTGCGTCCAAGCGATAGGCCGCGGATATGGAGGAGAGGGAGAGGAGTGTGATGGTCGATCGGATGGCATGCGATAAGATTATCGAGCCGGCGATACCGGCCGATTTGCCCGATCTGCTCCGTCTTGAGGAGGCTTGCTTCTCCGCCCCCTGGACGCGCAAAATGTTCGAGGCTGAGTTGACAGGCAACCAGTTCGCTCGATTCCTTGTCGCTCGGCAGCGAGATCCGGAAACCATGACTCTGACGACCGTGGGATATCTGTGTTGTTGGGTTGTCTTTGAAGAAATACGACTGATGAACCTGGCGGTAATGGACTTCATGCGTCGCCGGGGGATTGCGACCCAGCTCGTAACTCGCGCGCTCCAGGCAGGCCAGGCACAAGGCGCGGTGCGGGCAGTCTTGGAAGTACGCGCGTCGAACTACCACGCCCTTGCCCTGTATGAGAAGCTCGGGTTTCGGCGGGCGGCAACACGCGCGAAGTATTACTCGAATCCGATCGAGGATGCGGTCTTAATGGAGATGGAGCCGATTTGCATGCAATCACCCGTGCGATGAGATCGCGCGGGCCGTCCACAGAACGGAGCGCCGTGCTCCGGTCACTCTTTCACGAGGAGGTGCGATATGGTGACGGACAGTTCGATCGCGGAGCGGTTACGCCAATCCAGCACCGAGTTCCGGGAGCTTGAGGAGTCTCACCATCGCCTGGATATCGAGTTGAACGAATTGCAGAAGCGCCATGTCCTGACGCCGTCGGAAGAGTTAGTGAAGAAGCAACTCCAAAAAGAGAAGCTGCAGAAGAAGGACAAGATGGCGGAACTGATTCGCCTGTTCCGCCTGCAGGATCCTGTGCCCACGCACTGACGTTCGTCGAGCGAGCCGATTCCAGTGATCTGAGCGAAAGATCGACCCGACCCGTCCGACCTATGGCCGCGATGCTTCATCCCCTGGCTGCCCATCTGAGTACGGTCAAGCGCCGCCTGTATATCGTCGGGGCGACGCTGTTCGCCGCGTTTGCCCTGACGTTTGCCTACTCGGCAGAGATGGTGGCATGGCTTAACCGGCCCTTCCCCAATCAGTTGGTGTTCTACGGGCCGACGGAAGCGCTCTTTGCGGCCATCAAGGTGTCGTTCCTGGCCGGGATCGTGCTCAGCCTGCCGGTCGTCTTCTATCACTTCTGGAAGTTCATCGAGCCGGCGCTGCTCCCCAAAGAACAGCGCTGGGCGATCCCATTGTTTCTCCTGGCAGGGGGTCTGTTCGCACTCGGGCTGGTGTTTTGTAACCTCGTCATCCTGCCGCTGGTGATCGACTTCTTTGTCAGTTTCGGTATGGATCGGGATATCACTCCCGCGCTCGGGGTCGGGACCTACATCGATTTTAATGTGAAATTTCTGCTGATCTTCGGGTGCGCGTTCGAGCTACCGCTGGTGCTGACGCTGCTTGCGCGTGTCGGGGTGGTCTCGGCGCAGGTGCTCGCTCGCTACCGGAAACATGCGATCCTCGCCTGTTTGATTCTGTCGGCAGTGGTCACGCCGGATGCGACGCTGTTTACGATGCTGCTCATGGCGGTGCCGCTGATGATCTTGTACGAGATCGGTATACTCGGGGCGCGCCTGTTCGGTCGGGAGACGCCGGGGGCGTCCGTCGACCTGCCCATGGATCCCGACATCCCGATGGGGACGGCCGGCCATCGGGTGCGGTAAATTGAAAGTAAAAAGGTAAAAGTAAAAAGTGAAAAGTTCTCTCCTTCATTTTGCCGTGTGCCTTTTAACTTTTGCCTTATCCAGTTGGGTCGGCCCAGTGGCGGCTGTTGAGCAACTTCCTGAAGTGGCTGTCAGTGTGCAGGCATTGACGGCTGTGGGGAAGGAAACCGTCTACGCGGGGTCGTTCGGCATGGGCATGTTCCGGAGCGAGGATCGAGGAGGGGTCTGGGCTCCATCCAACGACGGTCTGACGGACCCATTCGTGTTGTGCCTGGCCGCCGGACGAGATGGTGTGGTGTACGCAGGAACGTTCCGCGGGGGCGTGTTCCGCACGCGCGACAATGGAAAGAGCTGGCAGGCGATCAATGCCGGTCTAAAACGACTCGAGATCAAGGCCTTGCTCGTCGTCGGCGAGGTGATCTATGCGGGTACCGGCGACGGTGTGTACCGCCTGAGCCAACCCGGTGATCGGTGGGTTGTCGTCACGGAAGGACTCACGGAGATTCTGGTGCATGCGTTGGCTCGGTCGGCAGACGGAACCTTGTTTGCCGGTACGTCGGGCAAGGGTGTATTGCGATACAGAGAGCACTCCTCCGGATGGTTGCGTATGCGCCACGGGCTCAAAGATCATGAAGGCATGGTGGAGAATTTCATCCGTGTGCTGGCGATCGACAAGGAGCAGAGCGTCTATGCCGGCACGTTCGACGGCGGCGTGTTCCGCAGCGTAGATGGAGGCGAGACATGGCGGCCGATCAGCCGGGCGCTCCCGAACGATTCCATTCGGGGGATCGTCAGCAACGAACGGGGGTTGTTCGTCGCGACCGGCCGTGGCATTTACAAGACCGTCGATAAGGGGCGTCAGTGGTTGCCGCTGAATAAGGGGCTCGGCAATCTGGCTGTCCAGGTGTTGGTAGAGTCCGGCAGCGGATCGTTGTATGCGGGAACGACCTCAGGCGTCTTCCGCAGTGATGACGATGGAGGGGCCTGGGTGTCCGTCAACGAGGGGCTGCAAGGCGGGATGGTGTCGCCATTCCGATTCCAATGAACTGAAAGGAGTAGCATGTCAGAGACGAGCGACGAGGTGCAGGCGACCATTCGAGTGACGAGCAAAGGGCAGGCGTTAGGGGACATGGTGCTCCGTTTCTTTCCCGACGTGGCGCCAGGACACGTGAAGAATTTCACCAAGCTGGCAAAGGAAGGGTTCTACAACGGCACGACCTTCCACCGCGTGATTCCCGGCTTCATGATTCAAGGGGGCGATCCGAACAGTAAGAATCCGGATCGAGCCATGCACGGGATGGGTGGGCCTGGTCACAGGGTCAAGGCCGAATTCAACAGCCGACCGCACAAGCGCGGCACGCTCTCCATGGCGAGGTCTAACGATCCCGACAGCGCGGGGTCGCAGTTCTTCATCTGCGTGGCCGATGCCAATTTCCTCGACTGGCAGTACACGGCTTTCGGCGAGGTGGTCAGCGGGATGGAGGTGGCCGACAACGTGGTAAACATGAAACGCGATGGGCGGGACAACCCGCTGGAACGCGTCGAGATGACGGTCTCGATCAGTGAGGAGTGAAGGGTAAACGGTAAGGGGTGAGGAGTTAGGGGTGAGGCGTGAAAAAAACGGTTCATTCGTTCTTTTCTTGGTACGTCTGATCGCCTTACCCTTTACCCCTTACCCCTTACTCGTCGCCTTTTTGGCGACGACAATCGGCTGCGCTATTCCGCAAGTTCCTGCTCGAACGGTCTACGAAGATCCTGTCAACTATGTCCGTTTGGAAATCGACGCGGCCGTTCTGCCGGAATGGCCGCCGAGCGCACATAGCCACCCTGCCTCCATCAGCGCGGAGGAGATGACGCGTGTCCTCGAAGGTGTGACGGTACAAGAACACCGCATGAGAATTCAGCGATGGTTTCAAGGCGAGGCGCCCAAGGTGCCGGCGTTCGATGAGGAGGATGTCGCACTCCTGGCGCCGCGGCTCTCCGGGGCGTTGGCGCAGGCGCGGCAGAACGAGCGGGTGACCTTTTACCTCAGCAAGCCACAAACCTCGGTGAAACGCATCGTCACGTCCGGCGGGCTGTATGTCCGGGGAACCGAGTTGCACTTCTTGTTGGGCAACTGGCAGATCGTGTACGGGATTCCGGCCTATGGCATGATCTACGATCGTCGTTACCCCATGAGTCCGACCGGACCCAAAGGCTTCGATCTCTTTTTCGACCTGGAGCAGGCAGTCGTCAAACAAGAGACGAGCCTGTGGGACAAGGTGCTGGCGAATGAGAAGGACGAACTCGTCATCGACATCAGGAAGGTCTTTCCCGGTCCCTCGGTATCCCGTTCGTCCTCGTTACCGGATGGTGGGATCAACCGTCAGCTGAGCTGAGCCTCCCGCCGCATAGGCCAACGTGACCTCCGCCACTTTGTAGTCGTATTGGGCTTCCGCCAGCCGCGTTTGCGCCGCCGTGACGGCGACCTCCGATTGCGTCACCTCCACCACCGTCCCGAGGCCGAGCTTGTAGCGCTGTTTCGACAGCTGCAACGCTTCTTGCGCCGTCTTGACCTGCTCCTCTGCCAACTTAATCTGTTGAACGAAGGTGACCGTATCCAGATAGGCGTTTGTGACCTGTTGCGTGAGGGCCTGTTCGATATTCACGCTGGCGGCCGAGGCGGCAACCTGTTGGGCGCTCGCCTCCCGGACCTGATTTTCGATGAGAAAGCCGGTGAAGAGCGGCATGGATACCAGCGCGCCGGCTGCCCACCAGCCGCCGGTCTGGACATTGCGGCTCGTATCGAACGTTTCGTAGTCGCCGGCGCTCGCGATCGCGGAAATGGTTGGGAGGTACTGGCTTTTCGTCGCGCGGAGCTTGGCATCGGCCGAGGCGACCTGTTCCTTCGCGCGTTTGAGTTCCGGATGGGACAAACTGTCGCTGATGAGCGTTTCCAGCGGGCGGGTCGGTTTGACTTCGATGGGGATGTCTTCCAGCACGTAATCTTCTCGGCCCACCACGCCCATCGCCCGATTGAGGTCCGCATAGCTGGACTTCAGATCGTTGCGGCTTCGAACCAGGAAGGACTCCGCATTGACGAGTTCCACGCGTACGAGGTTCCAATCCAGCTTGGATTTGAGTTGTTGGCGGTAGAGCGCCTCGATCTGGCCGGCGATCAGCCCTCGTTCGCGAACGGTTTCTTCGGCGATCTGCACGAGTCGGCGTCGTTTGAGACTGATCAAGTAGGAGCGCTGGACCTGCAGGATGACGATCGCGCGTCTGGCATTCACGTCCTGTTCCTGAGCACGCTCGGCCAATTTCGATGATTCGACCAAGTTGCTGGTAAACCCGAAGTCGTACAGGCGCTGGCTGGCCAGCACGCCGGCGGTGTACGAGCTCAAGTTCTGTTGGAGGAGGCCTCCCGCCGGGGTGACGAACCGCGGATTGATGCGGCCCGCGCCGGCTGCGCTATCTGCGTTCGCGTAGACCTGAGGATAATACAGGGAGCGTGTCTGTTCGGTTCTTGCTTCGGACGCCTTCAGATTCGCCGCGCCCTCCTGGACGACAGGGTGTTGCTGAAGGGCGATATCGAGCGCTTGCTGCAGACCCAGAAAACTCCCGCGAGGGGGCGGTTCCGATGCGAGCTTGAGCGGCTGCGCGGCTGTGGGGACCGGCCGGTCGAGAGCGGTGAGGATGGCGAAGGCGATCACGCTTCGTGCGATTGCGTTATGCATGGCGTCTCCTTCTCGTCATGTCTTGTATCGGGTGCGTAGACTCATCGATGATGGTTGGGCGTCGCGTTTCCCGAGGCTGGTGCCGTTGGGTCAGGAGATCCAGCGGAGCGGCGTTCGAACTTTTGGACGGCCGGCTTCGCCTCCGGCAGGTTGAACGGGGACGTGTGGACGGGAGAGCCGTCCAGCAGTTTTCGCTTGCCGACGACCACGACTTCTTCGTCACCGGACAGACCAGAAGTCATTTCCATCCAACGACCGTCGCTGATCCCGGTTTGCACCGGAACCGACTTCGCGTGCCCTTGATCCACGACGAAGACGGACTTGCCCTTCGGCCCACTGATGACGGCTTGCGGCGGTAGGACCAGCGCGTTGGGAATTTCGCGCAGCCCGAGCGACGCCTCGGCAAACGTGCCGGGGCGCAGCGCGTGATCCGGGTTCGGGAGATCGATCTCGACGAGCAGGCTGCGCGTCGAAGGGTCCAACGCCAACGTCGAGCGGGTGATCGTCCCTGTAAAGGAACGACCGGGGAGTTCCTTCAGGCTGACAGAGGCTTTCGTTTTTCCCGGCACCACCCAGGGCGAATCGTCTTGCGGAACGTTCGTGTAGACGCGCACGGTGTTGAGATCCATGATCGTAAACAGCGGAATGGCGCCGGTCGCGGAAGCCGTCGCGACCTGGATCAGTGCGCCGGGATCGGCGAAGCGGGCCGTGATGATCCCGTCATAGGGCGCGCGGACCTTGGTGTAGTCGCGAAGCGCTTCCCGCTGCTCGACCAAGTGTTTGGCTCCCTGGTAGGCTGCCTCTGCGACATCGACATCTTGTTTGGCGATCACATCCGGCGATTCCTTCCAGACTTTGGCCAGTCGTTCGTACGTCAGCTTCTTAATTTTGTAGTCGGACACCGCCTGGTGGTATTGCTCTTCCACTTCAGGCGCATCGATGATCGCCAGGACCTGATCTTTCTTGGCCGCGTCGCCCTTGTCGGGGCCGATCCATTTCAAATAGCCGGACACTTTGGCATAGAGCGTGGTCTGGTAGAGCGGCGAGATGTTCGCCGGGAGCGTGACCGTGTAGATCAGATCGCGGCGAGTGGGTTTTGTGATCTGCACATCCACCGGCGCGCTGTCGCTGTGTGCAGCGGGTGGCAGCGAGTCCTGATAGGAATCGGCTGAGGGAGCGCTGCCGGGCGTGGCTGGCGGCCTGCGTTCCTCGGTTCGTTGGGCGTAGAGATAGACTCCGATAGCCAGCGCCGTGATCGCGCCCACGACTACGACGGGAAGCCAGCCGCGATTCGAGGCGTGCGAATGAGAGGCCTGCTCGTCGAGGTGGTCCATTAGATATCCTCAGAAGTAGCGACGGGTGTCGTGGAGTGAACGACGTGAACATGACGCGCAAGGACCACGCTATGCATAACAGGTACGACGACCAGCGTCATGATGGTGGACACCGCGAGGCCGCCGACGACCGCTCGAGCTAAGGGCACCATGGTTTCGTTGCCTTCGCCGAAGCCTAGCGCCAGCGGCAGCAATCCGAGAATCGTTGCGAGGGCCGTCATCAGAATCGGTCGAATGCGGCGCGTGCCCGCTTCAAGGACGGCCTGCTCAGCGGTGGCGCCGGCGCGCACCATGCGGTTCGCGAAGTCCACGAGCAGAATGCTGTTGGAGACGACGATGCCCATCATCATCAGTGTGCCGATCATGGATTCCACGTTGACCGACGTGTTGGTGACATGCAGCAGCAGCACCGTGCCGATCCATCCCAGCGGGACGGCGACCAGAATAATCAGGGGATCGATCAGCGACCGGAACAGCCCCACCATCACCAGATAGATGAGCAGCACGGCCAGGGGCAGCGCGAGGGCGAAGTTGCCGATGGCCGATCGCATATTGGCGACCTCGCCACGGAGCTGCACCGTCACGTCTTTCGGGAGATGGATCGCCGCCAGCACCTGCTCGATCTCCTGCGCGACGCGCCCAAGGTCGTTACCGACGGGCGTGATCAGCACATCGATCAAGCGCGACAGATCGTAATGGTCCACGGAGTCGGGGCCGGTCTTGAACGTCAAAGCGGCCACATCACGGAGGAGCACGGGTGGTCCTCGCCGCTCGTCCCCGGAGGCGTAGAAGCCGTTGGACATCTCCATCTGCCGTCCGGCGAAGGGCGTGTTCTGGAGTGCCAGGGTCGAGCCGCTTGCGCCCGCCGTGGTGAGCGAGGCCGTCGGGAGCAAGGGCGTGCGGGCGCCGATGATCGGGATGTTGAGCAGGTCCTCGGTTGTGGTCAGCGACTGTTCCGGATACTGCGCCAGCAGGAAGTAGCCGTTGGCGGTCTTCGGGTCGAGCCAGTAGTTCGGGCTCAGCGCAATGTTCGAACTGATGCCGGTGATGACGTCCACGATCACACGATCCTGCGTGATGCCATAATAGGCGGCTTTGGTTCGATCGACGTCGATGTGCAGCTCCGGGTAGCTTTTGCCTTGCTTGATCCGCACGTCCACCGTGTTCTGCACCTGCGCGACTTTCTGTTGAATCTCTTCCGCTACTGAGCGAATGACATCGAGTGTGGGACCTTTCACCTGAATGTCGATCGGTGCGCGCAGGCCGAAGTTCAGCACATCGCTGATGATCCCGCCGGTCTGAAACGAGATCTCGACGCCCGGTAACTCCTCGCGCAGTTTGGATCGAAGATGCGCGATGTAGTTGTCCGTGTGGCCCTTATGGCCGGTGACGAGGTTCACAAGTACAAAGGCGGTGTGGTTGCCGGTGTTCGGCGCGAAGCGGGCCGCATCGCCGAAGTAGAGGCCGGTGTTGGAGATCACCTCTTCAAGCTCTTCTTTGGGGATGGCTTCCTGCACCAGCTTTTCAATCTGGGCGACAATCGCGGTCGTCCTTTCGATCCGCGATCCTTCCGGCGCCGAGACGCTCATGGTGAAATTGCCCGCGTCGATCCTCGGGAAGAACTCCGTGTGCAGCCGAGGGAGCAGCAGGACGCCGGTGCCGATGAGCGCGAGGAGGGCCAGGCCGATCACGACAGGTTTGAAGCGCAGGCTCGCGCGCAACAGCGGGATGTAGAGCGCGAGCACAAAGCGGAACCAGCCCGTGGCAGCGGACCCTTCCTCATCGGAGGCGCCGCCATGGCCCTTCTGATAGAAGCGGGCGAGGAGGACCGGCGTCACGGACATCGAGACGGCATAGTCGGCGAGCATGGCGAAGGCCACGGTCATCGCGAGCGGCACGAAGAGATATTTAATGATGCCGGTGAAGAAGACGATGGGGAGGTACACGATCAGAATGCAGATGGTCGCCACGAGGATCGGGAGGGTCAGTTCCGTGGCGCTATCCTCTGCGGCCGAGCGCCCGTCCTTGCCCATCTCCAGATGGCGATGGAGATTTTCTTGAACCACGATGTTGTTGTCGAGCAACGTGCCGATGACGAGCGCGAGCCCGCCCAGGGTCATGATGTTCACGGTCTGACCGGTCAGATAGAGCGCGACCAATGCGGCCGTGAGTGAGAGCGGGATCGCCAGGCCTACGACGAGCGCCGCTTTGATACTGCTGAGAAAGAGAAAAATCATCAGCCCCGCCAATCCGGCACCGAGCAGCCCTTCCTTCTGCAGATTGGCAATCGCCTGCCTGATATACAGCGACTGGTCATAGATGAATTTCACCGTCGCGCCGGCGGGAATCTCCGTCAGTTGCTTGAGCTTGGCGCGCATGCCGTCGGTCACTTCCAGCGTATTCGCGCCTTCCTGCCGCGTGATGGGCAGATAGGTCGCCTCGCGCCCGTTCACCCGCACGATCGAGGTTTGAATGGCGGCGGAGTCGGCGGCCGTGCCGATATCGCGCACGAAGACCGGGGTCCCGTTCACCACCTTGATGGGCACGTCGTTGATCTTATCGACGATGTCGATCAAGCTGTTCGAATAGACGTAGTAGTCCAGGTCTCCGATCTTGATGTCGCCGGCCGGGATGATGGCGCTCTGGGCGTTAATGGCTTTGACGACGTCCGATGGGGACACGCCGCGCGCGAGCATTCGCTGCTGGTCGAGGAAGACGGTGATCTGACGGACTTTCCCGCCGAGCGGCGGACCAAACGAGATGCCGGGGATGCTCGCAATCTGCTGGCGCACGGTGAAATAGGCCAGGTCGCGTATCTCTTTCGGGCCGAGCGTCTCGCTGCTCACCGACAAGAGACCGATCGGCAAGCTCGCCACGCCGAACTTATAGACGGACGGGGGATAGACGCCCGGCGGAAGCAGGCGGATGATGCTATAGGCCAGGCTGGTCAACTCGGACTGGGCGGAGTCGATGCTGTACTCCGGCTGAAAGAACACTTTGATGTAACTCATGCCGGCCAGCGACTGCGACTCGATATGCTCGACGTAGCTCGCTTCGACGAATCGCTGCTCCATGCGGAGTGTAATCGCCCCTTCCATCTCGCTGGGGCTCAAGCCGCGATAGAACGTCGTGACGAGAATGGTCGGAATCTTGATCTCCGGGAAGATGTCCACCCGCATCTTTTGATAGGACACGGCCCCGAGCACGAGCACGATCATGCAGATCGCGAAGACGGCGTAGGGATTCTTGAGCGCCGCGCGGGTCAGCATGAGCAGGGTACCTCAGCACGATTCCATTTGAGCCAGTAGCCGCACAGATCGTGAGCAAATGTGACAAGGTCTTGGAACGTACCCGGCTTGACCACATACCCATTCGCGCCGTTCACGTGGCAGGCATGAAGGTCGCGCGGATCGTCCGAGGTCGTCAGCATGACCACCGGTATATGAGCCAGGCGCGCATCGGCCCGTAGACGGCGAAGCAACTCGCACCCGTTCTGTCCACACAGCTTCAGATCCAAGAGGATCAGCGACGGAAGCGCTTCGCCCATTTGAATGTTTTCGAGGTAGTGGAAGGCCGCATCGGCGTCTGGTTCCTTGTTGAACGACACGTTGACCCCAGCTTGTCCTAGCGCCAGGCGGAACAACTCGCATTCGCCGGGGCTGTCTTCGATCAAGAGAATGGAGGGACGTGAAGCCATATGTCTCCCGCGTACACGGAATCGTTCCAGAAGACTCAGCACAGAGTGTGCCGGAGGAAGAGAGGAGAGGATCGCGGCGAAGATTGTGGAAACACAGAGAGTTCGAAACGAGAGACGGTTGGACGAGAGACGAGCGACGAGGAAAAGGTATGGAGAAATGCCAGGGGGGGTGGAGAAATTCCAGAAGAACGGGGAGGGGCGGCCCGGCTTGGTCCTCCGTGCTCACGGAACCCCCACGATGAAAAGAATTGGAATGACACCCGTGCTGATTCCATCGAGCAAGACTTCAGCAAATAGCGCTGGCGCGTTGACGATAATCAGGAGTGAAGAACCTAGTAGAGTCATAACAAGGCCCAGCACGATAATGGGCGGAGGAATCAAAGGGGTTGGACCGGTGGGTTGAGGCGCTTTACCTTGTTGTGGTAGCGTAAAGCGCAAATGGAGGGCCGACTATGGCAGTGCAGAAGCTCAGCAGCAAGAATCAGATCGTGATTCCGAAGGAGGCCCGGCAGGCCATGGGCGTGAAGGGCGGCGACGAGTTGCTCGTGGTCGTGAAAGACGACCTCACGATCATGATGCCCAAGCCCAAGCGTTATGCGCGCGCCTTAAGAGGCCTCACCAAAGGGACCTATCCATCCGACTACCTCAAACGAGAACGCAGGTCGTGGTAGGGGAACCTCCCGCCCAACGCCTTCCCCTCGAACGTGAGCGAGTCGGCCTCGACACCAACGTTTTCATCTATTTCCTCGAAGATCATCCCCGCTATGGTGCCTGGTGCGCTTCCCTGTTCGAGCGGATCGAACGGGGCGGTACCTCGGCCGTGACCTCCACGGTCGCGCTGTTAGAATTGCTCGTGCAGCCCTATCGGCAACAGAAAGAGGATCTCACACAAAAGATTTTTGCCCTTTTCGGTACCTACCCGCGGATCGAGTGGATCCCTGCCACTCTTGAGTTGGCCGATCGGGCGGCGGAACTCCGTGCCCGCTATCGCCTGAGTACACCGGATGCCATTCAGGTGGCTGCCGCCCTGAGCGCTGAGGCCACGCGCTTTTATGGGAACGATCGCAGCCTGCAGCGGGTCAAAGAGATTGAGTGCATCCTTCTCGATGACGTCAGCAAGGAGTGAGGGCCTGACGTGCCTAAGGGCTGGAGCGATCACCATGCAGTGGGGAGCGAAGGAGGGGAGTTCTTGCCGGCTTCAGGAAAGGAACCGACACGCACCATATGAAACCAGACACGACTCATCCGCAGACGGCTCCTCCGGCCAAAGGATTTTCTCCCGGGTTCGCCGCCCTGGGCCTTGAGGCCGGCCTGCTGACCACGATCGAGACATTGGGATACGAGGAGCCCACGGCGATCCAGCGGGAGGCCATCCCGCCGCTGCTGGCGGGGAAGGATCTGCTGGGCCAGGCTGCGACGGGGACGGGTAAAACAGCTGCCTTTACGTTGCCGCTCCTCCAGCGATTAGCACACGCGCCGCGGCGCCGGCCCACCGCGCTCATCCTTGTGCCGACGCGTGAGTTAGCGATGCAAGTAGCCGAGGCAGTCCAGCGCTACGGCAAGGAACTGCGCCTCGCGGTGCTTGCCATTTATGGAGGTCAGGCCATTGGTCCGCAGTTGCAGGCTCTCAAGCGCGGCGTCGAGATCATCGTGGCCACTCCGGGGCGGGCGCTGGACCATATCCGGCGCCACACCCTCCTGCTCACACACGTGCAGATCGTCGTACTGGACGAGGCCGATGAGATGCTCGATATGGGGTTCGCTGAGGATCTGGACGCCATTCTGGAACAGACTCCCGGTGACCGGCAGACGGCGCTCTTTTCCGCCACCATGCCGTCTCGCATCGCGGCCATCGCCCATCGCCATCTCAAGAATCCCGTCGAGATCAAGATCGCGCGGGAGCCGGTCAAGGCCGGTGCGGCCCCCCGCGTGCGCCAGACTGCCTACCTTGTCACGAGGCCCTACAAGGTGGCGGCTCTTGGTCGCATCCTGGACATGGAGAGTCCGACATCAACCCTTGTCTTCTGCCGGACGCGGATCGAAGTGGATGAGTTGACCGGGATGCTGAAAGGCCGCGGCTATCGGGCCGAGGCCATCCATGGAGGCCTGAACCAGGCCCAACGCGATCGCGTGATGAAATCCTTCCGCTCCGGGCAGACTCAGCTGTTGGTGGCCACCGATGTGGCCGCCCGAGGCTTGGATATCCCGCATGTGTCCCATGTGGTGAATTTCGACGTGCCTTCGGCGCCTGAAGTGTACGTCCACCGCATCGGCCGGACCGGGCGCGCGGGGCGTGAAGGGGCGGCGGTGACCATTGTCGAACCCCGCGAACAGCGGTTGCTGCGGAGCATTGAGCAGCTCACGAAATCCAGGATCGAGCTGGCCCCGGTGCCGACTGTCGCCGATCTCCACGCGAAGCGACTGGACGTCACTCGTGCGTCGATTCGGGAGATGCTTGCGGCCGGGGATCTGGATCGGTTTCGCGCCGTGGTCGAGTCGCTTGCGGAGCAGGGCGATGCGATGGCGGTGGCGGCGGCCGCAGTGAAACTGGCGTACCAATCTCGCGGCGAAGAGCGTGTGGAAGAGGAGATTCCCGCCGTGCAGCTACGGGGAGACGAGGCCCGCCGAATGTCTCCACGCCACGCTTCGGACTCACGCGGCCATGCGCGCGGCCCCAAGGCGGGAGACAGTCAGGGCAGGCCCGGTCGGCAGAGCCCATCGGCGACCATGGCCACGCTGTACATCGGCGCGGGTCAGATGGCCGGCATCCGGCCGGGAGATCTCGTCGGGGCCATTGCGAATGAGGCCGGGCTGAGTTCCCGCCAAATCGGCACCATCGAAATCACGGAGCGTTATTCCCTGGTGAGAGTCCCGAACAACCTGGCCGGGGGCATCATCGAGGCGCTCAGCCGGACAAGGATTAAGGGGCAGAAGGTCTCCGTGAGGCTATTCCGGGAGTAGCGCGCCTGCGCTCCTTCTGCGTGGGGTCCGGAAGGCTGGCCGGTCACGGTCAGGTGGCGAGCCCGTACTTCTTGAGTTTCGTGAGGAGGGTTTTGTAATCAATCCGGAGGGTTTTGGCGGCGTGGGTTTTGTTGCCTCCGCTGGCGCCGAGGACGCGCTGGATGTGGAGGCGTTCGATATCGTCAAGAGAGAGTTGGGTGAGATCTCCGGTTTGATCGGCCACCTGGGTTATCGGCAATACCTGTACGACTTCTTCGCGACTGATAGGCGTGGTGCTGGTGCTCATGAGGATGAGGCGTTCGATGACGTTGCGGAGTTCGCGCACGTTGCCGGGCCAGGTGTGCGCTGCGAGCTGTTGCATGGCCTCCGGTGAAATAGTCCGCTTCGTGGATCCAGGGATGCGTAGAGTGTGCAGGATATGCTCCACCAGGTGAGGGAGATCTTCTTTCCGCTCACGGAGTGGGGGGACGCGGAGCGTGACGGTGTTGATGCGGTACAGAAGGTCGTCCCGGAAGCGGCCTTGATGTACGAGTTCTTGCACGTGTTGATTCGTTGCGCCGACAATGCGGACGTCGGCCTGGAGCGTGCGTGTGCTGCCGACGGGGCGGTACTCGCCTCGATCCAAGAATCGCAGCAAGCTCACTTGCATCGGCCCCGGCATTTCGCCGATTTCATCGAGAAAGAGTGTGCCGCCTTCGGCGGCGGCAATGAGGCCCGACTTCGCAGCGGTGGCACCGGTGAACGAACCTCTCTCGTGGCCGAAGAGTTCGCTCTCCAACAATTCCCGGCTCACCGAACCACAGTTGATGGCGAGGAAGGGCCCGTGAACTCGCCGGCTGAGATCGTGCAGCAGGCGGGCGACGACTTCCTTGCCCGAGCCGGTTTCGCCCTGAATGAGCACCGGCGCGTTCGATGGAGCGACCTGCGCGATCTGAGCTGTCAGCTTCTGCCAGGCTGGGCTCGGTCCTTCGACGATGACGTCGCGGGTAAAGCCGCCATGCCGGGCTGCGAGATTTTCCCGACGAAGGGTGCGCACGGCGTTGAGCTTGGTGAGCGCCGCGGCGATGTGCGAGCCATCGAATGGAGTGTCTTTGACGATGAAGTCCCAGGCGCCGGCCTTGATCGCCTCGACGGCGGCTTGGACCTGTCCATGCCCCGTGAGGACGATGACATCGACGTCCGGTTGATGCTCCTTTACCCATCGGAGCACGCTGCGGCCATCGAGCTCCGGCATGCGGAGGTCGGTGATCACGCAGTCGAACGGCCTGGTCTGCAGAATGTCGACCCCGGCTTGGCCGTGGGCCGCTGTCGTGACCTCGCAGCGTTCCTTACGGAGGGCTTCTTCGAGCGCGAGGCGGACATACTCCTCGTCGTCGATGACGAGCACTCTCATGTCGGGTCTCTCAGCGGAAACGCGAGATAGAATACGCTGCCCTTCCCCGGTGAAGACTCTGCCCACACCCGGCCGTCGTGTTTCTCCATAATCAGTTTCACAATCGCCAGGCCGACCCCCGTGCCTGCGACAGGGTGTGCGGTATCGAGGCGGTCGAATAAGCCGAAGATGCGGTCGGCGTCTTTCTGCTCGAACCCGATCCCGTTGTCGCGGACCCACAGGACCTGCTCGGAACCGGCTCGCTTGCTGCCGATGGCGATCTCGGCAGGTCTCTGTGGATCTGAAAACTTCATGGCATTGTCCAGAAGATTCAGCAGAGCCTGGCGGATCATGGAGGGATCGCCGACGATCGACGACTCCGGTACGTGCTCGGTGATGACGGGGACTCGACCGTCCAAACCGGAGAGGCGGTCGGCGATCACGTCGCGGACCAATCGCTGTAGATTCACTCTCGTGGGAGGAATCTGCCGTTGCTCAAGGCGGGAGTAGCGGAGCAGTGCATCGATCAATGCCGTCATGCGCAGGGAGGAGGCATGGACCTTCTCGAGATAATCTTGGGCCATCTGCGGCAAGGCCGCGCCGAATTTCTTGCTCAATAACGACGAGAAACCTTCGATCTCCCGGAGCGGGCTCTTCAGATCGTGTGCGACGGAGTAGGTGAAGGCTTCCAGTTCCTTGGTTTTTCGCTCCAGCGCCTGCGACCGTTCGCGCAGCGTGGCCAGCATGGTGCCGAGCAAGCGGGTGAGGGTGCCGACCTCGTCTTGTGAATCCCACGGGTCGAAACTGGCACCGAGGTTGTGGCGGGCAACTTGATCTGCCGTGACGGCAAGGCGTTGCAGAGGACGGGCCACCTGGCGACTTGCCAGGAGATAGGTGGCGGTGATGACGAGGGCGAGCAGGACGACCAGCCCTAACGCGATCAGCCGCGCGTGTCTCAGGAGGCGATCTCCTTCGTGCTTCATCTCCACGTCAATCTTGGTGTGCGCATCGACGAGCTCATCCAACCCCTCCATCAGTTGCTCGAACAGGGCATCGGCTTTTCCAAGCGGAGGCCCCGATTCGCGTTCGGCCACCGGGGCCGGTTGAACGAGCCACGCTTCCCAGTTGGATGACAGCTCCCGCAACACGAAGTCGATTTGTTCCAGCGCGCGATCTTCCTGGTCGGCCAGCACGACTTGGTCATGGTCGGTCAACATGCGAAACAGGATCGGATGTGTCCGCGCGGCGTGGGTCGAGCGGTAGAGTTTCAACGATTGTCCGAGCTGTGCGGCTAATTCCGTCAGGCGCTGCGTCGTCGCTTCAGTGGAGTGAGGAGTCGCGTTCTCAATGGAGAGATGCAGCGCAAGATTCATCTCGAACGCATGACGCTGCATGGTGGCGGCCGTGACGATGGCCGGGACGGTGATGCGCTTGTGGCGGTCCACGTAGCTATTGATACGGGTCAGGTAGATGAGAATGGCCGTAAGGCTGGCAGCCAGCAGGATGAGGATCAGGCCGAAGGATACGATGAGCTTCTGCCCGATCGTGAGGTGGGTAAGCCACCTGAAAGGAATGCGGCGCATGGCGTAAGGTATCACAGGGGAGAAGGTGGTGCTAGAGAGACGTCCGATCGATCGAGAGGGGACGGTTATCGCATGATGATCTTGCCGCTCTTGTCCCAAAACCAGAAGACGGACACATTGGGATAGATCGAATTGATGGCATTTTGACCCGCGACGGTAAAGAGGCAGCCAGCCGATATCAGCCAGCTCTGCGAGAAATTCCATTGAAGGGCTGGCTCTACACCGATGATCGTGAAGCCGTTCTTCTGGCCGGTGTTGATCTCGTGCCCATCGGCTCGCCACGTCAGGCCGTGCAGGGTCGAGACCTCGATGTTATATCCGAACCCGTTCTTATCATTCAGAATGTGCTCGATGATCAGGCGTGTATTAATCACGTCGCCCGTATATGTGGTGGTGCCGTTGCTCTCTCCGGGGGCCGCGTAGGAGTAAAAGACCGCGGCGCTGATGCGGACAGGTTCGAAAATCTTGCGGGCCATGATTCCCTGGGTAAATCCTAATTCGCCAAATCGAGTACTGGGGAGCCGACCGAGCGGAGCGAATCCTCCCGGAGGCTTTCCTGCATCTGTCCAGCGGCTCGTAGGCAGTACGATTTGGGTGTAATGGGTAATGGAAGGACGCCAGCCGTCGGGGTCTTGCACGATCGGTCGATACTTCATAATGAGTGAGGTATCACCCAGGCCGACGTCGGAGGTGTTCTGGCCGTTTGCGCCAGCCCAGAAGGCGTTTATAGAAGCGGCCGCGCCGAGCTCAATGTGATTTGTCAGCCCGTAAGCCGCGTTGACTGAAGGAGAGACTTGAGAGAGTTTGACGGGGTCGCTCTTGGCCTCGGTCACGAACTGCAACTGGTTGCCGAAGCTGCTATCGCCGAATTGGGAGAACAGGAACTCTCTAATGGAGAGTTGTCCCTTTGGCTGAGTGTCCACCGCCTGGAGGAGGATCGGCCCATGCGAAAGCGGATTCCAGCTCTGACGGTATTTCTTGATTTCCTCTTCAGTAGGCACCCAATCGAGGGCTAATGCCTTCATGGGAAGAAAAGCAAGCACAACTAGCAGGAAAATGAACGGCCGGTGTGCTGGGTGAGAATTGTTAACGGGTCCTTTTTTGATGACTCGCATGTTGTGTATTAATTCCTATATATCCGATCATGAATACGGACTTAATATATTAACTTGGTAATAGCTGTCAACAGTAAAAACGAACAGGGGTATTGTCATATTCATCATCAACAATACTTGACATTGATACAGAATACAGGATACTCATTTCTCCGCTATGGGCGAGAAAAACAAAGCTGAGCCTGCCGGCAATATTGAAAACCGTCTTCGTAGCCTGAGGTCGGCGAAGGGCCTCTCGCAAGGTGCGTTGGCCGGCATGGCCGGCATCACTCGGCAAGCGGTCTGTGCGATCGAAGCCAATCAATACCTCCCTACGACCGCCGTCGCTCTTCGTCTGGCCGGAGCGCTCGATTGTCGCGTCGAGGATTTGTTCAGCCTCGTGGCGAGTGGCGAAGTGATCGAGGGAGATCTCCTCACTGCGCAGTCTGAGAACAGAGATGATTGGGCCAGGGTCCGTGTGAAAGTTGCCAAAGTGGGGGGGCGTACAGTGGTCCGGCCGGTTGCCAACCTGGGCGATGTGCTGAATTACACAGTTCCGGCTGATGGATTGATTCTTGGGCTTGTCGGTGGATCGGGACGAACCGGGAAGCTGCCTGCGAGGGTTCGCGTGCAGCTCTTGAGAGATCGGCGGGTTGTTGAACAGGAGATCGCAGTGGCTGGATGCGATCCGGCCATCTTCCTGGCCGGCGAATACTTGCGGCGGCGGCGCGAGAAGACCGCTGTGGTTGGGTGGACGCTGGGCAGTGCGGCGGCGATTGACGCGTTGAAGCGTGGAGAGGTTCACATCGCTGGATTGCATGTCGTGGACCCGAAATCGGGGGAATCGAATCTGCCCTATCTCCGGAAGCACCTCACAGGGAGCGGATTCACGGTCGTCACGTTCGCGACCTGGGAAGAAGGTCTGATGGTGCAAGCGGGCAACCCCAAGCACATCCGGTCGGTGTCGGATGTGGCGCGAAAGGAGATTACGATGGTCAATCGGGAGCAAGGGTCAGGAGCGCGGGGGTTGCTCGATCAGAAGCTGGTTGACCTCGGTCTTCAGGGTCATCAACTGAACGGGTATGACCGGCTTGTCCGATCCCATCTGGAGGTCGCGAGCCTCGTAGCACCCGGCCAAGCCGATGTGGGGATCGGCGTCCGCTCAGTCGCGAGACTCCTCGGGCTCGATTTTGTCCCTCTTCAGGAAGCGCGGTACGATTTGGTCATACCAACCACGTACCTCACTGACCACCCCAGCCTCGCCAACTTATTGGATACCATCGTCAGCCGCCAGTTCAGGGCTGAGGTCGAGGCGCTTGGGGGATACGACACGAGGGAAACGGGTAAGGTGCACACGTTGTAGGTGAACCGAGAGTGACGGAGGTTCGATGCTCAGAACGCCTATGTGGAATCTCGTGAGAACGACCCTGCTGATGGTCGTCGCTCTAGTAGCCGGAGGAATCGGTTCAGCCGCAGCGAGCGAGCCGCTGGTCATCGCAGCCTCCCCCAGCTTGGCCACTCCTTTGGAAGAACTCGGGCGCGCGTTCGAAGCGACGCATCCCAATGTGAAGGTGCGGATCTACTTTGACTCCGGTCTGAATCTTCGGCGCACGATCGCCGGCATGGAGAACCACCCGAAGGGGAAGTATTTCATCGGGACAGGCCCGATCCACCTGGTCGCACCTGGTGGCGATGAGCTGATCACCCGCTTGGAACACAAGTATTACGTGCTGCCGGACACACGTCGTCCTTATGCCGCTGTTCCGCTAGTCATGGCCGTTCCTGAGTCGCTTGTAGAGGCGCCGACCTCGTTTGAGGCTCTGGCACAAGGACAGAAAATCCGGGTCGCCGTCGCGGACCCAACACTGACCGCACTAGGGCAGAAGACCGAGGAGCTCTTCATGGCCCTCGGAATTTGGGATCAACTGAAGGGGCAGCTCGATGTGGCGACAGATACCCGAGGCGTGCTCGACCATGTGCTGAATGGACAGGCCGATGTTGGAATCCTCTTTGGACCGGACGCAGTGAAGGAGAGTCAGCGTGTCCGAGTTGTTGTGTCGGATGATCGAACGGTTCGACCGATCGTGCACTCCATAGCCATGGAGCGATATTGTCCGAATCGTGTGCTGTGCGAGGAGTTTCTCACCTTTACGCAGTCTCTTGCCGCACAGGCGGTGCTGACGCGTCTGGGCTACGTGTCCCCTGTCGATGTCCACGAGGTGCAGGGATCTCAGTGAGGATCGGGTGGATCATAAACGGTGGGGTGAAATGAAACAGGAGTGTTGGAAGGTGCGGGCAATGAAGGAACTGCGAGGGAAAAAATTTTTACGGTAGATGTCCATTATACATGACACAGAAGACATGTATGGACGATTCTTTTTGGCAGTAGGCAACGCGGAGGAGATCGATGCCGGAAAGAGGAGCAACAACATATCGGCGAACGTTAGCCTTCATCGCGTTCTGCGTGTCGTTGATAGTAGGGGACTTGTCAGTCGGCTGTGCGCGACTCCCTTATACCACCCACGTTGTGCACCAGGATCGTCGGGTGGTCGTCACGCTTCAACAGGAACTCAAACCAACCGGGTACAGCCATCCGGTTCAGCTCCGTCCAGAAGAAATTGCTTCGATCCTGGCTGCCTTTTCATTTCGCGAAAAGCAGAGACTGCCGCTCCGGTGGTTCGCCGAGGAAGCACCGCCCAAAAAGATTTTCCGCTCGGACGAACTCCAGGCACTCGCTCCCTTTCTGGTGGAGGCTCTTCAGAAAGCAGGGCCTGAGGAGCGGGTGCATTTTCAAGTGCTGGCCCCAGGGATGAATCCCGCCCATGAGCGCGACACGACTGCGGGCTGGGTTGCGGTACGCGACCCGTATTTGCATCTGACTCTTGAGCACCATCACGCACAGTTTCCCATCAGGAAAGAGGAACAGTGGGACCTCCGTTATCCCGCCGTTCCCCCGGAGCCCGGCGCCTATCTTCTGTACTTCGAGCCAGGAAGATTTTGGGTCACCGATCCGGTTTCCGGCGAGTCAGCGGTGCAACTCCGGGAGTTTCTTAAGTCCGTGGTTGTTCCGTCAGGGAGATAGCATCTCACGGAGATCCCCCATCGGAGTATCCGTCCACGATTCATTCGTATTCATTGATGGAGACGATAGATGGCATTGTATAGAGCATTCACCCTGGCAGAGCGGGTGAGTCGCGGGCTGAAGAAGATCGTAACGACGGGTGTGCTGTTCATCGTGGCCACACACTCGTACACCGCACGAGCAGTCGAATCGGGGAGACTGGTTGAAAAGGACGGACAATATGTCTTCGTCGAAAGCCAGGACCCCGCACTTCGACTCTTGCTAGAGCGGGCGTTTGAGAAAGGGCTGATCACCCTGGAGGAGCGTGATCGGGTGATCAAGGAGTCCGAAGCGCGTGCCTACCTCATGCAGCCGAGCTACAAGCTCTGGTACGACCGAGGTTTTAACTTCTCCATGAACGATAATGCGTTTCTTCTGAAGATTCGTGGAAGGTTGATGTTTCGTGAGACGACGCGCTGGAGAAATGACGCCTGGCGGAATCCCGGTGACGCAAAGAATTTTCCTGAGTTGCTGGGCGTGTTCGGGGACTACCGCGCGAATCGCTCGGAAGATTTCGCATCGCAGTTTAATTTACGTCGCGCTCGGCTGATGTTCTTGGGGCATCTCATCAATCCCGATTTTAAGTATTTCGTGCAGATAGGTTTTGAAACAGCCGAAAACGCGCAAACGCCCGGCTCCGCCAATTTGTTGGACTATTACTTTCTGAGCACCCACGTCCCGTTGTTCAACGTGCAAGCAGGCCAATACAAAGTCTTCTTCAATCGAGCCCAGATCAATAACACAGCCTCCATGCAATTTGCCGAGCGGGCCCCCGTGCAAGATGCCTTTTCCGCCAGCGGGCTGAATCGTCGCGACATCGGCATTACCATCATGAACGACGATGAGGTATACCCGGTGAACTATTATCTGGGCGTCTTCAACGGCGCGGGCCCGCTCTTCAACCGGTACGGGACGTTTAACAGTGAGGAACCAACCCCGAACTGCCCGGGTGGACAAACGGGGGGCAACCCCTTTCCCTCTCCCGCAAGCTGCAACCAGGCCAACCAGCGCAACGTCAATGCCAACTTCCGCAACGAGATCGACAAGCTCATGTACGCAGGGAGACTCCAGTGGAATATCATGGGACGGCCGGGGTACGGGGAAGGAGACTTGGTCTACTCGGAAACACCGCAACTGGCGGTGGGTGGAGGTCTGGCCTACAATCCCGGAATCAATACCAGCACGGACAATGCCTTCATCGGTATCGATCTGGCCAATCTCAACTTCCGCCGCCAATTGGCGACGTTCGGCAATGGTCGGCAACTCGGATGGGGGACCGTGAATTACACGACGTACGCGTTTGATGGCGTATACAAGTACCGGGGGTTCTCCTTGCAAGGTGAATGGTACTTCAAGAACATTGAGCGGACCTTCAAAGGGGCGCCCTGTCTCCAAACAGCGGGGACGGGTGGTCCTTGTACGGCGTTCGCGTCCGGTCTGTTGGGCAATGCCACCGGCTGGTACGTCCAGTCGGGCTACTACCTGATCCCGCGCAAACTGGAAGTGGCGGCGCGCTATTCCTATTGGGACCCGGATACTCACGCGTCCAGCGACCTCATCAAGCAAGTGGATGCGTCGCTGAACTGGTTTCCGTTCGGGACCTACGATTATCAAGTGATGTTGACCTATTCGAACACGGCCATGGGCACGGGTGGATATGCGGTCGGCCGTAGTGCGCCGCTGCCGGCGATCAACGGATCTTTTCCATCAGGCGTAGTACCTCTGGATGCGAAAGGCGGAACATTGATCGAGAATGCCCTTCGCCTACAGTTCCAAATCTTCTTCTAACGTGTGTAGAGTGGCCAGGTCACAGACTCGGGAGAATCGTATGAAGAACCGTCATCGTTTCAATGGAGCGATCGGTGTGGCGCTTTTGATTGCCCTGGTTGCGCTCATCGCTCTGAACGGCTTGGCCGCAGCGAGTGAGGAATTGACGATCGCGGCAGCATCAGACCTGAACTTTGCGTTCAAGGAGCTGGTGGATGAATTTGAAAAGAAGACCGGCCATCTCGTCAAGCTCTCCCTCGGTTCCTCTGGGAATTTCTTCTCGCAAATTCAGAACGGCGCTCCGTTCGATCTGTATTTTTCGGCAGACATCGGCTACCCGAAGAAGCTGGAGGAGGCTGGTCTTGCCGTGCCGGGCTCGCTCTACCGGTACGCAATTGGGCGCATTGTCGTCTGGGTTCCCAACACTTCTCCATTGGAGGTTGAAAAGCTCGGCATGGAAGTCTTAGGAGACCCATCTATTAAGAAGGTTGCCATTGCTAATCCGAAGCATGCTCCTTATGGCCGAGCCGCGGTTGCAGCGATGCAGCACTTCAAGGTTCATGATCGTGTGAAAGACAAACTTGTCTTGGGCGAGAACATCTCACAAACGGCTCAGTTCATTGAGTCGGGTGCCTGCGACATCGGAATCGTGGCGTTGTCACTGGCGCTCGCGCCTGCGATGAAGGCTGGGGGAAAGTACTGGGAAGTCCCCGCGGCCGCTCATCCACCGCTCGAACAGGGGGCGGTGATCCTTAAGCACTCAAGAAACCAGGATACGGCAAAACAATTTCTTGAGTTTGTCAAAGGGCCGAAGGGACAGGAGATCATGAGGCGGTATGGATTCACCTTGCCAAGTGAATCAACGGTCGAACCATAGGAGATGGGAGCGATTGTGAATTGGACTGCGATCTGGCTGACCCTGAAACTTGCGAGCTTGACGGCCACAGCCCTTATCATCATCGGTCTGCCGCTCGCCTATTGGGTCAGCTTCTCCCGCTGGCGTTGGAAATTCCTGGTCGAGTCGATGGTGGCGCTGCCGCTGGTGCTGCCACCGACCGTGTTAGGATTCTATATTCTGGTTGCGATCGGGCCGCACAGTCCTCTGGGGCGTTTCTATTCGGATCTCGTCGGTCATCCGCTGCCGTTTACCTTTGAAGGACTCCTGCTCGCCTCGGTGCTCTACAGCCTGCCCTTTGCCGTACAACCGTTCGCGACGGCGTTCGATCAAGTCGATCGGCGGTTGATCGAGGCAGCCTGGACGCTCGGCGTGTCCCGCGCCAAGACCTTCTTCCAACTCATTCTGCCACTTTCAAAAACCGGAGTCGTGACGGGATTTGTGCTCAGCTTCGCCCACACGTTGGGGGAATTCGGTGTCGTGTTGATGGTCGGCGGCAATATTGAAGGGGAGACGCGAACAGTCTCGATTGATATTTACGATGAGGTGCAGGCGCTGAATTATGCTGGCGCAGCCCAAACGGCCCTGTTTCTGCTCGCCGTGTCGTACCTGGTTCTTTTAATCGTCTATGCCATGAATCGAAATGTATGGGCATTATGGCCGCAGAAATGATCGTCGAGATCAGCAAAACCTTCCCCGGTCGGACCACGATCGAGGCGCGGCTGACTCTGCCGCTGGAACCCTCACAAGTCTTGATCCTCTTCGGGCCGTCCGGATCCGGGAAGACGACGATCCTTCGTTGTCTGGCAGGGTTGGAATGGCCGGAGCAAGGTGTCATCCAGTTTGGACCTCAGACGTGGCTTGAGACCGCCGCAGGCATTCGGGTGTCGCCGCAGGAACGTAGGCTCGGCTATATGTCTCAAGACTACGCGCTGTTTCCGACCCATTCAGTGGCCGGCAATATTGAGTTTAGCTTGGGCGCGTTGCCGTCTGCCGAACGGCAACGGCGGGTAGCGGAGGTGATCGAGCTGCTTCAGTTGCAGGGGCTGGAGCACTCGAAGCCGGCGCAGTTGTCCGGTGGACAGCAGCAACGTGTGGCTCTTGCGAGAGCGATCGCTCGCCGGCCTCAATTGCTCTTGCTCGATGAGCCGCTCTCCGCGTTGGATGCCCCGACACGTGCGAAACTCTGCGTGGAGCTTCGAAGTCTGCTGACACGGCTCGCCGTCCCAGCTGTGGTGGTTACGCACGATTGGGCGGAAGCGCTCGCGCTGGGCGATCTCATTGCGGTGATGCAAGACGGGCGCGTTCTCCAAACCGGACGTCCTCAAGACGTGTTCTCGCGGCCGAAAGATGCGGAGGTGGCTCGCATCGTTGGCGTGGAGACGGTTGTGCAAGGGCAGGTGATTGAGAACGCGAATGGGCTGGCGACCATCAGCGTGAATGGAACGACGCTAAAAGGATTAGGCAGCGACGCTATCGGCGCAGCCGTGTACGTCTGTATCCGGGCGGAAGACGTGGTGCTGGAGCAGGCGGGGAGCGGAGTCACCAGTGCCCGGAATCACCTGGCGGGGCGAGTCAGTGAAATTATCCCTCACGGCATCATGGTGCAGGTGAAGATCGACTGCGGATTTCCACTCGCCGCGATGATTACACGCGGGGCATTGGAAGATCTGCGTCTGGCCCCGGGCGCGTCAGCCGTCGCAGCGATCAAGGCGGGATCGGTGCATTTGGTCCCACGATGGGGCGGAATAGAGCGGGTTACGCTCTGAACGTGTGCGGGCCGTCGTCAGTTCCCGCCAACGAAGCGATCTCCCCAGCTTCTGTGGATATCCCTGTCGATAAGTCGCGCATTCCTCATTTTCTGCTCTGACAGACTCATATCGCTCATCACATTGCCTAATTCTTGAGCATTGATGCCATGAGCGCTAAAACCACCATATTTTGTGGCTCTCACGAAAACTGTATGCATTCCCATCCAAGCGCAGATTAGAAGGTCACATTGAGTGCAGGGACAATCAAATGGCGGTCGGAATGACGGAATGGCCGATTTTTTTATTCACAGATAAGGCGTTTTACTGGGGATAAACGGCCCTTACGACAATCTTCAATGCTGTCTCCTGAGCCCGGGCTGCCTCCCCCCCCCTCATCATCGACTCCCTGTGAAAGGCCCTCTATCGAGGTTGGTTGAAAGCACGAGAGTAGACTTGACAGGCGTATCTAGATCATGTAACCATTGGCTACATGATGAAGCCGCACGATCTAAGGCGTCTCCGAGAAGAGCGAGGTCTTACCCAACAGCAACTGGCTGATGCCTTGCAGACCACACGGGTCTCGGTCGCGCGATATGAGGCTGGAATGCGACGGATTCCCGGCATGGTGCAGGTGGCGTTGGACCAACTGAGTCGTACCACGGAGATCCCGATGGCAGGGATCGTGGCGGCCGGTTCGCCGATCGAGCCGGTTGCTCAGTCTGAATTGGTCGATGTGCCACCCAGCATGTTGCGTGGGGGTGAGAACTTCGCATTGCGCGTCAAAGGGGAGTCGATGAAGGAGGACGGCATCCTGCCGGGCGATCTGGTCATCGTTCGGAAACAGGAGACGGCAAGAAACGGCCAGACGGTTGTTGCGTTGGTCAACCGGGAAGCGACCGTCAAAGCGTACTTTAGGAAGGACTCACACATTGAACTGCATCCCGCCAATGCGGCGATGAAGCCTATTCTTGTCCATCCGTCTGATGAGTTTCACATTGAGGGAATCCTCATTGGGGTCATCCGCCATTGCGCGGTCTGAGCACAGAAAGGAGGGGAACATGATGACAACGGGACAACACATCGTGGCTGAACGGTTGATCGACTTGGAACGGACGGTGGATGTGTTGAATGAGCGTCTTCGCGAGGTACAACGCGAGCTGCACCATGCCAAAGGCGGGTCACTCGCGTTTCGCTTGTGGCAAAGTGTGTCGATTCCAGGAAGTTCGCAAGGATTCATGTCGAAGGTGTGTAATCGCAGAATCCGTCCGAATACAAGGTGGTGACCTATGGTCGTGCAATCGATCGAGACCGACGTTCGGCTGCTTGGACCTTGCTCAGATTGTGGAGCGTGTGTGGTACGCCGCATCGAGTGTGTAGATGGGGCCACCCATTCGACGCTCGAACTGTGCGAGTCTTGCTGGGGAGCCTTTCGCCAGCGGCAGATCTTCGCCGGGGGATGCTGCGGATAGGGGCGGGAAAGAAACAAAGGATGACTGGAGGGACGTATCCCGTCGCCCCAACCGAGAGGCTCCGGGGCGAGCCTGCTCAAGAGGGCAACGTACTGGTGGGTTTTATCCGCTCGGCAAGAGCAATCCAGTCGGCTCGCGGCCGGGTCAAGCATGGTATGGTGGCGGTGGAGGGTATCGAACCCCCGACCCGCGGCTTATGAGTCCGCTGCTCTACCAACTGAGCTACACCGCCACTATTGTTTCAAGAATTCGGAGCCGATGATACCTGAGGAAGGGATAAAGTGTCCACACGTGCCTATCGGAATTTCAGTGCGTCCAGCGCTCCCGGCCTGCCCCTCGTGCCGGTGTTCGTGTTACTGTCGGCCATTGTCGCGCTCGTCGGAAGCTAGTACCAATGCTCAGCGTATATGGATTCCACCATCAGGCCTGACGGTGTCGTCATCACCGGGGCGTCGAGTGGCATCGGAGCCGCCTGCGCGGTGCATTTGGCCGGTCTCGGGTTCCGTGTCTTCGCTGGGGTCCGGCGCTGTCCTGATGGCGAGGCGCTTCAGGCGGCGACTGCCTCGATTACTTCTCTTCTGGTGGATGTCACAGACCAACGATCGATTGCGGCGGCGGTCCAGGAAGTGTCCGCCGTTGTTGGAGATCGGGGATTGGCTGGTCTGGTGAACAATGCCGGCATTGTGGTCGGTGGCCCGCTCGAAGTGTTGCCGCTAGACGAACTCCGTCGGCAACTTGAAGTGAACGTGGTAGGCCAGGTGGCTGTAACGCAGGCATTTCTCCCGCTTCTTCGCCGGGGACGCGGGCGGATTGTGAACATGGGCTCGATCGCCGGCCGCGCAACCATGCCGTTTCTGGGTCCCTACTCGATGTCCAAGTTCGCATTGGAAGCGATGAACACGGCGCTGCGCATCGAGTTGGATGCGGCGGGCATCGAGGTCTCGATTATCGAACCGGGCGCCATCGCCACACCGATTTGGGAGAAGTCGGTCAAGGCGGCCGACCAGCTTCACGCGAGGGTTCATCACGAGGCGTTGTCGTTGTACGCAGAGCACCTCGCCTGCGTACGCCGGGTGGTGGCTGATGCGGAGCGGCGTGCGATTCCGGCCGTGGTCGTGGCCAAGGCCGTGGCTCATGCGCTGACCGCCAGGCGACCAAAAACCCATTACCTCGTCGGCTTCGATGCCAAGTTCCGCGCATTGCTGGCTGCGCTTCTGCCGGCCCGGGTGCAGGATGCTCTGCTCCGCCGCTTTCTGAAGTTTCCCCAACGACGCTGACTTACGCGAGAGTGAGCGTGGCAGAGTCCTTCCCTACAACGGGCGAGTGGCTTCTCGTTCAGTGGCTCGCTTGAGGGTGAGCAGCATTTCTTTCTCCACCGCGCAAAGAAGGGTTGACCGGTCACCGTCTTTTTGGTAAAAGGCCACGATATTTTCTGCTCGTGCGTGGCAATGCACCCTCGTCGGAGACTCATCGTGCATGATGACCCCCACTCGTTGTGGACTCGCCGGTCGTTTCTCAAAACCTCGTTCGTTGGCTGCTTGATTGTCGGTGGATACGTGGCATGGCCTGCCAAAGCGCAAGCAACCAAACTGCCGGAAGGTCGGCTGACCTTCTATAATCTACACACGGACGAGCGGTTAGCCCTGACGTATCGGGATGTCTCGGGCCGCTACGATCAGAGCGCGCTCGACGAGATCAACTTCATTCTTCGATGCCACCACACAGATGAAGTGGCGGCGATGGATGTCAGGATGATCGAGTACGTGAATCTGGTTCAGAAGACGCTGGGGGGAGACCGCGAGATTCACATTGTGTCCGGCTACCGGTCGCCCGAATACAACGAGCTTTTGGTCCGCGCCGGCCGGCGGGCGGTCAAGAACAGTTTGCACGTCCAGGGGCAGGCGATCGATCTCCGGATTCCTGGTGTCCATCCGAATGTTGTGCGGCAGGCCGCATTGAAATTGGAATATGGCGGCGTGGGCTATTATCCTCGATCGAAGTTCGTCCATCTGGATTCCGGCCCGTTTCGATGGTGGTGATCCGGAGACTTTGGCGGGCAAGACCCTTTATTTCGATGTGAAGATTTTGAATATTCAAGATGGACAGAAATAAGCATCGGGGGAGCATTCAAGTTTGGTATCGGGTTGGCCGATACAGGAAAAGACAGCTAAGGTCACGCACCTCAGAGCCCGGGAGAAGGCTCCTTGCGCAATGTTGTGGCTATCCGGAGCCGGTGAACCGATGACGGAGCAACAGACCGTTCTCATTGTCGACGACGATCCCTCGATGTTGTTGATTTGCCGGAAGGCGCTGGAATCAGAAGGCTTTCATGTGCTGGAGGCGTCCGGCAGTTCCGAGGCGTTGAAGATCTGCGCCGAATACGCAAACGAGATTCATCTCCTGCTCTCCGACCTCTTCCTGCCTCCTCCCGACTTTCGGCTGGTAGGCGCACTGAACGAATTTCCCCGTATACACGGCCATCAACTTCTCGCTCGTGTCGTCGCGATGCGAAAGGCCATCCGTATCGTCTGCATGTCATCTGCGTCGGCTTCGGAGATCGCAGCGCATGGCATGAAGCTCGATACGATACCATTCGAACTCGACACGATACCATTTCTGGAGAAGCCCTTTACCGTGGAGAATCTGCTGCGAATCGTGCGAGACACGTTGGCTGCTCCACCCCTCGTATCGAAAGAACCCGTGCAGACCGCGACGAAGGGGAAGGATATTCCCTGGTACGGTTGACTCCATCCGCCAGCGTCGTCCATTCATCTCATCCAGTAGGTTGAGCACATTCTCGACTACATCTACGGAAACGCCTGCTACGCCGGCTAGTCCAACAACACTAGCTGCGTGGAGTATGTGCTGACCTTCGACAAGGAAAGGATTCTTCGCTAAGGGGTAAAGGGAGATGCGGGAACTCTACCACGAGATGAGAGGCACTTCGGCAGGAAGACGCGCGGGAGAAGATCACCCAACTAAGTCGGGATTGAGGCGGCTCATCGGTCTGATGACGGTGGCCTTAATTTCGTTGTAGACGATGATGCGGCCGGACTGGCGCAAGCGGCTGAAGATTCCTTCGACGATCACTTGATCGCCTTCCCGCACTTCTGCCTGCCCAAGGGAGATGACTTTTAACGTGCCGGCATGATCCTGCAAGAGAAAGCCATAGGCCGGCTGTCCCTGCCGATTCGTCGCCAACTGCACGTTGGTCACCTTTCCCGTGACGACCACAACTTGATGATCATAATGATCGGGGTGGGTGATCAGTTCGGCGATTTCCAGCAGACTCGCCGATACGCCCGCTGCCGACAAGGTGACAAGAAGAAGGGGAATGGCGAGAAGAAGCATGCTGCAAGGACGAACGTCCGCACCGAGGCGCTGGCAACCGGTTGCGAAGAATATACGCATACAAAACCAATTATACCGTTATTTCGCTGAATTTCAAGGCCGGTGTTTTCTTCTGAAGAAGACCATCGGCTCAGCGAGGGGCGGGCAGATCCTATAAAGTCGAGTTGCGGGGAAGGGGATGGGTCGTTGAGAATCGAGGTCGGGCGTGCGAGGTTATGACCGGCGGCCGCCGTAGAGGTCCGGATGGTGCTCCCCTAGCATGCTCTTGAGGACGTGCTCTCCCATTTCTCCCAGTGCCGGTGCAGCTTTCTTCTCCTCCAAGAGCCCAACTGGTTCAGTTTTCGATCTTGGAGTGACACGGGCGAGAAGCGCTTCTTCGAGTGACTCCTGCGAGGCGTCAAGATCGGCCAGAATTGCGGCCAATCGCTGGAGACCGAAAAGGGATCGGGTCAGTTCTGAATGCACGGCGTTCGAACTTGCGCCATGGACGAGCGACAGCCAGAACTTGGCCTCGACGTCCTCGGGCATGGTTCCCCACGCGAAGGCCGTCAGTTTTTCCAGCAAGGCTGCCTCCGTCCGCTCGAGTCCGTCGTAGGTTGAGACGGATCGTTCAATCGGTCGTCTAGCTAAGACGGTCAAGGTTTCTTGCCACAGGTCGAGCGGGACCATCGTGGCGGGATCATGGGCAGGGACCGCTCCCTTGAGCCGGTGTTGGAGCGTCTGCAGGTATTGATGCAGGTACTTCACCTTGCGGGCAGCCAGGGTGCCGGTAGGAATTCCCCAGATCTGGGCGATTTCATGGTCTTGGAGCTGGGACGCATTGGCGGTATGCCATTCTCGTTCGGTCAGGTCCAGCCGTTTGCGGTATTTCTCCTCGATCCGCACATGGGTCTGCAACTCAATGCTCAATCGTTCCCGCTTGTAGTCCTCGGCCGTGATCGCATCGTCTTCCCATTTCTGATCGAGCATCCGGATGGCGGGCTTGGGAATGGCCGATCGAGCTTGCGATTTCAGGTCGCAAAGCGTTTCTTCAGAGACACCGAACGAGGACCGCAGCATATGCTCGGCCTGCTTCGCCAAGGCGTCACGAACTGCGCACATCTTCCGCAAACAATGAGCTTGGAGCCACGTCCGCTCGCGGCGCAGCCGAACCTGACGGAGATACTGATCCCGGCGGTCCACAACGGCCTGGATCGCATCCCGCGTGACGCCGTGGTTGATCGATTTCTGTCCCGCCTGACAGCGTGGATCCGGCCGGTCGGAGGCCATATACTCGATCTCCTCCTGCGTGACATCGAAGTGCTGGAGCAGGAGCAGCCGCAGCATAATGCGGCCCTGGACCGGAAGGGCGGCGATGACGGACTCGATCTGTTCCTGGGTGAGCAGTGAGGGCATTGGATCAGAAGGATCGTACACGTGAACCGGTGTTAGGAAAACCCGGCCTGCTGTTGTTCAAAGTGCAGCGCAACGTATTCCCGAACCTGCTGGACCGTGCCGTTGACAAACAGTTCACGAGGGATCTCGACTCGGACTAGTTTCTTGGGGTCCACGCCACGCTCCGCTGCATAGTCTTCGTCGATATACAAACTGACGGACCCGTCAGGAAAGCGGATCGCATAGACCGCGTTATTGTCGGCCATGGCCGGACATCCTCCCTGATGAAGGTACACGCGTCAGCATGTCTGTAACACAGGCCAGGTTCGGGTGTCAAAGAGTCAAACCCGCTCTGGACGAGGCTCCGACCGGAGGAAACAGTGCCGCCGCCAGAGCACATAGGCGGTGAAGGTCACGAGGCTGATCAGGAACACCGTCCGGACTCGTCCATAGCCGAAGCAGGCGAAGTTGGCCAACGCATTGATGAGTCCAAACCCAGCGTAGGCAAGATAGAGCAGCAACGCCCATCGGCGGAGAAGCAGGAACCCAAACCCGATGAAGGTATGGATCGTCGGCGATTGCGCTTTCACGAGGACACCCAGAACTCCGTCCGGCTTGGCGCAGAACACCGAGAGGACATAGTTCGGCTGTCCGAGAATGATGTAGAGGTCCATGATGGCGCTCAGCAGGAACAGCGCGCCGAGGTAGCGCACGTCGTGCGCTCGGGTCCACACCCGACGCCAGGTACGCGCAAGTCTCATCTCATGCGGGGAGAGCGACAGATAGGCATCGTAGCTTTGGATGGTCCACCAAGGGAGCACGATCAGCATGAATAGGAAGACTTCTGCACCGGCGCCGGCCAGGCGGCCCGTGACCATTGCCGTGGCGATTAAGGCCAGCGTGGCGCCGAAACAGACCCCGGCGAGCGCTCGTTGCCCTTGGCCTGCCTGGCCGAGTCCTGGAAGGATGGCCGAGAGTGTGGCGGCGAGAGGGCTGGGGGTGGCTGAGAGGTGGGCGGTGAACATCATCGACCCGTCATAAGCCTGGCGGTGGTTGGGAAGGGAGAGGGGTGCTTGAAGCAGTGGCCTCACAATAAGAACGGCCTTCGATCGCGTGACCGAAGGCCGTGCATACGCGTGAACTCTATCGTCGTTCACCCGCCCAGGGCATCCAGCGTTTCCTTCAAGCTCTTCCGGATACAGGTGAAGATCGGGGTGTCCCGCAGCGTGTAGCGGCTCCCTTCGGTTTCGCGCAACGCCATCACCAGATCCAGGAAATCTTCCGGCTTGTCGCTTTCGAATGCGACGACCCATTCCTGATCGTCGAGGCCGAACGAGTAGGTCGTGTTCAGTTTGACGGACGGGAACCGGTGGCCGACTTCGATATGCTCGTCCATCATGCCTTGGCGAGCGGCCTTCGTCAGAAGGAACCATTCGCGGGTCTTCAGGAACGGATACACGAAGATGTATTTGCTTTTTCCAGGGACGACCGACAGACGTTTGCTTTCCTGATTCTCGTGGGTGTGGTGATCCACATAGATCGAGCGTTTGGTCATGGAGAGATACGAATAGGGAGTCGTGAGGTATTTCCCCAAGCCGGACGCGAGGATCTTGGTGGTCATTTCCTGGAACAGTTCCAACTCATAGCTAATGCGCCAGATCATCAGATCGCAATCCCCGCGGATGCCGACCGTCGTGTAGGCGATGACCATGACCTTGCCGGTATAGTCCTCGACGGCGCGAAGAAATTCTTGCTTGCCGCGCGTGCGCTCGTCTTCGGGTAAGCGACGCCAGGCCGGGTCGATTTTATAGAACGCAAAATTGACGTACTGCCGCTTCGGTGCCTGTTCCTTCGGCGTCTGTTCAGGGTTCGACATGCCGGTCCTCCATGAAACGTCTTGAAAAAACACAGGTAATGCGGAAGTTTTGTTTAGCATTTCGGTTTTGGTGTTGTCAACAGATGGACTGGTCGTCCCCCATCTCGTTGACACGACCGGAATGATCTGTTACTGGCTTTCGCTCATGAAGAGGTCGCTCCATCTCGCTGGTCGAATAGGAGCCGCTCTGAGTGTCGGCTCTGCGGCGGTGTTCTTGTTGGGCCCAGCCATGAGCCAGGCCATCGAAGTCCAACCGAGTGTGACGCACGTCCAGGCTGCACTGCAACGAGGCAAGCAGGCGGCTGAGCGGCGGATTCCTCCCGATCAACTCTATGCCTGGTTTGGAGACGAGGGCGAGTTGCAGCCTCGTGGCTTTCTCATGACTAAGCTCGGCGGGCTTGCCGTGATGGCGACCCATTTCTCTCTCCGCGCGGCAATACCGGATGAACACGAGATCGCCCACATTCTCGAAGGCAAGACGCTCTTGGTCAGCGTGGTGATCTATGGCGAGCGCCCGTCCTTCGCCATCGACAGTTATGTCGTGCTGGATCAAGGTGGACGGACGATCAAGCCGGTGACGGTGCGGTTCGATGGCCAGGCGGCGCGCAGCTCGGTCTGGCCGAAGTCGCCGGCCTATCGAGCGAAGGTGGTCGCCTCGTTTGCGTATGCGGATTTCGATCCGAAGGGACAGACGAAGCTCTCGGTCTTCCTGTCGGAGGGTGGGCAGGTCATGTTCGACCTCGACTTTTCCAGGATTGAATGAGCATGGCGAGCCATCGCGAGAGGACATCGATACAGACTGCCGAAACCATCGCCATCGGGTCGGAACTCCTGATCGGAGGACGGCTCGATACCAATTCGCTCTTTCTGGCCGAGCAGTTGGCGTCGCTCGGGATTGCCGTCCGGTTCAAATCGGTGGTCGGGGATGCCAAGCAGGACATTGTCGAGGCGATCGAGACGGCGGTGAAACGCGCCGATCTGATCGTCATGACCGGTGGGTTAGGCCCAACCAGCGACGACTGCACAAGGGAAGCGGTCGCGCAGGCCACCGGGCACCGGCTCGGTCGGCGGAAAGAAGCCCTGGAGGGGCTGACCGCGCGACTGGCCCAGTGGGGGCGGACGTCGAGCGCGGCGCAGATGCGCCAGGCGATGATTCCGTCCAGCGCCACCGTCCTGGCGAATCCGGTCGGATCGGCGCCAGGATTCTGTCTGACGTGGAAGGGAGCAGTCCTCGTCTCCTTGCCGGGTGTCCCGAGGGAAGCTGAGCAGATGTTCGTCCAAGCAGTCATGCCGATCTTGCGGGCCAGGATCGAACAGAGAGGAATGCAGGCCCCGAGTCCTCTCGTGCGACAGGTTTTTCACACGTTCGGCCTGCCGGAGGCGGATGTCGATGCCAAACTGAAGGGGCTCATTCCAAAGGGAGTGCCGGTCGAATTGGGCCTGCTTGCTTCGCCCATGGGCGTGCTGGTGTCGCTGACCACCAGGGGGACGAGTTCGCGCGAGAGACGAACGGCGAGAGGGCGAGGTGCGCGCCAGGATCTCCTGCAACCGTTGGCGGAAGAAGTCCGATCTCGATTGAGCGATTGGCTCTTTGCTGAGGGGCACGACCAGATGGAGGAAGTCGTCGGGCGAATGTTGGCGAAGCAGGGCCTCACGGTCGCACTCGCTGAATCCTGCACCGGCGGGTTGATCGGCCATCGGCTGACCCAAGTTGCTGGGTCGTCGGCCTATCTGGATCGAGTGATCGTCTGCTACAGCAATCGCGCCAAGATGGAGATGGTGGGCGTGCCTGCCGACCTGATCGAAAAACATGGAGCGGTCAGTCGCGAGGTTGCGGCGGCGATGGCGCGCGGTATTCGCGAGCGAAGCAACGTGTCTGTTGGAATCAGCGTCACCGGCATTGCCGGGCCGGGCGGTGCAACCGAAACCAAACCGGTCGGGCTGGTCTATGTCGGACTGGACGAAGGAACCGGCGAGCCGACCACAAAAGAATTCCGGTTCCATGGCGATCGACACCTCATCAAGCAACGGTCCTCGCAAGCGGCTCTGGATCTGCTCCGCCGGTGGCTGATCGGCAAGGGGCCACCATGATTCGCGCCTTCCTGGCAGTCGAGCTGAGCGAAGTCGTACGAGGCGAGCTTGCCAAGTTGCAACAGGAGTTGAAGCGCCGAATCGAACCGGAGGTGAAGCGAGATGCCCGCATCTCCTGGGTGCAGCCGGCGTCGATTCATTTGACGCTCAAGTTCCTCGGCGACACCGACGAGCAACTGGTCGATCCCATGCGAGCGGCGATCGAGCAGATTGCAGTAACTCATCGGTCTATCCACATTCCGCTTGAACGGCTCGGCGTGTTTCCCCGTCCGCAACAACCGAGAGTGCTGTGGGTGGGAGCGTCAGAACAGTGGGAGCAGGGCGAAGGGGCCGAGCAATTGGCCGCGCTGCATCGAGCAGTCGAAGACTGTTACCAATCGTTTGGTTTTGCGCCCGAGGGCAGACCTTTGAGTCCGCACCTGACCCTCGCGCGGATCAAAGAGGGAGAACGTCACGTCGGGCAAGCACTGGCCAAGATCGGCGCGATGGATCGGCCGCTGGCATTGGGATCGCTGGCGGTCGAGTCAGTGGTCCTGATGAAGAGCGAGCTGCGGCCAACCGGGTCGGTCTATGCGAAGTTGTGGGAGGTAGGGTTGAGCGGGAGATAAGTCCCGCTCATATTGCTATTGACAGGAGCGCACTCAATCCAGATATCGTGTGTCGTTCGCACGCTCCCACAGGAGTTGGGGGCGCTGGGCGAACTGATGTGATTGTCGGTGAGGCAGTATGGAAATCAGGATTGTTCGGGGCCTCATCTCACGAGGCGAACTGACGGAGATCGCGAAGCAGCAGTTCGGCGATATGGTCAAGGCCGTCGTGGATGTGGAACGGGGCATCATGGCGATCGGCGGAGAGCTTCACTCAGACGAAGAGGCGGTGCTATTAGACCAAGGGTCTGCACAACGACACCTTTGGGGAATTAACCTCTACCCCGACAAGCCGCTGGATGAGTGGATCGAATTTGACTCGATGATCAACGTGCGTCCATCCGGTGGGAACCGGTCACGATACGTGGAGAGTTCTGAAATACGGGAAGCCGTCACAAGGATCGTCAACCGGTTGGTAGGAGGTTAAGGAGATGTCTCATCAGCATGCGAGTTTAGCCGCAGGACGTTGGCAGACGTTGCCGCTTGCAGAACAACTAGCCAATGTCGGCAGTGACGTTGCCCGTGCTCATCGATGGCAACAGAGGGATCCCCAGCTTTGCGAGAAGGCGTTCGCCCGCGCGTTGGAACTCCTCGATCTGACGATTTCCGATCTACGCTGGAAAGGTCGCAGGAAGGAACTCACGCGTGTGCGGGAATTGTTGTGCGATGCGATGCAGGGCGGGAAAGAGTATGGGAGCGACCTCGCAAGCCTCGATCGTTATTTCTACCCCTTTGCCGTGGCGGCGCGCGCCTGCCGGTAAACTCCCTTAGCGCCTCCTCAAAACGTGGGTTCCGGTCCCATCCGTTTCTTTCACACTGGCCAAGAGCGGTGTGATGGACCAGTCAATCTCGTTGGGATCGCTCGCGGTGGAATCGGTAGCGTTGATGAAGAGCGAACGGCGGCCGACCGGGTCGGTCTATACGAAGCTGTGGGAGGTGCGGCTGAGGGAGTAGCGGGGGACCCCACTCGCTATCACTCGAAAGGGTGAGCGAAATTCCCTTTCATGGGTGATTTCGCTTGTCGCCTTTAAGGGGCACAATTCACCACCTGACGTGGCACCACCGCGTAGAGTTTCTGCAAAAGGCGACCATCATGCATGGGTCCAAGAGTGTTTCTTCTGCAAGCTGCTTAGCCCCACATTCCAAGAAATCTGACGCAGGTAAACATTCTCACAATAAAAGGAAGGCCGGCGATGGTGGCTAATCAGAAACGGAGGTGATGGGCGACGTGAGACCACGCGAATACCAATGTCTCTAGCAAGGAGGGATGAGCCATGCGCTACGTAAGCGTCATAAGTGGAGTCGTTGCCGCGCTCGCCTTCGCTGCGACAGCGAGTGCGGGGTCGTTTGAGGACAAGGCGCAAGTGACGGTGGGTGGGGCCGAGTACATGATGAGCGGGCATATTGTCAAGGTCGAAAAAGACGCCTACTGGATCAGGAAGCACTCCGGCGATGTGGTTCGAGTCGCGGTCACGGAAGGGACGCACCTGATCTGCCCGACTCGTCTCGGGAGCAAGGCGGCGACCGTCGAATCGAATCCCGGGAGCGGTTTTCGGATGGGGGACTGTCCGTTTATCCCAGGGGATACCGTGAAGGCTGAGATCTCGGACCTCGGCTGGGCGAGCCTCGTGCGGTATGATGTGCCCCCAGCTTCGGAAACGGCGCAACTTGGACTGCCCCAGGGGTGGGAAGGCGATATTCCCCACGGGGTGCTCGCCTTCAAAGCTGGGCCGCACTATCCTGTGCACACCAAGGATGGTCACCATGTCGGCCATCTCGCCGGGACACTGACCGACACCATATTAGGGACCGAGTATGGCCTTCTCGTCCACGCAGCGGACGGGCACATGATGCCTGTGCCATTGACCGCGCTGAGGCAAGAATGGTCGCAGCCGAATAAACCTCATGTGGTGCTCTGGCTAAGCAAGGAGCGGCTCGGGGAGATGCACCCGCCTGCGTACCAGGCCGCGAACCGCATTTCGATCCCGGAGGTCCGTGACTTCTGGGCAAAGGCCGCACCCCCCGAAGTTGTCGCCTCACGAGAAGTTGACGTGGCCATTGATATCAGCGAGAAAGCCTTTCACATCACAAAAGGGGGGACGGAGCAGGGCTTTCATCTCGTGGCAGGGATGCCGGCTGCCATTCAACTTCGCAACAGAGATCTCGTGGCGCATGAGTTTGTGTCCACACTGTTCCGCGATGTCCCGTTCCGCATTTCGGGCAACGCCACCGTGGTCAAGACAGCACGAGCCTCCGGAGTTCGCCTCGATCCAGGGCAAACGGTTACCCTGGAGTTCATCGCCCCTGTCTCGGAGGTGGACCAATATGGCGCCATGGCGTCCCTCTATGATGCCTTCTGGTGCAACGTCCATGGGAAGGAGCATGGACAACAGATGCGCGGGGAAGTGGCGATCATAGAGACCAGGGGTGAGGTCGGCGGCGGATGATGAAGGCTCAGATCACCGTCACGCCGGGTCGCCCGATCGATTCGGGCGACCCGGTTTCCTTCACGTTTCCCACTTCCTCGTCGGTCCGTCTGGTCACCCGCAGAGGGAAACATCCTGCCTTCTGATCAAAGGAGCGAACCTCGTCGCTGACAGGGAGGGGCCGGGACAATGCAGGGGCTACGACACACCAGAGGCGGGATTTTCACCACGGAGTGCGTTCGTGAAAAACAAGGAAGAGGCGAAACAGTGCTGTCCCGATTGCTATTGACAGCCTTAGTGATCCCGCTCGCGCTAGGGCTAGGGATTGCCGGAATAAGTTTGGCCGATGAGTTGCCCTATGAACCCGATGTAGTCCTTGTGATGAAGGACAAAGTCTTTCACGTGATCGAAGGGGCACAAGCAGGGAACCCTCTGCCGAATCCAGCCTTCTCGCTACCGGTCGGGAGGGATCTCGTCGTCCTGCTCCGCAATGAGGACGAGGTGGCGCATGAGTTCGTTTCGCCGTTGCTCATGAAGGTGGAGGACCTTCAGCTCTCGGGCCGGGCTACTCTGGTGTATACCCACACCGCCGTCGGGGTTCGGGTTGAGCCGAGGGACAGCGTGCTGCTCCGCTTTGACATCCCTGACGCCGGCTATGATCGGTTTCATTTCTGGTGCAATATCCATGGAAGGTTGCTTGATGACACCATGCGAGGGGAGATCTTTATCCTGCATGCGAAACCATCATCTCAGTAACCGGACGTCGGAACTTGTGAGGACCTATGGGCAGAATCGAGGAAGCCAGGAGACGCGACGGAGATGGGCGGTGAGGGATGCGATGACACCGATGACGATGTGCTCTCTCTTATGGAGCAGGTTCTGCCTTAGAGAGCTGATGAAGAGGTTTGCCATGATTGAGAAAACAGCGGGACGGATCCTTGGCGGACTCTGCGCCATCATGCTCGCCGGTGTCGCAGTGGATGTCGCGCAGGCCGGAGAGACGGCGGGAATCCCACCGGAAGTGGTGGCAGAGTATATTCATGCGATCATTCAGGCCGATCGGACCCTCTATTCCACCCATGTCGTGGAGCGGCTGCAGGATCTCAAGGTCACTGTGGCGGCGGAAGAATGGAAAGCGAGGGGGACGTTGCCCCTGCCGGCTCAAATGCTCCAGATGGCTGGTCAAGAGATTCAGGGGCTCGGACTCGGTCTTCGTATCCGGCTGGCCAGCCTGTCGCCGATTTATGAAAAAAACGGGCCTGCCGATCAGTTCGAACGAGCGGGCCTGGAAGCGGTGACAAAGAATCCCCGGAAGCCCTATACGGGAATCATTGCCGAAAGTGACAGACACATTTTCAAGGCGATATTTGCGGACAGGGCCGTCACCAAGGCCTGTGTCGCGTGCCATAACAGCCATGAGCAGAGCCCGAAGCGGAACTACAAGCTCTATGATGTGATGGGAGGGATCATCATTTCATTCCCCTTACCATGACCGAGCGTCGTGGGAAGCGTTCCAGGTCAGGGCGTGCAGGCACTCATGGAGAGATTTTGTTTGCTCGCTGAGCCGATTTAGACCTGAGAAACGAGAAAGGGAGGGCAGCATGTTCAGAAAAGTCTTCATATGGGGGGTAGTGGCATCCTGCATCACAGTGCTAGCATATGTGGGGATTTCGTTAGGGGCAAAGGACTCCAAGACTCAGGCTTGCGCTCAGACCGGAATTCCTGCGGAGAAAGTGGCTGGCTACCTGCATTCCGTGATCCAGGCGGATCGGACCTTTTATACGACCGATGTCGTGGAGAGGATGCAGGTGAAGGGGGTTGTGGTCGCTTCGGAAAATTGGCGGGAGGCCAAGACGCTACCGCTTCCAGCCCAATTTTTGAATGAGTCATCCCGGATAGCGGGCACGATACAAGCCGGGCTTGCCTATCGGCTTATCAGCCTCTGGCCGATCAATAAACGCAATGGGCCGAAGACCGAGTTCGAGCAAAAAGGGCTCTGGGAAACCCTGCAGAATCCGGATCGTCCCTATACCGAAGTGGTCATGCTGGGGCAGGACTCGTATCTGCAAGCCATTTATGCCGACAGGGCTATTTCTCAGGCCTGCATCGGCTGCCACAACGCCCACCCGGACAGTCCGAAGCAGAACTTCAAGCAGAATGACGTGATGGGCGGGATTCTGATCACCATTCCGCTGGGTCGATAGCGGCCTCAACGGAAGCTGCTTGGCAGGTATGTTCAGCGATCTTTTTCATTGCCTGCTGAGCCTGATCGACTAGGCCAACCGGTTCCTGCTCGCTCCGCGCGTTGGTCGGCTCTCTAACCTTTCCCCTCCCCCACAGGTGGGCTAGGTTTCTCCCACCTAACTTCGGTATAATCCCGCGATTCAGACCCTCAGAGAAGGAGTGCCTGCATGGCTGAAAAAGACGACAAGAAGCGCGCGTTGGACCTCGCTCTGTCCCAAATCGAGAAGCAATACGGGAAGGGCTCGGTGATGAGGCTTGGGACGACAGAGGTCCCTGCCGATGTGCCGGCGATCTCGACCGGTTCTCTGGGACTCGATGTCGCGCTGGGGGTGGGGGGCTTTCCACGCGGGCGGGTCATTGAAATTTTTGGGCCGGAGGCATCCGGTAAGACAACCCTGACGCTGCACGCGATCGCAGAAGCCCAGAAAGCGGGAGGCATTGCGGCCTTTATCGATGCCGAGCACGCATTGGATTTGACCTATGCGAAGAAACTGGGGGTCCAGGTTGACGACTTGCTCGTCTCCCAGCCCGACACCGGCGAACAGGCGCTGGAAATCGCCGAGACGCTCGTCCGGAGCGGGGCCATCGATGTGATCGTGGTGGACTCGGTCGCAGCCCTGGTGCCGAGAGCCGAAATCGAAGGCGAGATGGGCGATGCCCACATGGGTCTCCAAGCGAGGCTCATGTCGCAGGCACTCCGTAAGCTGACGGCGGCGATTTCCAAATCGCAGACGACCCTGATTTTCATCAACCAGATCAGGATGAAGATCGGTGTCATGTTCGGCAACCCGGAGACGACCACCGGCGGCAACGCGCTCAAGTTCTATTCGTCGGTGCGGCTGGATATCAGGCGCATCGAGTCGATCAAAGAAGGGCAGGATGTGACCGGCAGCCGCGTGCGAGTCAAGGTGGTGAAGAACAAAATGGCTCCGCCCTTCAAGCAAGCGGAGTTCGACGTGATGTTCGCGGAAGGCATTTCCAAGACCGGTGAACTGGTCGATCTCGGCGTCGAGAAAAAGGTCTTGGAAAAATCCGGCGCCTGGTATTCCTATAAAGGAGAGCGGCTGGGGCAAGGCCGGGATGCGGTCAAGGAGTACCTCAAGAGTAACGTGGCAGCCGCGAAGGAAATTGAAGCGAAGCTGAGAGAACTCGCTGGTGTTCCAGCACGGGTGGCGGAGAAGCGTCCGGAAGCCAAAGAAGAGAAACGCCCTGACGCACGTGGCGAGGAAAAACGGAGTCACGGAGGAAAGTCAGGCTCCTGACAGCGGGAGAGGATACTCGGCGCTGTGTCGGATCGACGAGCTTCGTAACCAGCGTGAACCGCAAGCAGGCAGACGAGTCAGGAGACCAATATCTGAAGCTTGCAGTCCGGTACCTGGCTCGGCGCGATCGGACCATCGCGCAGGTTACTCACTATCTCCAGATCAAGGGGGCAGGCCAGGCTGAGCGGCAGGCGGTCGTCAGACGGCTGGTTCAGCTCGGGTATCTCAACGACGAAGCGTGTGCGGGCCGCTGGGCGGAGGCGAGACTCTCGCGCAAGCCGGTCGGTCGCGCCAGACTGAAGGCGGAACTCCAAGTGCAGGGGCTTGCCGACCGGATTGTCGAGCAGACCCTGGAGACGATCTATCGCAGCAGAAGCGAACGAACGTTGGCGGAACAGGTAGTCCGGTACGAGCGGGCGGTGCGTCGCGTCACCACCATCGGTCGCCTCGTCCGTTTGCTGCAGCAGCGGGGATTCGACGACGAGACGATCCGGACGGTCCTGAAGCTTGAAACAGACGATGGAGTGTGAGTCACGATGAGCCACCACGCAGAGGGTCTTCGCCACGCCTTCATCCGCTACTTCGAGGAGCAGGGCCACCGCGCTGTTCCGAGTGCGCCCCTGATTCCGCAGGCAGACCCCACGTTGCTCTTCACCAACGCCGGCATGAATCAGTTCAAACGGGTGTTCCTCGGCGAGGACCAGCGTTCGTACAAGCGGGCCGTCACGGTGCAGAAATGTCTCCGGGCCGGCGGGAAACATAACGATTTAGAGAACGTCGGTTACACGCGACGGCACCACACCTTCTTTGAGATGTTGGGCAACTTCTCGTTCGGCGACTACTTCAAGGAAGATGCGATTCGCTTTGGCTGGGAGTTTCTCACGAGGACGGTCGGCCTCGCCAAAGAACGCATGTGGGTGACGGTGTTCAGGGACGATGACGACGCGTTTCGCCTCTGGGAACGAATCGGCGTGCCCTCGGCGCGAATTATGCGCTGCGGCGAAAAAGACAACTTCTGGCAGATGGCCGACACAGGGCCCTGCGGGCCTTGCTCAGAAATCCATTTCGATCAAGGGTCGTCCGTGCCCGGCGACGACACCCCGAACGGCGAAGGCGACCGAGTCATCGAAATCTGGAACCTCGTGTTCATGCAATACAATCGGGATACGTCCGGCACGTTGCACCCGCTTCCGAAACCCAGCATCGACACCGGCATGGGGCTCGAGCGGTTGGCGGCAGTCGCGCAGGGCAAGCTCAGTAATTACGACAGCGATCTGTTCACGCCGTTGCTCAGTGCCATTGGGAATCGGGCGGGTTGTCCCTATGGCAAGCAGGACGCCGCGGATCGCTCCATGCGGGTGGTGGCGGACCATCTTCGGGCCATTACCTTTCTCATGGCTGATGGGGTTCTGCCGTCCAACGAAGGACGTGGCTATGTGTTGCGGCGGATCTTGAGACGTGCGGCCAGGCATGGGCGATTGTTAGGGATCGTCGAACCCTTCTTGCACGAGCTGACCGGCGCGGTGATCGCGCAGATGGGGGCGGCCTATCCTGAATTGCCCGGCGCAGCCGAGTCAGTAGCCGAGGCGACGCGAGGAGAGGAGGAACGGTTCATTGCCACGCTCGATCAAGGCTTGCCGATCCTGAACGATCTGTTGACCAGGACGCGCGAAGCCGGACAAGCCACGTTGCCGGGCACGGAGGTGTTCAAGCTGTATGACACCTATGGGTTCCCGCTCGACCTCATGACCGAGGCCTGCCGTGAGCAGGGAATGAAGGTAGACGAAGCCGGATTCGATCGTGCCATTGAAGAGCAGCGGACGCGTGCGAGGAAAACGGCGGGATTCGAAGCGGAGGCCGCGAGGCCGGTGGTGGCCGAACTGGCCGGGCGAGTCGGCGCAACGCAATTCGTCGGGTACGAGCGGCTCGAGTCGGAGAGCACGGTTCAGGCCATCCTCAAAGGCGAGCGTCCGGTGAAGGAAGCTGTCCAAGGTGACGAAGTGGAATTGGTCTTCGATGTCACGCCGTTCTATGCCGAAGGCGGCGGGCAGGCCGGAGACCAAGGGATGCTGAGCGGGCCGGAAGGCCAGGTCGAGATCAAGGACACCACGCGTCCGGTGCCGACCATGATTCTTCACAAAGGGACGGTGCGCGTGGGGCGAATCCACGAGGGCGAGCGCCTGCGGATGAGCGTGAACCAGACGACGCGACAGGATGCGGCGCGTAACCACACGGCGACCCATTTGGTGCATGCCGCGTTGCGCGAGCTGCTGGGGCCTCATGTGAAGCAGTACGGCTCACTGGTGGCGCCCAACCGGCTCCGCTTCGACTTCGCTCATTTCCGGCCCCTGTCGTCGCGGGACATCGATGAAATCGAGTCGGTCGTGAACGAGCAAGTCAGACGCAACGAGGCGGTGCGCACCGAGGTGATGGGCGTGCAGGATGCGGTGGCCGGCGGAGCCTTGGCGTTCTTCGGCGACAAGTATGGGGATCACGTCCGTGTGGTGAGCATCGAGTCCTTCAGCAAGGAACTGTGCGGCGGGACGCATTGCCGGCACACCGGCGAGATCGGGGTCTTCCGCATTGTGTCTGAGACCGGCGTGGCAGCCGGTGTGCGGCGCATCGAAGCGCAGACCGGCAGTGGGGCGTTGGCCCACATGAAACGGCTTGAGGCGGATATCCGGCAGTTGTCCGATGTCTTGAAAGTGGGGCCCGCTGAACTGGTGGCGAAGACGAGGAAGCTTGCGATCCAACTTAAAGAGAAAGAACGAGAGCTTGAAGAAATGAAACTTCGTGTGGCGAGCGGCTCGGCCGTCGATTCGGCCGCCAAGACGGTTCAGGGCGTGAAGGTGCATGCGCAACGTACCGATGGCCTGGATGTCAACGGCATGCGGGCGTTGGCGGATCAACTGCGGGACAAGATGAAGAGCGGCGTGATTGCCTTAGGCGCTGTCAACGAGGGTAAGGTGACGTTGCTGGTGGTGGTGACGAAGGATCTCCTCCCGAAGCTCAAAGCCGGCGAGTTGATCAAGGACATGGCGGCGGAAGTCGGAGGAACGGGTGGGGGACGTCCCGAGATGGCGCAGGCGGGAGGGAAGAACCCCGAGCGACTTGGGACGGCGTTGGAAAAGGTTTTTGGACTAGTCGAATCGGCGTTGCAGCGGTAAACTGATGTTGAAAGCACGCATCCTCGCGCTGGATTATGGAACGAAGCGGATCGGCGTGGCCGTCAGCGATGAGTTGGGATGGACGGCGCAGCCGGTTGAAACGTTCGAGCGGCGGACGATCGAGAAAGACCTCGCGCACATTCTGGAACTGGTGCAAGTCCATGAAGTGGATCGGGTCGTCCTCGGTCTCCCGCTGCGGTTGAACGGCGAAATGGGCCCTGCAGCTCAGGCCGTCCAACAATTTGCCGATCGTCTCGAACAGGTGCTGCCCGTGCCGGTGGTCATGTGGGACGAGCGGATGACCACCAAATCGGCCGAGGAACTGCTCATCGCCGCCGATGTCGGTCGCAAGAAGCGCAAAGGCATCGTCGATCGGATCGCGGCGGCGATCCTGTTGAAAAGTTACCTTGAGAGCCTCACGACAACCGATGCGCCGTTCGATGTTCATTCCGCCGGTGACGTAACCGACGCGTGCGTGGTCGCATCGCACGAGGGTACCTCCGCAGATGACGAAGACCGCACAGCTGATACTCGGACTCCTCGCGATGGCGGTGGTCATCGTCGCGGTGGCCGGATATCAGATGATCCGCTGGGCTGAACGCCCGGTTGTCACAGAGGCCGACAAGCCCCCCTCTAAGATCGTGACTATTCCGGAAGGCTCGACCTTCCAGCAAGTGGCCTCGCTCTTAGCACGTGAGCAACTCATCAAAAGTCGATCTGCGTTCCTGGTGCTTGGCAAAGCCAATGCGGCCGACCGCAAAATCCATCCCGGCGAATACGAGTTCAACGCCGCGATGCTCCCGCACGATATTCTCGGCAAGCTGCTGGCGGGAAAAGTGGTGTTGCATCCGGTGACGGTGCCCGAGGGGTTCACGATGGGACAGATTGTGGAGCTTGTGAGCCAGCAAGGCATCGCCGATCCGGTTGAGTTCCTGCGGCTGGCGAAGGACCAGACCTTTATCCGTTCCCTTGGTATCCAGACGGACACGCTCGAAGGCTATCTGTTTCCAGACACGTATCGGTTTGCCAGGGCGACGAAGGCGAAAGAGGTGATCCAGACGATGGTCAACAACCTGTGGCAGGTCTTCACGCCGGACCTGCGTGACCGTGCCAAGCACCTCAACATGACGGTCCATGAGGTGCTGACCCTCGCGTCCGTCGTGGAGAAGGAGGCGAAGGTAGGGACTGAACGACAATTGATCGCGGCAGTGTTTCATAATCGGCTGAAGCGCCGTATCCCGCTGCAAAGCGATCCGACGGTGATTTACGGGATTCCGTCGTTTAACGGCAATCTGCGGAAGAACGATCTGTCGAGCCCGAGCCCCTACAATACCTACCGTGTCCGGGGGTTGCCTCCGGGACCTATCGCGAGTCCCGGCGCCCAGGCCATTCGGGCAGTCCTGTACCCTGCGACCACCCCGTACCTGTACTTCGTTGCGCGCAACGACGGCACCCACCAGTTTTCTGCGACCCTGGCGGAACATAACCTGGCCGTTGAGAAATATCAGCGCCGTCCGTTTCGGAAATCCGGATTGAAGCAGGTTCTAGCGCGGGGTGCCTAGCCCGGATTATCCACCCCATCGTGCACGTGGAGTTTTCAACCATGACCACATGGACCCTGCCTTCTCAGCTTGCGTCCTGCCTCGACCATACGATCTTGCGTCCCGAAGCCACCAAGGCGGACGTGCTGCGTCTTTGTCAGGAAGCCAAACAGTACGGCTTTACCGTCATCTTTGTGCCGCCCTGTTACATCGATGAGGCGGTTGCGGCGGTGGCCGGCACGGCGATCCGGGTCGGCATTCCCATTGGATTTCCGTTGGGCGGACATACCACAGCGAGCAAAGTGGCCGAAGCGGTTGAGGCGGTGGCTCGGGGTGCCAAGGTATTGGACATGGTCATCAATGTCAGTCGGCTCAAATCAGGCGACTACGATCTGGTACGCGCGGACATGGCGGAGGTGGTCAAGGCCACGCCGAGGATCGAGCACAAGGTTATCTTGGAAACGTGCTATCTCACGCGCGAAGAAAAACTGACGGCCTGCCGGCTGGCAGTGGAAGCGGGGATGGACTATGTGAAGACCTCCACCGGATTCGGCGCCGCCGGGGCGACGGTGGAAGACGTGCGATTGATGAAAGATGCGGTGGCAGGCCGCGCGAAAGTGAAGGCCTCCGGCGGAATTCGCGACCTGAAGACGACGCTCGCGATGTTGGACGCAGGGGCGGATCGTATCGGCACGAGTGCGAGTCTCAAGATTATGGACGAGTGGACTCTTCAGCCTTCTGTTATAGTGCGCGCATGATTAATCGGATTGTCCTCATCATGTTAGATGGACTGGGTGTCGGCGCGTTGCCGGATGCAGCGGCGTACGGCGATGAGGGCTGCAACACGCTGGCACATCTGGCCGAAGCGTCGGGTGGATTGACGCTTCCGAATTTGGAGATGCTGGGGCTGGGCAACATCGGCAAGTTCAAAGGCATCCGGGCGATGGAGCAGCCCGTCGGCTGCTTCGGGACAATGGGGTTCACTTCACCAGGGAAAGATTCGCTGGTCGGCCATTGGGAGTGTGCGGGGCTGTCTGTTGAGAAGACCGCGCCGGTCGTCAGGAACGAATTTCCCAAGCAGCTCCTGGAAGCCTTCCAGACCGCCTTTGGCCGGAAGACGTTGGGGAATCGACAGGCCATAGGAATGATGTTGGTTCAGGAATATGGGGTTGAACATCTGAACACCGGGGCGCCGATCGTCTGGGCAGATTCGGGTGGGACTTTTCATGTCGCGACCCATGAATCGGGAATCCGACCGGAGGAGCTCTATAAGCTCTGCCGCGAAGCCCGCCGTCTTCTCAAGGGAACCGATCCGCGAGTGCGGGTTGTGGCACGACCATTCGTCGGCCAAGCCGGCAGGTTCATCATGACGGAACGGCGGCGCGATTTCACGGGCGAGCCACCGGGCCAGACGTTGCTGGATACGTTGAACCGGGCCGGCCAGCTCGTGATGGGGGTGGGGAAAGTCAGCGATCTCTTTGGCGGGCGAGGGGTGACGAAGTCCACGCTTGCCTGTTCCTTAGCGAAGGCCATGGACGAAACAGAAAAGATCTTGCGCAAGGTGCCGCGCGGGTTGATCTGGGTGAACATCGAGATGATCGGCGCTGATCCAGCGACGTCCACCGGCGCCCTCCAGGAATTCGATCGCCGGCTTAAGGAACTGCAACATATTGTTCGGCCTGGAGATCTGTTGTGTCTGACGGCAGATCATGGGTACGACCTGAGCAAGGCGGCGCCTGCTCACTCGCGCGAGTCTGTGCCGATCCTGGTGAGCGGGCCCAAGCTGGCCCACGGAGTCAATCTCGGGACGCGCGCCACGGCGGCCGATCTCGGACAGACTATTGCGGAAGCGCTGAAAGCCGATCGGTTGCCCTGCGGCGAGAGCTTCTTAGATGCGCTCCGGCCGGGATAGCGAACACGTGAAACGTGAGGCGTGAAGCGGTCGAACACGCATGACGCGTCACGAGGATGCATGTCGTACGAAGCAAGACTCAAGGACCTCGGCATCGAATTGCCGGCGGCGCCCAAGCCGGTGGCAACCTACATCCCGGCCGTGCAGGTCGGCGAATTGCTGTTTCTGAGCGGGGTGCTTCCATTCCGTGCCGGTCAATTGGGATTGACGGGCAAGCTTGGGCGAGACCTCTCTGTGGAGCAGGGGGCAGAAGCCGCGCGCGTGGCCTTGCTCAACGCGCTGGCGATCGTGCGGAACGAATTGGGGACGCTCGACCGGGTGAAACGGATCGTGCGCATGGTCGGACATGTTGCGTCCGCCGAAGGGTTTGTGCAGCATCCGATGGTGATCAACGGCGCGTCCGATCTCCTCGTGCAGATCTTCGGAGAATCCGGCCGCCATGCGCGGGTGGCGCTCGGGGCGGCTGAGCTGCCGCTGAACGCGCCGATAGAGCTGGAGCTGATCGTTCAAGTCTGCTGAGCGGATCGGCAAGGGGTTCTGTCGAAATCCTCACCGAGGGGCACGTGACGGGGACGTTTTCCATGCGGGTGATCGGTATGGTGCTGTCGGTCGTGTGTTGCACGAGCGCGGTCGCTTTCGCGGAGGGGGAGGGGCCGTCATCTGCGGAGTCCTCGCGACTCGACGATGGGAGCCGTATGTACATCGATCTGTCGTTTGCCACCTGGCATCCGCGTGGCCGGTCCATGTCTCAAATTGCGCCGGCGATTCGTGTGAAGCTTGCGGCTGCCGGTTTTGCGGTCGTGCCGAGCCGGACAGATCCCCACGATCTCACCTTGCACGTGGCGTATCGGGAAGAGCGCGGCAAGCAGTTTCGATTCGACACCTACGGGACGCGGATCACCTGTGCGTTCCTTTTGCAACCGCCTTCCGGGGAGACGCTGCTGGACCTGACCATCCGGGAAGAGTCCGGCGACTATGATTTCGGAACCGCTCCCTATTTGGAGGCGATCGAGAAATTTGAGACGAATCCCTATTTCTATTTTCTGGGTGAGATCGTCAACGAGCGGGTCAACGCCAAGACCGACACCACGGATGCCTTGATCCAGGGTCTCTCGCGGATGGTGCAAGCAGAGCCGCGTCGGGATGGACAGCTCCCGACAGGAGGCGATTATTCCTTGGCGCAGAGCGAAACCGTCTACAGTTTGCTGGCCAGGGAGAATACCATCAAGGAACTTGGGCGGCTCAAAGATGCCCGTGCTGTGCCGGTCCTCACGAGCCTCTTGACTCATGCGAGCCCCCAAGTCCGGCTGACGGCTATCGAGGCCTTGCGAGGGATGCACTGGTCTGCCGAGGCCCGGTTCGGCCTCGAGCGGCTGGCGATTCAAGACCCTGATCGCGACGTACAGCAAGCCGCGACGCACGTACTCGCCGGCTCGAATACCCCGTCGTTGTACCCGTGATGGTGAGGCGCTGCCTTGACATGAAAAAAATCTGCTTGTTATAGTCCTCCTGTCCCTTCGCTTGACGCTGCACCCCCTGTTCTGGCCTGCATGCCTCAGTTGCGTGGGGTTTCCGTGCCACGTGTGGGGCGCTTGCCTTCGCGACACTCTGTCAGGTTGAGAATCGTCACCGGCGTCTGTCTACGCGGTGCTCACTGGGCGAAGGCGCCTGTCATACTGGAGTCACACCATGAAGGCGTTCACGAGTCTACTCTGTGGCGGGATGGTGCTCCTGGCGTCTGCAGGGTCGGCGCCGGCAGCTTCTGCAGCGAGTTCCGCCCGTCTCACTCCCGAAGCGGCATCGCCTGGGGCCATGGTCTCCATCGAGGGGAAGGGATTCGGCCCCTTCAAGTCGGCTCAATTCAATCGGGTGACGTTCAACGGCGTGCCTGCGCTGATCCAACGATGGGATACGGGGTTTATTGAAGTCAAGGTTCCGTTCCAGGTGTCGAATGGCCCCGTGCAAGTGGTTGCGGGGAAAAAACACATCCCGGTCGGGACCTTCACCGTCCAGCGGCCTGCCATCGAGGCGTTGACGCCGAGTGAAGCAGAACCGGGGACGACGGTGCACATTGTCGGCGAGCATTTCGGCAATACGGCCGGCCCGCGAGATCCCAATTCGATGTTCGGCGTGAACGATGTGGTCATCGGCGGCATACAAGTTCGTCCGCGTCGCTGGAAGGACGACAACATCGAGGTGGAGATTCCAGCCAACGCGGCGTCCGGGGATGTGGTCGTGCGGCTGGCATCTTCCGATCCGTTGCCGGATGGGTCCTGTTGCTCGCCGGTCCGTTACACGATCAGTAACGCCATGCCGCTGAAACTGATTCCCTCGGTGCGCGTCGATCCACTCTACGGCCCGGTCGGGACGAAAGTCGTCTTGTTCGGGCGAGGATTCGGCGCGACCAAGGGAGCCGACGATGCCGTCCTGTTTAGTGGACGCCCGGCAACGGTGGCGCGCTGGATCGATAACATGATCGTCGCGCACGTGCCGCTGGACGCGGCCAGCGGTCCGATTGTGCTCAAGAGTCAGGGTGTGGAGCGGACGGTGGGAACCTTTACGGTGCATGTTCCGAAGGCCGCGGCGGTGACCCCATCGAGCGCGCCCATCGGGACGCTGATCAAAATCACAGGGGAGCATTTCGGATTCTACTCGGAGAGCGGGTCCACTCCCTTCTCCTTCGTTGATTTTAATAAGGGCGAGAACCGCGTCGAGATCGGAGGGGTCCCGGCGATTATCTACCGGTGGCACGATGACCGGATCGATGTCTGGGTGCCGTTCAGCGCGAAGAGCGGTCCGGTCGTCGTGAAGCGCGGCGGCACAAAACCCAACCCCGACGGTTCCTGTTGCGCGGAACGGGGAATCGTTTCGACCGAGGCAGGGACATTCACGGTGATTACCCCGGCCGTCGAGTCGTTTTCGCCGGCGACCGCTGGGCTGGATGAAATCGTGACGATCACAGGCTCTGGGTTCGGCAAGTTCATTAAGACGACGGAGGCGACTCAGCCCGGCCTTGGCGAAGGCGCATTCAAGCTGGATCAGATTGAGTTGGGAGAAAACGTGTCCCGGACGGAGGTGTTGTTCAACGGCATCGCCGCCGTGGTTGTGTCATGGACCGACAATGAAATCAAGGTTCGGGTGCCGCACCGCCATGTCTTTGGAATCGGGAAGAAGGCGGAGTTTTCCACGGATCTTGCGACCGGCCCGCTCATCGTTCGCCGCGGTTCCTGGGATCTCTTGCCGGATGGCAGTTGCTGTACTGCGAAGAAATGGGTGACGTTGGACGTCGGCCAATTCACCATCCGTGCGCAAGGCCTGCCCGACCAGAGCTATTTCATCCCATCCCCCGAAGGGGATACAACGAATTGAAACCAGTTCGGATGCCACGCGGTTCCGCCCAATACTTCTTCGCCGGAGCTGTTGTCCTCGCCTGCGTTCTTGGTGTGTTCTCCACACCTCCGATCTTGTCCGCTCCCCCGTCGGTCGTTGCGACGGCTCAAAAGAGCGGGACTGAAGCGACCCTGATGGGCGTGTTCTTTCGCGATACGCAGTTGGGCTGGACTGTCGGCGCTTCCGGCACGGTCCTCAAGACGGTGGACGGAGGAAAAAAATGGAAGCGACTCACCAGCGGGACCTCGACGCTTCTTACGAATATCTATTTCGTCGATTCCCAACGCGGCTGGGTGATCGGGGCCGGTGGAACGATTCGGTCTACCAAAGACGGGGGAGAGGGTTGGGTGTCTCAGCCGACCGGCACGCAGGTTCCGTTGTACGGGATGGCGTTCATCTCGGCTTCGACCGGATGGGTCGTAGGCGGCGGTGGAACCATTTTGCATACGGTGGACGGCGGTGCCAGTTGGACCGATCAGACCAGCGCGACGACCGCCACGCTCTATGCGGTGCATTTCATGAATGAGCGTCGCGGGACCGCCGTCGGCGCACTCGGTGCCATCGTCTCGACTGAGGATGGGGGAACAACGTGGACCCCTCAGGAGACGCAGAGTTCGGCGACCTTCTTCGATGTTTCGTTTTCGGATTCGGCAAACGGTTGGGTTGTCGGGAATGCAGGCGCCTTGTTTCAGACGAACGATGGCGGGCAACGCTGGATGGATCGGACCTTGCCTTGCACGAAGACCTGCAAGAAGCTGACGGATCTACTCCGCATTCGGTTCACGGCACCGCAGACTGGTTGGATCGTCGGGGAGCGAGGCGTGATCTTTCGGACGACGGATGCGGGGTTCAACTGGGGCGAGCACGATTCTGTCGCCAAAGTGTCATTACTGGGCTTATCCTTCCCAGAGAGCGCTCACGGCTGGGCAGTCGGGGAAAAGGGCACCATCGTCCACATTACTGGTGCGCCGTAACCGATCATTCGCCCGTGCGAAGTTCGTATCCTCCCTCGTCAACCGAGTTCTCCGAGACGACTCTGTAATATGCTGACCGCTGCCAGGGTTGCTGTCTCGGCCCGCAGGATACGCGACCCCAGCGTCACGCCGGTGAATTCACTCCGCTCAGCCAGTGCAAGCTCATCCGGTGCCCACCCACCTTCTGGACCGATCACCATCACCAGAGAGGATGCTGGACCGTTCGGAAGAGGAACCGAGCTGAGGCTGTAGCCTGGAAGTCGTTCGGTCAAGATAAGTTTATTGTTGAAGCCCCCGGGTTGAGTGAAAAAGGTTTCGACATCGATCGGAAGTTGGATGGAGGGGACGACCCATTGTTCTGACTGTTGTGCAGCTTCCAGCGCAATCCGCTGCCAGCGGGTTTGCTGGGCGGCCACCCGCGAGGCATGGGGTCTCACGACACTGTGTTGCGCCAGCAGGGGGATGATGGCACGGACTCCCAATTCCGTCGCCTTCTGAACGACCCAGTCCATGCGGTCTCCTTTCAAGATCGCCTGTCCCAGCACAATGGACGGGTTCCGTGGAGGCGGAGCCTGTTGCTCCTCCAACACGGTGCCGGAAAGCTCACGTTTATGAAGCTGCGCAACATGGACGCGATAACGGCGTCGGCGTTCATCGCACAGCCAGATGCGTTCGCCAAGCTCGATTCGGAGACTTGCCCGAAGATGGTTCAATAGGTCGCCGGTGATCGTGACCCTTCCGTTCTGGATCTGGTGTGAGGTAATGAAGAAGACCGGCATGGGGATGGGGCGTGAAACTCGCCCCCGACGCCTTAGGCGGCAGCTATTCGAAGAACGTCTTCATCTTATCGAAGAATCCATCGCCGTCGGTCTCGGCGGTCATGCCGCTTTCTTTGGCGAACTCGCTCAGGATCTCTTTCTGACGGGGAGTGAGCTTTGTCGGAATCTCCACCTTGATATTGAAGATATGGTCACCGGTCTGATGACCCTTGAGGCTCGGCACGCCAAGCCCTTTGAGCCGTAGAACCTTGTCGTGCTGCGTGCCGGGCGGAATCTTAATGATGGTGGGCCCTTTCAGCGTGGGGACCTCCACCTTCCCGCCCAACGTGGCCGTGACGAAACTGATCGGGACATCGCAGGCGATGTCGTTCCCTTTCCGGCTGAAGATGCGATGGGGTTTGACGGTGACCGCGACGTAGAGATCGCCGGGGGGGCCGGCGTTGATTCCGTGCTCGCCTTCATTCGAGAGGCGCAGGCGCATGCCGGTTTCGATGCCGGCCGGAATCTGAACGGAGAGGGTCCGCTCACGATACACCCGCTGGCGGCCTTGGCAGGCGACACAGGGTTCGGTGATGATCTGTCCTGCGCCATTGCATTGCCCGCACGGACGGCTGACGCTGAAGAAGCCTTGCTGGAACCGGAGCTGGCCTGCGCCTTTGCAACTGGGGCAGATTTTGACTGCGCCAGGGGATCGTGCGCCGGTGCCTTTACAGTCCTGGCAGACCTCCCAGCGAGGAATCTTGAGTTTGGCCTCTTTGCCGTAGATGGATTCTTCGAAGCTGACTTCGAGGTTGTATTGAAGATCGTTGCCCCGCTCGGCGCGGCTTCGTCCGCGCGGCGCGCCGAAGAAATCCTCGAAGATGTCGTTGAAGACATCACCGAACCCACCCTGGCCGAAGTCGAAGCCGTTGGGACCGCCGGGGCCCTGTTGGGCATCGGCGTGGCCGAACATGTCGTAGCGTTTCCGCTTCTCCTGATCGCTCAGGACTTCGTACGCTTCGTTGACCTCTTTGAATTTTTCTTCGGAGGTTTTCTTTTGATGGTCGCCGCTCTGAAGATCGGGATGATGCTGGCGGGCAAGCTTCCTGTAGGCTTTCTTTAATTCGTCGTCGGAGGCGGTACGTTCGACCCCCAGCACTTCGTAGTAGTCGCGTTTCGACGCTGAAGACATGTGATTCGTTCGGTGGAGAAAAAATCCGAGTCCCGCAGGAACGGGACTCGGATTTGCTCAGGCGTATTGTAACTTACTTCTTGTCTTTGTCCACTTCTTCGAATTCTGCGTCGACGACCTTCTCGTCGGTCTTGGCCTGTTCGCTCCCGGTCTTGCCGGACCCATCGGTTGTTTCAGAAGAGGCGGCGGCGCTGGCAGAGGCCTTCTTGTACATTTCCTCGGCCAGCTTGTGCGACGCGGTCGTCAGTGTCTGAGTGGCTTTCTCGATCGCCTCCGCGTCGCTGCCTTCCATCGCCTTCCGTAATCCAGCGATCGCATCGGTGATCTTCGTTTTGTCCTCCGGGCCGATCTTGTCCCCGTGTTCGGTCAGATTCTTCTCGGTACCGTAGATGAGGGTGTCAGCCTGGTTACGGGCTTCGGCCAGCTTGCGGCGCTTTTTATCCTCGTCGGTATGCGACTGGGCATCCTTGACGAGTTTCTCGACTTCTTCCTTGCTCAGTCCGCTGGATGCGGTGATCTTGATGGACTGTTCCTTGCCGGTGCCCAGGTCCTTGGCAGAGACGTGCACGATGCCGTTCGCATCGATGTCGAAGGTGACCTCGACTTGCGGCATGCCGCGGGGCGCCGGCGGAATCCCGACCAGGTCGAACTGGCCCAGCAGCTTGTTATCGTTGGCCATTTCGCGTTCGCCCTGGAACACGCGGATGGTGACCGCCGTCTGGTTGTCTGAGGCGGTGCTGAAAATCTGGCTCTTCTTCGTCGGGATGGTGGTATTCCGCTCGATCAAGTGGGTGAAGATCCCTCCCAACGTCTCGATGCCCAGGGTGAGCGGCGTGACGTCGAGAAGCAGGACGTCCTTGACTTCGCCTTTCAAGACGCCGCCCTGAATGCCCGCACCGATCGCGACCACTTCGTCCGGGTTCACGCCCCGGTGCGGTTCTTTGCCGAAAAACTCGCGGACCTTCTCGATGACTTTCGGCATGCGGGTCATGCCGCCGACCAGCACCACTTCGTCGATGTCCTTCGCCGTAACGCCGGCGTCGGAAAGGGCTTTCTTGCACGGATCGATCGTCCGTTGAACCAGGTCATCCACCAGCTGTTCCATCTTGGCGCGCGTCAGTTTGATCACCATGTGCTTCGGCCCGCTGGCATCGGCCGTGATGAAGGGCAGATTGATCTCCGTCTCCTGCGACGAGGACAGCTCGATCTTCGCCCGCTCGGCCGATTCTTTGAGCCGCTGGAGTGCCATCCGGTCCTTGCGGAGGTCGATGCCTTGGTCTTTCTTGAACTCATCAACCAGCCAGTCCATGATGCGCTGGTCGAAGTCGTCGCCGCCCAGATAGGTATCGCCGTTCGTCGACTTCACCTCGAACACGCCGTCGCCGATCTCGAGGATGGAGATGTCGAAGGTGCCGCCTCCGAGGTCGTAGACCGCGATGCGCTCATCCTTTTTCTTGTCGAGGCCGTAGGCGAGCGATGCGGCGGTCGGCTCGTTGATGATCCGGAGCACGTTCAAGCCGGCGATCTGTCCTGCGTCTTTGGTGGCCTGCCGCTGGCTGTCATCGAAGTAGGCCGGCACGGTAATGACGGCTTCGGTGACTTTCTCGCCCAGATAGTCCTCCGCCGTCTGCCTCATCTTTTGCAGAATCATGGCGGACACTTCCGCCGGGCTGTATCGTTTGCCGCGCAGTTCGACGTGGGCATCTCCATTATCGGCCTCCACAACTTTGTAGGGGAGGCGTTTCATGGCGTCCTGCACCTCACGGGCCTTGAATTTTCGTCCCATGAGCCGCTTGACGGAGAAGATCGTATTTTCTGGATTGGTGATCGCCTGGCGTTTGGCAATCTGCCCGATCAGGCGCTCGCTCTTGTCGGTCAGGGCGACCACGGACGGAGTCGTCCGGCTGCCTTCCGCGTTCGCGATGACCACGGGATCCCCACCGCTCATGATGGCAACGCAGGAGTTGGTGGTTCCAAGATCGATACCGATGACCTTACCCATGTGTGCGCTCCTTCGTGATTGAAGTCAGTCTATTCAATATCTCTATGGTAAGCGTTACTGGAAGTTTGTTGCCATCTGGCTAGGCCGAACCTGTCACTGTCTCCTGTGTCGGGCCCGTCGACACGCTGACCATTGCGGCCCGTAAAATCCGATCGTGCAAGAGGTACCCTTTTTGAAACTCCTCCACGATCATGTTGGCCGGAACTTGGTCCGATTCCACCTGCGTCACGGCTTGGTGACAGGTGGGATCGAATGGTTGCCCGACTGCCGTGACTGGACGAACACCGAACTTGGTCAGGGCGCCGGTGAGCTGTTTGAGGGTCAAATCGACACCTTGGACCAACCGGTCCTGGCTCCGACTGTCTTTCGCCGATTGAATCGCTCTCTCCAGGTTGTCTACTACAGGCAATAATTCTTTTAGGATCTGTTCATTGCCATAACGGATCTGCTCGCGCTGTTCGCGTTGGTTCAATCGCTTGTAATTCTCGAATTCCGCAGCCAATCGAAGAAATTTATCGTTCAATGCCTTGCATTCATCTGTTTTCGCAACCAGGGTTTTCTGTAACTCGGTGTCCTCTTCCGGTTGTTGCTCAACTGGAATGGAAGCCTCCCCAGTTTCTGAATCTAACTCGCTGATTGTATGCGTTTTTTCTTCTTCTTGCGACACGAGGTGTACCTATACGAGAGGGCAGATAGCCACCCCATATCTAAAGTCAACAGGGGCAATGAGATTTGTTCGAGATATGGCCAATGGGAAGAGGTGGAAAGCAGGAGCCCTGCTATGGTTGAGCGGCTTGCCGTTTCACGTTTCGTCGGTAGAGCAGTTCCAGCCCTTCCAACGTCAGGAAAGGGAGTACATCCTGGATCGTTTGGGTTTCGCGCGCGATGATCGCGCTCAGGCCGCCGGTCGCTAGGACGGTTGTCTTGAGTCCTAATTCCTGCTCCATTCGACGGACGATGGCATCGACCAGTCCCGCATAGCCATAGAGGAGGCCGGACTGGATGCTGCTGCCGGTGTCCTGTCCAATCACGGTTTTTGGCCGGACCAACTCGACTTTTGGCAATTTCGCCGTCCGTGCAAACAGGGCATCCGCCGAAATGCCCAGACCGGGGGCGATCACGCCTCCGAGATACTCCCCGGCTTTGGTGACAGCGCAAAAGGTCGTGGCGGTGCCGAAATCCACGATGATGAGATCGGCCTTGAATCGCTCATAGGCTGCGGCTGCGTTGACCACCCGATCGCTCCCGATCTCCGCTGGGTTTCTGTAACAGAGCTTCAGCCCGCTGTCCATGTCGGCCGAGACGATCATCGCGTCCCGCTTGAAGTGGGACAAGACCATCGACTCGAAGGTGCCGGTCAGCGCGGGGACCACACTCGACACGATCGCAGCAGAAATATGCGTCGCGCCGATGTCGGCGTTGTGGAGAAGAGTCAGGAACAACGCGCCGTATTCGTCGGCAGTTTTCCGTGGATCGGTGGCGATGCGCCAATGCCCCTTCAGGGTACGGTGGTCGAAGACTCCCCACACGATGTTGGTGTTGCCGATGTCGATGCCAAGCAGCATGTGAAAAGCCTGTGAAAAATCGGAGTGGTTTACTCTGCAGGGCGGAGGTGAATCACGTCTCCCGCTCGCACGTCGATGAGACGTGCTGCGTCGCGATCCATGTTGAGTCGATCCGGTTGAATCTTCAGGCAGCCGTCTTCGCCGATGCCTACTGCGAGTCCTTCGAGACGCTCGCCGTCTGCACATTCCACGCGAACTCGCCGGCCTACGGTCGAGCAATGTGCCGTGTACTGTTCACGCCACCGGTCCGGCGCGGCAGTAGCGAGAAGCTGCAGTTGTTGTTCAAGTCGGTTCAGGATTTGTGCCAACATGGCCGCACGGACGATGTCGGTGCCGGACTCGGCGCAGAGGGAGGTGCTCGTTGTCTTGAACTCGTCAGGGAAGCGGTCGGGATTCGAGTTCACGTTAAGGCCGATCCCAATGATGGTGAAGGGTTGGTCCTGGCCCTGTTGAGCACTCTCGCACAGGATGCCGCCGCACTTCTTGTCGTTCAGCAGCAGGTCGTTGGGCCATTTCAGGGATGGCTTCAGGCCGGTGAGGTCTTCGATCGCTGTGGCGACCGCGATTCCTGTCAAGAGCGGGATCCACGGAAGAATCGATGTCGCCTCTCGTTGGAGCGGAGGGGGCGCAAAGATGATCGAGCAGTAGAGGTTCTCGCCTGCCGGTGAATGCCAGGCCCGACCGCGGCGGCCGCGGCCCGCAGTTTGGGATTCCGCAGCCACCACCGTGCCGCTTGCTGCTCCTGCCTGGGCACGGGCGAGCGCATCGCGGTTGGTGGAATCGGTCTCCTTCAGGATGTGGAGGTGTTGTCCCAGCGATCGGGTCTGTAAGAGGGCGTGAACCGCCTTGACCGTCAACGTGTCCATGTCGCAAGCGCGGGTCATGGCTTCTTTCGACGCGTGGTTTTCCGTCGGAGAGGCTCCAGCTCCATGCCGATATCCACAGCGGGGGCGGAGTGGGTGAGGGCCCCGATCGAAATGAAGTCGGCTCCGGCCGCAGCCATCTCGCGTACATTTTTCAGTGTAATGCCGCCCGAGACTTCGATCAACGCCCGTCCCTTGATCGCATCGATGGCGCGGCGAACTTCGTCCGGGGTCATGTTGTCCAACAGGATGACGTCCGCCTTGCCCGCGACGGCGTCCCGCACCTGCGCAAGGGTATCGACTTCAACAATAATGCGAAGGTTGTCCGGGGCCCGCTCTCGGGCGAGCCGACAGGCGTCGGCGACTGAGCCACCGGTTGCCCGGAAGAGAGCCAGATGGTTGTCTTTGATCAGTACGCCGTCGCTCAGATTCTGGCGATGGTTGTGGCCTCCCCCGATCCGCACGGCCCATTTTTCAAGGAGCCGCAGCCCGGGCGTCGTCTTTCTGGTGTCGAGAATCTTGGCGCGGTATCCGCGCACGGCGTGACAGAATTGCGCGGTGAGGGTCGCAATGCCGGAGAGACGCTGCAGGAAATTCAGCGCCACCCGTTCCGCCATCAAGAGCGAGCGCGCATCGCCCGTGAGTTCGAGCAGGGAGATTCCATCCCGCACCGGCGTGCCTTCCGCGGCAGCATGGACGATGTGCAACGTTGGATCGACGGCGAGAAAGGTGTCCCGCGCGACCATGACGCCCGCAGCGATCGCATGTTGTTTGGCAACTAACCTGGCACGGGCGGCGTAGCGAGTCGGGAAGAGGGCGGCTGTTGTGACATCGCCCAAGCCCACGTCTTCCTGCAAGGCCTGTTGGATGGCGGCGCGTGTCGCTTGTTGTGGGAGAGGAATCATGCGGGGCGTCCGCGGAGAATCTCGCGCAGCTGCGCTTCGGTGCTGTCGAGGATCGTCTGGTCGCGCCGGAGCGTCTTGAGCCGGTGTTGGTGATCGGCGATCACCTCTGCCGGAGCTTTGGCGGTAAACTCGGTGCTTTGCAACTTTCCGTCCAGTCGCCGGGCCTCTTTCGCCCCGTCCTCCTTCTGCTTGAGGATCCGATCGAGCGCTTTCTGGACATCGACGTCTTCCTCGACGACAAGGCCGACCATCATACCTTCTGCGACGAGTCTGAGTAGATTGTTCGACGGCCATTGGTCCGGCGGCGAGATCTGTGCGGTGCCTTTGCCAAGATGAGTCAGATGGACTCGGAGAGATTGGAGCGTCGAGCGGTCCTGGTCCATCGTGCCGATCGTGAAAAACGGCACCATTTTTCCAGGGGAGTAGTTCAACAGCGAGCGACCCGTACGCAGGAGCGTGAGGCATTCTTCGAGTAAGGTGAATGCGGCTTCCGTGTCTTTGGATTCCCATGCAGCCTGCATCGTGGGGAAATGTTGCGTGACGATACTCTCGCCGGTATGCGGCAGCGTGTGCCAGATTTCTTCCGTGATGTACGGCATGAAGGGATGGAGGAGCCGCAACAACGTCTCAAACGACTCAACAAGAGTATGCCGCGAGCGGCTCGCGTCCGGACCAGCCGGGTTCTGCAAGACCGGCTTGATCAGTTCGAGATACCAGTCGCAGTACTCGTGCCAGACGAACTGGTACAGGGTGCTCGCGGCGCGATCGAACCGATATTGTTCGAGCTCTTGTGTGACGGTCTTGATCGTCGCGTTGAGGCGACTCAGAATCCACCGGTCGGCAAATGAGCGCTGTGCCGGCGGGTGTGCCTCTCGTTCCCCGTCCAGATGCATGAGGATGAAGCGTGCCGCGTTCCAAATCTTGTTGGAGAAATTCCGGTACCCTTCGATGCGCTCCTCTGCCAGCTTGATATCGCGGCCAGGCGAGGCCATGGAGGCGAGCGTGAAGCGGAGCGCGTCGGTCCCGAATTGCTCCATCACGTGCAGCGGGTCGACGACGTTGCCCTTCGACTTGCTCATCTTCTGGCCTTCCGCATCGCGAACCAGCGCATGGATGTAGACGTCGCGAAAGGGCACATCGCCCATGAACTTGAGCCCCATCATGATCATGCGTGCGACCCAGAAGAAGAGAATGTCGAGGCCGGTGACGAGCGTGGCGGTCGGATAGAACGTCTTCAGTTCCGGCGTCTGCTCCGGCCAGCCCAGCGTTGAGAACGGCCATAAGGCGGAGGAGAACCACGTGTCGAGTACGTCCGGATCGCGGAGAAAGTCATGCGCGCCGCAGTCCGGGCAATGGGTCGGCGCGGTTTTCCCGACGAGGGGTTTGGCGTTCGACAGAATCGTGATGCGTTTGCGGGATGCCGCCGGCAGTTCCGTCGCTTCTGTTGTCGCCGTCCCCGCATGGACAGTTTCAAGAAGCGCGTCTTTATTGCAAGATGTGCAGTACCAGGCAGGAATCTGGTGCCCCCACCAAATTTGCCGGGAGATACACCAGTCTTTAATGTCGCGCATCCAGCCAAGATAGTTATTCGTCCATCCTTCAGGGATCAGATGGATACGACCATCTTCTACCGCTTTGATGGCGGGCTCGGCGAGCGGCTTGATCTTCACGAACCACTGGGGGGAGAGAGAGGGTTCGACGACGGTCTTACAGCGGTAACATTTCCCAACCGCCATGTTGTGGTCTTCAACCTTGACGAGAAATCCCCCATCTCGGAGGCGCTGTTCGATTTTGGGGCGTGCCTTGGTCACAGGCAATTGCTGGACTTCTACGATGACGGATGCGTCAACAGAGGCGGCCTGCATTCCATTACGATCAAGGAGCGCCTCATGATCGAGAATAGAGAATCGAGGCAGGGAATGCCGCTCACCGGCCTCGAAGTCGTTGTAGTCATGGGCAGGGGTGATCTTGACGACGCCCGTTCCGAATTCGCGATCGACAAGGATCGAGTCTTCAATAATCGGAATGGTCCGATCGGTGAGCGGGAGGCGAACTCGTTTCCCCTTGAGATGTCTGTACCGGGTATCTTCTGGATGGACTGCGACGGCTGTGTCACCCAGCATGGTTTCCGGTCTGGTGGTCGCGACAGTCAGACGGGTAGCAGGATCATCATCAAGAGGGTATTCGATCGAGTAGAGTTTCCCTTTTACTTCTTCGTGCTCCACTTCAATGTCCGAGAGTGCCGTGAGGCAGCGAGGGCACCAGTTGATCAGGCGCTCGCCGCGGTAGATGAGGTCCTCCTCGTAGAGCCGAACGAAGACCTCGCGTACGGCTTTCGACAGGCCCTCGTCCATCGTGAACCGCAGCCGGTCCCAGTCGCAGGAGGCGCCGAGGCGCTTGAGTTGTTGAATGATGGTGCCGCCGGATGCGGCCTTCCATTGCCAGACACGCTCGATGAACCGTTCGCGTCCGAGCGCTTCCCGCGAGGTGCCTTCCTGCATGAGCTGCTTCTCGACGACATGTTGGGTGGCGATGCCGGCGTGGTCGGTCCCCGGCATCCAGAGGGCATTCCGTCCCTGCATGCGGCGCCAGCGGATCAGAATATCTTGCAGGGAGTTATTCAGCGCATGGCCGACGTGGAGGGAGCCGGTCACATTCGGCGGAGGAATGACGATGCAATAGGGTTGGCCGGGATGCGACGTGGTGGCGTGAAAGTAGCCCTTGTCGATCCAGAATTGCGACCAGCGGTCTTCGACCTGCTTGGGATTATAGGTTTTATCGAGTTGGGGGAGTGACATGGACGATCATGGCTGTGCAGCGTCGAGGCGGCATCTTAACATGCTCGTCAGGGGCTCACAAGGCAACGATGCGCGCGTACAGTGGCTTGAGGCTCGGCCGGCATTGTGTTATACATGCGCGCCCGCGTCGGGTTTCTCATGGAGCCGACCACTATTTATCTACTTGAACTAAGGAGCGCACTGTTATGGCAAGAGGACGCGAGAAAGATCGCAAGACACGCAAGAAACACCGGAAGAACGTCCAGCGCGTAAAGGCGATCGCGAAGGCGCGTCGCGGAAAACGAGGGAAAAAGGGATAGCGGCGACGTAGACGGTCAGTCCGAACTCAACTTCTTAATTTCTTCTTTGACTTGCGCTTCAGCGATTTCCGGCACGAGCTGTTGTGCCAGCCGATCGACCTTCTCCTGCGCAACTTCTCTGACGATTCCGGCGGTCACTTCTTGAGCCTGCGAGGAGGCGGCACGCGCGATTTCGTCTTTCACCAGCAGATCGATCGACCCGAGCTGCTCGCGTACGACCTCCGTGAGTTGCTTGCGGACAGCCGATTCGACCAGTTCGCGGACGAGCGAGTCCACCGCATGGTGAACGAATGGGGCGGCTATTTCTTCCAGCCACTGACGGATCGCAATTTCTTGCTGTGCCAGTTCCTGACTCAACATCGGTGGGAGTTCCTGCTGGACGAAGTCGTGGAGTTGAGTGCCGAGGTATTCGGGCGAAAGCGACGCAGACAGCTGTTTCGTGACGTGCTCCTCCACTAACGGTTCCAGCTGCGGGGCGAACGTACGGAAAATCACGTCCGGCAAGAGCTCAGTCACTTTTTGTTCGGCTTGTATGGTCAGGGACTGTAGGAATTGGTCGAAGAGGCCCTTCGTGGCTGTTTCCGGTTCCGCGGGCTGTTCCCCATGTTCAGCCATCTCGGTCGATTTGGAATCGGTCGATGGGGTCGAGAGCAGCGGGGCAGGCATCGGCAGATCAATGGCCATGCCTTCTTCCTGTTCGCTTGAGAGGGTGTCACTGTCAGCGACGACCGAGGCCATATCCAGTTCCTCGGTGTCGGTGGACGTGGTTTCGGGCGGCCAGTTCCTGCGTTTTCCAGAGGTTCCGTTGACGACAGGCTGGTGGCCGTTTCGTTGCAGAGACTTAATCACGTCCAAGAGGTGCTCAGATTGAAACGGCTTTTTCAAGAAAGCTTTCACCCCGAGGGTTCGGAGATGTTGCTCGTCCAGCCGGTCAGCGGCACCGATCAGGGAGACAATGAGTGTTTCGGAGAGAGTATCGAGCTTGTTCACCTCTTTGCAGAATCCTGAAAAGGTGATGTTGTCGAGGTGATAATCGGCGATGATCAGCTGGGGGGTCAGGCGCTTCGCTGCTTCCAAGGCGGCCGGACCGTCCTGGAACCCAACCACCTCGAATCCCTCAGGGGTCGAGATCTGTTCGACAATGCGCCGAACAGCCGGGCTGCTATCCACCACAAAGATGCGCGTTGACATCTAAGTCTCCAGTTTTGTTAGGCTTCTCGAAAACCGTAACAAGGGGGAGTGGCTTTGTCAAGAAATCGAGAAGGAGGGTATTTTGACTTCATCTTTTGGCGCTGAATACAATTCCGGCTCCGGGGTGAGAAGGAAGAGCCTGTGGCGAATTTGAGGAAACCGGCTTCCATTCAGGTGATTTTTTTCGATGCGGCCGGGACCCTCTTCCAGGTCAAGGGATCGGTGGCTGAGATCTACCTCAGGTATGCCGAGCAGCATGGATTCAAACGGACCCTTGATTCATCGGCGGCGATCAAGGCTGCCTTCGCCCGCGCCTTTCAAGAAGCTCCGCCACCCGTATTTGCCGCAATGGACCCCATCGAGATCAAACAATGCGAGCGTCTCTGGTGGTTCGACATCGTGCACAACGTGTTCTATCGAGTTGGGATGTTCGAGGGCTTCGACGATTTTTTTGAAGAGATCTTTCACGCCTTCGACGGCCCCGATTGTTGGGTGCTCTACCCTGACACGATCGATACCTTGAAGCAGTTGCGGGAGCGCGGCTTCGAGTTGGGCATCATCTCCAACTTCGATTCACGGCTCTTCAATGTCTTGCGGGCGCTTGGCCTGCTGAATTTCTTCGATACGGTGACCATCTCCAGCCTGGCGCATTCCGCGAAGCCGGCGCCACAGATTTTTGCCCATGCGCTGGAGAAACATGCGGTCGATCCCGGCGAGGCCATCCATGTCGGCGACAGCATGCAGGAGGATGTGGCAGGTGCCAAGGCGGCAGGGCTGCATGGAGTGCTCATTGAGCGGGAGGCTCGATCATCATCGAAACCATCGGCTCTTGTCATTCGCACGCTGGATGAACTGCTACCCCTGATCGAGATCTTCGAGTAACAAGGGGACAATCTCGCCTGCCCGTCCCTGCAGCGCCACATCCGCCACGCCTGAATTCGGCGTAACGTCCAGATTCACTTCCACCACGAATGCGTTCGCATGTTTCGCCGCCGAGGCAAACCCGGCAGCCGGATAGACCACTCTCGACGTTCCGATCACGAGCAAGACCTCAGTCGCGGAGAGCGTGCGGTAGCACTGTTCGATGTCCGTCGGATCGAGGGATTCCCCGAACCAGACGATGTGGGGGCGAAGGAGCCCATCGCACAAGCGGCAATGGGGAAGTATCTGGATTGGAATGTCGCGGTTCTCGGCTACGTGTCCACACCGGGTACAACGAACCATCCAGATGTTGCCGTGAAGTTCCGAGAGTTGTTGGGAACCGGCGGCGCGATGAAGGCCATCCACGTTTTGGGTCATCAACCAGAATCGCTCAAATCTCGGCTCCATGTGGGCGATGGCGGAATGGGCAGGATTGGGGGTTTTGGTAGCAATGAGTTCGCGACGCCGGTTGTACCATTCCCAGACAAGACGTGGGTTGCGTTCAAAGGCTTCAGGTGTTGCGAGGTCTTCTGCCCGAAAGTTTCGCCACAATCCGTCCGTCCCGCGGAAGGTCGGCACGCCGCTGTCAGCAGAGAGGCCCGCGCCAGTGAGCACGGTGACGGCGTGGGCTTTCTTCAATGCAGCGCGCACGCGTTCGAGATCGGCGCCGAATGGCATGGCTGGTTGCTTCACGGCGCATTCTACACTACTCTTACCGGTACCGGCGGTTCGTTATCGTCGCTCATGCGAAGAGCTATCGGCTGTCAGCTACGGGGCTGAATGCTGATTGCTGAGAGCTGACAGCGTATTCGGGAGCTTCTCCATGCAACAGATCATGATAGTGGGCGCCGGGTCCGTCGGCGGATTCTTCGGCGCGCACCTCGCGGCACACCACCCACACGTGTCGTTCTTGCTCAGGCCGAGAACCTTGGAGGCCGTTCAACAACGAGGGCTTACCATCCGCAGTGCCGGCGGGACCTTCACGGTCCACCCGCCGGCGGCTGCCGACCCGCGTGAATTGGCAAGGCCGGATCTCATCATCCTTGGCGTGAAGGCTTACGACTTGGACGAGGCTCTCACGCAGCTCGAACCGGTGCTCACCGACCGCACGGTTATTCTCACATTGCAGAACGGGGTGGATACCGAAGACCGTATTCTGGCGCGTCTTCATCGTGACTGTGTCGTGGGAGGCGTGGCCTTCATTTATTCCAAAATTGTCGAGCCCGGCGTGATCGACCATTACAAGAAGGGCGCGGTGGCAGTCGGGGAATTACTCGGCCACAAGAGCGAGCGGGTGCTCCAGATTGCGGATCTGTTCAAGCAGGCCGGGATCGGTTGCCAGATCGCGGAGGATATCCGTCGCAGCAAATGGGAGAAGATGTGCTGGAACTGCGTCTTCAACCCGATCACGGTGCTCATTAATGATCGTGTGGCCAAGGCGATTGAACATCCGGAGATGCTGGGCGTGATCAGACAGATCGTGGGAGAAGTCGCGGCGGTCTCGGCGGCGGTGAAGGTGCCGTTGGCGCCTGATATGGCGGACAAGGTTGTGCGCTGGACGCAGGAGATCCGCGACATTCACACCTCGATGTATGACGATTGGAAGGCCGGGCGTCCGACGGAGATCGATGTGCTGAACGGCTATATCGTTCGGCTTGGACGGGAACATGGCATTCCCACTCCTGTGAATGAAGCACTCACCGCCATGATCAAGACGATCGCGGAGCGGGAGAGAAGCGGGTCGGACGTCCTGCGGATCGATGGGGCGGTGGTCCAACCGATCGGGCTGGACCGAACGGCGCTCGCGGCCCTGCCGGCGGAGCATCACGTGCCGGACGTCGGCGCCGTGATGCCAGGGATGAAAGGGAAGGGGATTCGGGTCAAGGCCCTGCTCGATCTGCCCGCGCTTGCCGTTGGTGCCGACCATGCGACGTTCCATTCGCAGGACGGGACCTTTTCAGCCAGTCTCACCCTCAAACAGGCGATGGAGTACGGTGTGCTGATTTACGAGGTGGCCGGCGCCCCGCTTCCAAACGAGAAAGGCGGCCCCTTTCGGCTCGTGACGCCGGGCTTGGGCGATCTCTGCGCCAACGTGAAGTGCGTTGTGCGAATCGAGATCACCAGAGGGCCTGGCCGGGACACGAGACCGTCAACGAAGAAACACGACTGAGCCGGCGCATGTGTAATGGCAAGCCTTGACCCCGTTAGACTTCCCCACGTTACGCGCACGTGGGCGGCCCCTTTTCTCTTCCACGCATGGGTCCCGTTGACTTCATGCTGCCCTGATGCTGCAATGGGTCGCGCACCACCTTCTTCGCCCGGAGGTGATAATGAAAGGAAGATATTGGCAGGGATTCTCGTGCTTGCTGCTGGCCGGCTGCGTGTCGATCGGTAATTCGGAGTTGGCCAGCGACGCGACGATGGCACAAATCAAAGTCGGCGAGACGACCAAACAACAAGTCACCAGCCTGCTGGGCGAACCCACGAGCCAACGGAGCATCGAGATGGGGGGATGGACCAGAGAATACTGGTCCTACAGCTATGCCTCCTCCACGATTAATCCGCTGGAATACCTGTTCTTGTACGGATTGTTCTTCAACGGCATTGGGCTTCACGACACCCGATATGACCTCAGCCTTTTCTTCGATCACAGGGGCATTGTCAGCAGTCTCTCGAAGCTGACGACCGTCTATGACATGGGCGGACCGTTCAGTCCGCTGCAGGTCACGAGCTTCGCCGGCAACACGGTGAGCTTCCCAGGGGCACCCAAGGGGCCGATTCAGTTCGAGGACAGGATGAAGTATCGGTACTGAGCGCTCTGTCCCGTTGGAAGAGACGGCATCACCCATCTCGAAGGCGCATAGCTGGATCTCATGCCTGCCTCGCTCGACCACATTCATCCCGGCACCCCGATGGGTGCAAACTTGATCGCCGCCGGAGCCACGTTTCGCGTCTGGGCGCCGCATGCACGCTCCGTGCATGTGCTCGGCGACTTCAACGATCGCCAACGCAACGACGCCAGCCTGCTCACGCGTGACGATCACGGACACTGGCGGGGCTTCATCCCCGGCGTGCGCGATCGACAACGCTACATGTTCTACGTCGTCGGCGAAGGGAGCGAGGGGCTCAAGCGCGACCCCTACGCCCGCGAGCTCCAGACACCGTTCCCGAGCGAATGCATCATTCGCAAGACCGATTTTTCTTGGCACGAGAGCGGATACGTCACGCCGCGCTTTCACGATTTTGTCATCTATCAGTTGCACGTCGGCACGTTCTTCACGCCGAACCTGCCGCGCAAAGGCGGCACGTTCCTCGATGTCGCGCGCAAGATTCCACAACTCGCCGGCCTTGGTATCACCGCGCTGCAGCTCATGCCGATTCAGGAGTTTCAAACCCGGTTCAGTCTCGGGTACAACGGCACCGACTATTTTTCGCCGGAAATGGATTTCGCGGTGGAGGACGCGGAGCTTGCGCCGTACGTCGCGGAAGTAAATAGACTTCTTGACGCGAAGGGCCTGCGTCGTTACCAGGTGGAAGATCTGCGCGGGGAGATGAATCAACTCAAAGCGCTGGTGGATCTCTGTCATCTTTATGGCATGGCGGTGCTTCTCGACGTGGTCTACAACCACGCCGGCGGCGACTTCGGCGACCAGAGCCTGTACTTCTTCGACCGCCAATCCACCGCAGGCGGTCATCGACAGTCCCTGTACTTCACGGAGAAAGATCATGCCGGCGGCCTCGTGTTCGACTTCGCCAAGCAGGATGTGCGCGATTTCCTCATCCAGAACGCCAAATTCTTCCTCGATGAATACCGCGTGGATGGCTTCCGCTACGACCAGGTGAGCGTGATCGACCACGACGGCGCGCCGCATGGGTGGCGCTTCTGTCAGGACCTTACATCGACGCTGCATGTGCAGCGGCCGAGTGCCTTGAACCACGCCGAGTACTGGAACGTCAACCCGTATGTCGTCAAGGCACCGCCGGAGGGTGCCGGGTTCGACACGACCTTGACCGACGGCCTGCGCATCGCCATCCGCGACGTCATCGGCAACGCCAGCGTACCGGACGAGCGCCCGCTCAACATGACGGGCATGGCGCGCAGTCTTTGGCCCGAAGGGTTCGAGGAACACTGGCGCTTCGTGCAGGGGCCGGAAAACCACGACATCGTGTACCACGGCCGGGAGCAACGGATTGCCAGCCTCGGCGATCCCAGCAATCCCCGATCCTGGTACGCCCGTAGCCGTGCCCGTGTCGCGACCGGCATCAGCCTGACCGCGCCAGGCATCCCGATGCTCTTTATGGGGCAGGAGTTTCTCGAAGACAAGCAGTGGTCGGACAACCTCGAGTTTCACCAAGACCTGCTGCTCTACTGGGCGGGGCTCGACCAGGGCGACAAGCAGATGCTCGATCATGTGCGATTCACACGGGAGTTGGTAAACTTACGCCGCCGCCATCCTGGCTTGCGCGGGCAGGGTTTTCGGGTGGTGCACGTGCATGACCGGAACCGTGTGCTGGCGTTCCATCGCTGGGTGGAGGGCGAAGGGCACGACGTGATCGTGGTCATCCATCTCGCACCCGTCAATCGCTTCGGTTATCGCATCGGGTTCCCCGGCGGAGGGGTCTGGCGCGAGATTTTCAACAGCGACGTCTATGAGAACTGGGTCAATCCCGGCGTGGTCGGCAACGGAGGCCGTGTCGTTGCCGAGCCGCAGGCGCTGCATGACTTCGGCCATTCAACGGCGGTCGTGCTCCCGGCGAACAGTGTGCTGGTCTTTGCACGGTGATCCATCAGAGGAATCTCATCCCGCCGCGCCTCGTTGCCTTCCCCGAACGACATACGCCATCAGGCACTCGCTGCGCAGCGCTGAGCGGTGAGTGCAGCGAGAGGGGAGGAGAATCATGAAACTGAAGATCACACCGTCCACCGGGAATGTATTCCGTGACCTTGGGTTTCGCCGAGAGGAAGCCGAGCACCTGCTGGTTCGGGCGGACCTCATGATTCAGGTGCAGAAACTCATCGCGTCCCGCCGCCTCAAGCAGAGAGCAGCGGCCAAGATGCTCGGTGTGACTCAGCCCCGCGTCAGCGATATCCTCCGTGGGCGTATCGACTTGTTCAGTACGGACGCGCTGATCGATATGCTGGCCAGGCTCGGAGCGCGGGTACGTCTCACGGTGAAGGTCCGCGCCGCGGCCTGAGGGTGGCGCAATGACCGAAATCGGCTAGGCATCTCGTATCGCGCTGAAAGTTTAAAACGTTCTTTTACGTACCGGTAGCTGAGCCGCAGCTCGACCACCTGCCTCTCGTCCGGTGAATCCACTCGAGTAGACGCCCCCGTCTGATTGGTCCCGGCCCACTCTACCAATTGCTGCGTTGAGACTGCCGCAGGGATGTGTGTATGGTACGGCCACCAATTGGAGGCCGCTCCATGACCTTGAGAGCCTATAACCAGGTCCCGATTCCCTCGTTCATGTACGGCACGGCTTGGAAGAAGGAAGCCACGACGCAGTTGGTCCTTCAGGCTGTGGAGGCTGGTTTCAGGGCGATCGATACGGCCAATCAATTGATTCACTATGACGAAGCACGAGTCGGGGAGGCGTTGTTGATGCTCGCCAAGCATGGCACGACGCGCGACAAGCTGTTTCTCCAAACGAAGTTCACGCCGGTCAACGGCCAGGACCATCGCACGCCGTACGATGTCAAGGCGAGCATCACGACGCAGGTGAAACAGTCCTTCGAGAGTTCGCTCGCCCATCTCCATACAGATTACCTGGACTCCTATGTTCTCCATGGTCCCTACTCTCGACGAGGCCTTGGACTAGATGATTGGGAAGTCTGGACGGCGATCGAAGCGCTCTACGACGCCGGAAAAACGAACATGATCGGCATCAGCAATGTCACGGCGGAGCAACTCACGCTCTTGTGTGCACGGGCGAAACACAAGCCGATGGTCGTGCAGAACCGCTGCTATGCCGCGTTCCGCTGGGACAAAGAGGTGCGGGAGACTTGCCGTGCTCATCAGATTATCTACCAAGGTTTCTCGCTGCTGACGGCCAATCGAGAAGTCTTTGTCGATCCAGCGGTACAGGCCATCGCCCAACGGGTCGGGACCGGTGTCGCGCAGGTCATCTTTCGCTTTGCCATGCAGATCGAGATGCTCCCATTGACTGGCACGACAAACCCGCAACATATGAAAGACGACCTGCAATCCGACCAGTTTACCCTCACGCCCGAAGAACTTCAGCGGATCGAGACGATCGGACTGTAACATCACATGAAGATCGCAGTAATCGGCGGGGGGCCGGCCGGGCTCATGGCTGCGGAGGCGGCGAGCGCCGGCGGTGTCCACGTCGATCTCTACGACGCCATGGCATCCGTCGGTCGCAAGTTTTTGCTGGCTGGGAAGGGTGGGCTGAACCTCACGCACTCCGAACCGCCTGAGTTATTTCTGGCGCGCTATGGCTCCCGCTGCGCGCAGATCGAACCGCTGCTCGCTTCCTTCGGTCCTGATTCGCTCCGCGATTGGGCCCGTGGACTTGGAGTCGAGACTTTCGTGGGCACATCCGGACGCGTGTTTCCTTCCGATCTCAAGGCCGCGCCGCTGTTGCGCGCCTGGCTGCGCCGGTTGCGCCAGGCCGGCGTGACTTTCCACATGCGTCATCGCTGGTGCGGCTGGGATGAGCAGGGAGCCCTGTGCTTTGCCGTGCCGCAGGGGAATCACTCCGTCCAGGCCGACGCGGTGGTCTTGGCGCTGGGCGGTGGCAGTCGGCCTCGGCTCGGCTCCGATGGCGCGTGGGTGCCGCTGCTCGCCGGGCGCGGAGTGCACATTGAACCGCTACGCCCCGCGAACTGTGGTTTCGACGTGAATTGGACGGAGCACTTTCGCACGAAGTTCGCCGGGCATCCGGTGAAGTCGGTGGCTGTGACCGTGACGAATGCGGCGGGCGTCGAGTCACGTCGGCAGGGCGAATTCGTGATTACCGAGACCGGCGTGGAAGGCGGCGTGATCTATGCGGTGTCTGCATGCTTGCGCGACGAGATCCAGGCTAAGGGCGTCGCGATCCTCCGCCTCGATCTGGCGCCGGACCGGGACTTGCCGCGTCTCATCAAAGACCTGTCGCAGCCGAGCGGGTCACGCACGATGGCCACCCACCTCCAGCGCCGGGCCGGCATTGCAGGGGTGAAGGCAGGACTCCTCCGTGAAGTGGTCCCGAAACAGGACTTCGCGGACCCGACTCGTCTTGGCGCAGCAATTAAAGCGCTTCCGCTGCGACTCGTCGCGCCGCGCCCGCTGGAGGAAGCCATCAGCACGGCGGGTGGGATTGCTTTCGAGGCGCTCAATGAGCAACTGATGATCCGCGCCCTGCCGGGCATCTTCTGCGCGGGAGAAATGCTGGATTGGGAGGCGCCGACCGGCGGCTATCTCCTCACCGCCTGTTTCGCCGGTGGCCGGGCTGCGGGCGCCGGTGCCGTGGCCTGGCTCAAGAGCCCGGACAGGGCCGGGTCTTGAAACACAGAATAAAAGCGGCAGGCCTTGCAATCATCCATCGCGGCGCTCGGCCGGGCGTGCTGGATTTCTTTCAGAGAGGCAGTGGATGGCCAAGAAGTTGAGCGCGGGAGTGTTGCTCTATCGAGTGCGTCGTGGCGAGGTCGAGGTCTTTCTCGTCCATCCGGGCGGGCCGTACTGGGCACGGAAGGATGACGGGGCCTGGTCGATTCCCAAGGGGGAGTATGACGAAGGCGACGATCCCTTCGCCACCGCGAAGCGCGAGTTCTGTGAGGAAACCGGCTCTGAGGTGGCCGGGTCGTTTCGCGCGCTGTCGCCATTGGCGCAGCCGAGCGGCAAGGTGGTGTCGGCGTGGGCCGTGGAGGGCGACCTTGATGCCGCCACCGTGAAGAGCAATACCTTCTCGCTGGAATGGCCGCCTCATTCCGGGAAGAGACAGGAGTTCCCCGAGGTTGATCGAGGCGAGTGGTTCGACATGCTCACCGCCCGGACGAAGCTGCAATCCGGGCAGCGAGGCTTTCTCGATCAGTTGCAACAACTCTTGAAGGACTCCGGCGCCAGGCAGGCATGGTGACTATTACTTGACGATGTCGAGCAGCTCGACCTCGAAAACCAGCGTCGCGCCCGGCTTGATCATCGGCGGTGATCCACGATCGCCATACGCAAGACTTGCCGGACAGACCAGGCGGCTCTTGCCACCGACCTTGATCTGTTGCACGCCCTCCGTCCAACACTTGACGACTTGGTTCAGCCCGAACGTCACCGGCTCGCCGCGCTTGACCGAACTGTCGAACACCGTGCCGTCGATGAGCGTCCCGTGATAGTGGACCTTCACCTTGTCCGTGGCTTTCGGTGTCGCGCCTTTGCCTTCCTTGATCGTCGTGATGATCGCTCCCGACTCGGTCTTCTTCGCCCCGGATTCTGCCGCCGCCTTGGCGAGGAAGGCGGCCCCGGCTTTCTTCTCGGCCTCCGCGATCGTTGCGGCCCGTGCCTGCTGCAACTGCTGAATCTTCGGTCCGAACGTCTGGAGCTCTACCTGGGGGTGCCGCTTCAGGACGCCGTCCGAGAGGCCGGCCTTCACAAACTCAAGCTCGGACTCGCTGAGCGTGAAGGTGCCGAGGGATTGGCTCATAGCCATTCCGAGGGCGTAGAGCGTTTTTTGCTCGTCGTTGGCGAGTTCCGGTGGTGCCGCGAAGGCGGCTGAGACGGCGATGCAGAACAGGGCTGAGAAACACGAGGCGATGATTCGCATGGGCACTTCCTTTCTTTGGAATGGCTTTGGAGGAAAGCGGACAGTTACGACTGTGTGACCAGCCCACCCACAGCGCCCATCTTGCGGTACTTCTGTTCGCGCTGGGTGAGGAGTCGGTCGGTGGAAAGTTCGTCGAGCTGGGAGAGGTGGTTGGTGAAGGCTTTGGCCACGCGGTCGGAGACGGCTTTGGGTTCGCGATGCGCGCCGCCGAGGGGTTCGGGAATCACTTCGTCGATCACGCCGAGTTCGAGCAGATCCTGTGCCGTCATCTTCAACGCCGTGGCCGCATCCTGGACCTTGGCCGGATCGTCCCACAGAATCGCCGCACAGCCCTCCGGAGAAATCACCGAATAGACCGAGTGTTCCAGCATCAGGACTCGATCCGAGACGCCGAGCGCCAAGGCGCCGCCGCTCCCGCCTTCGCCGATGATGATGGAGACGATGGGGACCGTGAGCCGGGACATGACGAACAGATTACGGGCAATGGCTTCGGCTTGGCCTCGTTCCTCCGCGCCGATCCCCGGATAGGCACCGGGCGTGTCGATAAAGGTCATGATCGGCCGGTTGAACTTCTCCGCCGTTTTCATCAAACGCAGCGCTTTTCGATACCCTTCCGGGTTCGGCATCCCGAAGTTCCGCTGCATCCGTTCCTTGAGGGTCTTGCCCTTCTGATGGCCGATGACCATCACCGAGCGATTGTTGAACCGGGCAAAGCCTCCCACAATGGCCCGATCGTCACCAAAGGACCGGTCGCCGTGGAACTCCAGAAAGTCCCGGCAGAGGTCGTTGATGTAATCCAAGGTGCTGGGGCGCTGGGGGTGGCGGGCCAGTTGGGTACGTTGCCAGGGAGTGAGACGGCTGTAGAGTTCGTGCTCGACCTGGGCCAGTTTGGCCCGGAGCTTGCGGATGTCGTCCTGCGGGGCCGGCTTGGTGGCGTGGGCAGTCGCGAGCTTTTCGATCTTCTCTTCGATCTCGCGGATCGGTTTTTCGAATTCGAGGTAATCGCGCATCGGGTCTCGGAAGAGTGGTCAGGCGAGTTCGGCTACGTGCACGGGGGCTAGGATACCAAAACGACCGCCCCCTTGCCTAGCACTTCTTCAACATCCGCCACAAAGTGTTCGCTGGGCAAAATTTTCACATTGGGAAGGGTGGCCATATCGGCCTCCAGGTCCGTCCCCATCCGGAACGTGAGCATCACCGTGGTTGAACCGGGGTGACGTTGGAAGACGTCGCGGAGCCGAGGAATGTGACTCGCTGCATGGGCTCCGTCGCCCAGGCGGATGGTCACCCGTTTGATGCTCTGATGTCGTGCTTCCGCCAACGGTTCCAGCTTCAGGCCTCGAATCTTGGTGCCCTTGTCGCCGCGATCCACGGTGCCGGTGAGCCGGACGACGCGCTCCGGCGCGATCAGATCCGTGACGGCCTTATACAGATCGGGGAAGACGATCACCTCCACCACGCCGTGCAAATCTTCCAGCGTGAGGTAGGCCATCCGGTCGCCCTTCTTCGTGAGCATCGTCTTCACGGTGGTGATGATACCGCAGAGTTTGACTTCCCGCCCGTCAGGAAGTTCTGCGAGCCCGACTGTCGAGGCCGTCGCCAGCGCGTTGATCGTGGCTTCGTAACGGGCGAGCGGATGGGCGCTGATGTAGAAGCCGGTCAGCTCGCGTTCGTACTTGAGGCGTTGTCCCTGGTCCCACTCGGGGAGATCCGGCAAGGGAGGATCGGCCAACTCGGTGGGGGCGGTGCTTTCAAAGAAGTCGCCGCCGAAAATGCTGGTCTGACCCTGTTCCCGTTCTTGTTGCGCGGCAGCTCCATCTTCGACCGCCCGATCCAGCACCGCCATGAGCTGTGAACGTTTCGCGCCGAAGGAGTCGAAGGCTCCTGCTTTGATCAGCCCCTCCAGCATCCGTTTATTGACTTTATGGAGATCGACGCGACGGCAGAAGTCGAAGAACGACTTGAAGTGCCCCGTCTCGCTTCGAATGGCGATGACGGATTCGACCGCGCCTTCGCCGACGTTCTTGATCGCGGCCATGCCGAACCGGATGCCGCCGTCCACCACGGCAAAATTCTTCCGGCTTTCGTTCACGTCGGGCCCCAGCACCTTGATGCCGAGGTCGCGGCATTCCGTGAAGTAGCCGACGATCTTGTCGGCGTTGCCCATGTCGGTGGTCATCAGGGCGGCCATGAACTCGGTCGGGTAGTGGGCCTTGAGGTAGCCGGTCTGGTAGCAAACGACGGCATAGGCCGCGGCGTGCGATTTGTTGAAGCCGTACCCGGCGAACTTTTGGATCAGCTCGTACAGCTTCTCCGCTTTCTTCTCCGCAATCGTGTGGGCCTTCGCGCCCTCCAGGAACTGCACCCGGAGCTTTTCCATTTCCTCCGGCTTCTTCTTGCCCATCGCGCGGCGGAGGATGTCGGCTTGGCCGAGGGAAAATCCGGCCACCTTGTTGGCGATGGCCATGACCTGTTCCTGATAGACAATGACGCCGTAGGTGTCCTTCAGGATCGGCTCGAGCTCCGGCACCTCGTAGGCGATGGGAATCTTCCCTTGCTTGCGCTTGATGAAGTCGGGGATCAGGTCCATCGGGCCGGGGCGATAGAGCGCGATGATGGCGATGACGTCCTCGATCCGATCCGGCTTGAGGCCGGTCAGCAAATCGCGCATGCCGGTGCTCTCGAGTTGGAACAGGCCGGTGGTCTTGCCGGACGAGAGGAGCGCGAACGTCTTGGGATCGTCGAAGGGAATCTGCTCGATGACGAGGGGGGGCGAATCGGGATGGCCTTCGTGGATCAGCGAAACGGCGCGCTGAATCATCGTCAAGGTTTTGAGGCCCAGGAAGTCGAATTTAACGAGCCCGATCTTCTCCACGTCGCCCATCGAATATTGGGTGACGATTTCGTCGTTGGCTCCCTTGTAGAGCGGAACGTAGTTGGTCAGCGGCTCCTCGGAGATCACCACGCCGGCGGCGTGGGTGGAGGCGTGACGAGCCAGGCCTTCGAGCGACCGTGCGATGCCCATCAGCTCGTTGACTTTTGGATCGGTCTCCACCAATTCGCGCAGACGCGGCTCCTGCTCGAGTGCCTGTTGCAGGGTGATGTTGAGTTGGGTGGGAACCAGTTTCGCCACGCGGTCGACTTCCGCATAGGGAATCTCCAACACCCGGCCCACGTCGCGGATTGCCGCTTTGGCGCCGAGCGTGCCGAACGTGATGATCTGGGCGACGTGGTCGTTGCCGTATTTCTCGACGACGTAGTTGATCACCTCGCCGCGCCGGTCCATGCAGAAGTCCATGTCGATATCGGGGAGCGACACGCGCTCGGGATTCAGAAACCGCTCGAACAACAGGCTGTACACCAGCGGATCGAGATCGGTGATGCGTAGCGCGTAGGCTACCAGGCTGCCGGCGGCCGAGCCACGGCCGGGCCCGACCGGGATGCCGCGCGAGCGGGCGAACTTGATGATGTCCCACACGATCAGGAAATAGCCGGCGAAGCCCATCGAACAGATGATCATCAGCTCTTCGCGCAGCCGCAACTCATAGGTGGCCGGCAGGATCGTGCTGGGCCGTTCTTTCAGTCGGGCCTTCAATCCTTCGATGGCCAGATGTTCCACATACGATTCGCGCGTGTAGCCTTCCGGGACTTTGTATTGCGGCAAGTGCGTCTTGTTGAGCACGAGCTCCAGGTCGCAGTTGTCGGCGATGCGGCAGGTATTCGTGACGGCGCCTGGAAATTCGGCAAAGGCCGGCGCGATTTCTTCAGTCGATTTGACGTAGAGCTGATCGGTGTCGAACTTCATCCGGTTCGGGTCGCTGAGCGTCTTGCCGGTTTGGAGGCAGAGCATCAGTTCGTGCGGATGTGAATCTTCTTTCTTGAGATAGTGGCAGTCGTTGGTGCCTGCCATCGGGATGTTCAGTTTTTTATGGATTTCGATTAGGCCGGCATTGGCGATCCGCTGGTGGTCGAGCCCGTTGGCTTGCACTTCGAGGTAGAAATGTTCTTTCCCGAAGATCTCCTGGAATTCCCCCGCGACGGCCATCGCGCCGTCCATATCCTTCTGGCCGATGAGGTAGGGAATCTCGCCGCTAAGGCAGCCTGATAAGGCAATCAACCCTTCGTGATGTTCCTTGAGAAGTTCCTTATCCATCCGAGGCTTATAGTAGAACCCTTCAAGGTATGCTTTACTGGAAAGCTTGATGAGGTTCTGATAGCCGGTCAGATTTCGAGCCAGGAGGATCAGGTGATAATAATCGTTGTGGGCGAGACCGCTATCCTTCTTCGCGTGGCGGCTTCCCAGCGCCATATAGGCTTCGCACCCGATGATGGGTTTAACCCCCGCATCCTTGGCTTTGCGATAGAACTCGATTGCCCCGAACATATTGCCGTGGTCGGTCATGGCCACCGCCGGCTGACCGAAGGCTTTGATCTGCTGCACGAGCGGATCGATCTGATTGGCGCCGTCGAGGAGGCTGAATTGGGTGTGGAGATGGAGATGGACGAATTGGGATGCCACGGTAGGAATTCCTTTGGCGGATTCTAGTTGGCGGGAAGAGGGGAAGTCAAACGGCGGAGAAGAGTGTCGGACAGATTGGTAGGTCCCGTTTGCTCGCGGAGGCCGCACTTAGGAAAGTGCTCCCTCGACACGCGCAGGGGGGATCAATCGGGCCACTCTCCTAAAGATTTAACACCGGAAAAATGGAAACATTTCTCAGGCCGACCATCTAAGTGGGACTTGACGAAGCACATGAATCGGCTGAGAATGTGCGGTGCCTGGTCATGCGTTCGTACATCGCGGGTGCCGTGCAAGAGTTGAGAGAATCAATATGACCCTGAAGAAACAATAGGCTCAGTGGGGGGCGAGGACTTGAGCATGCCGACAGAGCCGATTCGGATTGGGCCAGGGGAGAAGGGCAGGCTGATCGTGTGTGTGCCTTATTCTCCCGAACGTGTAGCGAAGATCAAGACCGTTGCCGGTCGCCGGTGGCATCAGCAAGAAAAGCATTGGACCGTGCCTCACACGAGCGAGGCCATCGGTCACCTCATGAGGCTTTTCGGCAGGGGCACGACAGAAGTCGATCCTTCCCTGGATGCCCTGCAAGTTCCCCGGCCGGACCAGCGAGTTCCGGAAGCGTCTTCGGGCATGTTCGATCGACTTGGCACCGCGTTGCGCGCCCGGCACTACGCGCGCCGGACCGAGCAGGCCTATGGCCATTGGGTCGCACGGTTTCTGCACTTTCATCAGGGGCGTCAACCTGCCGAGATGGCCGAGCCGGAGATCAATCGGTTTTTGACGTATCTGGCCGTGACAGAGAAGGTCAGCGCCTCGACGCAAAACCAAGCGCTGGCGGC
>CAZKRM010000012.1:0-85073 GCA_964555285.1 uncultured Nitrospiraceae bacterium
GATAGAGGTAATCCTCGCCGCTTTCGTCCACGATCCGCACCAGATCGTCCTTGGCGGCTTCCGGGTCCGGGATGATTCGATACACCTTGCCTGGAATCAAAGAGGCTTTGTAGTCGGTGTTATCCACGCAGAGGGCGAATGGTTTGGCTAGGTGTCTCATGATTCCTCCAAGTACCGCTTGATCTTGAGGTCCCGCCGCCGATGCCGTGAGCTTCATACCAATGATGCTCTACCCTTCGCAGAGCACCGTTCGGCAACCGGACAGTAGCGATTCCTTTCAGCTTCCGCCAGCGGCCTGGACCGTAGGCTTTGCGGAGGTAACGCCGGACGCGGACTCCGGAACCGGTCGCAATGATCTCAATCTGGGTGATCCGCCCGACGAGTTCAAATTTCACTGGCTATAAAACCACAGAGCTTGCCGATTTGTATAGTAGGCCCAGCTCGCCGAACGGCCCCGCGGAGGACCATCCGCGGGGGAGTTAGGCCGCGCGACACGGGGTGAGCCAGCATAGTCAGCGACATGTCGGGCCGGGGCTTGAGCGCCAGTCGATCGAGCTAGCCGATCCCTGCCGTCTACATGCTTAGCGCTGTCGGCGACCGACCGCGCCGAAGAGCGTCGGCGTGATCTGGCTGACTTTCCGAGCCCGCATAACCTCGATGGCGGCGTCCAGTTCGCTTTGACTGATGACACCGGCTGCCAGCGCGCTAGCCGCGGCAAGTTGCAGCGTCTGCGTAATGACGGCGACGATTTCGGGATGGTGGTCGGCAGCCACCCAACAAACACCCTCGGATTCCACGTCAGTGAATCCAACCTCTTCGAGCATCTCTCGGAGGCGGGGCCCGAGAGCGTTGCGCCAGACTCCTGCGCTCTCCACGGCATCGAGCGAAAGCCGAATCACCCGGTCGAGGAGGTCGGCGTCCGGAGCTGTCGGATCAACCGCCGCCCAAGTGCGCATGTTCGGCTCCTCGACGAGGAGGAACCCGCGCGGGGCCAGCCGGCGCGAGAAAGTACGGAGCACGGCGACCGGATCGGGCAGATGCATGAGCAGAAATCGGCAATGGATCACGTCGAAGAGTTCGCCTTCCAGAGCGGTCGCGCTCGTGATGTCCAGCTTGCGGATCTTATACCGGGCATCGCCCGGGTCCAGGAACCGAGGGTCCATGTCGCCGGCAACGACCCGCGTCTGCGCGAGCTCCGCCATCATGCGTGCCACGCTGCCACCCCCCGCGCCGACTTCCAGGCAGCGCTGACTCTTGCCAATCCCGGCCGCGATCAGACGCCGCCGCGTGACGGGATCCCACAACATTTCAAGACCCCTGAGCCTCAGCTGTTCCTCTGGGCTGGTGTTGTGTGCGGCGAAATAGTCAGGTTTCGACATATGAACGTGGACTCCGAAAGACGTGTTTACGGCTCAATACCAGGCCAAGGGCTTGCCCCGGTCGACGGTCTAACGTCCAAGGTAAGGGGCGCGCCACTTTTGGCCCGTCCCGCTTGACCGCGGTGTTAGGCGAATTTCACGCCCACTTCTTGCCGAGTTCTTCTAAGCCAGCCTTTTGCAAATCCTCTGGGCTCATCAGAACGCGAAATTTACAACTGGCCTCGAAGTTGAGAAAGAAGGGTTCTGCAAAAAAAGGTATATCCGACGGAGTTTGTACGTTAATGATGAAGATTCCGCCGCGTTTCCCGTCTTGCTCTCCGAAGTAGGCCGTCTCCGGCTTGATTGTTTCGAGGATACGCCCAATGATCTCACCTGCCTTTCCGCTTCTGACGAGTGAGTTGAAAGGTTCTAGTGGAAATTCGACTGTAAGTAACATTTTCATGTGATGATCTCCTTATTGTTGCGGCATTTATAGGCGGTGCCGCATACGCCTAACGCTTAAGCTCAGCCGGCGCTTCAGGCGGTCGGCTGGAGCGGATTGTTCGGTCACAGGTGGAATCAATAGCTATGCAGCCCGCAATAGAAACTCAACTTTCACGGCGTCGTAAGGAAATTCTATGGCACCATCCTCCGTGCGGGAAAGCAATCCAGCGCCAAGAAGCGCAACCACATCGCCGTGGACCCCTTTGACGTCCCGCTCAACCCGTCGAGCTGCTTCCCGAATTGATACGGGCCCAGCACCGCACAGGGCCTTGAGCAGTTCCCACCGCTTGGCAGTCAGAACTTTCCAAAGCAGCTCGGGCGACGCGAAGCTGATTCGGGCCGACTTGTGTTGTTTGTGTGTATGCCATGCCTGAGCAAACTCGGACATGGCCTCTTTCGGAGACCGAACATCAAGAATCACTGTTTTCATGATTCCACCTCTCGATATCGTTCTGGAAATCCACCAGGAGCTGCTCCGGATTGGAGAACTCGTATGTGCGCTCCTTGCCACCCCAATGGCGGTGATCGCCTTTGCCAGCTTCATTGTCATAGCGGAGCACACATGTTTCGTTGACCACATAGGCCAAGCGGTACTTGAAGCCATGCGTCGATCCCGCTAATGGCTTTGGCAATCGCCAGAGCAACAGCTCTGCGAAGCGGTTCTCGGCGTAAACGATGCGCCGCCGGAATAACTCAGTGGCTTTCATGTTGGCATTATCGCCAACATGATGAGGCGTTGTCAATTGCTACAACAACGAGGCAACGGAGCCGAACGCTTAAGCTCACCTCTGCCGGCGCTTCAGGCGGTCGGCTGGAGCGGCTGGTTAGTCGTCTCCCTTCAACCGTTTCCTGATCCACAACGGATTCCTGCGGCAATCCAATACGGCATGCACACGAACCACATTCCCCTCCACGTTGTAGTAGATGGCAAACGGGAAGCGCTTGGAGAGGCAACGGTGATGACCGAATATGACTTGATGAATTCCGGCGTACACGAGAAGAGAATCAATGTCCGAGAACAAGCAGTCTAGGAAATAGGCCCCAAGACCAGCTTCCCGGCCTTCATAGAAGTGGAAGCCCTGGACCAAATCCTCCTGGGCTTCGTCCAGAATCTCGATTCTCACGAGACCTTGTTTCGGATGTCCGCTTTGGCGGTCTCCCAATCAACGAATCGAGACTGTCCCTCGGCGAGTCGTTGGCGGCGCTCATCGAGGAGCGCTTCGTGCCAGGCGGGGGACTCAAGGGCTTCTGGGGTACGGGCGAGGTCGTCCCACAGAGACTCCATTGCAGCAAGTTTCTCTTGAAGGCTCATGTCTTTAAGAGGAAGGTTGAACGACATGGGCTCATGTATACCTCAGCACCAAACAGATTCAAATCCCTTCGGCTAACGCCCAAGCTCAGCCGCGGCAGGGCCGTCGGCTGGAGCGCCTTGTTGGGCGGCACTACTCTGCGGTATTCGGATCAATTACCGAGGCGACTTCGGAGACCCGGTTTACAGGGAAGCCTGCTTGCTGGGCATGCTCCCGAATCATTTTTTCGTTCGGCGCGATGTATACGCAATAGACCTTATCCCCAGTCACGTAACTTTGTTGCCATTGAATCTGCGGTCTCATCTTGCGCAGCACGCCGCATGATTTCTGCGAGATGGCCTTGAGTTCTTGAGCCGACAATTTCCCGGCCCCCGGAATTTCACGCTCGATCACGTACTTTGGCATGGCACCCTCCTCATTGATGATTTCCGAGCGAGCACCATACTCGCCGGCCCCACTCGTCACGCACGTCGTGACGCCCAACTATGTATTATCTGGTTCCGCATAAGATGCCGCGCGTCTTCAGATGCTGGATAAGACCCTTGCGGTATCCTGCCAGGATTGGGCCCTAAGTCCAAGTGATTTCTTCGAGGTTCTTCTCTGCATCTCATTCATGCGGGGTCTTATACAGTTCCGTATAAGACCCCGCCCCTTCCATAGGCTTCATAGCACATCCGTCGGGTTCCGGACTCCATGTGGTGGTGGGAAGAAAAATGGTGTCAGCAACTGTCTGAGTCGAGCCGACGCAGTCTCCGATGGAACGGATGCGCGGTTCGCTGCTGGACTCGTGGCCTCTGAGATCTCCTCTCGTTGACTGGGCTGAGCAAAAGCAATTCACCCGAACGGGTGAGGCAAAATCTATCTTTCGAGCGATAGTCACGCACGGCGTGGTGTCATATAAACGGGACGCAATGACGTCACGCGCTACGCTCTACAACCACTGACCCGTCGGGAGGCTGAGTACCGAGCATGCCTGTCGGGCAAAAAAGAAGAAAGGAGGATGGAGATGAAGATGAAAAGGGTCTTGATGGTGGTCTGCATTCTAGCGGTAGGCGGAGGGGCAGGGCTTGCGGTGGCCGGGCACAATACCGGTGGACCGGGAACATTTAAGCCGACAAAGATCGTCCAGGGAGTCATCAAGGCGATTGATTTTCAACACGAGACCGTGACGGTTGAAATCGTGGAAGGTCAGCACGTGACGCTCAAGGTCCATGTGGATGCACTCGACCAGCTCGACAGAACGGGAAAGGTCGGCAAGCGGGTGGAGCTGCGGCTGAATGAGGAGGACATTGTTCACGTGGTGGCCGTCGGGTTGGGGCCATAGCCAGGTCAGGGTCAGGAAAGAAAGGAGGGTGCGAGCATGGGGATGATGAAAAGAGGTGGGCTTGTCCTGTTCGTCTTGCTGGTGAGCGGCGTGCTGACATTCGCGATGGCGGAGCGCCGAGACAAGGATGCGTTCCATAGTGGCTCCCAGATCCCGATGAAAAATGTCCAAGGGATCCTCACAGAGGTCGATTCCACTCATCACACCATTACGATGGACTTGGGAGTCGTGGAAGACCAAGAGATCAAAGAACACCGGATGATGATGTTGAAGGTGGCCGACGACGCGTTTGATCAAATCCACCGGGTCGGGAAGAAGGGCGACCGGCTGGAGCTTCGTTTGTCGGCCGATGACGTGGTGCAGAGCGTGTCGGCAGGGACGGGCCCCTAGCGAAGGTCTGAGTATTCAGCGGGGACAGGCTCCTTGCCGAACGGGATCATCGGGAGCCTGTTCCCGTGGTGTTCCTCCGCGATGCATGCTGCTCTGGCCAGGGGAGAGGCGGCGCGTCGCCGGCTCATTGTTAGGTTAGTCCTCTCTTGCGGAGATAACCCTCATCGATGACCGGAGCCGGCGTGGGAGGTATGTGCCCTCGCTCTTGCAACAGCCGTTCGACGTACTTGCCGATCAAATCCGATTCAAGATTCACCGTGTCGCCGACCTGCTTGAGGCCCAGGGTCGTGACCTTCGCCGTGTGGGGAATGACGGCGATGGAGAAGCCTCGATCCGTCACCTCATTGATGGTCAGGCTGATACCATCCACTGTGACGGACCCTTTCACGATGCAGTAGCGAAGAATGTCCTGCGGGGCCTCGATCGTGAAAAAGACCGCATTCCCCTCCTGATGACGATTGCGGATCATGCCGACGCCATCCACATGGCCGGCCACGAGGTGGCCTCCGATCCGCTCATTGAGCTTCATCGCCCGCTCAAGATTCACCGGCGCGCCGGCAGTCAGATGCCCCAGCGTCGTCACCGACAGCGTTTCAGGGGAGACCTCCACTGAGAAGTCTCGATCGGACTGTGCCACAACCGTCACGCACGTGCCGTTCACGCTGATGCTGTCCCCGATCTTGAGATCGCCCATCACCGTCGAGGCCAGAACCGTCATCCTCGTCCCAGCGAGAGTCTTCTCCATCGACGTGACCGCGCCCATTTCTTCGACGATACCGGTAAACATTACTCTTTCCTCATCACCCGCCTGACTACCCACACAAAGACGACGAACAAGACCACGACTCCCAGCGACGCCATCACGCCGATGACGATGTCGCCTGTCTCCATCTCCGGCTTCATCGGAACGTCGATCCTTCCTCTTGCCTCTTGCGAGGCTGGATTATAGCACTGTCCAAGGAGTCTGTCCGAGTAACCGCCGTTCTACTGCGGCAAACGATCCAACGCCATCTGCGGCGTTCTCGGCCCGAAAAAATCCTCACCGTATTCCAGCGAATACGCTTCCGGTTTTTTCGAGCCTGCGGCCTGGCATCTGGCCCTGCCTCGTTCGCCTCGTGACGAAGCGGTTACTCGGACAGACTCCTAAGATTTCCTCATCGTCGCCCAGAATGTCGCGGCGGCGACGAGTTGGAGGCTTGCAATGATGGCAAAGGTCCATTGGTAATTCAGATGGGCGATCAGGATGCCGGCCAGCAACGGGCCGCTGGCATGGCCGATATCCATGATCGTCCCCTGCATGCCCATGCCGGCGCCCAGGGTCTTCAATTCCGAACTGTCGGCGACTAAGGCCGATGAGGAGGATGAGACGACCGCCTCACCGAATCCGAATCCGGCCGCGAGCATCAGGAGAATAGGAAAGATGGCTGTCTGGGGGATGAGGACGAAGGTTGTGGCGCACATGGCCAGGCCGATCAGAATCAGCGGCTGTCGTCCAACCCGGTCCGACACCCGTCCCATAATCGGTTTGGAGAAGAACGAGGTCACGCCCTGTACACCGAACAGCATCCCCACTTCGCCGGGATTCAATCCAACGGAAACTCCATAGATCGGGAGGAAGGCCATCAAGGCTCCGTTCGCGATCATCTTCGCGGCGTCGGTGCAACTCGTCACGAGCACGCGGCGGTTTCTGGCGACGACTGAGAAACCCTTCCACATCTCGGCCGATAAGGACCGGAGGCCTTTCTCGCTCAGCCGCGGTGGTGGCGGGTTCAACCGGAGGCTGTAAAAGATGACGAGGGCGATACAGCCGAAGATGCCGGCAGTGACGAATGTCGTCGGGAATCCAGCCGCGTACACCAACCACCCACCGATCACCGGCCCTAACAGGGCGCCGGACTGCGTGCAGGCGGTATAGGTGCCGAGGGCGGCGCCGCGCCGCTCGCGATACAAGTCTGCCACCGTGGCGAGCGCGCTCGGTGCGAAGATGGCTGTGGCGAGGCCGTGGAAGAAACGCAGTCCCGTGAGTACGCCGAGATCGGAGACGAACGGATAGACGAATGGCGGTATGCCGAATGCCACCACGCCGATCTGAAGCAGGAGACGGCGTCCATAGATGTCGGACAGTGCGCCGGACGGCAGTTTGAGAAAGACGCCGGTCAACGTGGAGACCGACACGATCAGCCCGATTTGCTCGGGGCCGGCGCCGAGCGATTCCGCGAACAGCGCCAGCACCGGCATTCGCACGAGGTTATAGCTGATGAAGCAGAACACCCCGATGCTGCAAAGGAGAACATAGCTCTGTGCGGGAGTCATGCGGGCAGCGTCATGGCGGTGTCGGGACCGCGATGCGGAGATGGACCGGAAACAGGAGTTGAGGATCCTGGCGGAGCCTGGCTTGTCTGAGCAAGGTTTCGACGCTGGGGGAAACGAGGCCCTCGAACGAGACCCGGCCGTTGGTCACGACGGTAACCGGTTGGGCGAGATCTACCAGGCGGTTATTGAGAAACAGGCTGAAATAGTGCACGTGCTCAACGTGCATGTCGATTCGGTTAGGAGCCGTGATCTCCGCCTGGAGCTTCGCATAGACCCGTTTTTCGATCAGCTCATCGTGTCGATCGACAAGATCTTCAGAAAAGGCGGCGATACGGTCGGTTGTGTCGATACGAACCCAATGAAACGGCAATAGATGAGAGGCGTCTCGGACGACCGTCAAGCTTTTCGGGAGAGGTTCGCGCCGTTGCTGGTTGAACCAGGTGACGAGGTCGGGCAGTTCTTCTTTGGGGAAGAAATGTCCGCCGGCCATCGGGTGGACGCGGTCGTGCTCGCGGTAGATAAAGGGGGAGCCGAGGCGCGTGAGTTCTTTGGCAATGGAGCGGCTGAGATCGACGGGCATGACCTTATCGTGCACGCCGTGAATGATGTAGGCCGGTGTGGAACGCAGGTTCTCCAGGAATGGAAACAGCACGGTATCGAGCCCGCCGGCCATCGGGGCGATGCCGGCAAAGCGCGGCGCGTGGTGCATGCCGATGAGCCAGGCGCCGATCCCGCCGTTCGACATGCCGGTGAGGAAGATTCGATCGGGATCGATGCGGTACCGACGCTGCACGGTATGGATGGTGGCGAGCACCAGATCTTCGGCCTGTCGCGTAAACCACGCTCCTTGAGGATAGGTCGGACAGGCCAGGAGATACTCCTCGCCCAACCGAGGCCTCCAGCGCTCCAGGTAAGCGGCCCCGGTGAATCCCGCTCCATGCAGGCAGATGACCAACCCATACCTCTGTGCCGGTTGGTAGGAGTTGGGCACAGCCAAGCTGACTTGGAAGGTTCTTTCCCGGACGGTCACGCGCTCATCGGGAAGAAGGCCGACGGGCTGGGGGTCGTAAGAAGGGCCTGCGTGAACGATCTGTTCAATCGTCGGGAAGGTGGCATCCTTGTCTTGTAGGATCGCTGCCAGAAGTTGCCCGGCCCGCTCAGAATCTTCCGTGGAGAGGTACTCATGAACGAGCTGACGCAGTGGAATCGTGTGGACAGGTTCAGAAGGAGACGGCTCCGCGTGGCTCGCCGTCACAGACCATAGAGAACAGGTAAGCACGAAGACCAGGCGTAATGACATGGCGAATTGAGTGTAGCGCACCGGGCGCTGAGAGTCACGATTTCCGGGGGGTGCCTTCAATAAGCAGGTCGTCGCCGGCATGGTGAATCTGGAGGTGGTCGAGCACGGCGGCGTGCGCCAGGTGTCGTGGCCCTCGTCCGCCGATCAGACTTCGTGAGTCCTGGCCGCCCAGGATGCGCGGGGAGACATACAGCATGACGTGATCGGCGAGGGAATCGCGCCAAATGGACGCATTCACCTCACTGCCGCCCTCGATGAGCAGGCTGCTGATGTGCCGATTCCCGAGCCGGGACAACAAATGAGAGAGGGAGACCTGTCCCTGCCGTTCAGGAAGGACCCAGACCTCCGCGCCACGCGCTTCCAGTTGTCGGCGCTTATGGACGGACGCGCGTTTCGTTGTCGCGACGAGTGTCTTTGCGGCCTCCACGTTATCGAGTACCCGTGCGGTGAGCGGCAGGCGAAGCCGGCTGTCTACAACCACGCGAAGCGGCTGACGCGCGGCAAGTCGCGAGGAAGAGGCTGAGGTTCGCGCGGTCAGTGACGGATTGTCCTGGATGATGGTCTCAATACCGACCAGGACGGCATCCACTTGACGACGAAGCGCGTGCACATGCCGGCGCGCCGTCTCGCCGGTGATCCATTTCGATTCGCCGGTCGCTGTCGCAATCTTGCCGTCGAGCGTCATGGCCGCCTTGAGGATGACGAACGGCCGTCCGGTCTTCATCCAATGACAGTACATGCGGTTCAAGGCCTCCGCCTCAGCACGCCCGCATCCCAGCGCGACCAGCAATCCTGCTCGCCGGAGTCGGCGGACCCCCCTCCCCTGCACGAGCGGATTGGGATCCGTCATGGCTACGACGACGCGTCGCAAGCCGGATTGAACGAGGAGCGGTAGACAAGGAGGGGTGCGTTTATTGGTATGACTACAGGGCTCGAGCGTGACGTAGAGGGTGGCTCTTCGCGCACGGAGGCCGGCTTGCCGGAGAGCGAGCACTTCGGCGTGGGGGCCGCCGGCCCGGTGGTGATACCCTCGCCCGACGATGCGTCCATTGGATACCACCAGCGCGCCGACCGTTGGATTGGGACTGGTCCGCCCCCACCCCTTCGCGGCGAGGCGAAGGGCCAGGGTCATGAACCGGCGGTCGCGTGCAGAGTGCGTCACCGTGTGGAACGGGCTCTGCGTGTGGATGCTGAGGTGCGTCTGTGTGCGCGGGTTGTCTTCTTCGGAGAGCGGGATAAGGATGTTGTGGAATCTGCTTCTGCCAACGCCGCGTGGGCTGCGGCCAAGCGGGCGATCGCGACTCGATAGGGGGAACAGCTCACGTAGTCGAGCCCGAGTCGATGGCAGAACTCGACGGAACTCGGATCGCCGCCGTGTTCTCCGCAGATGCCGAGCTTGATCGCAGGACGGGTTGTCCGGCCGCCGGCGATGGCGAGCTTCATCAAGGCGCCGACTCCTTCGCGGTCCAGAACGGCGAAAGGATCGGTGTCGAGAATGTTGGCCGTTCGGTAGAAGTCGACGAACTTGGCCGCATCATCGCGTGAGAAGCCGAAGGTCGTCTGCGTGAGGTCGTTGGTGCCGAACGAGAAGAACTCCGCTTCTTCCGCAATCCGATCGGCCGTCACGGCCGCGCGCGGCAGCTCGATCATCGTACCCACCAGGTACGACAGCTTGGTGTTGTAGCGTTTCATAGTCTCTTGCGCGACTTCGCGGATGAGATCCTTCTGTGCCTTCATCTCGGACGCCATGCCGACCAATGGGATCATGATTTCCGGGATGATCTTCTTTCCATCGCGGGCCACCTCGCAAGCCGCCTCCATGATCGCCCGCGCCTGCATCCTGGTAATTTCCGGCATCGTGATGCCCAGACGGCACCCGCGGAGCCCCAGCATGGGATTGAACTCGTGCAACTCTTCCACCCGGGCGAGCAGCCGCCGTTTTTCATCGAGGGCGGTTGGGTCAGTCCCCGTCAATTCGAGCTGGGCGATCTCGACCATGAGATCTTCCCGCTTCGGCAAGAACTCGTGCAACGGCGGGTCGAGCAACCGGATGGTGACCGGGTAGCCCTTCATCTCGCGGTACAGCCCGATGAAATCTTGTTTCTGTAACGGGAGGAGTTGTTCGAGAAACTTTTCCCGCTCCTCCTTCGTCCGCGCGAGGATCATTTTCTGCATGATCGGGATGCGGTCTTCGGCGAAGAACATGTGTTCCGTCCGGCAAAGGCCGATGCCCTCGGCGCCGAAGCCGCGGGCGATCATCGCCTGGTCCGGCACGTCGGCATTGGCACGCACGCGCAACGTCCGTATCTCGTCCGCCCATTTCAAGACGGTGGCGAAACGTCGATACTTTTCAGACTTAGCGGCGACAAGCTTGCCCTGGATGACTTGAATGATTTCGGACTCGACGACCGGGATGTCGCCATCGTAGACGTTGCCGGTAGAGCCATTGATGGAAAGGTAGTCCCCTTCGCGGAACACTTTTGCGCCGATGCGGACCGTCTGATTGTCCCCGACTTCGACGGCATCGCAACCGGCCACACAGACCTTGCCCATCTGCCGGGCGACCACCGCTGCGTGCGACGTCATGCCGCCCCGCGCGGTCAGGAATCCAAGCGCGGCGTTCATGCCGTGGATGTCGTCCGGGCTGGTTTCCTGGCGGACCAAGACCACCCGTTCGCCGCTCGCCTTCATTTCGACGGCCCGATCGGGCGTGAGCGCGATCTTGCCCGCCGCCGCCCCTGGACCGGCCGGCAGTCCCTTGCCGAGCGCCGTGCAGTGAGACTCTTTGTTCGTATCGAAAATCGGATAGAGGTACTGTGCGAGCTGATCCGGCGCCACGCGCTGCACCGCCTCGCGTTTCGAGATCAACCCCTCGTTGACCATGTCCACGGCGATCCGAACGGCGGCGACCCCGGTGCGCTTTCCCACCCGGGTCTGGAGCATGAAGAGCTTGCCTTCCTGGATGGTGAACTCCAGGTCCTGCATGTCGCGGTAGTGGCGTTCGAGCTTGCGATAGGTCTGCTCCAAATCTTTGTAGGCCTGGGGCACGGTCTTCGCCAGCGCGTTGACCGGAAGCGGCGTCCGGATTCCCGCGACGACATCTTCACCCTGCGCGTTCATGAGACATTCACCGAAAAAGGTCTTCTCCCCTGATGCCGGATCGCGTGTGAACGCGACGCCGGTGCCGCTGGTCTCGCCCATGTTGCCGAAGACCATGGCGACGACGTTGATCGCGGTCCCCCAGGAGTCCGGAATGTTGTACAGCCGCCGATAGGTGACGGCACGGGCGCCGAACCAGGAGGAAAACACGGCGTTGATGGCCAGGCGGAGTTGCTCCAACGGGTCGTCGGGAAAGTCGCGCTTCGTCTGTTCTTTGATCAGAGCTTTGTAGCTGGCCACCAGTTCTTTCAGCGCCTTCGCGTCCAGATGCGTTTCGTGGGCGACGCCGAGCTCGGTCTTCTTGTGTTTCAGAATCACTTCGAAATGCTCGCGGCCGACTCCCATGACGATGCTGCCGAACATGGAGACGAACCGCCGGTAGCTGTCCTGCGCGAAGCGATCGTTTCGGGTCTTCGCGGCCAGGCCTTCGACGGTGCGGGTGGTGAGGCCGACGTTCAACACCGTGTCCATCATGCCCGGCATGGAGGCGCGGGCACCGGATCGGACCGAGACCAGCAGCGGATTGGTCGGATCGCCGAAGCGCGAGCCCATGGACCGCTCGACCCGTTTGAGCGCCTGCAGAGCGGACTCCCACATGCCGGGCGGGAACTTTTTCCCACGCGTGTAATATTCGACGCAGGCCTCGGTACTGATGGTGAACCCGGACGGGACCGCGATACCGAGATTGGTCATCTCGGCTAGGCCGGCGCCCTTCCCACCGAGCAGTTCCTTCATGTTGCCTTTGCCCTCTGCTTTGCCGTCGCCGAAGTAGAAGACGTATTGCTTGCCCACGCTGGTGCTCTCCTTCTTTCGAGCCGTCAGTGAACGGATGATGAATGCCGCGCCGCGGCTGCCTCAAGCCGGATCCGGTACCGGCTGACGAGGAAGCTCTTCATGGCGATGCCGAAGAGCACCACGCAGGCGACGAACAGGACAAGAACAAAGAGCCGGTAGTCGACCAGCGCACCGTGGTCGAAATAGAGCCGGCCTTGCGCATCCTGTTTGACTTCGGTTTCGTGCTGGAATTGATGCGTGGCGCCGGAAGGGTCGGACAGACGGATCCACTCCGAGCAGAGACGCACGAGTTCTGAGGAGCCGATGACCTTCTGCCAGTTGAGACGGAGGCAGATGTCCTCCTTGGGATCGAAGAGATCCGGTGTGCGAACGAGCTGATCGAGATTGACGCCGCTCCACCAGAGGCCCAGCAGGAACATCGCATTACACACGAGGATCATTACCACCGTCATCAGCATCGCAAACCGGTGGACCTTCTTTGCCCGACCCTGGTCGTCTGACAACGGTTGATCCACGGCTGGACCAGACTCTCTGTCTCACCCAACGGATGGTCTGGATGAGTCCCCTACTGCGCGTGTCCACCCAAACCTTCTTCTTTATTTAGGGCAGGCTCCGTGGTCTCCCACTGCGCGTATCCAACGAGGGTCTTCTGAGACCGCGCGTTGCACGAGCACAGGAGACCACGGAGCCTGCCCTACTATCACTTATCTCCTTGTACCACAATCTGGGAAAAGTCCGCGAACGACATGAAGAATTCGTCAACCTCCTTCAAGAGAGAGAGACGATTGCTCCTCAAAGCAGGATCGTCGGCATTCACCATGACGCCCGCAAAGAACGCATCAATCGAAGGTTTCAAGGCCACGAGCGAGTCGAGCGCTTGGCCGTACCCCCCTCCCTTCATGCGATCGATCATCCGTTGCCGGAGATGGTGAAGCAGAGAGTAGAGCTCGGATTCAATTGGGTGTTGGAACAATGCAGGATCGACGGGCTTCTGATCCCACTGCTCCTTCTCGGTCAGGCGGTGGGCCCGCTTAAAGCCGACCATGAGTGGGTCGAAATCTTTTCGTGTGGTCACCGATTGGAGGGCCGTCATCTTGGCGAACAGATCGACGAGGTCGAAGGACCGCTTGTCGGCTACATTCAGCACCGCGTTGATGACATCGTCTCGCAGCGAATGGGTCGTCCGTCCATAGTGTCGAACTCTCTCGAAGAGAAACTCGACCATCCGCTGATGGGCGTCCGTTCCATGCGCAGCCGTAAAGCCATCGTCGGCAACGATCTTGCCGGCCTTATCGATGAGCTGGCCCAGATCGATCCGAAGTGGTGCTTCAAGGACGATTCGCACAATGGCGGTAGCATGCCGCCGCAACGCGAAGGGGTCCTCCGATCCGCTCGGAATAATCCCGACATGGAAAAAGGCGGCGATGCTGTCCAGCCGGTCCGCAATCGAGAGCACTTGAGGCGTCCTGGTTCCTGGAATAGGGCCATCCATCGCGCGGGGCAGATAGTGCTGGCCGATGGCAACCCGGACCTCGGGCTCTTCCTTGTCATGAGAGGCGTAATAACCGCCCATGATGCCCTGCAACGTCGGGAACTCACCGACGACGCCGGAGAGCAAGTCCGCTTTACACAATTCGGCAGCTCGCCGACAGACGCGGGCCAGGCGATCGGGAAAGGCAAGCCCTTCTGCGAGAGCCCCAGTGAGTTTGGCGACCCGCTCCTGCTTCTGGGCCATCGTGCCGAGCTTCTGATGGAAGATGACCTGCGAGAGCTTCTTCGCCCGTTCCTCGAGCCTGATCTTCCGGTCTTCGTCATAGAAAAACTTCGCATCGGCGAGTCGAGCTGCGAGGACCCGCTCATTTCCCTCTCGAATGAGAGACATGTCCTTGAGTTGGGTATTGGTCACGGCAATAAAGTGGGGCACCAGCTTGTCGGTCTCCCGACACCTCAGAGAGAAAAACCCCTGATGTTCCTTCATCGAGGTGATCAGGACCTCTTCCGGCACTTCCAGGTAGGAATCTTTGAAGGAGCCGATAATGGAGCACGGATATTCGGTGGTGTAGACAGCCTGTTCCAGCAGCTCATCATCCGTATGAAGTCGAAATCCGGTTTTCTTGCAGAGCGCTGCGATCTGCGTTTCAATCATGTTGCGTCGGCGATTCTGATCCGGAATCACACCATGTCGCTCCAATGCGTTGGTGTAGGATTGGAAATCACGGACCGGGAGTTCTTTTCCTCCTCCAAATACTCGATGGCCCCGTGTCCGGTTCCCCGCCTTAAGCCCAGCGACATCAATAGACAGAGCTTGGCCGGCATAGAGTGTGACTAACCAACGGACCGGTCTCGCAAAGCGAACGCCTCCGTCGCGCCATTTCATGGCCTTCGGGAAAGAGAGTTTCGCAATGAGTTGCGGCAGGAGTTCGATCAGCACCGTCTTTGTCGGTCGTCCCTCTTCTCGTTTGACGGCGAAGACGTACTCGCCCTTTGGGGTCTGACGAACGTGCAGGTCTGTGACCGCAACCCCCTGCCCTGCCGCGAACCCCAGCGCGGCCTTGGTCGGCTGGCCGGCCTGGTCGAATGCCACGGCCTTCGATGGGCCCATGGCCTCCTTCACTGCCCCAGCCTGTTGAGCGGCCAATGCTTCAACAACCAGGACGAGGCGGCGCGGGGTTCCGAAGGTCTTGGCGGTCTGAAAAGGCAGGCGGTGTTCCTTCAGCAGGAGTTCAGCGGAGTCTTTTAACGAAGCGAGTGCCGGAGGGATAAACTGGTAAGGCAGTTCTTCGACGCCGATTTCCAGCAAGAGCTCGGCACTCGCTAAGGAAGCGGGCGCTTTGGTTTTCCCGGACGCCGATGTATTCGTTGTGGGTTTCTTGGCTTTGGCCATCGGCGTTCAGGTTCCGATTAGGACGCGGTCGTCCCGACTTTCAGTCGAGCCCGCCCACCCTTCGATCCGGAGGCGGCCGTTGCCCGCTTCAGCAACGGATGGCCCATGGCGGCACGCTCTTCGGTGTAACGCTCTGCGCATTGCCGAGCCAGGGCGCGCACGCGGGTGATGTAGCCGGTTCGTTCCGCCACGCTGATGGCGCCACGGGCATCCAGAAGATTGAAGAGATGCGAAGACTTGATGCAGTACTCGTAGGCCGGGAGCGTGAGCCGTTTCTCGGTACTCGCCAGCAGTCGCTTGCATTCGGCCTCGAAGGCCTGGAAGGTTGCGCTCAGCATGGCCACATCGCTCTCTTCAAAGTTGTAGCGGGAGAACTGCACTTCGGTCTCGTGGTGAATGTCGCCGTACTTGATGGAGTCGGTCCAGGCCAGATCGAAGACATTGTTTACTTGTTGCAGATACATCGCAATCCGCTCCGTGCCGTAGGTGATCTCGACCGTAATCGGATTGAGTTCGATGCCGCCGATCTCCTGAAAGTACGTGAACTGGGTGATCTCCATCCCATCGAGCCGCACTTCCCAGCCGAGGCCCCAGGCCCCCAGCGTCGGTGATTCCCAATCGTCTTGAATGAACCGGATGTCGTGTTGTTTGGGATTGATCCCCAAGCGCGCCAAACTCTCAAGATAGAGTTCTTGAATGTTGTCCGGCGACGGTTTCAGCACCACTTGGTACTGATAGTAATGTTGCAGGCGGTTGGGGTTTTCTCCATAGCGGCCATCCGTCGGACGACGACAGGGCTGCGGATAGGCTGCGCGCCAGGGTTCCGGCCCCAAGGCCCGTAAGAAGGTGGCGGGATGGAAGGTACCGGCCCCCATTTCGAGGTCGTAGGGCTGGTGGATGACACAGCCTCGATCAGCCCAATAACGGTGGAGTGAGAGAATAAGATCCTGGAAGGTCACGGGCGATCCACGGGTTGTGGGAGAGTTCAGACGCGACGAATTTTCGTATCCCAAAACGAGTCGCCAAGCTAACAAGAAATCTCCGAGAGTGTCAAGCAACATTCCCTCTCCGATCAAAGAGTTGCACACCATCTGTGGCTACTCAGTTGAAAGGAGGATGGAAGGAAAATCTGTGTCCCGGAAATGTCGCTTGACCTGTTGAAGCGGTTGGCCTATTGTCAGTAAACTTGATTAACTCAGTTGAGATAGCGCCCCGCATCAATTCATGAAATTATCGAAGAAAAGCGAGTACGGACTTCGCGCGCTCCTCGAACTCACTGCTGCTTATGACCAAACAGTCCTGCAGCGGCACGAGATTGCTAAGCGACAACATATTCCCATCGAGTTCCTGGAGCAAATTCTCCTGGCTCTCAAACGCGCAGGGTTACTCGCGAGCCGCCGTGGCATGAAAGGCGGCTATACCCTGATCAAGTCGCCGGATGAAATCACCTTAGGCCAGGTGATCCGCATCTTGGATGGGCCGCTCGCTCCCATTTCCTGCGTGAGTAAAACAGCCTATCAAAAGTGCAGCAACTGCCCTTATGCGACGAAAGCATACTGCCCGCTGCAAGATGCGATGGGTGAAGTCCGCAACGCGATCGCAGGAATCCTCGATCACTATACATTGAGGGATTTTGCGCAAGGGGCGAGAAAGGAACCACGCTGATATTCTGCGCGTCACCCCTTAATCTGCACGAAGCCCAAAGATAATCTGACTGGACTTACACGTAGCCTCTAAACGGGAGTGTGCCTCATGAGTACGGACGTGGTCGGGAGAGAATCTCACATCCGGAGCGTGGTCAAAGGGATCAGTTGGAGAGCCGTAGGTACCGTTGATACCATGATCATTAGCTACATCATCACGGGGAGCATTAAGTACGCTGCCTTTATCGGATCAACCGAGGCCCTCACCAAGGTCTTCCTCTACTGGGCCCACGAACGGGTGTGGCATAACGTTCGTTGGGGACGTGTTATCCCCAGCGTGAGCTCTCCCTAGGCTTTACAGCCAGACGACTCGCGTCTTCCTCAAGTGCTCCCCTCAATCTGCGCTCCATACACATGCGTCATACGTGTGGTGAGCTGTGGCGCCCTGTTATACAGTTCATTCTGAAGGTCGATCGTGACACCATCCACCGTTGAGCCCTCATCCTCTTCTGCCCACCCATCACTGGGCGGTGGCTTCAAGATTCAACATCGAGCTGCATGAGGAACGCCTCATCAATGACTGTAGGGCATACCCTACAAGGCCAACCTCGTTATAGATCAACAGGATGATGCCACGGTCTAGCAGGAGCCCGAAGGGTTCTCCCTCCACTGCATCGTGAGTCGCACATCTCGAAGTCTGAAGAACGCTCAGAATTCCTAGTACTTTTCAACTTTGACCTGTTCGGCATCCCTCTTGCTGAGTCTTAGTTTGGCCAATCTGGCTAGGAAGGTTCTTATGACACTCTTCGTTGGGCTGATCACTTTGGCGGTCGCACTGAGCCTTGGCTCTAGGACGGTCTCCTTTGCAAACATTGCCGTTCCTTCCAGGCTGGACGAGACCGATTAAACTGAGCGGCTGGATAAGACGGTTCAGGTCGCCAAGTATTAGTCCTCTGTTCAGGTCGAAGGAGGCAATGCTGAGAGTATCCATGCTTGCGGCGGCATGCCACGCACAAGACGCCAGGCGGTCCGACCGCCCACCCGCGAACCAAGATCGTGCGCCATCGGAAAGAACTCGCCGCGATCGCAGGGCAACTGACGGCTAAGGCCCGGTAGTGTTTTCACGCCGCGCCGCTGAGTTCCCCTGTGACCAACGGGGCACGAGGCCTGCCTCCACTGGGTCTCGTGCCCTTTCTTTATCAGCCCCCCTCATCCGACCGCAGCGCATAGATCGCAATCCCGATTACACCGTTCACGCCACGTGAATTGCCTCCCATCGCTCCGATGATCGGGCTATACTACGCCCACGTACGTGGTCTCATTGGAGGAAGATGGAATTCACCTCGTTCCTATCAAGTCTGCTCACGATCTACGTTGCCGCACGCCTGTGTGGCGAACTCGCGGCTCGCGCGGGGCAGTCGCCGGTCCTGGGAGAATTACTGGCCGGTGTGTTGGTCGGGAGCAGCGGGTTCGGATGGGTGGAGCAGACCGAGGTACTGAAACTGCTCAGCGAGATCGGCGTGTTACTGCTGCTCTTCGAAGTGGGGCTCGAGTCGGATCTCGCTTCATTTCTTAGGGTCGGTGGCTCGGCCATCTTGGTGGCCATCATCGGAATCGTGACGCCGTTCCTCATGGGATATGGAGTCGCGATAGGACTGCACAGATCCCCATTGCAGGCGCTGTTTATCGGCGCAACCCTGACAGCGACCAGTGTGGCCATCACGGCCCGAGTCCTCCGTGACATGGGCCGGCTCAACTCGACGGTGGGGCACATCATACTCGGGGCGGCGGTCTTGGATGACATTCTGGGGCTCGTGATCCTGGCCGGTCTGCTCGGATTCGCGGAATCAGGGGCTGTCTCGTGGGGGACGATTGGTTGGCCGGCAGGTATGTCTGTGGCGTTGCTGGGTGTCGCGCTCCTGGCCGGTGTCCGCTCATCCTCGATCTTGACCAGAATCCTGCATGCCATGAAAACGCGAGGCAGCCTCGTGATCGCCGCCACCAGCTTTGCACTGCTGTTCGCCTATCTTGCAAGTCGGTTGAGTGTGGCCCCTTTGGTCGGCGCGTTCGCCGCCGGCCTCATTCTGGCGCGCACAGAGCATCAAGCCCATATCACAGAGCAGATCAAACCGGTGGTGGATCTGTTCTCGCCAATATTTTTTGTCATGGTCGGCGTCGCAGTTCGGGCGTCTACCCTGAACCCGCTCGATCCACAGAGTCGGTCGACCTTGCTGCTTGTTGGAGGACTCACGCTCGCGGCGATCATCGGGAAGATGGTGTCGGGATGGGGCGTTCTGGGCCGGCGAGTCAACCGATGGGCGGTGGGCATGGGGATGGTGCCGCGAGGCGAGGTGGGATTGATCTTTGCGAGTATTGGATTGTCGTCTCACATCCTTGGTGCAGAGGATTATACGGCGGTGCTCATGGTCGTGACCGTGACGACCCTGCTGGCTCCCCTGTTGCTCAAGTTTGTCATCGGGAGAACCGAGGAGATGAGCTAAAGATTCAGCATGTTCGATGCGAAGGTTGCACAGGTCGGAGCAGTGATACGCGGTTCATTGACTCCCCCTGATTCGTTTTGGTAGCTTCTGAGCGCTTTCCCGTCAGCGAATCGCACATAGTTTTCCCTGCCACGAAGGCTGAGCATCTGAAAGGAGACGATATGGGTTCACCGGTAGCCACCCCCGAATTGGTCGCGATGCTGCACAATAAGGCGACAATCCTCCGCATCGAGAGCGTCCGATCGACATCGGAAGCCGGGAGCGGCCATCCGTCGAGCTGTTGCTCCGCGGCAGACATTGTGGCGACGCTCTTCTTCTCCGTGATGCGCTACGATCCGAAGAATCCGAAAGCGCCGAATCACGATCGGTTTGTCTTGTCGAAAGGCCACGCGGCGCCGTTGCTCTATGCGGCCTGGGCGGAGGCCGGTTTGTTTCCCAAGGCCGACTTGCTCAAGCTGCGGACGCTCACGTCGGACCTCGAAGGTCATCCGACGCCGCGTCTTCCCTTCGTCGATATGGCAACCGGGTCGCTCGGCCAGGGTTTGCCCGCCGGGGTGGGGATGGCGCTGAATGCAAAGTCTGTCGACAAGACGGACTATCGCACCTATGTCTTGATGGGCGATGGCGAGTCTGTCGAAGGCTCGGTGTGGGAGGCCGCAGAAGTCGCGCGCCATCATGGATTGGATAATCTCTGCGCCGTCGTCGATGTGAATCGCCTGGGGCAAAGCGATCCGACGATGCTGCAACACGATATGGAGGCCTATCGGTCACGCTGGGCCGGGTTCGGCTGGCATGCGATTGTGGTGGACGGCCATGACCTGACGGCCTTGGTGGGGGCGTTTGACGAAGCAGCGCGTACCAAAGGGAAACCGTCGGTGCTGCTGGCAAAAACGTTTAAGGGACGCGGCATTTCCTTCGTAGAAGACCATCCCGACTGGCACGGCAAAGCCCTGAAGAAGGGGGAGGAAAGCCAGAAAGCCATCGACGAGTTGACGAAGCAGCTCACACCGGACGGCGCACAGCCCCAGATCAAGCAACCCTCAGCCTTTGCCGCTGGTACCAAGCCGACCGGAGCGATGGCCACGCCGGCATACAAACCCACGGATTCTGTCGCGACGCGCGAGGCGTTTGGCGCGGCGTTGGTCGCATTGGGCGATGCCAACCCCTCCGTGGTTGGGTTGGATGCGGACGTCAAAAACTCGACCTACACGGACAAGTTTGGGAAGAAGTTCCCCGACCGGTTTTTTGAGAATTTTATCGCCGAGCAGAACATGGTCGGTGCCGCGGTCGGGCTGGCGGCATGCGGCAAGATTCCGTTCGTCGCGACCTTTGCGTGTTTCTTGAGCAGGGCATACGATTTCATCCGCATGGCGGCGATTAGTCAATCCAATATCAAGCTGGTCGGGACTCACGTGGGGGTCAGCATCGGCGAAGACGGGCCGTCGCAGATGGGACTGGAAGACATCGCGATGATGGCGGCTCAGCCCGGTGTCGTGGTCCTCTACCCATCCGATGCGGTCTGCACCTATAAACTGGTGGAAGCAGCGGCCGCCCATCGTGGCATGGTGTACATCCGTGCAGGCCGCCCCAAGTCGCCGATTCTGTATGGAAACGACGAACAATTTCACATCGGTGGTTGTAAGGTTGTGCGGCAGAGTCTGTCCGATGTACTGACCATCGTGGCTGCGGGGGTCACGTTATTCGAAGCCCTCAAGGCCCATGATCAGCTCAAAACTGCCGGCATTGCCACGCGCGTCATCGATCTCTACAGCGTGGCACCGATCGACAAAGCGACGTTGACGGAGAGCGCCCGGGCAACCCAGGGCCGCATCCTCACGGTGGAAGATCATTATGCGCACGGCGGCATCGGCGACGCGGTGCTTGGAGCGTTGGGCGCCGAAGGAATTCGCGTCCATAAGCTGGCGGTTCGCGAGATTCCCCACAGCGGCAAACCAGATGAGCTCGTTGACCATTTTGGCATCGGGGCGAGGTCCATTGTCGAAACAGCCAAACAAATCGTCAACTAGTCAGGTCGTTGCGAACCCGCCTGATCTTCTCAAGCAGATTCCCCTGTTCAACTTTCTCCGAGGGCAGGATCGCCAGGCAATGTTGCGCGAGCTCACTGAAGTCCGTTACGGCAGGGGCGAGTACATTTTTCGAGAAGGCGATCCGACGGAATACTTTCACATCGTCAAGGAAGGCGCGGTGAAGTGTGTCAAATCCTCAGCGGATGGGAAAGAGTGTACGCTCAAGATGCTCATGCCGGGGGACCTGTTCTGTTGCGACGCCGCTGCGTTCGACGGCACCTGTCATCCCGGCACTGCCCAGCCGATGGGGGATGTCAGCGTTCTCCGGATGAGCAAGAAAGCCTACTTCGAGATGCTCCGCCGAAATCCTGACGCCGCAATCGAGGTGATTAAGTATCTTGGAAATCGGTTAAATGAGGTCCAGGAAAAAGCGAAAGTTCTAGCTTTGGATCGTGCGGATCAACGGCTCGCCTCTCTGCTGGTCGACCTGGTTGCGCGCAGTGGGGTGAAGGATCTCCATGGGATTCGCCTTGCCGTGCGTCTGACGCGACAGGACATGGCCAACATGGTCGGCGTCACCACTGAGACCGCGATTCGTATCATGGCTCGGTTCAAGCGGGAGCGACTCGTCGCTGGGATTGCCAACAGGCTCGTCATCAAGGACCTTCCTCGCCTCAAACAGCTCGCCTCGCTGTAAGCTCCGCCTGCCGGTCATCTGCAAAGGTCAAAGAAAATCCAACCATGACTTTTATCATATTTTTGTTGGAGCCGTTCACCTATCCTTACGCTGTTCAAGATCATCAACCCATAAGCCAATGAGCAAGCGGCAGCCTGTGTCGTACTCGCTGCCCCATCGGCACAGCATTCTAAGGAGGACGGTATGGCAAAGAGGATTGGTGTCATTGGTGAGAGCGCACGCGCACAGATGATAGCCGCCGTGACGGGAATGGTCCTGTGGGGGCTGGCAGGAGTGCCCCTTTCCGCCTGGGCCAAGACCCATGAAGTCCAGATGACAGCCGTCGAGAGCGATGTCGTGATCGACGGAAGCGGCGAGAAGTATGCGGCTTGGACATTCAACGGGCAGTTTCCCGGCCCGGTGGTTCGTGTGACGGAGGGAGATACCGTCAAGTTCACCTTGACGAACCCTGCGACCAATAAGAATCCCCATGCCATGGATTTCCATGCGGCTGAAATCGATTTCTTGAAGAACTATCGGGCGATCAACGCCGGGGAAACCATCAGCTACACCTTCGTCGCCAAGAAGCCTGGTATCTTTTTCTACCACTGCGGCGCGCCGCCCATGATTCAACACGTGGCGCGTGGCATGTTCGGGGCGATCATGGTCGATCCGAAGAATCCTAAGGCCTGGCCGAAGGCGGATCGGGAATATGTGTTGATCCAATCCGAGTTCTTCAAGAACCCCGACGACGTGCAGGGCATGTTCGATCGGAAATTCGACAACGTGATCTTCAACGGAGGCATCTTCAAGTACCATCCCTTCGTCACGGGCGGCGGAAAACTGGACGCGAAGCCCGGCGAACGGGTCCGCATCTATTTCGTCAATGCAGGGCCGAACGAGTTCTCCGCCTTCCATCCGATCGGCGAAATCTGGGACAACGTCTATGAGAGCGGCAATCCTGCCAATAACCTCAAAGGCCTGCAGACCTATGTCGTGGGCCCAGGCAGTGCGGCCACATTTGATGTGGTCGTGGAATCCGCCGGCGCCTACCCTCTCGTGACACATTCCTTGACGGGCGCGTTGCGCGGAGCAATCGCGGTGTTGTTGGCCTCACCGGATGCCAAACCTGCGCCGTTGATGCCGATGGTGCCCTGGGAAATTGCGCCAAAGCCGGCACAGTAGTCTGATGGCACGGTGCCGGCCGGCCGAGAGTGGGCCGGCCGGCACCATCGCCCTCCGTAATTGCAGCAGACCAGTCCCGCTCACCCTCACATGACAGTGTATTCTCTCCCTCAGCCTCGTGGCGGGACCATTTCTTTCACCGGGTGAGATGTCCGGAACGGCAGCAGAAGTGCCGTGCAATGGTGTTCGATGCGCCCCAGGCGGTTCCTACTCTGCGCAGGGATTGTCCACTTGCTGTTCACCACAGCAGCCATGGCGCAAGATGCGCTTGTCGAATGGTTCCCTATCCGGCCGATCAGTTTCGATGCGGTATTTCGCCAACAAACCTTCGCTCCACACGACCGTGAAATCACAGTCCAGGCAGGGGTGACAGCCCTCCGGTATGGAAACGTGGAGGTACGAGGACTCTACCGGCATTTCAGTTACCAGACGCCCGAATTCAAGACAGATCAGAATGCGATCCTGGTGAATCCCCGCTGGAATAATTTCATCGATATCTTAGATTTTCCAAAATCCAATCCGATCAATCGAACCATCCGGCATCTGCTGTTCGGGCCTCTGGAGGACCGAGCGATCCCCTACGTGGGGTTGCTTGGCGGTGGGGTTGTGCCGGGTCCCGGTGAAAGATGGCCCGGACATTTTATCGGTGGGCAACTCGGCGTGCGCTTTCCATTGGCGCTCGGAGTGTCCGTCGACATCGCAGTTGAATACAGCCGGTTCGGTGTAGATTTTCGCGGCGAAGCAGGTCAGGGGCAACAGTGGGTCATGACCACGGGGTTGCGATTCTGAAAACTTTTTCCTTTTGCCTTTTTACTTTCGCCTTGCTCTGCCAAGGCTGCGGCCTCGTCTACGACGCGGCTCAGTATGTCATGCCCGTCGCCAGTCATGAACTGGATGCGATCTGCAAGCGGCAACGTGTTCGCATCGGCCTGGCAGCTGAGCCCTTCAGGCCATTTGTCTTTCCTGCCATCTGGACCGATGAAGGAGCTCGGGTGACCGGTCTCGACGTTGAGTTAGTGCGCTCCATTATCGATGCGTTATCTCAACACTGTGAAAAGCCCGTCACACCGATTCTGCACCTGGTCCGATTCCGCGACCTCTTTTCGCTCCTGAACGAAGGGCAGTTGGATCTGTTCGTCTCGGCCGTGGCGGCCAACACCCCCTCCCCGACGCGAGCCGGGTTCGCATATTCGATTCCATACTTTTACAATGGGGGCATCAGTGGAATCGCGCCAAAGGCGGACATCGTCGAGCGAGTACGTGCGAACCTCCGTGCGCAAGCGGCAACGCCGGCGCCCGATGGGCTGATTGCCAATGAGCGTGCCCTGGCAGGACTGACGATCGCGGTCCAAGAAGGGACCGCAGCTCACTACTATGCTGAGGCCAACCTGAAGACGAATCGGCTGGTGCTCTGCGATTCGTTGCCGGCTGCCTTTGAAGCGAGCGATCAATCGGGAGGGATCCCGATTGACGTGATTCTCGGCGGCGAGCCGGTTCTGCAATTCATGGTGACCCGCGTGCGCAAGGATTGGCGACTGCTCATTCACGATGATGGGAAGCCCTTCTTCCTGACGCGAGCCCACTATTCCGTCATGTTGGCCGAAGAGAGCTATCATCTGCGGTGGTTCGTCAACAGTCACTTGTTCAGACTCGACGAAGCCGGCCGACTGGCCGACATGAGGCGACGCTGGCTGGACGACATCTACGCGTTCCCCAGACGCGCCGCTGCTGAGGGCCTGCCGTTCGATGTGGAAAAAATGGTCGCCCATTACGATCAAGGCACATGTCGGGTGCAACCTGGTCGTTGAATGATCGGGAACGGAGGGCACATGAAACAGTTCTGGATGACGATGATGGTTGGGCTCGTCGCGACCTTGGCCATCGAGGGCATGACTCTGAACCGGGTGTGGGCGGTTGACCGTGCGGAAGCGGAGGAGACAGCCCGGTTATTGGCCAAATTGCTCAGCGCCGGTCGAATGGTCATCGATCACAACCAGGTGTTGATCGACGACCCTCATCGAGGGGATAAGGGATTTCCCCCTGAGGTATTCGAGCAACAACTGATTCAGGAATTTCGTCAACAGACCGGCATTGACCTGTCCAGGATACAGAGCACCCCGGTGTCGGTCACGATTCCTCCCTTGGCGCGGGAATTGTTACCGGCCTTCGTCGTGGCCAGTAAGGAAGTGATCCGTGATGCCCAGGTGGTGATCAATCAACGGGGAATCGGGTACAAAAACTTTATTCCGGCCACCTACGGAAGCCAGGCGGCAGCACGGTTTTCCAAGCAATCGCACGTCCGCTTGAAGCAAACCACGCTGCAGCCTCGGAATCCCAAGAATGAACCCGATGAATACGAAGCATCAGTCCTGAAATGGCTCGCCGGCCGGCCGCGTGCCGAAGCCTATGTCAGTGAACTGACCGAGGAGGGCAAGACGCTGAGAGTCGTGATGCCGATTTACTATGTCGAAGAATGCCTGAAGTGCCATGGAGAACCCAAGGGCGACCTAGACATATCGGGATATCCGAAAGAAGGCCACCGTGAAGGGGATCTGGCCGGTGCGATTACCGTGACGACGCCGCTGGGTGGAGGACGTTAAACGATTCACGTCCTCTCACGGATTCGGCGCGACGAAGACGAGAACTTTGAGGCGAGTCGTGGTGTGGTTCAGCACGCCGTGAGGCTCGCCGGCCGGCGCCATCGTTCCCTCCCCAGGGCCTAGTACCTGCTTTTCGTTTCCAACCTGAAACGTCCCCTGCCCGTCCAGCACCAGATACACTTTATCTTGATCGCCGTGGACGTGGCCCTTTTGCTCTTGGCCAGGCTCGAAACAGTACACGTCACAGAAAAACCGCTCGGTCTGAAAGATGTTGTTCTTCTTCATCTTCTCGCTGCTAAACTGCTGATAGTCCGACAGGTCGATTACTTTCATGCTGCTCTGCTCCTTCATGTTTTTGACACGATAGTGTGCCGCCGTTCGATGGTCCGGATGATGGAATCGACCGGCACCAGATGGCGCGAGACACCCAAGTCGTGAGCAGGGACCCCCATTGCCAAACCAAGTAACTGCGGGAGGTGAAGAATCGGTAAATTCAGGGTCGCCTGAACGGCCCGTCCGGCGCGTTCCTGGTAGATATCGAGACTCATGTGACAGAGGGGACAGGGCGTCACCATAAAGTCTGCACCCTGTTCTTTTGCTTCTTTCATGTTGGCCCCGGCCATCGCCACGGCAATCGCTTCCTTTTCGAGGATGATAGGAAACCCGCAGCATTTTGTGCGGCCCGCGTATGCGACCGGTTCCCCGCCCAAGGCCTTGATGACCTTCTCCAACGAGGTTGGATTTTCCGGGTCATCGAAACCGAGATCCCAAGAAGGACGCAGGATGTAGCAGCCGTAGAAAGGCGCGATTCGGAAATCCTGGAGTGGAATCCTGACCTCCGCGGCAAGCTGTTTGAGCCCCACTTCACGCACCACGATCCAGAGCAAGTGCTTGACTTGGATGCGACCGCTGTAACGGATGCGATCCTGGGCGAGCAGCGCGTTGATGCGATCCAGGACACCAGGCTCGGTCTTCAGCCGTTTATTCGCTGAGCTCATCACCCCCTGGCACGTGCCGCAAATCGTCATCACATCCAGGCCAAGTTGTTCCGCCTGCGCGAAAGTTCTCGCGTTCAAGGCCAAGGCGATGTCCGGGTCTGCCTCCGTCACCACGCCGGCGCCGCAACAGGACGAGGCGGTTAATTCCACGACCTCGATGCCCAGACGGCCGATGATGGCCATGGTGGACTGATACAGTTCCGGCGTTGCGCCTTTCGCTGCACAACCGGGATAGAGTGCATACTTCAATGCCATCCCAGCTCCCTCCAAAGAGATCGGTGTCTCATGGCGCTACCAAGATAGCGCAACGCACGCGATCTTGTCACCGGTGGCTCCATCGTATCCGCCCTTTTCGGTGACGGTCTCTTGAGAGTTGCTCTACCCGGAGCGTGCCATCCCTGTAAGGTTTTGGTCGTTGGTTGCCGATAAGAGATTGGTCATACCTGGATGACGAGCCACAGGCTGTGACGTCGTCCGACAGGGAGGAGTCACGAACGCGATGGGGACCGGAGTCAGTCAGTCGCCGGATCGCACAGTACACGAACAGATCGAACAGCCGTTGGTCGCGCGGTTGGAGAAGGGCGACATCGAGCTCCCACTCCTTCCGCAGGTCGCCAGCCAGGTCATGGCCTTGGTGAACGATCCGAACGCGGACGCCGCCACGCTGTCCTCGCTGATCCACCGGGACCAGGCCTTGGCCGCGCACGTGCTCCGTGTCGCCAATTCGCCGGCCTACATGCCGCGATCGCCGATCATGTCGCTCCAGCATGCGGTGTCGATGCTGGGGATGAGCCTGTTGTCCCAGATCGCGTTCACTGCGTCGCTCAAAGCCGGGGCCTTCCAGGTGCCCGGATATGAGGCGGAGGTGAAACAACTCTGGCGGCATGCCTTGGCCAGCGGCGCCTATGCGAAGGACATCGCCCGCACGCGGCGTGTCAATGTCGAGAGCGCCTATCTCTGCGGCCTGCTCCATGCCATCGGCAAGCCGGTGATCTTGAGAGCCGTCACCGGCCTGGCCAAGGAACTGCGGGTGACGCTGGATCAGCCGATGTTAGGCGTCTTCCTGGAGGGGTACCATGCCAGGGTCGGCGGACTGATTGCTGAGAAATGGGGGCTGCCCAAGCAGGTGGCGGAAGCGATTGCCTATTACACGACCTACGATCACGCGCCGACGTTCCGTCAGGAATGCACGATGACCTGTCTGGCGGATCGTCTGGCCAGCCACTTGCTCGATCCGGAGGCGATGGACGAACGCACCCTCCGGGACCATCAGGTGTTTATCGATCTCAATCTTTACCCGAACGATGTGGACGCGCTCCTCAGCGGAAAAGAGAAAATTCTGGCGATTGTCGAGGCGATGAACCTATGAGTGCTGTCGTCCGGTACGACATCGTGGTGGTTGGAAGCGGGCCGGCCGGCCAGAAGGCCGCGATCCAGGGGGCCAAAGCCGGCAAACGCGTGGCATTGATCGAGCAGGAACAGAGCGTCGGCGGCAACTGCGTCTATCACGGGACGATCCCCAGCAAGACGCTTCGAGAAAGCGCATTGCAATTGGAACGGATGCAACGAGCCGGCCAGGCCATCGAATTTCGCCTTCGCCCCGATGTCGCACTGGCCACCCTCATGCATCGCCTCGAAGAGGTCGTGCATGCCCATGCGACCTATATCACCAACCAATTGCGCCGCAATGGGATCACCTGCTTACACGGGAAGGCACGGTTTGCCTCGGACCATGAAGTCGAAATGCTGTCGGTGGATGGCGGGCGCCAGCTGTTCCGGGCCGACATCATCGTGCTGGCGGCAGGCTCCCGCCCACGGGCGCCGAGGGAGATTCCAATCGATCACGAGCACATCCTCGATAGCGATTCGCTCCTCTCCATGATCTATCTGCCACGTTCGTTGACCGTGCTGGGTGGCGGGGTCATCGCCTGCGAATATGCCTCGATCTTTGCCTTGCTGGGAGTTCAGGTGATACTGGTGGATCGTGCGGAGCGTCCGCTCCAGTTCATCGACAAGGAAATCGTCGAGGCATTTATCCGATCGTTCGAGCAACACGGCGGCAGGTATGTCGGGAAGCAGGTCGTCAAAGATATTCGGTGGGATGGCGTCGAGCACGTGGTGACCACGACGCAGGACGGGACTGTGATGAAGAGTGAGAAAATGTTGGTGGCATTAGGACGCCAGCCGAACATCGAGGAATTGAAGATCTCCGCAGCGGGACTGGTGGTGACCGACAAGGGGACATTGGGGGTGAACGAGTTCTGCCAAACGTCCGTGTCCCACATCTATGCAGTCGGCGACATGAGCGGACCACCCGCGCTCGCCTCGCGCGCCATGGAGCAGGGCCGCCGGGCCGTCTGCCATGCACTGGGCCTGCCGTTGGGCGAGTCGTCCGACCAGATTCCATTGGGCATTTATACACTTCCTGAAATGTCCTCGATCGGGCTCGATGAAGACATGGCCATCGCTCGATATCGTGGCCCGATAATCGGACGTGCCAGGTTCAGCGAAGTGGCGCGCGGCCAGATTTCCGGCATCTCCGACGGGTTGCTCAAGATGGTGGCCGATCCGGCCGGTGAACGTCTTCTGGGCGTCCAGATCATCGGAGAAGGCGCAACCGAGCTCATTCATCTGGGCCAACTGGCCCTCCAGCAAGGTTCCACCATCGACACCTTCGTCGACAACATTTTCAACTTTCCTACCTTGGCGGAGGCCTATCGCGTGGCTGCGCTCGATATCCTGGGCCAACGCCGGAAGCGGCAGCTTGCCTCGGCCGCCTGATCACAACTTCTCCCCAACGCGGATCTTGCACGCCTAGCGCGCAGTATTCATGACGGTTCGTCGCGATATCAGAATAGCATTCAGCCAATAGCCAGTAGCGAGCAACGAGTAGCTCGGAGCCCTTCGCTATCAGCTATTCGGTATTCGCTTCCCGACAATTGCAGCAGAACCTCTCATGAATCTTGCGCGCTGAGCTCAAATCAGGGAGAATGCGGGCCAGCACGCGTGTCTCGCGTCATTCACGTCAAGTCCAGAGAGTGGGCATGGCTCGCACCGTTCCGCTCCTCGCCAAGCTGACCGCCCCCACGTTGCCGCCGGTGCTGGAGCGGCCCCGGCTGTATCGCCGGCTGGATCAAGCCAGAAAAAAACCGGTCGTCTGGATCACGGCCCCGCCGGGTGCGGGGAAAACCACGCTCGTTGCCAGCTACCTCAAAGCGCGCCGTCTTCCGGTCCTCTGGTATCGGCTCGATGAGAGCGATGTCGATCCCTCGTCCTTCTTTCATTGCCTGAGTCTCGCAGCCAAAGTGGTAGCTCCCAGATATCGGAGGCCGCTGCCGATTCTCATGCCGGAGTATGCCCTGGGGCTGTCAACCTTTGCGCGGCGGTATTTTCAGGAGCTTTGTGCGCGTCTGCCCCGCCGGTGCGTGCTGGTGTTCGACAATTATCAGGAAGTCCCCATGACCTCGACGCTGCATCCCCTTTTGTGTTGTGGGGTCGAAGAATTGCCGAAACATGTCTCGATGATCGTCATGAGTCGTCAGCATCCTCCGGCTGCCATGGCGAAGTTGGAGGCTGATCGGGCGATGAACTTGATCGATCCCGAAAAACTGGAGCTCTCGAAAACGGAGGCCCAGGCGATCGTGCGGCTCCACGTGAAGCCGCACACTAGTCGATCGGTGAAGCCATCGGTCGATGCGCTGTATCGCCGAATGGGAGGGTGGGCTGCGGGCATCGTCCTGACGATCGAACACGCAAAAACCCAGGACAGGGCGATGTCTGGACGGGCCAGTGAGACGCCGGAAGCGTTGTTCCAATACCTGGCCGGCGAGGTGATGGAACGGCTTGCGCCGGATGTGCAAAGCCTGTTGCTCAAGACGAGCGTCTTATCCGATATCAGCGTGCCGATGGCGGAACGATTGACCAATCTGCCCAAGGCCGGAGAGATGCTCTCGTCTCTTCATGCCGCCCGATATTTCACCGAGCGCCGTGAAGGGCCGGAGCAGTGGTATCGGTACCATCCGCTCTTCCGGGATTTCTTAGTGCAGCGGGCTCAACAGGTGCTCGGGCCTGAAGAGGTGAGGCGCCTTCAACGGACTGCGGCCGGATTGCTCGTGAGCGCAGGCCGGATCGAGGATGGCGCGGCGCTGCTGCAGGTGGCAGGGGAGTGGGAGGAATTTGCCCAACTCATCCTTGCACAGGCCGGGGCTCGGATTGCCGAGGGACGTATCCAGACATTGGAGGGCTGGATACGCAGTGTCCCCGAATCGATGCGCAAGCAGATGCCGTGGATGAAGTTCTGGTTAGCAACGACCAGAGTGTCCTTCAATCCAGACGAGGCCTATGATCTCTTTGAGGAAGTGTTAGCCACATTTCGTGCGGAAGGAGAGCAAGCCGGAGCCTTATTGGCGTGGTGCGGAGCGGTCCGGGCTGTCGTGATTCGGTGGGCAGGTCTTGGTCGCCTGAGTAAATTATTGGAAATGTTTCCAATGATTTATCCAGAGGGAACGTCCTATCCGTCGATTGAGGTGGAAGCCCACGTGGCGGACTGTATGGCGAGTGCCATCATGCAAGCGCAGCCATACCGAAGCGATGCGAGAGTCTGGTTGGACAGAGCAGTCGCCTTGAGCGATCATCTCCCTCCAGCCGTACAGACTGGATCTCGGTATATGACGGAGATCTACTACCTCTGGTTTGGAGATTTATCCGCGGCCATGGTCGGCCTCGCACAATTCTCTCGCGTAGCCCAGTCGAGGCAGTGGAATCCCATCACCACAATATTTTTCCATGCGACGTCAGCGACCCTCGCTTGGTTCGACAGCGACTTCGACCTCTGCCGGATGCACGTGGGAAAGGCGCGAGATCTGATCAACGAATCAGGGCTGCATGTGTGGGATGGTCTTGTCCTTTCCCAAGGAGTTGCCGGTGAGTTGCTCGCCGGCAACCTGGTTGTCGCAGAGTCGCTGCTAAGAGAACAGGATGTAGCCACCAAACGGCTTGGCGGCATCCACCGGGCGCACTTCGAGCATCTCTTTGCCTGGTTCAAGCTCTTGCAGGGAGAGATGCGACAGGCCTGGGAGCGCATTCAGCTCTCGATGAATCTGATTGCTGCGGAAGGCGGACACATGTTTGGAGAGGGGATGGACGGATTCATAGCGGTCCAGGCCCTTCACGAGTTGGGCCATGAGGAAGAGGCGACTCGATGGCTTGATCGCGTGATGCACATCGGTGAACGGATGCAGAGCGATGTCATCCGATTGGGCGCGTGGCTCATCACCGCGCAGATCAGCTTCGATAGAGGTGACGAGTCCACGGGCTTGGACGCGCTTCGGAAAGGCCTGTCGATCGGGGAGGCGCGAGGGCTCCTGCAGTATCCCGGCATCCAGAGGGAACCGACTGCGAAACTCTGCGCCAAGGCGCTGGAAGCTGGGATAAGAGTTCCCTTTGTGCAGCGTATGATCCAGCGGCATCGGTACACGCCTTCTCCACAAGCGAGGGAGATCGAGGCCTGGCCTTGGCCGGTGAAGATCCGCGCGCTCGGCTCGCTTGCTGTCGAGATCGACGGGCAGCGGTTGGCGAAGCACCGCAAAGCGCCGCATCGCTTGCTGGACCTGCTCACGGCCATCATCGCCTTCGGCGGTCAGGCCGTCCTGGTCTCCCGCCTGACCGACACCTTGTGGCCTGAGGCCGATGGTGACCAGGCGCAGGAGAATTTCAAGAAGTCGATGATGCGCTTGCGTCACTTGCTGGGAATTGAGGATGTGATCCAGTGGCAGAAAGGGAAGGTGTCCCTCAATCGTGACCTCTGCTGGGTCGATGCGCTGGCCTTTGAAGCCGGAGCGAAGCAGGCGGAGGAAGGGACTGTGCCCTCCAGATCGAACAGCCATGCAGACCATGCCGCTCGTGCGCGCGCTCGCTACACCGGTCCGTTTCTCGGGTTAGAGGACTGTCCCCCCTGGGCGGTGTCCTATCGAGACCGGCTACGAGACTGCTACGTCAAGCTCGTCCTGCGTCGATGCGACGAACTCAACATGAAGGACAAGACAGCGGACGTCGTCCATTGCCTCGAACAGGCGATCGACGTGGACCCCGTCGCCGAGCCGCTGTATCAGCGATTGATTCCAATTCTGGCGTCGAACGGGCGGCAGGCCGAGGCGGCCGCTCTGTATCATCGCTGCCGATCGGCGCTGGCGCGCTGGGCCGATCGCCTGCCCTCCCCGGAGACGCAACGGCTCTTCCAGCAGCTTCAATCCCGGTAGCCTGAGTTCGTTTCTCCTCTATTTTCCCCAGAACCGTACCCCCTCAGACTTTTTTGAATTTGTCCCCCCATTTGTCCCCCTGGCATCGCGTATAACGCCCGCGCAATGAACACCATCATCATGACGCAGCCGGTTCTTCAGCAGTGGGACATCATCCTGTCGGTCGCCTGCCTCCTCATCCTGACCAGCGCGGGTATGGCGATGTGGGTGTGGAGGAAGCGGTGACGGCGCTCCGGCCGCTGCTCCTGGGCCTCTTGCTGTTCGCCTGTCTGCCGGGCTGCGGACCGGCTTCGTCCGACGAGGCGTCGAATCTCGCGGCAACCGCGAGCGGGCCGGATGACAGGCGAGAGGCACGAGGCACGGGGCTAGAGGGTGAATCGTCAGGAGTGGTCGATCCGCACGCATCAAACCCCTCGCCCCTCGCCACGAGCCCCATGTCCGCCGAGCCACGCGAGGCAGAACCCCTCGTCGTGCCCGACTGGATGGCCACGGCGCTGGAGTCGCCGGAGGTCCCTGTCCGGCTCCGGGCCCTGGAGACGTGGGCGCAGCAAGGGGCGAAGGCGTCGCTCGATCCCTTGGTCGTGGCGCTGGACGATGAGAACGAGGACGTGCGCACGAAGGCGATGGAAATCATCGAACGACACTGGGCGGTCGAGCCGGCAGCAGGCGAGGGGGGCGAGGCGAACGGCGATGGGCAATGAAGGCAAGCGGCGTCTTCCCTCTCGCCGCTTGCCCTGTGCCCCTCGCCTCGCGCCTGGAGGCCGGGGCAGGGAGCAAAGAGACAGTCAGTCGGTGCATCAACAACCACACACCAAGGAGGAGCATCATGATGTGCAGCAGACGGAGCAGATGGCTGAGTGGAATCGGGGCCGTGGTCCTCATCGGAGGCCTGGTGCTGGCGAACTATGGGAGCGGGGTCACGCCGGCGGCGGCGCATAATCCGCCCCCGCCGCCGAATCCGTTCGCGCAGATTTTAGCCAAGCTGGATCAGGTCCTCGCCGCCATCACGGGCATCGGCGGGGGCGGCCAAGATGGCAACCACACGCTGCGGTGGGACAGCAACAATCCATCCGCCTCGCGCTTTACCACGGCCTTCACCGGCGCGGTCCTGGACAAGAACACCGGCCTGGTGTGGGAGCAGGCACCGGATGCCGGCACCAGCACCTGGGTCACTGCGACGTTCAATTGTGTCAACAAGAATGTGGGTGGTACGAGAGGCTGGCGATTACCATCTGTGGCGGAGTTGGCGAGTGTGATCGACCCCACGCTGGCGGCGCCGTTTGTCCCAGCCAGCGTCTTTACCGGCGTCCAGTCGGCCCGCTACTGGTCGGCGACGACGAGCGCAGACCTTCCGGCCTTCGCGTGGGTCGTGTTCTTCGGCAATGGCGACGTGTTCAGCAACGGTAAGGCCAACGGCCTCCACGCCTGGTGTGTGCGCGGTGGCATGCATGCGGATCAGTATTGAGGCTTCGGTGATTTGAGTCATTTGGCTATTTGGGGGTGCAGGGGGCAACGCCCCCTGCCCCGCCTCTGTTTCTACGAGCTGCCTGAGGTGGTTCGATGGCTCGGTATGAACATTTGCCCATCTACAAGACGGCGATGGACCTGGCGGTGTATCTCGAACAGGTGGTCCGCCAGTTCAGCCGCTATCACAAGTATACGCTCGGCAGCGACCTCCGGCAGCACAGCCGCGAGCTGGTGACGCTGATCATCCGGGCCAACTCGCGGCGAGAGAAACTTCCAGTGCTCTATGACTTGCGGGAGCGGCTGGAGGGGCTCCAAGTCTTGCTCCGGATCGGTAAGGAGGTGCAAGCCTTTCAGAAATTCACGGCCTATGGGCGCACCGCCGAGCTGGCGGTGGCGCTTAGCCGACAGAACGAGGGATGGATCAAGAGTCAGTCCGGTCCTCAGCGGTCATCCCCGCCGGTTGTTAGCGGGGATCCATCCGAACAACGCTCAACGATGGATTCCCGATAACAGATGTCGGGAATGACGGAAGAGGGCGATGTATTGCACGGGGGAGCGGCCAGCATCCCCGGCCTGATGGGCAGGCTGGGGAGCGTGCCGAGTTGCATCATGGTGCGTCTGCCCCGCCATGAACTCAGTTCATGGCATGCGCGGACAGGAGCGCCGTACTCCGCACACGGGGATCGGCCTCCGGTGAGGTTGATTCTTGAAGGGGCCTGATGCCCGTTCGTGAATTGGCTAAAGTGGGCAGACAATGCGTCCAGTCGACCAGGTATTGGTCGGCGACGACGCGCGCTGATGATCCGACCACCGCGTGGATCGTGGACTTCAGCGTTGACGGCGTGTTCTTCAACTTTAAGACGAACACCGACATCCACGCCTGGTGCGTGCGTGGTCCGATGCAGGAGTCGGTGTATTGAGGGAAGGCGCAAGGCACGGGGCGCGAGGTGGGGACCGAAGAGCGTATGGCTGAGCGAATGGCTAAGAGAAAGAGGCGGCCAGCGGGCGTACGCCCGCTGGCTGTAGTGAGGCTTGGAGCGAGAGCGGTCAGAAATTCACGCGCAGGGTGACCGAGCCGACATGATTCGTCGTCTTGTAGGTGCCATCGACGTTGGGGTCGGGACTGCCTGTGACCGTGCGTTGTTCGAACAGCACAGCCTGGCAGGCCAGATCGATGCCCATTGCATTGCGACTCAACAGTCCCCCAGCGTCGGAGCCACAGGAAATCAGGCCCAGGAACATCCCCGACTTTCCGCACAGGAAGCCCGCACCGATAGAGAGTACGTTCACATCCGCATCCGGCGGAGTGGGTGAAAAATTTCGGTCTGGCACCGGAGTTTCGGAGCGGTTGTAGCCCGCTCGCAGGGCGACATCCCAGGCCGGGAGCCACGAAGGCCGGAGCCACTTGTATTCCGTGCCCACCGCATAGGTCAACGAGTTGGACCAGTTCTGCGGGTTGGGCAGGAACGCGCCATTCGAAAGCTGCGTACCGAAGTTCCGGATCGATTGCCACCGCACTCAATCCACGTTGAACTCGAGTTTCCACTCATGCGCATGGTCCCGAATTTGCCACTAGGCGATCCCGGCGGTGTAGCTCTCCGGCAGGAGGATCGAGCTTTTCGTGTCGGCGACCTTGCCGCCATTGGCCAAGAGCGCGCCGTTGAGCGGGACGACCGCTTGGCTCCGCCAGATCCCGGCCAGATTTAATCGCGGCTTGCCGTTCTCCGCGCGCAACACCGTATAGAGCACGCTTGCATTCAGGCCGGCCGCCGTCCCCTTGCCGTTGATCTCGACTTGCGCTCCGGCGGGGACCGGTCCACCAGGTGGGGCTACGAACTGTCGCTCCGCCTGCCCCTCGCCGATGAAACTTCCAAAAGTAAAAATGTCCGCGCCCAGCCCGACCGATAAGTCCTCCGTCACCTTGTAGGCGAGTGTCGGCTTGATATCCAGCAGCGGCAATTGGGCCCGCGTGACGGAAGAGGCGAACGGGCCGTTCTCCGGATATTTCAGGGAGAAGCCATAGAGATTGAGGAACCCGAGGCCGAGCGACAGGTCGCCGAGCGCCTGTACGCCGAGATCCTTGAGATTGGCCGTGAGAAAAAACTGGCCGGGCGGCGGAAGGCCGATGGGAAATGACCGGTCGTTCTGCGTCTTCACCCCCGTGGGGCTCGTGTAGTTCACGTTCACGCTGACGAACTGCACGCCGACAGAGTTCTGCACACCGTGCAGTTGGGTCATCCCGGCGGGATTGTAGAAGATAGTAGTGGGATCGTCTGCCTGCGCCGCAAAGGCATTGCCCTGCGCGATCGCGGCCGCACCATGAAAGGGATTGCGAAAGCCGTCGGCGAGGACGGGCGATCGCAAGGCGAGGATCAGGAAGAACGTCCCACCCAAGATGAGTGTGATAGGTCGGCTTGTCCGCATCGCTACCCGCTGGTCACCATCCATCCTCGTAGCCCAGCGCTTACACACGATCCGGGTCGTCGTGAGAAGACAAATCCTGCGTCCCCGCGCCGCTCCCCTGCCCTCCCCGCCTTTGACCCGGCTACGACTTTGGTATAACCTCTTCGCACCACCATCGATCATTACTGTCTTATCTGCTGGAAACCAGCTCTATGAATCGCGCGGAACGCCGGCGTCAGGAGAAATTGTCCGCCAAGACCGGGCGGGTGGCGGATTCGTTCGCCATTAAGACACTCCTCGACCAGGGCAAAGCTCATCATCAAGCCGGTCGTCTCCAGGAAGCCGAGCGCGCCTACCGCCTCGTGCTCGACATGTCGCCGGACCATCCGGAGGCGATCCATGGCCTTGGTCTGCTCGCCTATCGAGTCGGTCGGTTCGACCAGGCGCTGGAGTTGCTGGACCAGGCCCGCCGGCTGGAGCCGAATAATCCTCTCTACTGTTTCAACCACGGCGTGGTCGCGCAACGGGCCGGTCGATCCGACGACGCGGTCAACGCATACCGACGCACTATTTCTCTGAACCCCCGATATAGCGAAGCCTGGACGAACCTCGGCAACCTGTATAAGGACACGGGGCAGAGTGCAGAGGCCGTGGACGCGTACCGTGAAGCGCTTCGTCTCAACCCCACGAGCGCGGAGGCGCATAACAACCTCGGCGCGGCGCTCAAGGAACAGGGCCAGGTTGATCACGCGGTGGCGTCTTACCGGCAGGCGCTGGCGATCAAACCAGGCCATGTCGAAGCGTACAACAATCTCGGCCTGGCGCTGATGGAGCTGGGACAGTTGGACGAGGCGGTCCCGTCGTTCGAGCGCGCGCTCGCGGCGATGCCCGGTTACGTGAAGGCGATCTACAACCTGGGGATTGCCTGGATGTGGAAGGGAGAGTTCGATCGGGCAGTAGCCTGCCTGCGACAAGCCGCGGAGCTGAAGCACAACCACGGTGGGCCGGTGACCGGCACGGTGGTCTATCGGTCTCGCGTAAAGCACGACTGTGAACAGATGCAGTACCTATTCGAGCGCGATTCGTTGGGACAGGAGTGGATGGAGTATCGCAGTGCCCTCGCACGCCTTCGGGAGCGAGTGGAGCGGAGTGATGCGCCCGGCAACCGCATCGCTGTTCTACCGGGCGAGCTCGACGCGATCGCGCCGGCGTTCAATCGGTTCGTCCGAATGTCGCCCTGCGAACGATTGCCCCACGCCGTCTTGAATCCATCGCTTGACGTGGCGGCTATCGAGGCGCGGTATTTCGCCTCACAGCCGGAAGCGACGTTTGTCGATGGGCTCTTGTGTCCTGAGGCCCTGCATGCATTGCGTCGTTTCTGCTGGGAATCCACCATCTGGAAGAAGGATTATGAGAACGGTTACATCGGGGCCTTCTTGGGGGACGGCTTCGCCTCTCCCCTGCTGCTTCAAATTGCCGAAGAGCTGCGGTTGAAATTCCCCCGTATCTTCAAGGACCATCGTTTGACGCAAGCTTGGGCCTTCAAGCACGACAGCGCGAGGCGAGGGTTGAATATTCATGCCGATGCGGCAGCGGTGAACGTCAATTTCTGGATCACGCCCGACGAGGCGAATCTCAATCCGGAGTCGGGAGGGTTGGTCGTGTGGGATAAGGAAGCGCCGCGCGATTGGGATTTCAAGACGTACAACAGCGACAAGAACCGGCAGAAGATTTACAACTGGCTGGAGCAGAGCGGCGCGAAGATGATCCGCATTCCCTATCGAGCCAACCGTGCGCTGGTCTTCAATTCAGACCTGTTCCACGAAACGGACGACTGTGCCTTCAAAGACGAGTACACCTGCCGCCGCATCAACATCACCCTCCTGTACGGCTATCGGTTGAAGGCTTGAGCCTGTATCCAGGCGGCCTCAGACGGGGGTCGTCTCTTCGGCCTTGGGCCGCTGGTAGGGTTCGAGTTCAATGTCTTTCACCACCTGCTGAAGCCGAGCCCACTCGGCTGGTTGCAACTTCATAAATTCCAGCCCTGAGTGTTTGGTTTTGCACCAGCGTACAACCGCTTGATCGATAGAGATCGGTGGTTCTTTGTCCGACACGTGAATGCGCAACTCAAGGGTTGTCCCAGGCTGGATCGATGCAGAGCTGGAAATGCGACACCCGCGAAAGGAGAGGTCCACCACCTGGCCTTCGCCGCCGATAATGTTGGCCGAGCTGAACGAGCTGTGGAATTGGACCGGAAATCGCGGGTACTTTCGCTGCTCCATCGACATCTCTCGATATTCGTGCTCACGGTTCGACGCGCAGCGCATAAGGCGCGATATCGGAGGGCCACCCTTGGCCGCCGCGATCGATCCACATTTCAGTGTTCGCATCAATGTGTCCGTCGTGGTTCGCGTCATACCAGTAAAACAGCGGGAGAGCCGGCGCCTCGACGACCGTCTCCCCGAACTCGCCGTACTCGGACTGTAAGATTTGCCGCGAAGTGATGTAGTCCACGATGCCGTCGAGTCCCATGGCATACTCCCTGGTATACAGGCCGGTGATGATGTTCACGTCTTCATTGACGAGAAATTCCTCCCCCGGTTCCGGCGGAAGATCGCCGGCAAAGGCCAGGAAGGTTGCGCCCAAGATCACGACCGACCCCAGTGTGGCTGCGGGAATGGCGAGTGAAGCATTCATGGCCCCCTCCCGTTTATATGGTTATCGGTTACGCGGGCTGCATACTTTACTTTGTACTGGAACATCTTCCAGCCGGACTATTCCCCGCACGGATGGGAGCCTGCCCCGAAAGGATCACAAGAGCGATCCTCAACCGGTCCTTACACGACTTCCTCATAACCTTGGATGCTGGAGACCGGCTCAACTCCGCTTGTAACAGGCAAGCCGGACTGGAGGGATCGCAACACTGAGTATTCAGTGGGGAAAGCAGGTGAGTGAGGGCACGGTGGCTGTCACAGACCAAGGTCCGACAGGCCTAGGTGATCATCCGGTCGTCGGCCCAGCGGCCAGCGGTACCGACGATCCGCTTCCTTGATGGGCAGGTCGTTGATGCTGGCGATGCGACGCCGCATGAGACCATGTTCGTCGAACTCCCAGTTCTCGTTGCCATAGGAGCGGAACCAGTTGCCCGAGTCGTCGTGCCACTCATAGGCAAAACGTACGGCGATCCGATTCTCATAACAGGCCCATAGCTCTTTGATGAGGCGGTAATCCAGCTCCTTCGCCCACTTGCGCTGAAGGAACTGCACGATCGCCTCGCGCCCCGACAAGAACTCGGCGCGGTTTCGCCATGTGCTGTCGATGGTGTAAGCGAGCGACACGCGCTCGGGGTCGCGCGTGTTCCACGCATCCTCGGCCATGCGCACCTTTTGCGTTGCGGTTTCCCGCGTGAAGGGCGGGACTGGAGGGCGGTTATTCGGGTTCGTCGTCATATCGTCCTCTTTCGTTCGCTACAGGGTTGGGCGACATCTGAATCGCACTCGTGCACGCCGGATGGGTGGCCCATCGCACAAGGATTACCCGCCGCGAAGCGGTCGGGTGTAGCCGATGGTTAGGCCGCACTTTTCTTGAACGATGCGACGAGAACGCGCTTTGCCTTGCCTAGGCTACGCCGATTTTTGCGAATGCGGTCGAGTTCGCGGGCTGTGGCGGCGGTCAGGTACGACTCATAACAGCTTGAGCAATGAACGATTGGAATGTTCTCGATGACGACGAGATTGTCGCCACGACCAAAGCTCTTCGTCGTCTTCTTGATGGCGGCGGCCTGGGCGCCGCAGAGTTCACACTTCATCAGTCCTCCTCGCGATAGACGGTGACGACGACTACCTTGTCTGTTGAACCCATCTTCAAGACAACTCCCACGGGTTCACCGGCAAGGTCCGTTCCGGTAAGTACGTACTTTCGCTCTCTGGTCGCACGATCGACTTGCCGCTCGACGATTTGACCCGTAAGGATGACATGCTCGACGTCCTCGTCGAGGACGTCATCCTCACCCATCTCTTCAAGTGCATGAATGGTAAGGATGTACTGGCGCTCTTGGACAAGCGAACGGAATCTTTTGAGCTCTCGCTCGAACATCCGAAAGCCATTCTACGCTGGCCCGTTCCTGCGCTCAAGGACAGTCTCACATGCGCGGGCTAGTTCTTTAGCAAGGCAGCCTGGCTGCCCAATGCCGCCCCTCTTCCCTCTCACCCTTCTCATAGGCCGATAGGGCTCAGATCATGCGCGATAATTGCGGGTGGCGCCGACCTGGGAGCCTAGGCCGCCCGCAGCGGGGTCCCTACACCGGGCGGGGTGCGAGGACGGCCGGGCTGGTCGGCGACAGGACCCGCAATCATCCCTTGATGTTCCCGATCGGCCGCAGCTCCGCCACCTTCTTAGTAATTCCTGCGCGATCCACGGTCTCCACGACATCCGAGATGTTCTTGTAGGCGAAGCCGGCTTCCTCGGCGAGACCGGACATGGACACGGCCTTCACGATGATCCCGCGCTGCTTCATCTCCCGTTGTAACTGTTCACCGCGGACCGACCGTTTGGCTTGCGTGCGCGACATCGTCCGTCCCGACCCATGCATGGTGGAGCCGAATGTGTCGTGCATCGCCTGATCGGTGCCGACGAGAAGATACGATCCGGTCTCCATTGATCCGCCGCAGATGACCGGTTGGCCGGTGGTTCGGTAGAGCGCAGGCAGTTCGGGGCGGCCGGGACCGAAAGCTCTCGTGGAACCTTTGCGATGGATGACCAACTCACCTTCGGCATACCGTTCCACCTTCGCAATGTTGTGGGCCACGTCGTAGACGATTTCCAGGCCGAGCTCTTCCGCCGAACGGCCGAAGACGCTCGCAAAGGCCTCCCGAATTTGATGGGTAATGACCTGGCGGTTGGCGAACGCGCTGTTGGCGGCGCAGTTCATTGCGGCAAAGTAATCTTGTCCTTCCGGCGAGCGAAACGGAGCGCAGGCCAACTGCTGGTCCTTCACCGTGATGTTGTAACGCCGCATCGCCTTCTCGAACACCTTGAGATAGTCGCTGGCCACCTGATGGCCGAACCCGCGCGAGCCGCAATGCACCATCACGACGATCTGGTCATGCCCCGTAATGCCGAGGGCCGCCGCGGTGGCCCGGTCAAAGATCCGATCGTCCGAGGCAACCTGCACTTCCAGGTAATGGTTCCCCGATCCGAGCGTGCCGAGTTGATGGATGCCGCGCTGCACGGCATAGTCGCTCACCTTGTCAGGATCGGCGCCGGGGATACAGCCTCGTTCTTCGATCCGCTCTAAATCCTCATGCCACCCATAACCATGTTCCACGCACCATTTGGCGCCTTTGCGCATCACCTCATCTAAGTCCTGCCGGTGGAGCGACACAAAACCTTTCGAGCCCACGCCGGCCGGAACTTTGCGAAACAGTTCCGTCATCAGTTGCTCCAGACGAGGTTGAACATCCGGCAGAGTCAGGTTCGTCCGGATCAGTCTCATGCCGCAGTTCGACACCACAAATTCGTTCGCGATGAAATTGTGGTGATCGTCCAAGACAGTCAAGTCATAGACAAAGCCTGGATGGTCGACCGGTTCCTTATGCACAATGGTGTCCCACACCTGCCCTGTGGCGCCGAGCCCGTCCGTCTTGGCAGGGATGAATTCCGAGAAAGTTGGAAAGGTGGTGCCAATCCGCACACCGGTGCGCCGACCCTCCCATAAGCTGCGGGCGACGAAACGCGTATTGACGTGGGGCGACCCGATCGCATGGGTGATGGATTCTAGGGTAGCTCCGGTGGTCTGTTTCATGACCATCGCAGTCTCGATGCTCGCGGTACGTTCCGAGATCACCGCATTCTTCAATTTGAGATACTGCACGGCCACGTTGGCCAAGTATTGCTTGCGCCGGTTGTACTCGTACCCAATCCGGCTCCAGAACTTCACCAGATTGTCCGGTTCCGACGATATGCAAAGGCGGAGACGAATCGACGCACTGCCGTCCTTGTTCGGCGAGTCTTCACACTCGGCAAGCAACTCGCTTGCGACGCCGAATTGCCGGAGCCACTCCTGGATGTGCCGAAGAAATTGCTTGCCGCCGGCTACGGCATGCGCCCGTTTGTTGAGCGAAACGACCGGAGCCGAAAAATTGTAGCCGTGTCCGCTCACCGTGGCCGGGCTGGTCAACTCCGCGCCGAAGTACGCAGCAAGGTACAACCGCTTCATCCAGAGGGGGGTCTTGTGCAACCAAGTCGGGACGTCGAAGTCTTGCACGGCCTTGTTGCCCTTCGTGGTTCCAAGCGCCACAAGCAGCAACGCCAAGCCGGAGGACCGGAGATGAACGGACGCCTCCGTTCTCACGAAGTGCTTGCGCCCATACCGAGTCGAAATAGCATGGGTTCTGGTCCGCTCGTAAAGCCTCGACGCTCGGAATCCGATCCGTTCCACATCGCGTCGAATGGATGCGAGATCGCCCGGATCGCCGTAGAGGTTAATCTGCGCGCGTCCGCCGGAATCGAGCTGAAGATGTCCATCCCCCTGGATGAATCCCATCAATTTAATCAGGAACGGAAGCGCCGGATGGTCTATGGCGAGTGGGAGAAGCCCGCGTTGGCGGAGAGCCGCGATGGCTTGCGCCAACCCATTCCTGGTTCCCGGATAGATGCTCGTGAGATCGCTCTCATTGAGAAGCACGCAGGACGAGGGAGGCTCGTAATCCACTCCCTCAAACGGGTACACCGAGACCCTGTCCCCTAGTCGGAGCGCATCGAGTGGCGCCATTCCGTGCTCGGTCAGGAGCGGGTGATCTGCCGACGCCATGATCTGCCGTCCGGACTCCGTGATCACTCGAAACACCGGTGTTGTGGGAGACTTAAGAAGGAACGCGCCGATATCCGCGCTTCTGACGGCGTGCGAGGGGTTCACGCATACGACTCGTTCGCCTCGCCATGCTCCGTCCAGCGATCGAATCGGCCGGCGATATCCCAATTCGTGAAGCACCTGAGCGTTGCCATCGAGACAGTTGATATCGTAGCCCACACCGCCCGGCGAGATGACTCCCTCTGCCACATCGAATGCCGCCACGCCGCCGATGGGAAACCCATAGCCCCAGTGGCCGTCCGGCATGCAGAGGGCATAGCGGCGGATGCCTGGCAGGCAGGCCACGTTGGTGACTTGGTCGAAGACGCCGCGGTCCATGCTGGTGAGGATCTGCTCGGTGGCGTAGATACGTGCCGGCACCAGCATGCCGGGTTTCTCAGAAGCGGGAATCTCCCAGACCTCATCGGTGACGCGATTCACTGCCATCTCAGTATTGAGTTTCATATATCCAGCACCACCCGTGCGATCCAGCCCGTGCCTTCTTGCCTCACCTGGTACAGATGCTTCGTGACACCCTTGACGTCGGCACGGAGTTCCTGATCCATTGGATTCACCGGCGCTCCGGTGAGTGTCCCGCTCAGTCGCCATTCTCCGACGGTGTCGTCGTGAGTCAGGCGCACCCTTGCCTCATGAAACACCACGCCTTCGGCGTCTTTCAAGTACACGAGATCCGACAACCAGTCGAAGAGCAGGGCCGACAAGTCAGGATCGTGTCGCGTGATGGTGCGCTCCCAGCGTGGGGAAACGGTCGCCGGGTTGGCCAGCGTGTCGATCAGCGCCTGCGAGGCGGCTTGGAACAATTCCGAGGGAGAGTCGCCGGTGGCTTCAAACGCGGCATCCGCCAGGGCAATGTCCTCCAGGAATTTGTAGGTCGAGGTCACGACGGCTCACGCGGTCTTGGTGCGCCGGCGCGCGGCTGAAAAGATGGAGCGCACTTGTGCGAGACCTGGAAGACCATGCCCGAACGGATTCGGCACTTTCCCTTTCAGCAGCATCCTGAGTCCCAGCGGGAGGACATGCAGCAGGCGCCGTGGAGAGAAGCCGGTCACTTTCAGCGGCATGAGGGCTTCGTTCAGTCGGCCATGCTGCTCGATGAGTGACGTGAAGCCGGTGACATGGCGGGCGCCGCCGGTTGTGGCAAGGCCATGCTGGATCGCTGCGCGACGCAGTCGGACGATCGCCTCCATCGGCTTCACATCTTTTGGACAGACCTGGACGCAGAAGTTACAGCGGGTGCAGTCCCACATGCCGTGATCTTGTTCGAGCTCCATGAGGCGGAGTCGTTTGGCGGATTCCGGCTCGCGGGGGTCTGCGAAGAACCGGTCGGCTTTCGCGAGCGCCGCCGGCCCGAGAAACTCCTTCGAGACTTCGTGGACCGTGCAGGCGGCCACGCACGCGCCACACATGATGCAGGCGTCCACGTTGTGGAACCGGTAGCTATCCGGCATGAGCGTGAGCTGAGCCGACGGGCCATATCTCCGTTTAGGTCCTGATGAAGATGAGAGCCAGGGAGTGACCTCGCGGACCTTGCTCCAGAACGAAGACATGTCCACCACGAGATCTTTGATCACCGGCAAGTTGCGAAGCGGCGCGACAGCGATGCCTCCGTACTGCTCGTACTCTTTACGGACGGACGTGCGGCAGGCCAGCTTCTCCGATCCGTTAATCTCCATCGCGCAGGAGCCGCAGATGGCGGAGCGGCAGGAGTACCGGAGCGACAGGCGACCATCCAGTTCCTGCTTGATCCGGATCAAGGCGTCGAGAACCGTCATGCCTCGGCTGACGTCCAACCGATAGTCCTCGTCATGAGGATGAAGGTCGGTTTCGGGATTGTAGCGCTGGATGGTGAAAGTCAGGCGCATGAAGAAGGTGTGATCGAGTGATCTGGTGATTGAGTGATTGTCAAAAAACCAAACCCACAATCACCAAATCGTCCTTATTCTAAGACGAACGTCTTCGGATAGTTCGTCAGATTACGGCAACCATCGCGGGTCACGAGCACCATATCCTCGATCCTTACGGCCCCGAGGCCCGGGTAGTAGAGACCTGGCTCCACCGTGACGACGTGCCCCTCTTGGAGTATCGAACCTGTTTTGCTGATGCGCGGCGCTTCATGGATGTCCAGCCCGACTCCGTGCCCTGTGCCGTGGAAGTAGCCTTGCATCCGACCGTTGACCAACCCGGTCTTGTAGCCGGCTTGCTCGAAACGCTCGCAGATGCCTTCATGAATTTTCTGGCCGTCGGCCCCGTCTCGGATTTTCGAAATCGCTTCTTCCTGGGCGTCTTTGACCGCCTGGTAGAGGCGCGTCAGCTCCGTCGAGGCGTGGCCGCGCACCACCGTCCGCGACATATCGGCGAAGTAGCGCGTCGTCGCCGACCGGGGGAAGACGTCGAAAATGATGCTCCGGTGTGCCGGCAACGGCCCGCTCCCTTCGTGGTGTGGATCGCAGGCCTGTTCGCCGCCTGCCACGATGGTGTGCTGCGCGATGCAGTCCCGTTCCATCAATTCGACGTTGATCAGTTTCTTGATCCGCTCGGAGGTCAGCGGTTCGCCGTCCAGCCAGAGTCCATCCTGGCGGAGGTCCGTTCGGCGCAGCGCGTCATGGGCCGCTGCCACCGCCTCTTCAGTCGCCCGTTGAGCGGCCTCGATGTGGCGGACTTCCTCCGCTGTCTTGACGGCGCGGCGTTCAAAAAAGGGGGCACGCTTAGGAGTCAGGCGATAGCCGAGTTCCTGCAGCCTCGTCGCGTGCCCGAAGGGGAAATTCGCGGGGACAAGCAACTCCCGGAGGCCGGTCTGTTGCATCACGACATGCACGACATCGATCGTCCCAGGCGATGCGACGCCCTGAGCCTTGGCCTGGCGCTCGATCTCGGAATAGGACAGCACGCGATCGACCGTCGCCTGGCTGCGGGCGCGGTCCATTTCGAGATCGCTCATCACCAGCAGCCGCTCGCCTTTGACTTCCAGATAGATGAAGGGATCGGGAGCGATGAACTGCGTGGCATAGTAGAGGTTGGAGTCGGATTCGCTGGCGGCGATGAAGAGAGTGGCGCAGGTCTCTCCCACGGGTCATCCTCGGTGTCGGCGGCGATTGAGGAACGCAGGCGTGTCTGTGGCGGATGCTAGCATGGGGTCCGGGGACGGTCAAGGCGAGGTCGGCGCCGGGACCGGCCTCGGTGTGTCGAGTTCGGGAACCTTGTCCGGCACAGTCGGGGTTTTGTCTTCGTCGGGCGTCACCAGATCGATCGGGAGTGTGAGCGTGTTTTTCAACACGTCGAACGCCAACTGGGCCAGTCCCGTCAGGCCGGTGGCGAGCGACTTCATGGGCATGTAGGTGACTTCCGGATCCTCGATCGAGCCCTTGACTTGAAACAGCGCGGTCGCCAGTCCTTTCCGGTCTCCGGCGAAGAGCCGTCCGAAGAGCGGAATGGTTTTCAGGAACTGCGAGTAGGAACCGAACGGGCTGACGGCCCACACCATGTCCAACTGATCCGTCGGCAGATCGTAATTCCCGGCGGCGGTGATCTTCAGCACCGGGCTGTCGAGGACGATATCCTCGGACTCGATGAGTCCGTCACGCACGGTAAACGTCCCGGAGAGTTTGCGGAACGGCAGCCCGTCCTTATCGAGATCGACTTTCCCTTGCAGGACTGCCGGAAGATTGAGCAGGCTGAGCACCTTCCAAATCGCACGATTCTCTTTTTTGAATACCCGCCCCTCTTCGACGACCACCGTCGCCTTGCCGCCCAGCGTGGGAAACAGGCCGTGGGGATTGCGGCCGTGGCCTCGGAGCGTGCCTGAGAGCTTGAGATCGCCGACGACCCACTGCTCCTTCGTGCCGAGCAGCGGAAGCGCTTCTTCCAACGGCATGCCCGTCACGCGAAGGGACGCTTCGGTTTCCGCCGGTTCCTGGCGCGGCAGGTGGACGACGAGGCGGCCGGCCAGGGATCCCGTCTCGGACTGGCCGACAATCCGGTCCACGTCCAAGATGCCGTCCTCGATCGTGATGCGGCAGGAGAGCCCTCCAAAGCGGAGCTTCTTGTACACACCTCGCTCGATGCCGGCGAGGGCGCTCACACGGCTTGTCGCCGCGAGCGTCTCGAGCAATTCGCGGATGGGCGACCGCTCGCCCTTCGGGATCAGCAGATCGAGATCCATCTGGGTCGATTCGATTTTGACGGCGATCGCCGGTTTCGTCGCCCAGTTCTTGATCGTGCCGGTCAGGCTGACGTCGCTGTCGTTGATGCGAAACGACAGACGTTTCAGCTCCGCACCGTTCCGGACCAGTTTCAGGCGCAGGTAGAGGTCTTGCACGTGACCATCGAGGTTCTTCGCCAGCATGAGGCCGTTCGTCAATGCGAGCCAGCCGGTGATCCGCCACGTTTTCCAGTCTCGCTCCGTGGCCTTCACGTCGAGCGAGAGCTCCAGGTTGCCCGCTTCGACACTGCCCTTGATGATCCACTCGGGCAAGGCCGAGAGCGAAATCGTACCGGTCGCGAGCGACGCGTCGATCAGAAACTTGTGGCCCAGTTGGATCTTGCCCTTCGTGGCCAACCGCAGCGGCGGCAGGATCAGCTCCATCCGCGTGAACGTCAGGAGGCTGGCCGCCGTGAGATCTCCTTCGAACTCCAGGGCAGCGGGCGCGTCGGTGGGTTTCTCCGCCAAGCCGGGGATCGTCACTCGCGCCTCAGTCAGCACAAGATCGCCGCGGAGGTGAGGCGTGGACGTCGGGCCGGACAGCGCGACCGTCGTGCTCAGCATGCCCTGGACGGCATCGTGAGGGAGTGTCCGTGCAGGGAACCACTGGACGATATGGGCGGCGTCGCCGCGCACACGGACGAGAAAGTCCTGGAAGGCGCTCGACGTGCCGCCGGTGATGGTGCCCTGGAGCTGGAATTGGGTATCGCCCACGTGGCCCGTCACCTGATCGAACTGCGCGCCGGTCTGCGACAGCCGGACATTGCCCTGGAGGCCGGTGACTCGTTCCGGGAACGCCGGCGTGGTCAGGCTCAGGTGGCGGGCGACGATGTCCCCGCCCACAAAGGCAACGCCACCCGGCTGATTGAGCGGCCCCATGAGGCGGAACGTGGGCAGGGCCATGCCTTCCACGTCCCTCACCTGGGCGAAGAACGTGGACAGCCGATCCGACTGAATGGTCTTGGCGAGGAAACGGACCAATTCCGCCGCGGGCATGTGGCCGCTGATTTCGAGTTCGAGCCACGGGCCGGCATCGAGGAACGAGACCATCGCCTTGCCTTCGCCGATCTGCACGGCACCATAGGCACCGGTCAAGCCGACGACGCGGATGCGCCCGGCTTCGACGAACACGGTCGCGGCGAGGTCGTGAGCCGGGACGCGCTCTTCCCCGATCACGGCGTGACCGTTTTTGACGAGAAACTCGCCGGTCAGCGAGAGCTGCGGCCCGGAGACGGACGAGCCGGTGATCGTCGCCGTCTGTACTTCGACCAGGCCGGCGATCTCGCGTTCGGCGAGAATCGAGGCCAACTGTGGATGGACCCACTGTGTGGGGAACTGAGTCAGAAGCCGGCTCAGTTCGACCGGAGATGACGAAAAGGTCAGAGAAAACGTGGGCTGGGCGGTCAGGAGGCCGGCAAAGCCGGCCTTACCCTGCAACATCAGCTCTCCCAGATTCGCCGTAATGTCCGTGAGCACCATGTCGTAGCCGGCGACGCCGGGCACGACGCGTATCTGGCTCCGAAGGTTGGCCGCACCCTGAATGCCTTCCGGGACCGGTCTGGGGCCGAAGAACGAGGCGAGGTCGTGAAGGCGCACGTTCGCCGCTTCAGCCGTGCCGTCGAACTGTACCGCAGAAAGGGACGGGGGTGGTGGAGCCGCATCATCGGCGACGAAGCTAGGGGGCGTCTCGACCTGGCTCGCAACGCCCGTCACCGAGAAGGCGGTGACGCCCTGCTGGCCCTGGATGGTGGCGGACATGTGCAGATCGGCGCGCGCACGTTCCGGCTGGAGCTTCACTGCGGCATCGAGTGCGTCCAGTTGCACTGTGCGCGGCCCGTCATCTCGCGCGTCATCGGTGAGCGTGACCGATCCATTCACGATGGTCGCTTCGCGGATGCGCATGATGCGACCGAGCGCCTGCATGGTCGCGTCGTCCTGCGAGGCGCTATCCGGCGATGGAGGGGGAAAGTTCCAATGGCCGTCTTTGTCCCGCCGCAGTGTCAGGTGAGGCCCTTCGATGAGGAGTCGCTTGCCCACGACCTGCTTGCGGAGCAACGGCAGCAGCCGCAGCACGATATCGATGCGTTTTGCCTGAAACAGGACTTGTCCTGGCTCGCGGTCGTGGATGACGACGTCGCTCAGTTCGAGACGCACGCGGGGGAAGGCGACAAACTTCACATGGTCGACGTCGATTTTCCGCCCGACACTCTGTTCGAGTTGCCGGAGAAAGAAGTCTTTGAGGTAATCTTGACCGGTCAGCGAACGGGAAAAGAGGAGAAAGGTCGCGCCCAGGACAAGCAGGAAGACGACGAGGAAGACGAAGAATTTAGGACGGAACACTCCTCCTCCACTCGCGGCGCAGAGCAAACGAGTTCACTCGATGCATCTTACTGAAAGATCGAAGGGAAATCCACCGAGAGGCCATCGAGGAGACTCGGTTGGTGACTTCACAGGGCAACGACTATAATGCGCACCGGTCGTGTCGACCGATTATCACGGAGCGTCCCCTATCAAACATGAATGAATCCTCCACTCAACCCTCCCGAACCCGTTGGGTCATCCTCGCGCTGCTGTTTACAATCAGCGTCGTCACCTACATCGATCGCGTGAACATCTCCGTGACCGCCCGCCAGATGATGCCCGCCTTCGGTCTCACCGATCAGCAGATGGGCCACATTTTCTCGGCCTTCGTGCTGGGCTATGCCCTGTGTCAGATTCCAGGAGGCTGGCTGGGGGATCGCTGGGGTGCGCGGCTGGTGCTCACGGGTGCGGTGCTCTGGTGGTCGATCTTCACGGCGCTCACGGCGATGGCGGCGACACTGCCGGTAGTGGACGTGCTCGGCGTACTGGGTTCGCTGGCACTGGTGCGATTGCTTCTCGGAGTGGGTGAGGCGGTCGCACTACCCAATTTCAATCGTGCCGTCGCCGACTGGCTGCCGGCACGGGAGCGTGGATTCGGCATCGGGATCGCCATCGGCGGCGTCGGGGTCGGTTCGGCGCTCACGCCGCCGCTCACGGCCTGGATCATGGTGAACTGGGGCTGGCAGACGGTGTTCTATCTCTCTGCCGCGCTGGGTATCGGTATCGCGTTGGTCTGGTGGTGGTATGCACGGGACCGACCGGAGGAACATCCCGCCGTGAATCAAGCTGAGAGGGCGTTGATCCGAGGTGCAACGGCTCCTGCATTCCCAACGCGCGCACCGGTGCCCTGGCAGACGTTCGCCCGGACACCGACGGTCTGGTGGATCGTACTCAGCTACAGTTGTCTCGGCTACGTGGCCTACGTCTTCCTGTCGTGGTTCTATCTCTATCTCGTGAACGTGCGTCACTTCGATGTGCTCCGCGGGGGACTGTACGCGTCTGCGCCGTTCGTGGCGATGCTGGTCTTCTGCCCGCTCGGCGGCTGGGTAACAGATGGATTAGCCGCACGTCATGGCCTGACCGAGGGCCGCGCCTGGGTCGGAATGGCGGGGATGATCCTGGCTGGGTTATCCATTGCCGTCGGCGGGTCGGTCGATTCGCCGGCGCTCGCCATCGTCTGTCTCTCGCTTGGCGCCGGCTGGCTCTATTTCACCGTGGGGGCCTACTGGTCTTCCACGACCGACCTGTCTAAGGAACACGCCGGGACACTCTCCGGCCTCATGAACACCGGGGCAAATCTGGGCGGCAGCCTCTCCCCGACTCTTACCCCGTGGCTCGCAGATCAGTGGGGCTGGCCGGTTTCGCTGGGAACGGCGGCGGCGATCGCCGTTGTGGGCGGGCTGATGTGGCGCTGGATCAAGCCAGGCGATGGGCTGCGGCAGGACAAGTTTTGAGTTGAGAGTTCTGAGTTGGCGGAAGGTTTCACCGCGTCTCCCAATCGGACAAACTCAGAACTCAGCGCTCATAACTCAGAACTCCTTCGGAGGCCTTGCCTCCTACGATATCGCCTTGTTACAGTGGCGGCATGACTATGCAATTCCAAAAGAAAGATCCGCGCGCGACGATCGTGACCAAGTTCGGCGAGATCAAGATTCGCTTCTACCCCGACGCCGCGCCGCGCCACGTCGAAAACTTTCTCAACCTCGCCAAGATGGGTTTCTACGACGGCACCACCTTCCATCGCGTGGTGCCGGGTTTCATCATCCAGGGTGGCGATCCCTTCAGCAAGGACCCCGACCGCATGCTCCACGGTACCGGCGGTCCAGGCTACTTTCTCTCCCCGGAGCCGAGTGACCGCCCGCACAAGCGGGGCGCCATCTCCATGGCCAAGATGCCGCGCGAGAGCAACAGCACCCGCGACTTCAACGACAACGGCTCGCAGTTTTTCATTTGCGTGGCGGACAGCAGTGGCTTAGACCGGCGCTATTCTGTCTTCGGCGAAGTCTTTCGCGGACTGGACGTGATCGACAAGATCGCCGCCGTCCCCCGCGACCAGGCTGACAATCCACTAGAGCCGATTACGATGACGGTGACGGTGAAGGAGTGAAGTGGTCCTCAGGTCACATGCGGAAATGCGGAAGGGGTCTTGACGTTGACAATTGAGCCATCAACGCCTGCTGGCATCATGGCGCGGCCGTTACGACTTGCGTTTACGGGCGGTGGGCCGCGCGGAGGGCCTGCCAACGATTACACGACGGCTGGTGGTGAACTATAGGGCGGTCAGTCGGCGCGTGAGCGCGGCCGAGCGGCTCCAGCACAGCATCACGAACTTGTCGGCCCGTCCAGTGAAATTTCTCACGCAGCACCCGACGCAACTCCCGCTCAATGGCCGGTGAATCGTACAGATCAAGCAGGCCGGCGCGGGCGAGGCCCAGGATCGCTTCACAGGGTCCGCCGAACAGCATCGCGGAGATGTAGCTATTGGTATCGGCAACGGCGGTGATCACCGCCGTCTCAGGCGAGCGGGGGCGCGGTCGCGCGCGAGAAACCGTTCCAGATCGGCTTCGTTCTTCAGGCCGAGCTGCTTCGCGGTCTCCGTTCCCCACTGGCGCAAGCGCTGCCAACGATGCGAGGTGAGGTATTGCCGCAAGGCGTCTTCGATCAGCTTATTGGGCGTGGTGGCTTCCGCGCTGGCGAACCGCATGGTTTCACGCAGGAGGTCGGCGGGAAGCGTCACGGTCAGAGGTTTCGTCGCAGCCATCGCCGGCGGTCTCCCTGGATCACTCGTCGCGCGAGCTTTATCTATCCCCTGTGCGTCTGTCAAGCGTCGGGTGGAACTGGAGGTTGCCGAGCTCACCGATCCCGCACTTCACGTACAACATGGAGTGTACCCGCGTGAAGAGGAAACAGGGACATTCGACTGAATCAGGTCGGCCTGGTCTAACGATGTGTGAAGTGGGAAGGAACCGGACCGCCATGCGCTGCGACACGACACGGGGGCGAGTAGTTCTCCCCAGTTCAAAGATCTTCTGGTTTGAGCCCTGTCACCTTGGAGAGACGGGCAAGCATGCGCGGGCCGATTTCATCGCGGTCGTGAAATGCGAAAACAACATCGAGCCACCCGCTTCGTTGGAGCACTCGATGGGAGCCCGTTGTTCGTTTAATCTGCCAGCCGATGCGGAGAAGGGCGGAGAGAACGCGGGAGGTCTGGGTCGAAGGCCAATGGCTCATGCCGCAATGAACGAGACGTTCAGCAGTTCCTCAGGCACGGCCTCGTCATGTTCGAGGCGATCGGCCATCGCACGAAGGGCCAGGGCTTGGACAGCCGCAAGCGCAGCGGCCTTCGTCTGCCCATAGGCCATCACGCCAGGCAAGGTCGGCACTTCACCGATCCATCGCCCGCCTTCTTCCTGTTCCAGCTCGATTTTAAGCTGAGTGACTTTCGCCATAAGCGCTCCCCTGAACGGTTCAATTGATAGTAGGCTAAGCCCCCACAGGCGGGAAATCAAGCCGCCAGAAGAACCGCTGTAGATAGCCCATCATTTGTCCGCTTCTTGTAGCCCCTGGGGCCTACAAAAGACTCCCGGTACATTTTTATTCGCCGCCGAGCAACCTGCCACAGATTCCGGGGACAGATTCTTCGGGAAACGGACGTGTCAATCCCATCAAAGACCGCCTCGGTACCACGCCCACGGAACGACCGTATCACGGGCTAGATTATAACGACCTCCGTGATAATCCTCAATTCTTGTCCGCGCATGCTTAACGCCAGGAGGATGGTCTGGTGGCGTCCCTGAAAGACATGCCCGGTCGTGTTGTAGCGACGATGGTAGGCCTGACTGCGCCTGCAGCATGCAAGACAACAGCTGGTCACCGGGCTCGATCAAGAGAGGCACATGATTGGTCATCAGGACCTATGCCCGCATCTAGACAAGACAGTTACTCATGCCTGCCAATTATCTCTTTCGTTTCGCTCAGAGGAGGGGGACAGAATCACAGTCCCCCTCCTCCACGAAGACACCTAAATAGACTGGCACAATCCGTCACTACGGATAGTACCGACCGTAATATCGGAAATAGTGGAGGCAGTTGCGATACTGAATATAGGAGTACGTCAAATTCTGACACGTCCAACCCGGTCGCCACTCTGGCGGCGGCTGCACTTGGGGAGGGGTCAGCCCCTTCTTGGTGGCCTGTTCAAGATAGGCATCGATCGTCGCTTGATCTCCCGGATTGAACGGCCGTTCCATGACTTGTTTGTTCAGAGCCTTCTGCATCGCCTCCATATCTTCTTTCTCTCCAGCCTGCAGAGTGCCACCCATGTCCATCGTGAGAGCAAGCGCACTACAACTGACGAGCATTATCTTGCTTCGCATGATCCTCCTCCTTACGGACAATGATCCCCGCGTAGAACTCACTAGAACAATCCAGACAATGCCCGTGTGAGCCCCTGAGTCAAAGCTGGAGCCGCTTCCTCATATTTCAAATTCATCTGGTTCGCCGAGCTGACAACCCGGGTACGATACTTCTTCTGCTTCGTCACTTCAGAAGTGGTTTGTTGTTGTGTGCCCCCAATTCCTTGCTTTATGTTTTGCTGGCTATCTTGCCGTACAATCACCCCCTCAGCCGCTTTCTCGACCAGCTGGACGTCCGTTATCACTACAAACACTATATCTTTCCCCGCAAATAATGCCGTTAGGTCTGTCTGCGGTCCGCCTCGTCTTCCGGAACTCACCGTAATCGGAGCGCCGTAACCACCGTTCAAAGCGGCCGTGGCAGCCGTCTGGTCAGTTTTTGACACCTGAAGCACATTGGCTTGAAGCCGATAATAGGCCTCGTCAGGATTCTGGGTCACACGATAGCCTCTCTTTGCCAAGGCCTCCTTGATCGGCCCTTCGAGATCAAAATTGTCTTTGTCCGAGGTATTGCGAACCTCGAGATAGATCACTTTCTTGTCCGGCCCCACCGGATCGAGAAAGATCGTCTCGCTCATCTTGGTCTGCACATCGATACTCTCTTTTCTCATCTTCTCCAATTCGGCGCATCCGGACAGAAATATGAGCGAGAGTCCCCCGAGACCGAATCGAATAAGAACACTCGTATTGTGACTGTTCATCCGACCCATCGCTGACCTCCTTGGTAGTTGTTGGTTGGCTCGTTGCACCGCCTTGCGTGACAGAACGGCGATACAGTTTCTGGAATCATTTTAGGTCTCGAATATTTCGCACGGAAATGCGTGAAATATGTGAGATGATCTTCGTCACGGCATGCCACCACGTCCTGAATTTATAGAAGCGCCTCGTGCTCGGCTTCGGACAACCATCTCACTGCGCCACATAGACATAGGCCGCTCCGCTGAAGGTCGCGCCGTTGTTCGTTTGGTTCCCATCCACACCTACAGCCTAGCTCAGAAACAGAAGTGATGAGGGTCGAGGAGCGGTAAGGAGACTATTTGTGAGTGAGTGAGTGAGTGAGTGAGTGAGTGAGTGAGTGCAAGCAGGAAGCCATACGTGCTGGAGAGTGGCGGAGCGCTTGGGACCAGTCAGCGTCACAAAAGCCCTCGCGGATGAAACGGTGGGGAAGCAGAACCGGCGGGCAGATACTACCTGAACGCCATCGTGTTTATCAATACCTCACAAACCGAGCTAAGAGCACACTGCTCCAACAGTCATGCCTGTCTGGAGGCACAGAGGCCCCACCATGAGGCTTATTGGTTGATGGTTCAGAGAAGCTGATCGCGGAAGGCTGAGAGCCAATGGCTAGAAGAACGCCATGCTGGCGTGGGTCACGGTGGAATTATACTGATCGGTGATCCCGCGGTCGTAGCGCAGCACTCCCTCTCTGCCAACATGAGTGAGACACTGCCCCCCCAGAGTTTAATGTAGAGGGTGGAGCAAGGAAGTGCGTTGATGGAACGTCTCACTGCAGCGGTTGGGATACCGGAGGTGGAAGTGGCAGAGAAGGCGGCCAGACGGCGGTTCAGCGCGGAGTACAAGCGCGCGGTGCTCAAGGAGGCGGCTACCTGCGGGCCGGGAGAGATCGGGGCCTTGCTGCGGCGGGAGGGGGTGTACAGCTCCCACCTGTCGGTGTGGCCCCTTTTCCGCTTGGATCAATCGTAGCAGTGAGTAGATGGGCGAGTTGTGAGTTCTGATGGCAACCGGGAGAGAACTGTGCACGATCCGCGCCCACTAGCACCCGGGACGGTCAAAACGGATGTCCCGCAGAGCCGACCACGCGACACGCCAACGCCCTGCTTGACGAGTATCTCGATTCGAGATACCATAACCAGGTGCATATCATCACGCGAAGGCGCCTGGAGGACTTCTGGCAGACCCATCCCGATGCGCGCTCGCCGTTGGAACATTGGTTCGCCATGATGCGCAAGACCGACTATGCCTCATTCGCCGCTCTGCGGATCACCTTTCCCTCAGCGGACCATGTCCATCGGTTCACAGTCTTCAACATCGGAGGCAACAAGTTTCGCCTGATCGCAGCTATTCACTATAACCGGAAGAAAGTCTACATCCGGCACGTGCTGACGCATGCAGAGTACGACCGGGCCGGCTGGAGGACCTGACTGATGCTTGCCAAATATATTCATGAAGCCAACGCCGACTACCGGCGCATTCGGCAACGGATTCCGCTCGGGCCGTTGCGGACAGCAGCCGAATACCATCGAGCGGTCGCCGTTCTCGATGACATCGTAGACGAAATTGGCCAGCAGGAGACCCATCCCCTGGCCGATCTGGCTGAAACCCTGGCGCTCGCCATCGAGGCATATGAAGACATCCATGTGCGTATTCCTGGCGCACCAGGCCCTGCGATCCTCCGCACGTTAATGGAGGAGCATGGATTGTCGCAATCGGGCCTTCCTGAGATCGGCAGCCAGGGCGTTGTCTCGGAAATCTTGTCCGGCAAGCGCGACTTGAACGTGCGCCAAATCGCAAGACTCGCCACCCGATTCGGCGTCTCACCTGCGTTGTTCGTACAAACTCCCACCCCTGCGCGTCCGACGCCACGGACAAGAAAACGAGCCCTCGCCGGAAGGAAGTAGCAGCCTTTATCAGAAGAACGCCATCGAGGCGTAGGTGACTGTCGAATTATACTGATCGGTGATCCCGCGGTCGTAGCGCAACACCTCTCCCTTTTCCGCTTGAATCAACCGCAACAATGAATAGATCGGCGAGAAGCCGGAGATCCGGCGCTGGTCGTTCTCTTTCTGGATGTAGGCCGCGAACTCGTCCGGCTTGAGTTCTTCCACGGGCTTGAGCATTTCCAAATCGCACTGCATCGATCGATGGAACGAGAAGTCGGTCGGCGGGGCCACGTTTCACGTGAATTTCTGAAAAGCGCCTTTAGAGCCCCAGCCAGAACCGCAAGGCGCTGTCGAGCGCTCCCTGATCAGCAGCGGTGAGACGACCAAAGCGACGATTGATACGTGCTCGGTCCAACGTGAACAGTCCACGCTTCACAGCGCTTGGAAACAGCAGTCCAGCGCCTTTCCAATCCACCAAGGCAAATTCGCCAGGCTGTAGATGTTCCAGTTGGGAGGTAAGCGGAAGAAGCAAGAGGTCAACGGAGGGATGGGGTGCACTGACGACAACAGCCGGTCGTTGTTTCATCCCCGTGAAATCCGAGAAGGGCAAGGTGACCAGGACAATATCGCCCCGGTCATAGCTTGTCGTACTCGGCATCGCGAGGATTGTCCCATATACGCGTTAGGCTGGGTAAGGAAGCAAGAAACACATCGGTCCGGAGAGCCTTGAGTTCCTCCTGCGAATCAGGGATGACCACTTCGACCGGGGTATTGGCCGAAAGCGACACGGGCTCATCTAAGACGACCTTCTCTCCATCATAGTGAGCGGATACGTGCCTCATCGTCTCTACTTCCTCCCGGAACGGTTAACCCCGACAAGCTTCATTCTATTGGCGCCCTCGAAGCCTGTCAACTTGGCTCGTGTTACTTGGCTCGTGTTATTGGGCGACAATACCCAGGCAGTGACCGGCAGTCCCAATCCCACCGTGAACGGTACCTACCGCACGACAAACCATGCTGGGGACGTAACGTCTCGTGTGGTCTACTAGACTGGTGAACAGAAAAACGCCATGCTGGCGTAGGTCACAGTGGAATTATACTGATCGGTGATCCCGCGGTCGTAGCGCAACACCTCTCCCTTTTCCGCTTGAATCAACCGCAACAATGAATAGATCGGCGAGAAGCCGGAGATCCGGCGCTGGTCGTTCTCTTTCTGGATGTAGGCCGCGAACTCGTCCGGCTTGAGTTCTTCCACGGGCTTGAGCATTTCCAAATCGCACTGCATCGATCGATGGAACGAGAAGTCGGTCGGCGGGGCCGAGTCGCCGTACCGCATGCCGAGATGCGCCAGTTCGGCCCCGGCGATCACACAGTAGTCCCGGCCTGACTCGACCAGCACAGTCCGCAGCCCGGTCAGAAATTGTTCAACGGATTGGCGAACGGCTTCATCTCGAAGACTCGATGCCGAGAAGGACGTCAGGATCGGCACAATCGTGATCCGCTTCTTCGAGCCCACCAGATGCTGGAGAAACGGCAGTTGGAATTCAATCGCATGCTCGGCTTGATGACAGAGATCCTCCGCAAAGAACTGCGGCATCTGAGCCTTGAGCGCCCCGACAATTGCCTGATCTGTGGCGACCACGCCGAGCGGCGTCTCGAAATCCTTGTCCGTGACGGCGAATAGATGGTCCAATCCGGCGTGTGCGGTGCCGACGATCACGAACAGGTCCGGTGCCTCCGCTTCTTGCAGTTCTTTGTACGCCCAGGCATAGACAGGGCCGGCTTGCTTGAGATCGTACGTCGGGGCAACAAGGCCCTTGATCTTCTTGCCGCGATCCTCCGATGCCTTGATCTCAGGCCCTTCTTTCGACGAAAAGAAGCCGTCGAGTTGTTTTCTGAGCTTGGCCGCGTCCGCTTCGTAGCTACGTCCGGCAAACGCGGCCTTCCGAAGCGGGCTTTGTCGATATTCGTTCTGGGCCTGCTGCTGCGCCGCTTCGGCCCGATCGCCTTCCAGAAAGAGTTTCTGGTCGAGATCCACTACAAGCTGTTCGACCTTATTCGGCGTCAGGAACTCGCCGAAGCGCTTCAAGTAGAGAGCGCCGATTTCCTGAATGGAGTGTTCTCCGTCGAAATGTTGGACGATAAAAAAGTAGTTGAGCGGCAGGACGAGCTTATCCTTGCTCAGTCCTGTCGGGTCCCAGAGCACGATGTACTGCTCCTCCCCTTCCTTGATAGGAGAGAACTGAAGATTGCGCAGCACCGGGTACTGCTTGGGATCTTTGATAGTCGGTGTTGTCCGATTCATGGCTACCCGCGCCCCATTCTAACGGAGCGTTTCGCGAAGCTGCAACGGCAATTCAGCGAAAGGCTAATGCTCTTCAGGCGGCCGGCTGCCTGATCGACGGCTCAGGATCACGAGTGTCGCGATGGTGATCGCGAGGAGCCACAGAGTTGGACGGCCATAGGAGGCATCGGAGAATTCGATCAGGTCCGTCAGGCGGCCGATCAGCAGCGACATACGAGCCATCACCGTGTAGCCGAACGCGGCGCCGAAGGCGATCATGAGGAAAAGAATTCCAGTGCGTGCCACAGCCTTGCCTGGTCCCGTGTGCTCGACGGAAAAGAAGAAGTAGAACAGGACGGAACTGACGCCGACCAAGATGATGATCGTGTTCAGACTGCCGGCAGGGTTCAGGAGGTTCCAGGTAAAGGTAAGGCCCTCCCCCGGCACGAGCATCAGCAGCGGGCGGACCGTGTCCTCGATCTGCTTGAGGATGTACGACGAAATCACGCGCGGGATGGCTAAGCCGGACCCGACTCCGACGATGAAGGCGAAGGCGTAGCGGGACAGCCAGGCAGCTTTGGGCACATAGCGCGTGAGCATCAGCATGCCGATGGCGACCGGGATCGACAGGGCCCACTCCCCGTTCTCGACGATCGGCTTCCAGATGAGATGCACGATCACGGTGTCGTAGGTCTTGACGATGGTATAGCCGACCGACACGCCGACGTAGAGGTTCTCCGCCAGCTTGAACAGCGGGTTGTCTTTGTAGAGAAACGAGAAGATGAAGAGGGTCAACCCCGTCGCCACCCACGCGCCGATGATCGTTTCAGCCAGCACTAGATTATCCTTTACACTCTGAAATCAACATCCGCCTCCCCAACTCAACTGGTGGCCTGGATGAGTCCCCAACTGCGCGCGTCCAACGAGGTCCTTCCGAGGGCGCGCGTTGTGCGAGCACAGGGGACTCATCCAGGCCACTTTATCCCCCCTGCTGCTTGGCCGCCTGGCGCAACGACAGATAGAACATATTGCACATGATGACGAGCACGATGATGGCGAGATGGGTGGCCGACTGCGCATCCATCCCTGCGACGGCCTTGCCCTTCCGGCCGATGAGGCTTTCGTATTCCGCTGCACCGCGCAAGCCGCCGATCAGGCCGTTGATCTGGCCGCTTCGCAACAGCGGGTAGAGCCCCGGCGCCATCACACCGGTGCAGCCGCCGCCGAGCTCGAACTTGTATTTGTCCTTGCCGAACACATACCACGCTTCGACGCCGGGATTGCCGGCGCCCAGGCTGATGGCGTAGTTCACGTCGCGCAGGTTGGTGATGCCTTGGAGCACCGGCAGTCCCTTGGTGGGCTTGCCGTTGTAGTCGGCTGGAAACGCGCCGTAGAGGTCCTGTCCCATATTGATGATGACGGCGCTGCCGCCGGGACTCCATCCGAGGAACACATAATCCTTCCCACTCTCCTTGCCCATCTCGCGGGCGACTTGTGTGATGACCTGGTCGGCCATGCCGGTGCCGGACACCCAGAGCGTCATCGCGATGACACGCAAGTTCTTTCTGAAGGCATGACGGAGCAATGCAATCGACTGGGGATGAAGTTCCGGCTTCGACGCCGGATCGAAGTCCAGCGAGAGCAGGAACACGGAGCCCTCTGGCAGCGCCTCGATGTAGTCATACACCCCGCGCACCTCCGGCGAAATCTTGATGGGCAAGCCGACCGGATAGAGCAGCGGCAACAGCGTGCAGAGGCCGATCACCAAGAAGATGATCCGCCGGTCGATCTTCAACATGCGCTCAGCGAAAGTCATGACCACAACACCCCTAACCCCTTACTCATCACTCCTTACCTCCCCCCAGATACGACCGCTCGACGCCGAAGATGATCTTGAAGGACAACGCCACAGTGCCGAGGCTGACACCGATCAGAATGGCTCGCCGCACCGACGCATTCAGCACGTTCAAGATCCATTGGGACACGTCGCCGCTCAGGGGTAACAGATACTCGCCCAAAGGCACGCGCCCCATCATGACGATGACCGCCGCCACCAACAGCACCGCCGCTTCCCGACTCCTCGCGCGGAAAGAGCGGTAGGCGGCGGAGGCGATGAAGAACGCGAGGATGGCGAACATGGTGCCCTGCAGCGGCACCATCATAAAGTTGTAGATCCAGCCGAAGGCCGTCATGGTGCCGTCCACGGCTTCTTTTCCGTTCGCCCACAGGCCGACCGCAATGGTGCCGAGCATGCCGGCGTAGAGCACGAAACTGTAGCCCCATCCCGCTTCCTTGCGCCGGATTCTGACGGCGTGGACGTGGAACAGGCTGCTGACGCCCAGAATCAGTGCAAACCCGCCGATGATCTGGAGCCACTTGGTGACGGAGGTGAGCAACTGCTCCGATGCCGGGTGCGGCACATAGTATTGCGCCGCGAACACCAAGCCTGTGATCAGCGTGATCAGGAGCGGGACCTGCCGGCGGAGAAAGATCATTTCACGTCCTTGAACACATCCAAAAACAACTGTGGCCACTGCGCGTCGAGCATGACACCGACGGTGGCAAGCATGGTGCCGATGCCGAGGACGCACAGGATGAGCGCCTTGCCGATGTCCTGTCCGCGCAGCGTGCCGACCTGAATGGGTTCTCTGGAGAGATAGGCGCTGGCGGCATAGAGCTCTTCCCCGATCAAGGTGTAGTCGCAGGTGGTGACGAAGAACGGAAGCTGGTGATCGGAGTCCGTCCCGGCGATTTGGATCGCACCCGTGCTCGCGCCCGTTTCAGTCAGCAGCAACGATTCGGCGAAGTAGGCGCCCATAAAAAAGTTCGCCGCCGGCTTCTTTCGGAGCATGATGCCGTCCACCGCCGCGGTGTAGCTGAACTGGTCGGTGGTGATGAAGAAGTTGGAATCCTCCTTGAACATGTCCGGCTTGCCCGCTTCGAGATAGGCCTGTTTGGTGATTTCCTGACAGACCGCCATGGTGATGGGGTCACGATGGGGCACGACCAGGTCGGTTTCATAGGCAGCCGCGCGCTTGGCGACCCGTCCAAGGATCACCGCCGCCGCGATCGTGGAGGGATCGCTCATGTCGTGGGCGCCGGTGAGATACAGGATCGGCTTGCCTAGCTCGGTGGCGCGGCCGATGGCTTCATCCACGGCATCGAGGCCGGGAATGCGGCGTAAGAATATCTCCCGTTTCTTAGCCGTCCCGATGGCGTAGAACACGATGCCGCCGAAGAGGAGCGCCAATACAAGGTTATTGATTTGGTTCCAGTTCATCCAGTTCGGTTGTGGCGTGGCCTGGACCGGTGCAGTGACCGCGCGATCTTCGCCGGAGACCGCCGCGACGGTCACGGTGTATGTGGTCCCGTCCGTGAGTCCGATGCCCTTCCCATTCCTGATCGTGAACTGGTGCATGTCGGGCCGGTCCGGCCTCGTCCACCAAGGCCACTTGGACTCGCGCACGTAGTGCGTATCGGCGGGGAACTCCGTGACGACTTTCATCGCGGCCGGGTCTGTCATGCCGGCACCCTCGCTGAGCAGGATTTGGTATTTGGCGGATGCGCTGTCGTAGGGAGCAGGCATCCAGAGGATCGTCAGGCTGCCGCCGCCGTCGCTCGGCGTATCGAAGGCGTGAAGACCTTGCGGGGGTGTGAGCGTCGTTTGAGCAAACGCCGGCGAGACAGACAGACACAGAGCAGCGGCTAGCGGCAGAATACCCCCGCATGCTGAACGAGCCTTGTCACGTTTCACGCCTAACCCCTTACGCCTCACGCGTCTTAGGCTCCCTCGATCAGTTCGATATTGGCGCGCGGAATCATCGTTCGGCTGCCGTCTGCAAAGCGGACTTCCAACACGCGCACGTCGCTCTCGGTCGGAATCTTCTGGAGATCGGACGGGAGGCGAGACACTTCACCGATTTTTCCGAACAACGGGTCTCTGATAATACGGACCTGGTCGCCGATTCGAATGCCTTCCCGCTGCGACGTGGCAGCCGTTCCCCCATCGCCGGCGGAGCTTCCCACTGTAGGGATGATGATCTCCGGCCTGATCACGCCGGCCCGAATTTGCGTGGCGCCTGAAATAGCCGCCTTCTGTCCTGCATGAGCAGACAGCAGCTTGAATGTTTTGCTCGCCATCGGGATGGTGCCGAACCCTTCGGTCAAGATAAGCGTAAAGCCGACCTGCTCCGTCCCGGTGATGGCGACGCCGAGGTCGTAGCCCAGGAGTGCGCGCAAGTCCTTATCATGAATGCCGCCGATAACCAAGCCCGCGACTCCCACGTCCTTCGCTCGAACCATTGTGTCTGAGGAAAGGAAGGAGCCGCCCACGATCACCTTGCCTTTCATCTCCGCGGTGACGTGACTGGGCAAGAGAACGTCGTCCGGTGACGCGACCGCGATCACGATCTCACCCCAGGCTTCTCCGCCGATACCGAAAATGCCTTGCACCAAACTACACGTCGTTTCGACCGTGACGCCTTGCTGCGGGTGGAGTTCGACGACGGTGCCGTCCACGTAGCCCAGCAGTTCGAGCACGCGCGGCGGCTCCCGCAAGAGGACTTGCCCTGTCACGGTGGAGACAGATTCCACGACACCGGTCACCGGCGACGGGATCTCTGTTTTGAACCATGTGATGAGCGGCTTATTCTCGGCCAGGATCTCGTCTTTCCGGACGGCATCCCCTGCTTTCTTGATTAAATACTCCTTGATCTCGTCCGGCGCGATGCCGAGTTGGTTGGCGAGATTGAGCGGATAGACCTTCCCCGGCAGCTCCGCGCGCGCCACAGCGGTATCGGCCCGAACAGCGCTCCCTTTGCCCACCAGGACTTTCCCCGGCAAGGGGAGCAAGCGCCGGCGGCGGATCACAGTCCGTTCGGTGACAGTGAGGCCTGGAGTGTAGGAATGGGCCATCGCCTCACCCTGCCTTCGGATACAGATCCACCGCCTGGTACCACCGATTCAAGGCCGCGACACGCGCATTCTGTTCACCGGGCAATTGCAGCGGTCGGCCTCGGCCATCCAGCAACAGTCCCACCACGCCGCCCTGGACATCGCGCGTCACCGATATTCCCGCTCCTGCGCCGAGGTTGACCTGCTTGGCCGGCTGCATGATGACCTTGGCTGTTGTGTTCAGCTCGAGCGGGAAGAGACGCAGCTCGCCGAACTTGAGCTGGTTTTTGTCAACCCGGCCGTCCGGGAAGGTGATGTCGTAATCGGCGCAACGCTCCCCATCCTTCCCCTGCCCGATCGGCGCGATGCACGTGCCGAGGTAGATCATGCAGTCGCGGACAAAGACATCCGTGGCTGCTTTCTGATTAATCGTCGAGAGCACGCCGAGGTGCGGCATCATGAAGATGCTGTCCACCGAGAGCATGGTAAAGCCGAGCGGCTCATAGGCATCCACCATCATGAGCATCGATTGGATGCGGCGCGGCGCATGGGAGAGGATACCGCCGCTGCCGACGACCAAATCCAACTTCAGCATGTCGATCAGCGTTCGGCCGGACTGCTGCTGCTCGAAGACGTCGGAGATCGTCCTTTCTTGTTGCACGCCCTTCAAGCTGGTGGCGAGCGACTTGTGATGGATCAGCGCCAAGCGCAGCGCCTCCCGCGCAATCGCATGTTCGATCTGCAGCTCGTCCAGGGTCTGCGGAATCGTGGTGGGCCGGACCATTTTATTCTTGATGCGGTTTCGCAGGGTCTGCTCGTCGAGCGTGAACGGGACCCACCGCATGATGTTGTCCAGCCCCGCTTCCGCGAGCACGTTCGAGATGCTGTAGGACATGCCGAGGTTGGCGCTCACCGTCCGGTTGAAGATGCCGTTGAACACGGAAAACACGTCGGTCGTCGCGCCACCGATATCCACACCGATCAGGTTCAGATGCTCGCGCTTGGCGATGGTCTCCATGATGAGGCCGACGGCGGCCGGCGTCGGCATGATCGGAGCGCCGGCCATCTCGATCAGCTTCTTGTAGCCTGGCGCTTGGGCCATGACGTGTTCAAGAAACAGATCGTGGATCTTGTGCCGGGCGGGCGCGAGGTTTTCTCTCTCCAGCACGGGACGGATGTTGTCCGTGATTTCCAGCGCGGTCTTCTTGCCGAGGATCTTTTTGACCTGGTCTTGCGCGTTCTTATTGCCGGCGTAGATGAGCGGCAGCGTGAAAGTGCTGCCGAAGCGCGGGCGTGGTTCGGCTGCCGAGACGTATTCGGCCATTTCGACCACGTGGGTCACGGCGCCGCCGTCGGTCCCGCCGGACATCAGGATCATATCGGGGCGCAGCGTACGGATGCGTTCGATCTTCTCGTGCGGCAACCGGCCATCGTTCGACGCCAGCACATCGATCACGATCGCTCCGGCGCCGAGCGCGCAGCGTTGGGCGCTTTCGCCGGTCATGTTCTGCACGACGCCGGTGACCATCATCTGCAACCCGCCGCCGGCGCTGCTGGTGGAGATGTAAATGTCCGCGCCGGTGTTCGGATCGCCCTGCGCGGCGCGGTTCGGCGTGATGATCTTGTCTCCATCCAGAATCTTGCGACCGGAGAGTTCTTCGATCTCCGCGATGGCGTTGAGCACGCCGCGGGTCACATCTTCGAACGGCGCTTCAACGGTCGTCGGCGCTTCACCCCGATAGGTCTGCCGGTATTCGTTGCCGATTTTCTCGATGAGAATGGCTTTGGTCGTCGTGCTGCCGCAGTCGGTGGCGACGATGACGTTCAACGGATGCGTGATGGATGGAGCGCCGGAACTGGAAGCGGTCATCGAGCGGACGATCCTTGGGGAGCGGATTTGGCCTCAATGAGGGCAATGAGACGTGCAACCGTGTCGCGCCGTTCAAGCAGATGAGCGACCTGTTCGACTTCACGAGCGTTGAAGGCGAATTCGAGGATCGGGGTCAGGAAGTGCAGCGCTTGGCTGCCAAGAAAGTTCATCGGGCCGAGAGATTCGAGAAACACCGTGGCAGGGGCTGTCATCCCACGTGTCACCACGGCTTCGGCCACCCGTTCAAGCAGGGCTATGTCTTCAACGGTGAAGACGTCCCGCTCCTGGCGCACCGCAAACGCGTGCTTGAAGCCTTCGCGAAACTTGCCCAGCCGGTGGGAGATGGATTCCTTTGACAAGGGAGCCATAACTGGATGGAAGAGCAATCGAAATCGCTAGCCGGTGGTCATTATATGAAGGGGTCGGAGGAGAGTCAATTCAACAAAGGAAAAGGAGAGGGAGGGTGCCTGGTTGATTTCCTGTGCTCGCGCAACGCGCGGCCTCAGAAGAATGGGAAAGGAGCAGCCAGACCGTCCTTCTTGCTCGCAGAGCCCCCACGATAAGGCGGTGGTCGCTCGATGCGCGCAGTAAAGGACAGCCTGGCTGCTCCCTATTTAGGAAACAAGGGGTGAAAAGCACAGGGAGGCAGAAGGCCCTCGTTGGACGCGCGCAGCGGGAGACCAACCAGGCACCCTCCCTTTCAGCATATCGGAGCACCTAACATGACGGGCATGGAGTGGAGTTGACGGGGAAGTCTTGATGTATTACAGTCTGTATGACATTTGAGGATACGTGTATCTGATGGGGATCCGAACAGTCCGGCTAGACGACGAAACAGAAAAAGTGCTGAAGCAGGTGACGCAGAAGACGGGCTGGTCTGTCTCTGCCGCACTGAAGCGCGGCGTGTTGGTCTTGCGCGATGAGGTCGGGCGCGGGACCCAGCGGTCGCCGTTCGAGATTTATCGCCGCCTCGATCTTGGTCCCGGCGGCTACGCGATCGCGCCCTCGACGGAAACGCGACGGGGCATGCAGATCGCGCTGCGACGGAAGTCGCGCAGATGATCCTCGTGGATACCGGGCCGTTCGTGGCGCTGTTCGATCCTCAAGATGCCGAACACGGGCGATGTAAGGAAGTCCTCAGCACCTTGCGAGGCCCCCTCTTCACCACGACCCCTGTCTTGACCGAAGCCTTCCATCTGTTGACGCCGAACAGCATCGGAGCCGACCGATTGCGCGACTTCATCCTTGAGGGCGGGGTCTCCCTCTGGTTTATGGACCAGGCGGCGATGGCGCGGGCGTTCGAGCTGATGGAACAGTACGGGGACCATCCGATGGATTTGGCGGATGCTTCCCTCATCGTGGCCGCGGAATCGCTACGGACGACGAAGGTCTTCACACTCGATCACGCCGACTTTCAGCGATACCGCATTCGCCGTGGTCACCGCCATATCAAGGTGGATGTTCTCGGGTGAGAGGGAAGATTGGGAGCAGCCAGACCGTCCTTCTTGCTCGCAGAAGCCTCCACGGTGAAAAGGATTGGAACGGCACCCGTGCTGCTCCCTTGCTCCCGGAGCCCGCACGATAAAGCTGTGCTCGCTCGACGGCCGCAGTGGAGACCGTACCAGCCGCCTCGCTGACGGATTCCCCAACCAGATTCCTCTCTCATCCCTTCGTCGGGAGGACGTCAGCTATTGAACTTGCCGTTCCGCGTGATAGGAGCTGCGCACCAACGGGCCGGATTCGACGTAGCTGAAACCAAGCGACAGGCCTTCAGCTTTCAGCGAAGCAAATTCGTCGGGGTGGTAGAAACGTGCGACCGGCAGATGGTCTCTGGTCGGTTGCAGATACTGGCCGATGGTGATGATGTCGCACGAAACCGCTCGCAAGTCACGCATGACGTCGCGCACTTCATCCAGCGTTTCCCCCATGCCGAGAATCAGGCCTGATTTCGTCGTCATGCCCAACTGCTTCGCCCTGCCGAGTAGCTCGATCGAACGCTGATACTTCCCCTGCGGGCGGATTGCGGGAAACAGCCGCTGGACGGTTTCGATGTTGTGATTCAGGATCTCAGGTTTCTCGGCGCAGATCATCGCTAACGCCGTCTCATTTCCTTCAAAGTCCGGAATCAATACTTCGATGGTACACGTGGGACTGAGCTGTCTGGTTTGGCGGATCGTCTCGGTAAAAATGGCTGCGCCGCCATCATCCAGCTCGTCCCGATTCACTGACGTGATGACGGCATGACGCAAGCCCAAGGCCTGCACCGCTTCGGCCACGCGCAACGGCTCTCCATGGTCCAGGGCCAGCGGGCGGCCTGTTTCCACTGAGCAATAGTGGCAGCGTCTCGTGCAGATGCCACCGAGGATGAGGAAGGTCGCCGTGCGGGCATTCCAACATTCCCACACGTTCGGACAACGTGCCTCCTCGCAGATCGTGTGGAGCTTGAGCCGGTCCATGATTTGCCGGATGTCCTGATAGTCCGGCCCGGTCTGAAGACGGACTTTGAACCAGGGCGGCAGACGCTTGGGCGAGGTTGAGGTTGAGGCTGAGGCTGAGGAACGAACCTGTTCGATCGGGATGAAACTCATTTTGCCGTTCCTGGTTGGACGAGTTCTTGGGGATGCTCCAGGATTCGCTTGAATGTCTTCAGGAACTCCGCACCCTGTACGCCATCAAGGGCCCGGTGGTCGCATGATAACGTAACCTTCATGCGTCGGCCCACCGTGACGCTGCCTTGTACGACGACGGGCACGTCGCGGATGGTGCCCACAGCGATGGATGCTGCCTGAGGGGGGATGAGGACGGCGATAAAGTTTTCCACGTCGAACATTCCGAGATTGGAAATTGAGAACGTGGCACCTGTGTATTCATACGGTTGCAACCGCTTCTGTTTGGCCCGCTCGATCAGCGTCCGCGATTCGGTCGAGATATCTTCCAGCGACTTCGCGCCGCAGTTTCGAATGACCGGCGTGATCAGGCCGTCCTCCACGCCGACGGCCACGCCTATGTCGATACTAGCATGCCGCCTGATGGCGTCGCCGGTGTAGGACACATTGATCTCCGGGTGGTGGGCGAGAGTGAGTGCTGCTGCCTTGACCAGTACGTCAGTGATGGACGGATGCGCCCGGCGGCTTTGTTTGAACTGGTCGCGGAACTGCTCTGCCTGCTCCATGTCGATCTCGGTCGTCAGATAGAAGTGGGGCACCGGCGCTTTGCTCTGGATGGTTGCCCGGGCAATGGCTTTCCGCATCTGGCTCAAGGGCTGATCCGTTCCCGCAGGCATGGCCTGCGCGGTGGGTGCCTGCGCTTTGACAACATCCTCTTCGACGATCCGCCCACCGGGACCAGTGCCTCTGATGGTGGAGAGGTCGATTCCCCGTTCGGCGGCGAGGGCTCTGGCGCGAGGCGAGGCGATTGGACGAGCTTCTTGTGAGCTGACTGATGTGGCAGCAGCAGGGCCCGCACCTGGCGCCGTGCCTGTCCTGGTTCCGCTGTCCGCCGCTGGTGCGGCAGTGATCGTGTCGGTCAAGGCCGAGGTGATGTCCTCTTCTGCCTCTGCGATCACGCCGATCAATGTTCCGGACTTCACGGTTTCGCCGTCCTGCGCCAGGATCTTGCGCAGGATGCCGGACGCGAAGGCTTCCAGATCCATGACGGCCTTATCGGTCTCGATTTCAGCGAGGACCTCCCCTGCCTGCACCTGATCTCCCTCGTGTTTCTTCCATGCGAGGACAACGCCCTCCTCCATGGTATCCGTCAGTTTGGGCATGACCACTCTACTCGCCATACACGACCTCGTGACGTCAGCGGAGCCGGCCCAACAACCTGGCAAATAATCCCGTCGGCTGTTCAGGCCGGCGATCAGGGTCCGGATAGTCAATCCACGGTTCTTGCGAGCCCAGATACGTTCCGTTCCGATCACTCTGTTGGGTCCGAAGTTGGGAGTAGCCCTGCGCCTGAATCATGCGAATGAGTTCTTGCAGCGCCTCCGCCGGCGTCCGTCGTTCCTCCGTCACGATGCGCGTGGTTTCGTAGCGGAGGACAGCCCGAATGCCCGTCCCGGTCCGTTCGAACTCAACCGGTCGACTAAGCCCACGCTCGCGCGCGTCAAACCCGGACAATTGATACCGTTCAAGACGGTCTTCGGTCATTGTGCGCGAAAGACGGCCAGCAGATCGCTTAATGCGATAGTCTTATTCTTGAGCACGGCCCGCTCGGCTTTCAACGCGTCCAGCGCGGAGGTCTCTTCCGCTCCGCCTTTCAGGCATGCGGCTCCCATCGACAGCACGCGATTGCATTCCTGCTCCACCTTGTCCTTGACCACGGGATTCACCTGTAAGATCTCCATCATGCTCGCGCGTGTGGTGGACAGATGGGCTTGCAGCTCTTCGTCCGGATAGGCCTTCCGGGCTGCTGCATCGAGGCAGCGATCGAGATATTGCGAGAGAAAGACATACAACCGAACCAGCGTGGCCGTCATCTCGATGTGATCGGGCGCTTGAGTCTGTGACGACATAGATCATCATGCCTCCCCTGGTTCACGTTTGCCAAGCACTGACTTCACGGCTGCGATCACGCGCGGCCTGTCCGGGATCGCGGCATCCTCCAGCGGGCGACTGTAGGGCATCGGGACATCTTCACCGGTGACGCGCAGGATGGGGGCATCCAGATAGTCGAACGCCGCCGCGTACACGCTCTCGGCAATCTGCGCACCCAGCCCGCAGAAGCGCCACCCCTCCTCGACGATCACGAGGCGCCCTGTCTTCTTGACCGACAGGACGATGGCCGGCAGATCCAACGGTCTGAGGGTTCGAGGATCGACCACTTCCACGTCGATGCCCTCGCGACTCAGTTGATCGGCTGCGTCCAGCGCCGGCAGGAGCATCTTCGAGTAGGCGACAATCGTGACATCATGCCCGACGCGTTTCACATCGGCCACGCCGATGGGAATCGTGTAGTCGCCTTCTCCGACCTCCCCCTTCGTGCCATAGAGCAGTTGGGCCTCGATGAAGATCACGGGGTTCTTGTCCCGGGTCGCGCTCTTGAGCAGGCCCTTCGCGTCGTGCGGCGTCGCCGGCGCGATGACCGTCAACCCCGGCACGTGACAAAACCACGCTTCCAAACTTTGCGAGTGTTGCGCGCCCAATTGGTGGGCCGCACTGCCGGGGCCGCGGATCACGAGCGGGATCGAGAGTTGCCCGCCCGACATGTAGCGGATCTTCGCCGCGTTGTTGACGATCTGATCCAGCGCAAGGATGCCGAAATTCATCGTCATGAGCTCGACGATCGGATGTAACCCCGCCATGGCGGCGCCGATTGCCAAACCCGTGAAGCCGGCTTCCGTGATCGGCGTGTCGATCACCCGTTGCGAGCCGAACTCTTCCACGAATCCTTTGCTCACCTTGAAAGCGCCCTGGTAGAAGCCCACGTCCTCGCCGATCAGAAAGAGGCGCGAGTCCCGGCGCATCTCTTCCCGCATGGCCTGGTTAAGGGCTTCCCGATAGGACATCAGCATGTGACAACCTGCCGGCTGCTGAAACAGCTTCCCAGCGGCGTTCTCAGGTCGAAACAATCCTCAACGTACCCCAGAGGGTACGCCTCCGATTGTTTCTCCCCTGCGGCCTTGCTGGCAAGCTGTTTGAGCAGCCGGTTACTCAGCCAGAACGTCATCATAAAGATCCGATGGGACAGGGAAGGGACTCTCATCTGCGAACTTGACGGCGGCTGCGACAACCGCGCCGATTTCCCGTTCGATGTGTGTGAAATCGCCGTCGGTGCCCAGGTTGTTGCTCAGGATCGTCTGCTTCAGCAACAGAAGCGGGTCGCGCTTGCGGTGCTCCTCCACTTCCTCTTTGGTCCGATAATGTCCGTGCGCCGGGTCGGACATCGAGTGGCCCATGAACCGGTACGTCAGCGCTTCGATGAAAAACGGTCCCTGCCCCGCACGAACCTGATCCACGACGGTGTGCATCAACGAGCGGACCGCCAGCACATCCATGCCGTCTACGCGCTCGGCGGCGATGCCGTATGAACGCGCGGTCTCCGCCACATCGGAATAGAGCGCGATGGCCCGTTCGACCGGCGTGCCCATGCCGTAGCGGTTGTTCTCGCAGATGAAGATCACGGGGAGGTTCCACAAGGCTGCCAGATTGAACGCTTCGTGCGCCTGGCCGCTCGGCATCGCTCCTTCGCCGAAAAAGCAGGCCGTGACCAGGTCGAGCTTCTGATACTTGCCGGCGAAGGCCAGCCCTGTCGCAAGCGGGATGTGGCCGCCGACGATGGCGTAGCCGCCCATGAACCGGCGTGGCACATCCATCAGGTGCATGGAGCCACCCTTGCCCTTGCACAAGCCCGTGGCCTTGCCGAACAGCTCGGCCATCACCCTACCCGGGTCGGAGCCTCTGGCCAGACAGTGCCCGTGGTCGCGGTAGGCGCTGATCACATAGTCATTCGGTCGAAGCGCGGCCATCGCACCGACCGCGATGGCCTCTTCTCCGATATAGAGATGCAGAAATCCGGCGATCTTGGCGAGGGCGTACATCTCCGCCGATTTTTCTTCGAACCGGCGGATGAGCAACATCCGGCGGTACAGGGAAAGGAGATCGGCTCGGTCCATGCGGTCATTATGCATGGCCCGGAGAGCCGACTCAACAGCGAGGCACAGACGATGCGGGTTAGAGAAGGACCTTGACGTCCGATCCCTCCACCTTGACTTCGTACGACTTCACGCAGGCAGTGGGGTTGCTCACGCAGACCCCGGTTTTGATGTTGTACTGCCAGTGATGCCAGGGACAGACGACGGTCTCCCCATCCACGTCGCCTTCACCCAATGGTCCGCCGCGATGCACGCAAGTGTTGTCTATTGCGTAGAAGGTGCCGTCAAGATTAAACAGGGCAATGGCTTGGCCGTTCACTTCGGCAACGATGCCGGCGCCTGGCTTGACATCGGCTGTCCCCGCGATTCGTACAAACTCTCCCATCATGCTCCCTCTTCAGCAGGAGGTTGAGAAGACCTGAACCGTTGCGTCAGGTGGTCGTCATGGGCTTCTTGATCTTCTTGAGCAGGCTCTCGATCGGTGGAGCGCTTTCCCCGCCACCGAGTGCCTCCATCAGCTTTACCGCGATCTCGTGAAACGCCTTCGCCTGCGGTGAGCCAGGATCGGCAATCGCGATCGGTTGGCCGGTATCGCCACCTTCGCGGATGGCTGGATCGATGGGGATGTTCCCCAAGAAGGGGACGCCCAGTTTCTTCGCTGCGCGTTCTCCACCTCCATGAGAAAAGATCTCGGTGCGGTGGTTGCAGTGGCCGCAGAGGAAATAACTCATGTTTTCGATAATGCCCAGCAGCGGGACATTCACTTTCTGAAACATCATCATCCCCTTCCGCACGTCGTGCAGGGCGACTTCTTGCGGGGTCGTCACGGTCACGGCACCGGAGAGCGGCACCAGTTGCGTCAGGGTGAGTTGCGCGTCGCCGGTGCCGGGCGGGAGATCGATCAAGAGATAATCCAGCTCGCCCCACAGCACGTCGCGGAAGAGCTGCTGGATCGCGGTGTGGACCATCGGACCGCGCCAGACGACGGCGGTCTCTTCCGGCACGAAAAAGCCCATCGAAATGAGTTTCACACCGTGGCTTTCCGCCGGCGCAATCTTGCCGTCCTTCTGCTCTGGCGGCTTCCCGACCCCCATCATCATAGGAATGTTAGGGCCGTAGATGTCCGCGTCGAGCAAACCGACTTTCGCACCGGTCAGGCTCAGCGCAACGGCCAGGTTCACGGCCACGGTGGACTTGCCGACACCGCCCTTACCGCTGCTGACGGCGATGACGTATTTGACGCCCGGAATCAAATTCTCTTTCCCGTGACCGTCCCCCTGCGGGGTGGGGCCGGGATGATTGTCTGCCATGAGTCTTCCTCCTCGCTCTCTTTCTCATCAGCCAGGCCGGATGCGCCGATCAACGCCTCCTCGACTTATGATAAGCGATGGGATGGATGAAAAGAAATGGGCCTGTCGGGCCATCGATGTGTATGGCCCGAGTGGGGAAGGTCCAGAACTGTGAATCAGGCAGCCGAGGATTCCCGTCGCTGAAGATGTGAAGCCAATCCGACGAGCGAGAGGCTATAGATGATCCACTTCGAGGGATCGAAGTTATACCACTTCGGCCCGTTGCGGTAGTCGCGGGCGTAGGTATGGTGGTAGTTGTGGTACCCCTCGCCGAAGCTGATCAGAGAGATCAGCCAGCTGTCACGGCTACTATCCTGTGTGCCATGTGGCTGGGAGCCCCAGATGTGACAGAGCGAATTGATGGTAAACGTCGAGTTCAACACCATGAACATGCGAAGGACTCCCGCCAGCAGGAAGCAACTGACGCCGCCCATCAACCCATCATGGAGCAGGCCGAGGCCGAACGGGAGCGCGAGGCCTGACATGACGATCAGCGGATAGTAGCGGTGTTGCCACATAATGATCGGGTCCTTGCGGAGCTTGCTCTCGTATTTTTCTTCCCGGTGCGCCGTTTTGTAGAAGAGCCACCCGCAGTGACTGTGCCAAAACCCTTTGGTCGCGTTGTAGGGATCTTCTTCTCGATCGGTCTTCGCGTGGTGCCGAATGTGATCGGCGCACCAGCGCAAGGCGGAATTCTGCAACGCCCAGCCGCCGATGACCAGGAGGCAGGCTTTGACCCAGTTGGGCGACTCGAAACTGCGGTGCGAGATCATTCGGTGATACCCCACCGTGATCCCCATGCCGGTCACGATATACAGCAGAACGAACATGACCCAGTCGAACAGGCTGTACCCGTAGACGAGCCCAAAGAGAGGGACGCCGACGATGGTGCCTGCCGCCACAACGCAAAATAGTGTGAAGTTCCCGGGCTCGAACGCAGTCTGTGCAGTGTCAGTCATTGCTCCCTCCTGAGCAAGGAAGTGTGTGAGGGCCTGACGAGGGCCTCCGCCGATGCGCGGCGCGCATGGTACCGAAGTGCCTTCCGATTTTCAAGAAAAACCTCTGGGTGTATACTGCACATAGCGAGTCTTTCTTGTACCGCGATCCGATCCATGACACCAGATCTTTCCTCGTTCGAGCCGCAGATCCGTCGCATCGGCGATGAGCTCGCGCGCCTCTCGGCCGGCCTCTCCCCGAGCATGTTCGATTCTCGCTGGTGGTCGCAGACCATCATGACCCTCGCGATGAAAGACCCCGCGTTCAAGACGCAGCTCTTTCGATTCATCGATGTCCTACCCTCTCTCCGCAACGATGCCCAAGTCGTGACAGTAGCCGATGAGTACTTCGGGGAGATGAGCGGGAAGGTCTTCGGCTTTCAGTGGGGGCTGAAAGCGCTGTCGGCGGTCAACCTCGGCGCGACACTAGGCGGGAAATCGATTCGCTCCCAAGTCGAGCACATGGCCAGGACCTTCATCGCAGGCTCGTCGGTGGACGAGGCCCTGCCCGTCCTGGCGCGTCTCTGGAAAGAAGGCCGGGCCTGTTCGGTGGATCTGCTCGGGGAAGCCACGGTCAGCGAGCGAGAGAGCGATCGCTACCGTGACCATTGTCTGACTGCGCTGAGAGAGTTGGGACAAGCCGCAGCCTTGTGGCCCACTATGCCGTTACTCGATCGCGATCATCTCGGTCTCCTGCCGCGCGTGCAGCTTTCGCTGAAAATCTCTGCGCTCTCGTCGCAACTCGATCCGATCGATCCGGAAGGCAGTTATCGGTCCGTGGCCGCCAGGCTGCGTCCGCTGCTGGACCTGGCCTGCGCGCTGCCGGCCTCGTTGATCTTCGATATGGAGCAAGCCGAGACGAAGGATTTGATTCTCTCCATTTTCAAGCGGCTGCTCGCGGAGGACCCGTATCGGTCCTACCCCCACGCCGGCTTGGCGCTGCAAGCCTACCACCGGACGACGAACGAGGACATCGAGAGTCTGTTGCAATGGGTGCGCCGGCGCGGCGCGCCGATTGCGATCCGGCTCGTCAAAGGAGCCTACTGGGATTCCGATACCATCCGCTATCGCCAACGCGGCTGGCCGGTGCCGCTCTTCGAACAGAAAACCGAGACCGATGCCCACTACGAAGCGCTGAGCCGCACGCTCTTGCAGCACGCCGGCGAGATCAGGCCGGCCTTCGGCACGCACAACTTGCGGAGTCTGGCGCATGTGGAGGCAGTCGGGGAGTCGCTCCATTTGCCGCCGGAGATGTGGGAGTATCAAATGATTTTCGGGATGGCGGAGCCCTTCCAGGCGGCGATGACGAAGCTGGGACGCCGCGTGCGGATCTACACACCGGTGGGTGAACTGCTGCCGGGCATGGCCTATCTCGTCCGGCGGTTGCTGGAGAATACGTCGAACGAATCGTTCCTGCGAAAGGAATATGTGGAGTCGCAGCCCCTCAGCAGCTTGTTGGCCGCTCCGCCCGCCTCGGTTTCCTCCAATGGTCGGATCGTGAGCCAATCGGTTCATCCACCCGATCGGGATTCCACTCAGCCAGAGCGGTTCGCGTATGCGAATGAGCCCCACGCCGACTTTTCACAGGCCTCGGTGCGCGAGGCCATGCGCCAGGCCATCCACTCGGTCGCCGGACAACTCGGTCGGGAACGCTCGATTCATCCACCAGCCGGCGTGACCCCGTCCGGAGAAGCATTGCGATCGTACGATCCTGGACGGCCGGGCCGGGTGGTCGGACGCATGCGGACCTACGCGCCGGGCGACGTGCCGCTGGTCGTGCGAGCGGCACAACAGGGATTCGAGGAGTGGCGGGCGACGCCTGTGCCTCAGCGGGTGAGCGCGATGCAGGAAGCCGCGACCCTCATGCGGCAACGGCGGTATGAATTGGCGGCCTGGGAAATCTTCGAAACCGGAAAGCCCTGGCGGGAAGCCGATGCCGACGTGGCCGAGGCAATCGATTTTATTCAGTACTATGCGCAGGAGATGGCGAGGCTGGGACGCCCTCGACGCCTGGGCCGAGCGCCCGGAGAGCTGAACCATCGCCTGTATGGCCCGCGCGGCGTCACGGCTGTAATCGCCCCCTGGAATTTTCCGTTGGCCATTCCAACCGGCATGGTATCGGCGGCGCTGGTCACCGGCAACGCGGTTGTCTTCAAGCCTTCCGAACGGGCACCGGTGATGGGCCATCTCTTGGTGGACATCTTGTTGAAGGTCGGCGTGCCTCGCGGCGCTTTGCACTTCCTTCCGGGCGGCCCGGAGGTGGGCCGCGCCTTGGTGATGGAACCAGAAGTCGTGACCATCGCATTTACCGGCTCGAAAGAGGTCGGCTTGTGGATTCTTGAGCAGGCAACCCCCGTTCAGCCGGACCAGCGCATGGTGAAACGGGTCATCGCAGAGATGGGGGGAAAGAACGCCATCATCGTCGATGACACGGCCGATCTCGATGAAGCCATCGCCGGGGTCGTGACGTCGTTCACCGGGTATGCCGGCCAGAAATGCTCGGCCTGCTCGCGCGCGATTGTGCACGAGGCGGTCTATGACATCTTCCTTGAGCGGTTAGCCGAGGCGGTGCACAGCTTGCAGATCGGTCATCCGGAAGAGCCCGGCACGCGCGTGGGACCGCTGATCGATGCGCGGGCACAGGCGAAAGTACGGCAGTATGTGGAGATCGGCAAGCAGGAAGGGCGGCTCATCGTGGAACGTCGCGTCGCTGAGGCCGGCTCCTTCGTCGGACCGACGGTCTTCGCCGACATTCTGCCCCATCATCGGCTGGCGCAGGAAGAAATCTTCGGCCCTGTGCTCGCCGTGATGCGCGCGAACACGTTCGCGGAGGCTCTTCAACTCGCCAATGCCACCTCGTTTGCGCTGACCGGCGGGGTCTATTCGCGCAGCCCGGTACATCTCGATCTGGCACGGGAGACGTTCGATGTGGGGAATCTCTACCTGAACCGCCCGATCACCGGCGCACTGGTCGGCCGCCAGCCGTTCGGGGGGCACCGGCTGTCAGGAGTCGGCGCGAAGGCCGGGGGGGAAGACTATCTCGCCCAGTTCATGGTCGCGCGCGTGGTCAGTGAGAATACCCTCCGTCGAGGATTCGCGCCGACTGAGTGAGCCGGACGCCGACTTCACTTGATACTCTTCAAGTTCCTCGGAAATCTCCGTGACCATCCCGCGATCCGTTCTGAACGGGGGCAGTTCCTGCCGCTCGACGTACTTGACGAGCCCAACCCCTTTGACAAACCAGGCGGTCATCACGTCGGTGCCGGTGGCCGACTTGGTGCTGCCGGACAGGTAAATGCGCAGAGTCATCCTCGCCTCGACCTTCACCGCGTCCGGATAGGAGCCGGCCGTGACGGTCACGGGCTCCCGATCGACGATGGTGACGAGTCCCTGCACGTCGACCTGCTCATCGGTCCCGTCGCCATCGACATCGGCGCCGAAGTCGAGAGCGTGGCGATCGAACTGCTGAAACGAAGAAGACAGCGTCATGGGAAATCTGACGATTTGGTAGGGAACCAGTTGTTGTTCGAGCGGCGTGCCGGGCTCCGAGCCGTAGTAGACGATCCCTGCCGCGTCACGACGATAGAAACTGTCCGACGGCCCATGATTGCCGGCATTCGTGTCGTGGAAGACGGTGACCGTCACGCCTTTCACGGTGCGCGTGCCGGTGACCGTCGATTCGTTCATGAAGAATTTCTGCTCGATCGTTTGCAGGGGACCCTCCGAGATCTGACCCCGATACTGCCAGCGGCTGCCGGGGCGATCGGGAAAGTATTCGTCGGAGTGCGCGATCACGATGGCCTTCTCCTCTGCCTGAACCGGAGTCGCGAGCCCAAGCAGAGACACAGCCACCCACCCAATGAGCGAGACAAGGAAGAGGTGCATAGAGCCTCGGGTTTTGTTTTGTTGAACCAGTGTGAACCGGGATGTCACGGTACCATACCTGTTATTTGAGCGGCAAGGTTCCATCGAGGAAAGATCGGCTGCTCCTGCATGGCTTGCCTTGTCGGAGTGTCCCTTTCATAATGCCGCCCGCGCTATGGTTCGACGATCTCAGTCATCGGTTCGACCTCCTCGTCGCCGGTCCCCCCCGCCCAAGACCGTCTTCGTCACAGGGGGATCACGCGGGATCGGGCGTGCCATCTGTCGAGCCTTCGGACAGACCGGGTGGCAGGTTGGTGTCCACTATCGCGAACGGAAGGCAGAGGCGCAGAAGACGCTGGATCTGGTACGGGCTGGTGGCGGGTCTGGAGCGATCTATCGCGCAGACGTGCGACGCGCTGGAGAAGTCGCCGGCATGGTGGACTTGTTCTGCCGGGACCACGAGCGGCTGGATGCGATGATCTGCAATGCCGGCACCGCCTCGAGCGCTCTGGTCCTGCGGCACTCCGTTGAGGAGTGGGAACGAGTCGTCGAGACGAATCTCACCGGCGTGTTTCATTGCTTGCAGGCTGCCGGGCCTCGGATGGTCGAGCAGAAAGCCGGGTCGATCATCGTCATCGGCTCCTATGCCTCAATGCAGGGTACGACGGGTCAGGCTGCCTACGCGGCATCGAAGGCAGGGCTTCTGGGATTGGTGAAAACGGCGGCGCGCGAGTGGGGATCGGCGAATGTGCGGGTGAATCTTATTTTCCCTGGCCGGCATCGGACGGACCTTGCTGGGGAGAGGATGCCGGAGGGGCACGCATGGGACGATCACTGTCTTGGCCGACCTCCCGATCTCGATGAAGCGGCGAGGACGGTGCTGCACCTGGCGCAACTCGAGGATGTGTCCGGACAGGTGTGGAATCTGGACAGCCGGATCCTCTAGGAAGATTTGTTCATTGTGTCATCGAATCATTTGCGCATTTTTAGATCAGGCCCGGGGGGTCCCGATCAGCAATGATTCAATGTGAAGATCGTCAATGAGTCAATTCATGAGAGGTTGTTTCATCACCGGAACCGACACCGGTGTCGGCAAGACGATGGTCACGGCCGCGTTGGCTCGCCATCTGACCGAACGCGGGCATTCTATCGGAGTGATGAAGCCGATTGAGACCGGCGTGGCTGGAGATGACCGCTTCGATTCGGATGCGGCGAGGCTCAAAGCCGCAGCCTCTGCGACGGAGTCGCTCGACCTGATCGGCCCCTATCGATTCTCCCCTCCCCTCGCGCCGCTGGCCGCAGCCCGAAAGACGGGAGTGACGATCGAGCTGGATCGGATCGTCCAGGCGTTTGATCGTGTGAGGGACCGGCATTCTATCAGCCTGGTTGAAGGCATCGGAGGAGTGATGGTGCCGATCGGCATCGACTGGGATGTGCGCGATCTGATGGTTCGGTTAGGCTTGCCCGTGCTGGTGGTAGGACAGGCCACGTTGGGAGGGGTGAACCACGCGCTGCTGACGCTGGATGCGCTCCGGCAACGAGGGCTTCGGATTGTTGCCCTGCTCTTGAATCGCCCTTCCCCGCTTGCGGCCGGCTCACACGAGACGGCGCAGACCGATTCCACGGTATCGCTGCTCAGAGAACGGAGCGGGGTCCCCGTCTTGGGCCCCCTGCCCTACGATCCTCACCTCGCCGGCTCCTGGACGGAACGAATCAGGGAGGTCTCCGCCGGTCCCTGCATCGCCGAATTGGCTAGGTTGCTGACGACAGGCGCGTAAGAAAGTCGCGGATGGCCTGCGCGATGTCCGGCGCGTTGAGAATTGCCGAGATGACTGCCACACCGTCGGCACCGGCCTGTTGTACCTGACCGGCAGTGTCCAGTGTGATGCCGCCGATGGCGAAGAGAGGCAACACCGTCAGCGGACGAACCGCCCGCAATCCCTCGATTCCCACCACAGCCTCGTGTTCCCTTTTCGTGCCGGTCGCGAAGAGAGGTCCGAATCCCAAGTAGTCCGGCCCACCGGCTGCCGCTTCTTTCACTTGATGCGGGGTGTGTGTCGAGACGCCGATGATTTTGTCTGGACCGAGTAGCGCGCGGGCTTCCACCGGCGGGAGATCGGTCTGGCCGAGGTGAACCCCGTCCGCATCCACTGCCGACGCGAGATCGCAGCGATCGTTCACGATGAACAGCGCGCCGCCATCTGCCGCCGCTCGCCGCAATGCGGTGGCCTGATGATACGCCTCTCGCATGGACGCGCGCTTGTCGCGGTATTGGAACAGGCGGACGCCGGCCTCGGCTGCTTCTTTCAGGATATCCACCAGGGAACGGGCCGGGCAGACGGATGGATCGAGAATGAGATACAGCCCTTGGAGGAGTGGCCGAGCACCAGAAGACATCATCGTGCCGCGATTCTAACCGGAATGGTCGGAGAGACTCCAGAGCAGAAGGGAGGTCATCACGTCGATGATCGTGCGTCGATCATCGAGAGCCGATGTACTCAACGCCTTTCGGCATCACAGAGGTTTTCACAGCCGTCTCCGTGTATAGCCGTTTCAATCCTCGCCCGCCCGTTCGAGCGGGCGCCACCAAAACACGTCGGAGTGTCCGGCAGCCAAACTCAAGCTGCAAACTGACTGACCAATCCCACCAGCGTCATATTCTCGGCAATCGCGTCGTGCGGGATGAGGACATACTTCCACGGTTTACCGCCGTTGCTGAAATTGTGGGTTGTGGCATGACCGCACCAGGTGACAGCCGCATCTTTCTTGGCGAGAACCTCAGGCGTGGTCATTTCGTTCTTGGCCTTGGGTTCCAGCATGTAGATGCAGTCAGATATCTCAGCTACAAAATCAGGTTGATAGTCATGCGGGGAGACACCTAGCTTATAGGAAATCTGGAATTGACCTGAGGCCGGTCGAAACCACTTCTGTGAATCTCGGTCTAGGATAATGGCCAGCCGTCGTTCGGTGTCGGAATCGAATTTCAGGACGGAATACAGCCCTCGCTGAAATCCACCGAAGAGCATCTGTGAAATCCGCCCACGATCCTCGACCGTCTGCCGAAAGTCATGGGTCGGTTCACCATCTCTCGCCGTGTAGGCACTGGGCTTCAGAGCGGTGAACCCCTTGCTGACCACCACATCGTAGCCTGTGGCCTTCTCCCATTGATGTTCCTGCATTTGTGCATGGACGAACGCGGCCAGCTGCTTCTGATGGTAGATCAGAACATTTCGGACATCCTCTTCTGAGCTCAGGTAGGATCGCAAATGCTTCACGAGCTGACCCGCGAGGTCGTAGAGTAGGTCGGAATGCTCATCGTAGGAGATATCATCGAAATCGACGAGGCCCCGGACCACGTAATCTTCCAACCGTTGTTCAGGCTGCATCCGTCCACCAAAGCTCAAGGTCTCCTGTTCGTGAGTCCGAAGATGCTGAATCAGCAGATCCCGTTCGACTGGCTGGTAGTGGATGTTCGAACAATCCAAGGCAAAAGCGTGAAAGCCGGTGGTCACCTCACCCTTCGGCACAACGAGAATTCTTGGAATATCGATCGTCTGCTGCACGACGAGTTGAGCCGTCTTCGCCACAACGGAAGCTATACTCGGTGCGGGAATCATGCCCGGTAACGCCTGCTGAGAGGGCGTCAGCCATTCCTTCACTTCTTCGGCAATCTTGGTCTGAATTTCTGGCCTCAACAGGTAGTTGGATGCCGGAAGGTTCTCGTAGTTGTGGATCACTTTGTACGTTGCCTGAGCAATGGCCCGTTCTGCCTCGTCGGCAAAAATGGGGGTTGGAGGAGTAGGCGCGCCGGGAGAAACTGACAGGCCGGTCACGCTCAGTTGCTCCTCAATCTTTGATTGGGCGACCACCGTTCGGGTCTTTTGAAGATCGGTCGCCGGATCGAGAATGACCTGGGTCAGTCGGATCATGGAGTCGGGCTTGTTGGCTTCATCGATGATTTCCTGGAACCGGTCATGGGCCACAATGTTTAGACGGTCCACGGTGCTGACCCCGGTGCGCTTACCATAGGGAAGGCGGAGGCCACGTCCGATCGATTGCTCAATCAATGTGCGCGCGTTAGCGGCTCGCAGCGGGACGATCGTATAGAGATTCGTGACATCCCAGCCTTCCTTCAGCATGTTGACGTGAATCACGATCTCGGTGGGTTCATCCGGGCTTTCGACGGCAAGCAGGCGCTGGACCATCTCGTCTTCTTCCGCGCCGGTCTTGCTGGAATCCACCTGAATGACCTTGTTCTTGTATCGGCCTTCAAAAAACTGGGACGACTGAATCAATTGCATCAGTTGTCCCGCATGCGTCGTCTCACGGGCGATAATCAGCATGAAGGGCTTCACCACGCGCTGCCCTGTCTGCCTCGCGTAGGTTTCCAGTTCCACCTTGGTGTTCTCGTGGAGACGCACGCCATCTTCCAGCTTGATTTGCTCAAGATGAGCAGCGTTGAACTGGCTGGGGTTGAAGTTCTTCTGCGTCACCACGGCCGGCTCTTTGACAAAACCATCGGCCATCGCCCTGGCCAACGAGTAATCATGAATCACGTTCTTGAACGGCACCGGGCCTTTGGCAGACTCCACGAATGGCGTAGCCGTGAGTTCCAACCCGAGGACCGGCTTCAACTCGTTGATCGCCCGTACGCCAGCCGACGCCCTATAGCGGTGGGATTCGTCCATGAGCAACACAAGATCATCAAGGCCCGCCAAATACTCGAAATAGCTCTGACCGATGTACTCAGACAGGCGCTTGATCCGTGGAACTTTCCCGCCGCGGACTTCTGAGTTGATCTTCGAGATATTGAAGATGTTGATGTGCACTTCTTGCCCAAAGCCAGGCAAGGACGTGAGACGGGCTGCCACACCAGACTCGTAATTATCCCCAGTGATAATGGTCGGCGGCTCGGTGGCAAACTCGGCAATCCCAGTAAAGACGTACTTCGGCGTGTTTGGCGTAAAGTCGGCGATCAGCTTGTTGTAGATGGTCAGATTCGGCGCCAGCACGAAAAAGTGGTTGATCCCGTGCGCGAGATGCAGATAGCTGATGAAGGCACCCATGAGCCGTGTCTTGCCGACGCCGGTTGCTAGCGCGAAACAGAGCGAAGGAAAGTCTCGTTCAAAGTCGGTGACGGTCGGGAACTCACTCTTGATCGCGGCCAGCGCGGAGGCGATGTCCGCTCTCTTCTTGGGAGGGACAATCTCCGTGATCCGATCAAGGATCTCCAGCGATTGCCGCTGCGGAGGCCGCAGGCTCAACCGTCCGGCTATGGCGTTGACGTGGCGGTTCATGGCATGACAGGCGGACTAGGCCACGGCATATTCCAATGAGCGAGGATTTTCCATCCGCTTGGAGGCATTCAGAATCTCGATGCCGACAACGTTGCCGTCCTTATCGTAGTCGAGGATGATGCCGGGCTTCTCCTCATCGCTTTCTTCTACAGGGGCGCTGCTGAACTCAATGGTCAGCACGTCCACTTCCTGGTCGTATTTCACTTTCATGATGACCTCCCGCTCAATGCCGGTTCATGTTGGAGGCATTGCCTCATTAACGATCGTCATTCCCGCGAAAGAACGATCGTCATTCCCGCGAAAGCGGGAATCTAGTGTAGTGTCCAAGAATTAACTGGACAGTTGTTTCTTCTTCTTCTTTCGTGT
>CAZKRM010000013.1:0-79297 GCA_964555285.1 uncultured Nitrospiraceae bacterium
GCCAGGCCGATGTCTTCTGCATAACCAGTCAGGTCATCCAGTTGGCGGTCGGTCGCGCCCGCGGCGATCGCGCCCATGCGGACGGCTGCGCGGATGAGCATCCCGGTCTTGTGCTTGTGAATGTTTTGCAGCGTCGGCAAGTCGATGTCTTTATTCTCGGCCTGAATATCGAACACCTGGCCGCCGACCATACCCACGTTGCCGGAGCCGTAGGCGAGTTCTTGAATCAACTGCACTTGCCGCGCGGGGTCGCAGCCTTTCATGAGGTCAGGCCGACTGCAGAGATCGAAGGCCATCGTCAGCAGCGCGTCACCGGCGAGGATCGCCATCGCTTCGCCGTAGACCTTGTGATTCGTGGGCTTCCCGCGGCGGAAGTCGTCGTTGTCCATCGAAGGCAGGTCGTCATGAATCAACGAGTAGGTGTGAATGAATTCCAGCGAGCAGGCTACCGCCATTAAACCCGGAGGCGTGGTCCCTATGGCCTCCGCCGCAGCGATCGTCAGAATCGGGCGCACGCGTTTTCCACCAGCCATGAGGCTATAGCGCATACTCTCATGGAGGGTCGTGGGAGGAGTCGTGGCTGCTGGACTCACCTGGTCCAAAAATCGATCGACCGCAACCCGTTTCTGTTCGAGGTAGTCCTTGATGTTCATGGGAGTGAAAAAGGAGTTCGTCTCGACAGGCACTGAATCGGCGCGGAGAGTAACAAAAGGCCTAGGGGCTGTCAAACAATGGGCCGTAAAACGTAAGGCGTAAGGGGCCTTACGTTTTACGGTTTCTCGCCCCTTGCCTCGTGCCGTCTCCGTTCGCTATACTGCGCCGCATGAGTATTCGGAACGCCGCCGGCGATTGGGAACCGATGCTGTTGGGCATCCAGCCCCGGCACTGTCCGGTCTGCAAGCAAGGGCTCTACCGCAATAAGACGTTCTTCAGCGGCGGTTGGTCCCGCTGTACCATTTGCGATGAGTTTGTGCATTACAGTTGTCTCGCAAGCGGGAAAGTGACGTTCCTCAAGATACGGCCGCGCGTGTGCAAGGCCTGCCGGGCAGCACACGAAGGACAACCTGTTTCTTCCACTGCTGCCACAGACGACACACCGGTCGCGGTCGGGTCGTGAATCCCTCAGAACAAGTCCGGCAGCCGTCGGCTCGCCCAAGCTGGCACCGATTCTTTTCGGACGCCCTCCGGCTGGTCTTGGTGCCTGCGATCCTCTGCTCCAGCGGATTCTTTACGGCCAATTTTCTGTTGAGCGGGCGCTATACCTGGCCGCAGACGAGCCGGACCTTCGTGCTGACCATTACGCTGTTGGTGCTGGTCTACGAGTTCATCTATAAGGAGCAGCTCGCCCGGTCTGCCACGCGGGAGGCCGCGCTCCGGACGGTGCTCTATTCCTGTGTGATCCCGTACGTCCTTGGAGCCCTCATCTTGGTGGGGCTCGCGCGGCTGGCAGGCTAAGTTGAGGGCAGTGAATGGTGATTGAGTTCATGCCATGGCTCGCCATATCCCCATCGAATTTGTCATCCCTCAGCGAGTTGGGTAGACTGCGGAGCCGGATGCGGCGTTCAACCTTGTCGGAGAAGGAGGTACCTGTGAGACAGACGTGGTCGGAAGTCCTGGTGGGGATCGTGGGGGTGGTGGGGCTCGCGGCGAATAGTGGGTGCGCGGGAACGGGCGAGCAGGTCTATCTGGATGTCCGTCCGAAACCGGTGATGGCCCAACTTGTGCGGGCCGAATCGGTGAAGATCATCATCGAGCCGTTCGAGGACCGCCGGCCGGAGAAAGCCCGGGTCGGACAGAGGACGCATCTGTGGGGCGGGGTCAGCAATTTCGAGGTGGCGGGTGGGACGCCCAGCGAGGTAATCGTCCAGGCGTTGGCGGAGACGCTCAAGCAGCGTGGCTGGCAAGATCGGGCGTGGAACGTGACGCCGGCGCCCGCAGGCGCAGCCGCGACGAACGATGCGGACATTGTGATCGGCGGACAGGTGTTAGAGTGTTCCGCCAATGCCAAGGGCCGTTTCTTCAGCACGAAAATCACCACGGAGAGCAAACTGCTCCTGCGTGTGCGGAACGCAGCGGATCGTACGGTCGTGACGCGAACAGTGGAAAGCGCCCAGTCCGATACCGTGTTCTGGTTCGAGCCGGACGATGTACAGGCGTTGCTGGCTGCGACCATCAAAGACAGCATCGACCGCTTCATCTCAGACACGAAGATCGAGGATCGTTCGTTGCGGGCTGTGCACTAACCCTGCGTCGCGACAATCGTTCGCAACCGGGAATGGAGAGGCCGTGCGCGAACGGCGGTGGGAGACGCCGGCACAGCAGTTTGTGAGATGGTCTCGCCTGCCAACATCCACGCTGCGTTCACTAAGCCGTTCATGCCGGTCGTGTTCTTCTTCGCCGGTGTCACCTACGACACGGTGACGCTCACCCGCATCGACCGGCTGCAAGATAACCTCATTCTGCTCCTATACCTGACGCTGCTGGGATTTCTGATCGTGCTCGTGGGGCGAGTGGGTACTGGAGGAGTCCCTGTCGCAGAGCCGGCGGAGTTACCGCCCGGTATCGTCTCGCTGGTTCTGCGCGCCAGGCCCTACTCTCCGATGGCGATTCAATTCCTGCTCGGAGGCCTCTTCAGCGCCTACACCGTGTTCTACTCGCGAAGCGCCTCGTTCACGACCACGGCCGTCTTCTTCGGCCTCCTGGTCGCATTTCTCGTCGCCAACGAGTTTCTCAAGAGCCGGTTGACCAACATCCGTCTGCTCGTGAGCCTTTACGCGCTGGTGTGCTTCGCCTTCTTTACCTTCTTCCTACCGGTTGTCACCGGACGGATGAACACGCTCGTATTCTTGACCGGAGCTGTGCTGAGCGGGCTGGTGACATTGCGGGTGGTTGATCTGATCTATCGGGAGAATGCCGCGTTCTCTCGGAAGGACTTGGCCATGACGACTGCGCCGCCTCTGGCAGTGATCGGCGCACTCGTCGGGTTTTACTTTCTGAACTGGATTCCGCCGGTCCCCCTCTCACTGCAATTCGGCGGCATTTACCACAAGATCGCTAAAGAGAACGACACGTACACACTCTCTTTTGCGAAAGGGGCTTGGTACCAAGTCTGGAAGCGATCGGACAACCGGTTCCCCGCCGAACAACAAGTATTTTGTTTCACGGCGGTCTTTGCGCCGGTCGATCTGAACACCACGATTTATCACAACTGGCAGTACCGGCCCCACAGCAAGAAGCCGTTCCGATCGGCCGATCGCCTTCCCATCAAGATTTCAGGCGGGCGTGAAGGGGGCTACCGAGCCTACACCGTCAAGCAAGGTCTCGACGCCGGTGAGTGGAGGGTGGACGTGCAAACGGAGGACGGCCGCGTCCTCGGACGGGTGAGCTTTCGAGTAGAGGAACGAAGCGAGGCCCCGGCGCTGAAGACCATTGCCTATTGAGCCAGACTATCTTTTGGCGAATCGAGAACATTCGAGCGGAGATCGGCCCTCAGCCTTGGCGGTATTCCCTTTTTGCTTGGACCTCGTCGGTATTGGGGTATAAAGGAATTGCAGCCCCACACTTCCAGGAAGTACATGCCGTCTCCATTGGAAGCCGTCCGTCGGATCAGCGAGGCCCTCTTTCAATATACGCATGTCGACGACATGATTCGCCGGACACTCCGCACGGCACTGGATGTGATCGGCGGGGATGCCGGGTCGGTCCTGCTCGCCGATGATGACACCAAGCAACTGGTCTTCCGCTATGTGATCGGCGAGAAGGCCGATCTCCTCCATGGCACGGGAATTCCTTGGGATCGGGGCATTGCCGGCGCTGTGTTTACCTCCGGCCAACCGGAGGTCGTCGTCGATGTCCAGGAGGACTCCCGCCATTTTGCGCAGACCGATACCATCACCGGGTACCGATCGCGCGATATGATCGTCGTGCCGCTGAAGCGTCACGGAGGCGAGCCCATCGGTGTCCTCGAGGTACTCAATACAGTCGAGGGGCAGGTCGGTTGCGACGATCTGGATATCCTGGTCGTGATCGGTGCGATCGCCGCTGCAGCAATCGAGCAGACAAGAGCCGTCGAATCGTTGCGCCAGAGAGAGGCGCAGTTGCGACAGGCCCAGAAGATGGAAGCCATGGGGAGGCTCGCCGGGGGTATCGCTCATGACTTCAACAATCTTCTGACCGTGATCCGTGGGTACAGCGAACTCATCCTCAATCGTCTGGCGCCGACCGATCCCATACGGAATGACATGGAGGAAATCAAAACAGCCGGGAACCGGGCCGCTGGCCTCACCAGCCAATTGCTGGCGTTCAGCCGCAATCAAGTACGTGAGCCAAGGGTGTTGGACCTGAACACGCTCGTGGCGAACGTCGAGAAGATGTTGCGGCGGCTGATCGGGGAGAACGTCCATCTCGTCACCGTACTGGAGCCGGTACCGGGACCGATCAAAGCCGACCAAGGGCAACTGGAGCAAGTCCTCATGAATTTGGCCGTCAATGCCCGCGATGCCATGCCCCAGGGAGGGACACTCGTCATCGAGACAGCCACTGTCGAGCTCGACGGAAGTGACGTCGGTCGGTTCGCGGATGTGCTTCCCGGTCCCTATGTCATGCTCGCGGTGAGCGATACCGGCTGCGGGATGGATGAGAACACTCAGGCTCACATGTTCGAGCCGTTCTTCACCACGAAGGAACCTGGAAAGGGAACCGGGCTGGGGCTTTCCATTGTCTATGGGATCGTGAAACAAAGCGGCGGCCATATGGCCGTTTCCAGCGAACCCGGGCAGGGCACCATGTTCAAGGTCTATTTCCCGCGTGTCGATAGGCAGGTGAAAGAGGTGCCTCCCTATTCGACCACTCGTCCATCGCCACGAGGCTCGGAGACGGTCTTAGTCGTCGAGGATGAGGAACAGGTCCGGGCCTTGGAGTGCGGAATCCTGCAGGCGAGCGGGTATCGGGTCCTGGCAGCCGGAGACGGCAGGGAGGCCCTGCGAATGTGCCATGAATATCCGGGTCCGATCCACCTGCTGATGACCGACATCGTCATGCCTCACATGAGTGGGCAAGACTTAGCCCACCAGGTGGCGCCATTGCGGCCAGCTATGAAGGTGTTGTACGTGTCGGGGTATGCCGACGACACCGTGGTCCGGTCCAGCACGACGCAGGCACACCACGCCTTTATCCAGAAGCCCTTCGATGCTGATACCCTTCTGCACAACGTGCGTCACATGCTGGATGGAACGGAGAAGACCCTATCGGGTGGCCAACCTTAAACCCCTTCAAAAAAATACTCTTGAAGCCTGGTGGATGCGCCTGCCTCCTGGTATCTTCTTGCTCAGCAGTCGGTGGCAATCACGTTCGAGGGTCGTCGCGCATCATGCAGCTCTTCACCGCGCAAGTCTCACACATCGTCGCGCTCACGCACGACGTACGGGAAATCGAATTGCGCCTGATCGATCCGCCCGAGATGACGTTCCAGGCGGGGCAGTTCGTGTCGTTTGAAATTCTCCAGGATGGGATGCTGAAGCCGGTCACCCGGCCCTACTCCATCGCGACGCCGCCGAGCCGGCGGGACCGCATCTCCCTGGTCTTGAACCTGGTGAAGCACGGCCCGGGATCGAGCTATCTCTTTGGCTTAGGCGAGGGGGACAAGGTCCGGTTCAAGGGGCCGGCCGGCTCGTTCCGGCTGCGGGACGACGGCACGAAGGATCTGCTGTTCATTGCGACCGGAACAGGCATCGCCCCGATTCGTTCGATGGTGCTCAGCCAGCTCGAACGGGATGCCGGGCGGCCGGTCACGCTCTTTTGGGGACTCCGAAGCCGGTGCGATCTCTATTACCAGGACGAGTTCGCTGCTCTGGCCGCGCGCCACCCGCATTTTACCTTCGTGACGACGCTGTCGCGTCCCGATGCCGGATGGCATGGAGTCAGCGGGCGGGTGACGCAGGTGGTCCAAGATCGAATCGCAACCGTGAGCAATCTGGCCGTCTATGTGTGCGGGAACGGCGCCATGATCAAGGACGTGATCGCCATCCTGAATGCGAAGGGCCTCTGCCCCATCCATCGCGAGAAATGGTACGACGATCCGGCCGGCATGAAGGCCTACTGAACTGTGTCCTCTCCCTGTTTGACCGTCCGCTTCGTTGTGTGCTGGAAGATGCACTGTGGGCAGGTGTAGTGGATGAACCGGCCGCCGCCGACGAGCCGCTTTGTCATCGGCACCATGCACCAGGTGCAGAGCCGGTCGGGGAGATCGTTCGTCTGAGGAGTCTGTGGCGGGGGGCCGGGTGATGGTGCGTCCGACATGGCCGGCATTCTCGCTAACGGTCTGAAGATTTGTCAACGAAAGTTTGGCCAAAGTCTAGACATCGCGGCGGCTGTGCATTATATTGCGAATGATGCGTTTACTCACCATCCACCACTCACAGAAAGGTCACCACGCGTTATGCAACACTCCAGCGGCACGGCGTCCACCGACGATATCTCGTCGCAACAACCCAGGTCTTCCCATCCCGCCGTGCATCCCGATGCGGTTGGAGCAGGGAAAGCTTGGGGCCTTCTGACCTCGCTCGATCTTCACGATTGTCGTCCCGACAGCATCCGTGACCCCAAGCAGATTGAAGCCTACGTGATCCAGCTCTGCGACTTGATCGGCATGACACGCTACGGCGAGTGCCAGATCGTGAATTTCGGTGAAGGGCGTGTGGCGGGTTACAGCATGGTCCAGCTGATTTCGACGTCGTTGATCAGCGGGCACTTTGCCAACGAGACCAACAGCGCCTACATCGATATCTTCAGTTGCAAGGGGTACGATCCGGCGGTCGTCGAATTATTCTCGAAGCGGTTCTTCGGCGCCGAGCGGAGCAGCCAATCCGCGTTGCTGCGCTACTGATCCGTCCGCTCTTCGCTTCAGCCCCCTGAGGTTCCATGCCACCCAAGACGGTGAAGGAGTTCTTCGACCTGCTTCCGAGCAAGTTGGATGCGGACGCGGCGGAAGACCTCTCGGTGATCTATCAATTCGATCTGAGCGGGCCTCAGGGAGGGCAGTACTACGTGCAGATTCGGGATGGGGTGTGCCGGGTCCAGCAGGGGACGCATTCCGAACCGCACGTGACCCTGGCGATGTCGGGGGAAGATTGTCTCGGGGTGCTGACAGGGCATCTCCCAGGGGCATCGGTCGCCATGTCCGGGCGATTACGCATCAGCGGTGATATCGGGCTGGCGATGCAATTGCAGTCGCTCTTTCCGGTGCTCCGCTCTCTGTAACCCGTCTTCCTGTTCGAACCATCCCCGCGTCAGGCCGTCATCTGATGTTCCTGAAGATGCGGGTCGAACCTCCTCGGGAACCGCTCCTCCAGAATCAAGTACACGGTCGGCACCAGGAACAACGTCAAGATGGTGGACACGCTGAGACCGCCGACGACCGCCCGCGCGAGGGGCGCGTTCGTTTCACCACCGGTGCCGAGCCCGATCGCCATCGGCAGCAATCCCAATACCGTTGCGAGAGACGTCATCAAGATCGGGCGGAGCCTGGTCCGCGCCGCAACGACGACGGCTTCGCGCAGCGCGATTCCCCGGCGTCGCAGCACGTTGGTGTAGTCCACCAGCAGGACCCCGTTCGACACGACGATGCCGAGCATCATGATGATACCCATGAGCGACGTGGTCGAGAGGGTGGTGCCGGTCAGAAACAGGATGACGATCACGCCTGGGAAGCCCATCGGAACCGAGAACATGATGATGAAGGGATCGATCAGCGATTTGAACTGCGCCGCCATCACCATGTAGACGAGCACCAGCGCCAGGATGCTGGCGAAGAGCAGTCCCTCGAAGGTTTCGCGTTGTTGCAGGATCTGGCCGGCGAGCCGGACACTGAAGCCGGTCGGGAGCTGTAAATCAGCAAAGGCCGTCTCCAGATCGTCGGCGATGGAGCCGAGATCGCGGTTGACCGGATTCGCCGTGATGTGGATGATACGTTGGAAGTATTTACGGTCGATCTTGACCGGCCCTGCGTTGAGTTTGAGCGACGCGACGTTCTTCAAGAGGACCGGTTCGCCGGTTGTGGTGGTGAGCAGGATGTTCTCGATGTCGCTCAGGTCCTTGCGGTGCTCCTCCGCCAGCCAGGCGCTGATGTAGTACTCGTTTCCATTTTGCGGATCGGTGAAGATAATCGGGTCGGTCTGGCCGTTCCCGTTAAGCGAAAACAGCACGGCGTTGGCGACATCGGTCTCGCTGACACCCAGCAACGCGGCTTTCTCCCGATCTACCACCACGTTGACCTCGGGATAGTTCTCTTCCCGGCTCACTTCGATGTCGGCCAGCCCCTGCGTCTGCTGCATGACGGCTTCGACCTGGCGGATGACGCCGCGGGCCTTTTCGAAATCGTACCCATAGATTTCGACATCCACCGCTTTCTGCGAGCCGAAGCTCGTCACTCGTTTGACCAACCCGCCTGGATCGAAGAACATCGCCACGCCCGGAAAGAGCTTGAGCACCTTGGGACGCACGTCGTTCATGATTTGAATCTGGTTGCGGGTCCGCTTGTCCGGCGACTGGAGATAGACCTGGATAGACGACGTGTGAGGGCCGGTGTTGGGGTTGAAGAGCGAGGAGCGGCCCTGGGCGAGGACGCCGGTGCTCGAGACAATCGTTGCGAGCTCGTGTGGAGGAATATGCTCGCGTAGCATCCGTTCCACCTCCATCACTTGTTGTTCCGTTTTCTCGACACGCTGGCCGACCGGTGCGCGGAGCACGATGCGGAATTGGCTTTCGTCCGAGACGGGGAGGAATTCTGTGCCGATCAAGGGGAGCAGAGCCAGAGAGCCCAGGAAGATGATCAGAATTCCGCCGATCAGCAGGCGACGGTGCGCCAAGGCCCATTGCAGGCTGTGCTCATAGCTCCGATCCAGCGTTTCGTATCGCGCCCGGCTCCAGTCCATGAGGCGCACGAACCAGTCGGGCATCGAACGGTGCGCGTCCCGTTCCGGCTTCAGGAACTTATAGCAGAGCGCGGGGGTCACGGTGCGCGACACGAAGAACGAGGTGAACAGCGCGATGGCGATGGTAATGGTGAGGGGGATCAACAGCAGCCGGGCGATACCCACGACGAAGAACATGGGCAGAAAGACCACGACGGTCGTGACAGTCGACGCGAAGATCGGCATCGCCACTTCACGCGCGGCGTTGAGAATGGCTTCCCAGCGGTTGGTCTCTTTGTTGAGGTGGCGCTGAATGTTTTCCAGTTCGACGATCGAGTCGTCCACCAGGCGACCGATGCCGAGCGCAAGCCCACCGAGCGTAAACACGTTCAGGGTCTGGCCGGTGAAATAGAGGACGATGAACGTCACCATGATGGACAGGGGAATGGCCACCGAGATGATGAGGGTGCTGGTGAGATTGCGCAGGAAGATCAGAATGACGGCCGCGGCCAGCAGCGATCCATGGAGCGCTTGCTCGACCAGGTTCTGGATCGATTGACGGATGTAGAGCGACTGATCGAAGGAAATGCCCAACTGGACTCCGGGAGGAATCCCGATCATCTTCGGCATGGCCTTCTTCAACGCGTCCACCACCTCCACCGTATTGGCAATCGGCTGCTTGTTCACGCGCAGGTAGACCGAGCGCTTGCCGTCGGTGCGCACGATGTTGGTCTGAATGTCGGAGGAGTCGGTCACGGTGCCGAGGTCGCGGACACGAACCGGATTGCCCAGTTGGTTCAGTTTCACGATGACGTCGGCGATCGGCTCCACCGTTTTGAACTGGTTGTTGGTGAAGACGTTGTAGTCCAAATTCCCGGCCTTGATGTCGCCGGAAGGGAGAATCAGATTCGAGGCTTTGACCGATTTGACCACATCTAGGATCGAGAGCCCACGGGCCTGGAGCAGGGCTGGATCGAGATTGATGTTGATCTGGCGAATCTTGCCGCCCTCGACTGTGGCCGCGGCGACGTTGGCGATCTGTTCGATCTGCGGGGCAATGGTATTGAACGCGAGGTCGTACAGCGCCCGCTCGTCCAGGTCGCCGCCCGACACGGTCACAAAGGCGACAGGAATGTTGGAGACGTCGAACTTGACGATGAAGGGTTGCAGGATACCCGGCGGCAGGCTGTTCAGAATCTGGGTGATGCGCTGCATCACCTCCATCTGGCCGACGTTGATGTCCGCGCCCCAGTTGAACCAGATCTGCACCGCGCCGATGCCCTGTTTCGCGAAGGACTCGACGTGTTCCACGTTCGACGCCGAACTGACGGCCTTCTCGATCGGATAGACGACGCTCTGTTCGATGTCGAGGGGCGGGGCGCCTTTATAGATGACGCCGACGAAGGCGACGGGGACTTGAATCTGGGGGAATAGATCGACGGGGAGGCGTTGTACGGACGTCACTCCCAGGACCACCATGGCCAGGGAGAGCATGAGAATACCGATCCGATTCCGCAGAGCAAGGAGCGTCAGCCACATAGGTCTGACAAGTGCTGAGTGCTGAGTGCTGAGTGCTGAGTTAGGATGCCGTCCACTTTGTGATACTCGTCACGCGTCACACGTCACGTGGGGTTGAGTGGTTGCGTCTGGACGGGCGTGCCTTCGTGGACGAGATCCTTACCGGACACGATGACCTGCTCGTCCCCGTTGAGTCCTTTCGTGACTTCGATCCGATTCTCGACGCGGCTGCCCACGCTCACGGGGACTTGATGCGCCTTGCCGTCACGCACGATGTACACGTATTGCAGGTCTTCCAGCCGGCTCAGGGCATCGAGTGGAATCTGGATGGCATTGGGATGTTTGTCCACCAGCACTTCCACTCTTGCAAACATGCCCCCCTTCAGCGTGTGGTTCAGGTTCGGCAGATCGATCTCGACCTTCATCGTCCGTGTCGCGCGATCCAGGGCCTGCACCACCCGCGTGACGGTTCCTATGAACACGCGGTCCGGATAGGCCTCGGCCCGCACCTCGGCCTTCTGCCCGATCTTCACCAGCGGCACGTCCTTCTCGACCACTTCGATCAGCGTGCGGACCGTCTCGATGTCCTGGAGGCTGAGGATGCCGCGCGACATGGTGGAGGTGCTGGCCGTCGCGCCGCTCACGTATGCGCCGGGGTCGAGGTTGCGTTCGGCGATATAGCCGGCGAACGGTGCACGGATGTAAGAGTAGGTGAGATTGGTTTCCGCCTGCGCCAGCGCGACTTCCATCTGTTTCACCTGCGCGCGGAGCGAGTCCAGTTGTGCCGCGGCGGAATCGTAGTTCACCAAGGCGTTGTCCAGGTCCTGCTGCGAGACGAACTGGTCCTTAATCAGCGCCTGCATGCGATCCAGCGTCAGTTTGGCGTTCCGGACGTTCGCATCTTGCTGGGCGACCTTCGCGCGCGCCGCGGCCAGGTTGGCCTTCGCCTGGTTGACTGCATGGATGTAGTCGGTATGGTCGATCTCGACGAGCAGTTGGTTGGCCGCCGCCCAGTCGCCCTTGTCCACGTGGAGCTTGGAGATATAGCCGTCGACGCGGGAAAACAGGTTGACCTGTTGGTTCGGACTGATGTCGGCAGTGTAGGTCAGCCGGACATCTAAATCTTGGCGGAGCGGCGTCATGGTGCCGACGGTGATGATCCGCCCTTTGCGCCCATCGTTCTTGGCCCCGTTGCTCGACAGGCGAAACACCACAAGCGCGACCACGGCAAAGAAAATGATCACGCCGAGCACGACAATGGGATGGCGGGTCACGCTGCTCATCGGACTGCCCCATGGCGCTTCGTTCGCGGCGATGAAGTCGCCTTCAGGCCGCCGAGAAACACGTTCACGTACTCTGCGACGGTGTCTTCGTGGCCTCGATGCATCGGCAGGCCAAAGATGTCGTGCAGGAGCCGGTGATGGACAATGACGCCGAAGAAGGCCCTGGCCGCCAGCAAGGGGTCCACCGCACGGAACGCGCCGTCCTCGATGCGCCGGCCGATGTAGCCGGCCAACAGATCGTAAAACACGCGGTACTGTTGTCGGAAAAACATGTCGGACATCTCGTGACCTTCCAGCGCGCTGAACAACAGCAGGCGGAGCAGGGTAGGGTCGGCGCCCTTGCGAATGCGGTAGCCGGCGAGCAGGGTGAACAGCCGCTCGTCGTCTTGTTTCTTGGCTGCCTCTTCGACCGCTTCACGCAACTCGGAGTATTGGGCCTTCTCCGCCAAGATCGCGGCGTAGAGCGCCCGCTTCGTCGGGAAATATTTGAAGACCAGGGCCTCGCTGACGCCGGCCGCCTTGGCGATTTCCTTCGTCGTGGTGCCCTTGAATCCATTCGCCGCGAAGAGCGAGGCGGCAGCCGTGATCAGGCTCGCCTGTCGTTCCCGCGCCGACGCTCGATTGCCGTTGGGTTTCTTGGCCTTCATGGATTGGTGAGTGAGTAGTTACTTACCAATGTACATGTAAAGCTACCATAAGAAAGTTGCGACGAACAAGCCATCCTTCATGATCTCTACACACGTCTTGAATCGGGATGGACACGGTGTCTACAGCCCAGCGGACCGGCTGGGGTTACTCGACTCTTGCGGCTCGGCTGGGCAGAAATAGGCTGCGGGCTAGTAGGGGAATAGGCCGCTGGAACGGCAGTGTTTTCCCGCAAGTGGTGCTTGACACGGTTTCCGTAACTGACGATAGTGTCTACGACTTTGGCTCGATAGGGATCAGGAGACTCTCAGGAATAAGCGGCCAGCAGCAAGCTCCCCTATTTGTACCTCACTTAGGCGCCCAAGGACAATGACCGCAACATTCAGGACCGCTGCAGCGATGAGGACAAAGGTCTCATGAAGCCGAGACGGATCAACGCGGACAAACCGCATCTCTGGAAGGCCGATATTGCCGCCTCGGTTGACCAGTTCAACATGTGGTTCATGAAGTTCGCTCCCGAGGCGTTTCGGTCGACGCGAATCAAGACGACGGAGCACGTCAAGGCAGCACTCCTTGCCACAAACGACCTCCGAAACCTCGATGCGGCGACCCTGCGAAGTAACCCCGGAGCGTTGCCAACGCTCCGCATGTGCACGGCTCCGCCCTTGGCGGTAGACCGTTTGATCGGACTTGCCAACGCGAACAAGAATCTCGTCAGCCGGATGGAAGAGGGAAAACTCCCCGCACGAAAGCCGGCTGCCGATTTCGACACTGAGTTGAAAGCCCTGTGCCGCATCTTGGCGAAATTGTTGGACCGCGACATCTTTCCGTGGCTCGCCGGGAGTCGGAACCCCAACGACCAGGAACGTGAACGAGCATCCACGATCGTTGCCGATCGGCTGTGCAGCGCAGTGGCGAACCCGATCGTTCGCAACGCGCAGGAGCAACGACAGCTCGCCCTGATCGGCGATTACCTCGACAGGCGGGGCTATCGGAAGCAAGCCCACCCACCTGGCAGGTCGCTCACGGAGATGGAGCCGGGCACGTATACCTTCCGCATGAACCTGGCCGTCGGAAAGGCTCTCAAAGTCAATATCCCGGTCGATGTCGTGATTCAACCCAAGAGACTCCGTAAGGACCGACTGCCAATCCTGATCGAGGCCAAGTCGGCAGGCGATTTCACGAACACAAACAAGCGCCGCAAGGAGGAGGCGACCAAGATTCATCAGTTGCAGGCGACTTACGGCGCGACCGTGGCGTTCATGCTGTTTCTCTGCGGATACTTTGGCAGCGACTACCTGGGCTACGAAGCTGCCGAGGGGCTCGACTGGGTGTGGGAGCACCGGATCAACGACCTCGATAAACTAGGGCTATAGCACCAATTGAGTACGCGACACGAAAACACGATTGAAGCCCGACGACAGGTTATTCAGGCGGGGCTCGACGCAAGAAAGTCGTCCGCCGAAAGGAACCGCCTCGGTCAATTCGCGACTCCCAACGCCCTCGCCGTCGAGATCGCCCGCTATGTCCAGTCGATTGCGGGCCGCCGTCTTCGGGTCGTCCGTTTCGCCGATCCCGCTATCGGCACCGGCAGCTTCTACAGCGCCGCGCTCGCCGTCTTCGGCCCGGAGCGGATTGAGAGCGCTGTTGGCGTCGAGCTCGATCCTGACTTCTGCGAGGCCGCCCACGACCTGTGGGCGAAGGCGGGTCTTGATGTGGTGCGGGGCGACTTTACCCGTATCGTTGCAAGCAGCAGCCGTCCGGTCGCCCCTAGCCTGATCCTCGCCAACCCGCCTTATGTCAGGCATCATCACTTGGAACGCAGGGACAAGGAACGTTTGCAAGCCCTTGCACACCGGATGACGGGCGTCGGGGTCAACGGCCTCGCGGGCCTGTACGTCTATTTCCTCCTCCTCGCCACGGCGTGGATGGAGGAGAGCGGCTTCGCGGCATGGCTCATCCCGTCGGAGTTTATGGACGTGAACTACGGAGCAGCGCTCAAACGCTTCCTCACGGATCGCGTGAAGCTCATCCGCGTTCATCGTTTCGACGCCGAAGATGTTCAGTTCGGCGACGCCTTGGTCTCATCCGTCGTCGTGGTGTTCCACAAGGCGCCTCCGCCACGCGGACATACTGTGGAGTTTACCTTCGGGGGCACGATGGCTCAGCCGCACGCCCGCGAAGCCGTCACGCTCGACCGACTGCGCGACTCACGCAAGTGGACCGTGTACCCCGAGCACGCCAGGAATGACCGTCGCACCTCCACGAACGGCGAAGGGCCAACGCTCGGAGACTTGTTCCGAATCCAGCGCGGCATCGCCACCGGCAGCAACAAGTTCTTTGTCCTTGAACGCCCTGACGCGATCCGACGCGGCCTACCGAAGAAATTCCTGCGCCCCATCCTCCCTAGCCCGCGCCATCTTAAGGAAACGATCATCGATACAGACGAGGATGGCTACCCGCTGATCGACCTACAGCTCTGTGTCATCGACTGCGAGCTGCCTGAGCATGTGGTTGAGGCCGAGTACCCGGCCCTTTGGTCCTACCTGCAAACTGCCGAGGCGCTGGGGATCAAAGACGGTTATCTCGTCGGCAAGCGCGCGCCGTGGTACAAGCAAGAGCAACGGTTGCCTGCGCCCTTCCTTTGCACATACATGGGTCGGGGCGCCGAGGACAAGCAACCGTTTCGCTTCATCTGGAACCGCTCAGCCGCCATCGGAACGAACCTCTACCTCATGTTGTATCCACAGGGTAGCCTCGCCGCCAAACTACGCCTGCGACCAGAGTGTGGCGCAGCGATCCACGAGCTGTTGCGATCTGTCACCGGCCACGAGCTGCGCGGCGAGGGACGAGTCTACGGCGGTGGGCTCAACAAGATTGAGCCGAGCGAACTGGGCCGCATTTCGGCGGCGTCGTTTGTTGAGCGCTGGCCGGAGTTGAGGTCCGCTGCGGAACGCCAAGTGGAACTCTTCGGCTGACTCGCAGCAGAATCAGAAAAGGCGCCTAACCAGCCGATGAAGCTGACGGTCGCTTGCGGCGCCTACAGCTTATCGGCATTCCGTTAGGCCGCCAGGACTCCAAAGGGGATAGAGGAGACGAAATGGGGGGCATCTGCAACCATCGAGGAGTCCTACTGCCGGATCTTCGCCCAGGCTTTCTGGTACTCCTCGAAGGAGTCCACTTCCATCCAGCCTTTGAAGATCGGGACGCAATTCACGGTGTGGCCGCAGTCGATCAGCTCTTGGACCGCATCGGTGAAGGAGGCCTTGATGAAGCTGCCGGCTTCGTGAAAGCCCTGCGATGTGTATGTCTCCAGCGAGGCGCGGTAGCAGTCGCGGAAGGCCTTGATCCCCTTCTCGGAGAACATGGCCATGCCGATGAACTCGCCATGCGCCTGGTCGTGGGGCAGGTGCTGGCCGATCTTGAGGATACGATTGTCCTGCTCCGGCAGGACGAAGCGCGAGAGATAGCTTTTCCCCGGCGGCTCTTGCAACGTCACGAGGTCGGGGTTGATGGCGTTGGTACGTCCACGCCGGTGCTGCTGGTCGTACCAGGCCACATCGACGACCAGGGAAATATCCGCCGGACTCTTGAGCAGTTTTTCGAGCACGGCCATGTCGAAGATGATGTCGCCGTACAGCACGATCGTCCGGCTCTTCATCTCGTTCTCGGCACAGAAGAGCGAGTGGAGCTCGCCGGTGTCTTCGTAGCGGTCGTTGTCGTAGTAGCGGATGTTGGGCAGCGTGATCACGTCCTTCTTATAGCCGCGGACGAGGGCGATCTCCTTGATGCTGCATTCGTTGAGCGCGGCGACTTGCCGTTCGAGAATCGTCTTGCCCTTGATGTCCAGTAGGCACTTCGGTTTGTCTTCGATCAGCGGCAACAATTGCTTCTCGAATCCCGCCGCCGCGATGATCGCCGTGATCTTCTCGCTCCCCACCGGCAGGAAGCGTTTCTCATCTTCCTCCATCTGCGGCACGCCGACGACCTCGTAAACCTCCTTGAGCTTGACGATCTGATCGTTCACCGAGCCGGGCCGCGTGTCCTTCTTGATGACGGCCAGGGCGTCGCGCATGGCCCGGATACTGGCGCGTACCATCTGATTGGCGTAGATCACGATTTTGAAGCCGGCGTCCTCCAATTCCGCCGCCGTGACTCCGTCGAAGATTGTCGGGACGACGACCAAGGGGACGCGGCCGGACCAGGCTTTCGCCACGGTTTTCAATTCGTCGAACGTCGGGGACTTGGAATGGATGAGCACCGCATCCGCGCCGGCCTCCGCGTAGGCCTCCGCGCGGGTCAGCGCTTCCTCCTGACCCCAGCCGGCGATCAACGCTTCCGTTCTCGCGATCACCATGAAGTCCGGAACCGTCTGCGCCGCCTTGGCGGCTTTGATCTTTCCGCAGTGTTCCTCAACCGGGATCAGCTCACGGCGGACGCCGGCGTAGAAGCTACAGCGTTTGGGGTAGACGTTGTCCTCGATGCAGATGGCGGCCACGCCGGCACGTTCCCGGTCATTGACCGTGCGCATGACGTTCAACGCGTTGCCGTAGCCGGTGTCGCAATCGGCGATGATCGGGATCGTAATGGCTTCAGCCATCCGGCGCTCGACGCCCAACTGTTCGCTGGAGTCGATGAAGCTGGCGTCGGGGATGCACTTGAGCGAAGCGGAAATCGCAAAGCCGCTGGCCCAGATGGCGTCGAAGCCGGCGCGCTCGATCAATTTCGCGCTCAGGGCATCGTGTGCCCCCACGGCTTTGATGAGACCGGGTCGGCGGAGCATTTCTCGCAATGTGGTGGCGGCATGCATAGGTGCGCATGATGCGAAAGAGGACGGCACTTGTCAACGAAAAGTTTTCCGGTGGAGCGAGCGGACCTTAGTAGGTCGCGCCGCCGAGATCGAGGTCCGGAGTCATGCCGTCGGAAAATTTCGAGGCCAGGGTGCTGCTTTCAAAGAAGATCACCCCTCGATCCGTGCGGGCTTCGTAGGCCACGTTGATTTCGCTTTCCTCCCCGTGCCAGTTGAGCTGCTCCGTGGCTCCCCCTGCCATCGGCCCCGGCGTGCGATCGAGCGGTCCGTACTTGGATTGGAAGTAGGCGACGATTTGCCGGTGCGTCTCTTTCCCATGATAGCGAATCGTGACTCTGGCGAACTGTCCGTTGACGGTCAGAAACCGCATGGAGTCCACCCTCGCAGGACCGAGCGAGGGCGGGCCTTGCTGGAGTTCGTAGCCTTTCACGCGCGGGCCCTCTTCCACCAGAGCGAAGTCGGCTGTTTCGGAAAAGGCCGCGCCCCAGGGAATGCCCTCGAATCCTTTTGGATCGTTCACCATGGGAACGGCGAGGACCAAGGGCGCAGGCAGCGAGCACACACCTATTGCCGCACTCGCGAGCAGGAGGAGCAGCAGAGGTCGTGAGAGCGTTCGGCGCATGTCAGTCCGCTGAGTCTGCCATAAAGTCGTTGAATCGCGGTGCAAGGGTCCGGCTGTTGAAGAAAATAAACCCCCGCTCGCCATAGGCATCGTAGGTGAGATTGATCTCGGTATCCGTCCCGTGCCAGTTAAATTGTTGCTTCAACCCGCGCATGGTTTGGCCCGGAGCCCGTTCCTGGACCCCGAAGGTGCGTTCGAGGTACGTCATGATCCGCCCGTGGGTGTGCTCGCCTCGATACCGAATCGTGACCCGCGCGAACTGTCCGTTGACCGTCGAAAATACCATGCTGTCCATCTCCGTCTCGGCAAAGTGCGACGGGCCGTTCTTCAATTGATATTCGTTAATATGCGGCCCCGCCCGCGCGAGGGTCAAGTTCTGCTGGTTCGCGAGCGACGTGCCCCAGGGAATGTTCTGGAATCCCTTGGGGTCGTTGACCATCGTCACGGCGTTCGCCGTCGACGCAGCGGCGAGTAGGACAGAAAGAACCATGATCGGGAGAGTCATGGTTCGCAGGTCGGTGTGCGGTGAGACACGGGAGGATGGCATTGTCCGGCTCTCCTCGTGCGCGTCACGGTAACATGGTCGTGTGCCCGAGGCAACCGCCGTCCTTGTGTTGTGAATGCCTTGGTGCTTGGCTATAATGCGGCGCTTCTCGGCGTGCGGGTTGCGCGGAATCTCCCGCAGGATGTGAGCGCATGATTGAAAGCGATGCATTTGTACAGGCGCTCCAAGATATGGGCGTCGACTTCTTCACCGGCGTGCCGGACTCCATCTTGGGCGGCATCATCGAGGAGCTGATGGAGCGGCGCCTCTATACGCCGGCCGTGCGGGAAGATGAAGCGGTCGCGATGGCGGCCGGCGCGTATATGGCCGGCAAGGTTCCCGCGGTCCTCATGCAGAACTCCGGGCTCGGGACGTCGCTCAATGCCCTGATCTCGCTGAACCTGATCTATCGGCAACCCTGCATCTTGATCGTGTCCTGGCGGGGCTTCCAAGGGAACGATGCGCCGGAACATCTTGTGATGGGCCAGACGATGACCCAGCTCCTCGATACGGTGCGGATTCCCCATCGGACGCTGTCCGAGAAGACCGTCGTCGACGATCTCACATGGGCAGGTGAGACATTCATGAAGCAGCGCATTCCGCTCGCGCTGCTGATCCAGAAAGGCGTCGTGAAGGGGCAGCATCCGTGAAGGCGCGTGAAGCGTGTTTCTAGTTGAAAGTTTCAGGTTTCTAGTTTCAGGTTTTTAGTTTTTGGTTCAACTTGAAACATGCAACTTGAAACTAGAAACTTGCAACCCGACACTTCGCCGGCGAACGACGAGACCCGAACGACGAGACCCGAACGATGAGACCCGAAGAAGGGACCATGCAGAGCCGGGCACAGGCGATAGAGGCGGTGCTCGGACTCCTGACCGATCAGCCGGTGATCGTCTGCAACGGCTTTTCTTCGCGCGAAGTCTACAAGATCGCCGATCGCCCGACGCATTTTTACATGATCGGGTCGATGGGTGTGGCCGCGGCCATCGGGTTGGGCGTGGCACTTTCGAAACCGAACAAGAAGGTCGTGGTGTTCGACGGCGACGGGAACGTCCTGATGGGGATGGGGACCTTGGCGACCGTGGGAGCGATGCGGCCTAAGAACTTCATCCATCTGGTCTTCGATAATGAGGTCTATGGCAGCACGGGCAATCAGCCGACGATCTCCAACGTGGTGCGCCTCGAACAAGTCGCCAAGGCGGCCGGCTACGTCAATGTGGAGCGGGTGCGCGAGCGTGAAGATGTGGTGTACGAGTTCAAAGACATGCTGAAGAAGGACGGTCCTAGCATGCTGCTCATCAAAGTCAATGAGCTGGTCGAGGACGTGGGCCGTGTGATGCTGGAACCGCCGGAGATTACGAAACGTTTTATGAAGGCGATAGAGTGAGGAAGGCAGGGACCGGACTGTTCCTATGCTCCCGGAGCCCGCACCTCGGAAGGTGCTCGCTCGACGGCCGCAGTGGGGAACAGTCCAGTCCCTGCCTTCGCGGCCTGTCCAGCATCAGAGAGTGAAAGAGTGAGGGGGGGGGGAAAGATGATTCTATTGAACCCCGGGCCGGTGAACGTCAGCGAACGCGTGCGGCAGGCGCTGCACCGGCCGGATATCTGCCACCGCGAATCGGAGTTCACGGAACTTCTGCACGGGATTCAACGAAAGCTGCTGACAGCCTTCGTGCCGGGTGCGGAGGCCGATTACGTGGCGGTGGTCTTGACCGGTTCGGGCACGGCGGCCGTGGAGGCCGCCATCATGTCCTCGCTGCCGATCGGCAAGCGCATGCTCGTGATCAACAACGGCATCTATGGCGAGCGGATGTCCGCCATGATCGGCCTGCACCGGTTGGGAACTTCTGAGTTCAAGCTGGACTGGGGAACCAGGCCGGACCCGGAACGGCTCCAGCTCGCGTTGCGTCAGCATCCGGAGGTGCAGGCGGTCGGGATGGTGCATCACGAGACGACGACCGGCCTGATCAATCCGGTCAAGGAGATCGCCGAAGTGGTGGATAGCCAGAACCGTGTGTTCGTGCTGGATTCGGTCAGCGGGCTGGGCGGCGAGGCGATCGATATTGCCGGGCCGCATGTCTATATGGTGGCGGGGACGGCTGGTAAGTGCATCCAGGGGTTCCCCGGCGTGTCCTTTGTGTTGGTCCGCAAGGGCTTTGTCGAGCGGATGAAGACCTATCCCAAACGGTCGATCTACCTCCACCTCACCCATTATATTGACGATCAGGGGAACGGGACGATTCCCTTCACCCCGGCCGTGCAGGTCTACTATGCCTTCGATGAGGCGCTCAACGAGCTCTTGGAGGAGGGCGTCGCGAATCGCCAGAAGCGCTATAAGAAAACGGCATCGTTGATCCGCCAACGGATGAATGTGCTGGGGCTCAAGGCAGTCCTTACCCCGGAGCTACAGTCCAACACGATCACCTCCTACTATCTGCCCGCTGGGCTGAGCTATGAGACGCTGCACGATCAACTCAAAGAAAAGGGCTATGTGATCTATGCCGGGCAGGGGCAACTCGGTCAGAAAATCTTCCGCGTTGCCAACATGGGGGCGCTGACCGAACAACAGATTCACGGGTTCCTACAAGCCTTTGAACAGGTCCTCGAACGCGCTGCGGCCAGGACATGAAAGCCGTCATTCTCGCGGCTGGGGTCGGAAAACGACTCTGGCCCATCACGCAACACACACCCAAGTGCCTGATCGAATTCGGGGGGCGTTCGCTGCTCCACCGGTATCTGGAGACGCTGGCGAGCCTCGGGGTCCGGCGGGCGACCCTCATCGTCGGCTACAAGCAGGAGATGATTCGGGCGGCGGTGGCCGGACATGCCTGTGGCGTCTCGGTGGAGTATCTCGTCAACGAGCAGTTCCACCGGGGCAGCATCTCGTCCTTGTGGATCGCGCGGCCGGCGCTGGATGACGATGTCGTCATCATGGATGCGGACGTGTTGTTCCATCGGGACATCCTTCGCCGTTTGGTCTACTCGTCCTCGCCGAATTGTTTGTTGATGGATGATACGGTCGCGCAGCAGGGCGAAGAGTGCATGGTGGTGGTGCAGGGCGGGCGCGTGATCGCGCTGACGAAAAAGCTGCCGTTGCGATATGATTATGCCGGTGAGGGTGTGGGGTTTCTGAAAGTCCGGCATGCCGATACGCCGGCATTGGTGCAGTCGCTGAAGGGGTATGTTGATCGTGACCTGTGGAATATGGAATATGAGGATGGGCTGCTCGAATTCTTCGGTCAGGTGAACGTAGGACATGAAAAGATCGGCGGCCTGCCATGGACGGAGATCGATTTTCCGGAAGACGTCACGCGCGCCGAGCGCGACATTCTGCCGAAACTGTAAGTGCGTTGTTGTTGAAGCGTCGTGCGTGAAGCGCTGACCGGTCTGACGAGAGACGCTTCACGAGAGACGAAAGACGAGACAAAGATGAGCGAGAGCCTCATTCAAAAGCAGGCCGATCTGCAGGGTTTGAGCACGGCGATTCTGTTGCCGTCGGTTGGGCTGTTCACGGGGCGCGGCGGCGACGGCATGACGACTATCGGCCCGCTGACGAATGTCGGCGGGGTGAGCCTCTTCCAACGGGCGGTCTTGACCCTGCAACGCGCCGGTATTCGCCAGCTCATGGTCCTGGCCGGTCCTGAAGCGGAAGCGTTGAAGCACACCTTGAGCAAAGGGTCGCGCGTGACGATTCCCGTGCGCTGGATGCCGATCCGGGAATTCCCACTCGAAGATCATCGCACGTGGGAAGCGTTGGCGGCGGAGGTGCACGGGTTCTGTCTCATCGCCGGGGTCGAGGCGGTGTTCTCGCGCGGCTTGATCGAGCATCTCCGCCAAATCGTTCAGGACGGCCGCGCTGTTGTGGTGGCCCGTCAGGGTCAGCAAGGCGTGCGGCCAGTGGGGCGACGCAATCCCACCGTGCAGTTCGATGGAGAGCGGCTGGTCGCCTTCCACAATCAAACAGGACACGAAACGAGTCAAATTGCCGCCGACCTGGTGGTGCTGCCGGCCGGGATGATGGGTGCGACGAGTCAGCATAGCGGTGTGGGAGACATGACGGGCTCGATGCCGATCCGGAAGTGGTTACAGCAAGCTGCCGGCGAGGGGCGGGTTCGAGTGGTTTCGACAACGACAGACCCAGCCCGGTGGTACTGCGACGTGCAGGATAGGAATGATGTCAAGCTGGCCGAGCACCGGCTTTTTCAGTCGCTCAAGGGAGAGCTCGAAGGGTTCGTGGACCGCTACTTCAACCGCAAAGTCTCGCGGCTGTTCACGAAGGTGTTTCTCCTGCTCGGGCTCTCGCCGAATGCCATTACGATGATGGCGACGGCGATCGGTTTGCTCGCAGCCGTAGGGTTTGGCTTCGGCACCTACGCCGCGGGTCTCATCGCGGCGCTCTTGTTTCAGTTGGCGGCGGTCATCGACTGCTGCGATGGCGAGGTGGCGCGCTTGACGTTTAGTGAATCTCCATTCGGCGCCTGGCTCGACATCACGTTGGACAATGTCGTGCATATGGCGATCTTCGCTGGCATCGCGGCGGGGTCCTACCTGCGCGCAGCCGGCAGCGACGGTGCCGGGATTCCGCTCGCCTTGGGTGCGGCCGCGGTCCTGGGCAATGGGCTCTCCTTTGCGTTGGTCAATACAGCGCAGAAGATCAAGACCGAGCGCAGATGGAAGACGCCGGTGAGCGCGGCCTGGTCGGACTTTATGTTGAAGAACGTGGCCAGCCGCGACTTCTCCGTGATCGTGCTCCTCTTTGCTCTGTTCGATAGGCTGGAGTGGTTCCTCTGGATAGCGGCCATCGGATCTGCGGTCTTTTCGGCAATCATGTTCTGGGTTATTCGGCCCTCCGCAGTCGCCCATCCGAATCCCTTGCAGGGCAGTTCGTAGATCAGCGTGCTCAGGCTCTTCCTATTCGTCCTCGGTCTCCTCGCTCTTCTCCTCCTCGTGTGGCATATCGGTCCGATTCGGATCTATGAAACGGCGGCGCAATTGGGTCCTGGGGGGCTCATCGTCATTCTGCTCCCCTCGGTCCTTATGTACGGAGTCGAAGCCTATGGCTGGAAAGTCACGCTCGGGCCATCGGCCCAGGCGATTCCATTCTGGCGACTCCTCGCCATCCGCACCGCCGGCGAAGTGGTGAACATGACGACCCCCACCGCCTACGTCGGCGGCGAGCCGCTCAAGGCCTATCTGCTCAAGAAGCACCACGTGCCGATGGTGGAGGGGTTGGCCTCGGTCGTCATCGCCAAAACGACCATGACGATCGCCGAGGTGCTCTTCATCTTGCTGGGGATCGGGCTCGGCGTCTGGCTGTTGGGTGCCAATGGCTCATCCAGCCACATGGTTGGGGCGGTGTTGCTGAGCGTCGGCGTATTGACGTTCGGGACGGCGGCGTTCGTCTTCGTGCAGCACCGGGGCTTGTTTACCTGGTTGCTCGAACTGCTGCGCAAGATCGGAATCAAGGTCGCCTATCTGGAAGCGCGCGAGGAGAAACTGCGGTTGCTGGACCGGACGATTTTGGATTTTTATACCCATAACCGGCCTGCCTTCTATTCGTCTACGGGTCTCTTTTTCATAGGCTGGCTCGGGGAGGCGCTGGAGGTGTACGTCATCCTTGCTACTCTTGGAGAGCCGGCAAATGTCCTGTCCGCTATCTCCATCGGCGCCCTCTCCGCGTTTGTCAAAGGCGGCACCTTCTTCATCCCCGGTAGCCTCGGCGCCCAGGACGGCGGCAACTTGCTGCTGCTCAAAGCCTTCGGCTACTCTGACGTGACCGGCATTACGTTTGCGTTATTGCGCCGGTTCCGCGAATTGGTCTGGATCGGGCTGGGGCTGCTCTGCTTGGCGATCCTAGGTGGGAAAGGTTCGATGACGCAGCCTCCAGTGGCTGCACAGGGGGATTCGGGGAGCTGTCAAAGGACAAGGTGAAAGACCGTCTGCGAGAATGTAGATAGCAAGTTAACTTGCTATCTACCCGCTCCCTGCACGGTACTTGCCTAGCAACTCAATCGGAGAGTAGAATCCTCCCGTCCGCATCATCCGCTCCTGCAACGTGGGCATGCGTCACAGGAGCCGCGAGAGGGTGCAAATGGACCTCGGCGACATCCGACGCGCGCTCAGCTCCCTCCAAGCGGCCTCCCGCTTGCACTCACTCACTCACTCACTCACTCACTCACTTTCTGCTCGTAATCGCTCTCGCCTTCTCCGCTCCGCTGTTGCCGGATTCTTCGGCCTGCTGATCGTCGGCCTGGTGGCGGCCTGTGGCGGCGGAACTCCACCTCCTGCTGCTCCTGCTCAGACCATCGTCTCAGGAGCTGTTCAAGCTCCAGGCGGACAGGTGGCTTTTTCCCGCGAGCAAGGCGCACTTGAGCGTGTTGCCGACCTTTTCACGTCATCTGCCTATGCGGCGCTGTCCGGCCTGAGTTCGGTCCCGGACGGAACCCAAGTGCAATTGGTGCGTCTCAATGACGCCGGAGGTGGGAGCCACCCTCGCCACCACGACGACCTCAGGGGGGCGGTACTCGTTCAATGTAACCAGCTTGGGGCTCAGTGTCTCGAGCGATCTTGCAGTTCGCGTGCTCAACCCCGGGACCGGGGTGCAGATGCGGGCCTTTGTCACCGGGGAGACCGTGAATCTCGATCCCATCTCGGAAACCGCCGTCAGAATGATCCTCGATCAGATTGCCGCGACCCCGGGAGTGGCCCTGAATCGCTTTACTCCACTAGAACTCCGTGATCTGGTGGGCGCGCTCGATCTCCTCACCACGAGCAATCAGGCTGCGGCAGGCCTGACGATCGAAAATACCGTCTCAGCCATCAAACAAAGCGCCAACGCCGATGCCGGGCTGATGGCCTTCCTCACCGCGGCGGCAGGAGCCGGTGACACGACGGAAGGGCCGGGAGACATCGGGAATTACTATTCCTTTACCCAAGGCAATGTCTGGCGCTTTCAGGGAACGAAATCGGAAACCGGACAGCCGACGGTCAACTTTGTTAACACGGCCATGATCACGGGGACCAAAGCGGTCGGTGGAGTCACGGCCACGGTGTTCACCGAAACGAATCCCGACGGTTCAGGATAAGAGGAAGAAGACTATTGGCTCAAAGACAGCCGTGGCATCGCCAACCACGGGAACAATGATGCAAGCGATCCACTCACACCCCAATTGATTCCCTTCCGGGAGGTACGATTTCCCCTGCAGCAAGGCGCCACCTTCGACTCGGTGAACAAGACCGGGGTGAATTTTGGAGATCTCGATGGGGATGGGAAGAACGAGACAGGCGATGTGCTGACCCAGGTCACCGTCGCCGCGTTTGAAACCCTGACCGTGCCGGCCGGAACCTTCGCCAACAGCGCCAAGATCGAGGCAAAGATCACCAGCACGGTGACGCTGTCGAGCAATGGGACGAAGGTGACGGTGACGGAGACGGAGACACAGACAGACTGGTTGGCGCCAGGGGTGGGGCCGGTCAAGCGACAGTCTCAAACCAGCGGCCCAGGCTTGAGCGAAACAGTGACGGAGGAGTTGGTAGGGGCTGTAGTCAACGGACAAGGCAGAGGATTACGCATTGAGGTCACCCCTACATCCTCTAGCGTGATCTTGGGAGGGTCAAGACAATTAGCGGCCGTTCTCTTCGATCAGAACAATTCCCCAGTTCCAGGATTCTCCTTTGTCTGGACATCGAATAATCCCGCAGTGGCAACGGTTGATCCGAATGGCCTCGTGACCGGCCTCACTGAGGGACTTGCTAACATCACTGCCTCCGTTGTGGGGATTACGAGTAACGGCGCGTCCGTCAAGGTCAACGACGTTCGACTCGTCACATTGGCAACAAATGACCTCATCTACGATAAGGCCTCACAAAAGATCTACGCATCCGTGCCAAGCAGCGCGGGTAGCATCGGAAACAGTATCACGTCAATTGATCCGGTGACGGGTAGTATTGGATCGTCAGTGACTGTTGGAAGCGAACCAACAAAGTTGGCCATCTCCGACAACGGGCAGTTCCTCTACGTGGGACTTGACGGCACAGGCGCCGTGCGCCGATTTAACCTTGCCTCTCAGACAGCCGAGCTCCAATTCTCACTGGGAAGCGACCCATTCTCTGGACCGTACTATGCTGACGATATCGAGGTCCTTCCAGGAAATCCCCAAGCAGTCGCCATAGCCAGGATGTACAAGACAGTCAGTCCAAGAGCTGCCGGTGTCGCAATCTACGACGATGGCGTGCAACGTCCTACTACAACCCCAGGCCACTTCCAGGGAAGCAACGTCATCGAATTTTCCGCTCTCTCTTCGAGGCTGTATGGGTACAATGGCGAGACCACCCTCTTCGCCTTTCACAGGATGACGGTCGACGCCTCTGGAGTGTCTCTTCTCGATATCTTCGACTCGTTCATGGGAGATCTCATCTCAGGGTTTGGGGTGGACATCAAGTTTGACGGAGGCCGTATCTACACAACCACGGGACGAGTCATTGATCCGGAGGCGCGAACCGTTGTGGGCACCTTCTCGTTCCCCGCCACATCCGGTGGCATTCTGGTGAAGCCCGATGCAACGATCGGTCGCGTGTTTTTCCTGTCGAGGGATGGGGTAGCTCCGGAGATTTACAGCATTCGCGCCTTTGATCGGGTCACGTTGCAACAGCTCGGATCGTTGGAGATTCCAGGTGTCTCCGGAACACCGAGCAGCCTCATTCGGTGGGGCACGAAAGGCTTGGCCTTCCGCACGAGCGGGAACCAGGTCTTCATCGTCCAAGACTCATCACTGATCCCGTAAGGGAGGCAAAGAAGTCATTGCTTGACCTCACACATTCCTGCGGGTCGAGAGGCGCCGACGAGGGGTAAGCCGGTGCCGGTGAGGGAACAGTCTCTCACGCTGCCAGCCAAAGACGGCTGATGGCGCCAAGGGGCGGGAAATGGACCGGGAGTCGTTGCTGGCCGTTTGGCCATTCACGAAGTGGTTTGTCTTCATCATGAGGAGACGCGCCATGCGAATCGTTCGAGTCTGGATCCTCTTGCTCGGTGTGGGTCTAGGCGTGGTGGGCTGCGCGGGAGGACCACAGCTCATTCCCGTGACCGATCCGACCCAGCGCCTGGAGGTTGCGGATCTCTCCATCTTGCCTCCGCAGGGAGAACATTGGTTCATGGCTCCTTCGGCGCTTCGCAAGCAGCAAGGCCACGACGTGATTGTCTCGTTTATGAAACTGGCCACACCGCCATCGAAAACCCATACGGTTTTTGCGGTAGTGAGAGGCGGTCGGGTTCCCTTTTCGGCAGGAAGCCGCGCGGAACTCCTCCAGAAACTTGCTCAAGGCTACTCTGAGCAGACGAACCGCAATCGGCCGGTCTCAGTCACTATTGCTCCCGACAAGACTCTGGCGCCGGATTGCGTGAGATATGACGTGACGGTTGAGGACCGCGGGGTCCCCGGGTATCCAGGCTCTATCTACATCTTGGACCAGCATGGCTTTGTCTGCCTCCATCCGGATTTGCCAGACGCCGCCATTGATATTCAATACAGCCAACGAAGACTCCAAGAAGATCCGCCCCTGGCCCTGGAAGCAGAAGGGGAACCCTTTGTGAAAAGCCTTCTATTCACCAGATTGCCAGGCCGTTCATCACCATGACAAGGAACAACAGGGGAGGCGAGCAGAAAAATATTCCAAGCACCTTTTCCTGTCCCCACTGGGATAGCGAGACATCACGCGTAGCCCATCAAGATGACCAGGAGGTGCCAAAATGAGAGCCTGCCTCTTTCCCCGAGCGGTGTCCGTAGTCATTCTGTTCTCGACTCTGGCCGGATGTGCCGCCCTTTTTCAGAAGGACGAACTGACGCTGGAACTGGACCGATTATACGGAAATCTGCCGTCTGAAATGGTCTGGGTCGATGGAATGTTCCAGGCGTGGAGCAATGAGAAGTGGAAAGGCGTGTATCGTGGGCGAGCGTATAATACCAATATCCTTGAGCTTGTTCGTCCGCCGGAAACAGTCGAGAACTGGACGGAGCTGCTGACTCTTGGGACCCAATACCGGACGTCTAAAGTCTATACCTATCCAGGCGGGGCGACCTTTACCGATGTGCCCGATCCGGTGGTTGCGATGGAGGCGCTCCGGCTGACTGTGCAGGAGCGTTGCGCCAAGCCAATCACGTTTCAGCGCCTGGACGATGACCGGACATCACCCTACCCATCCGTGATCTTTTTCATCACGTGCGAGCGTCCCGCCAAGGGGGTGAAGGGGGTGAGTGTGAATCCTGACCTCCCCGAGGCTCAGGTGCATCGGATGTTCCGAGGGCGCCACGCCTTCTATCACATTCATCGAATTCGCCACGCCACGACCCTGGATCAGGCCACTCTCGATTATTGGGCTTCTGGCCTGAAGGCGTTGTTTGTCTGTGACGATACCGTGCCCGGACAAGAATGCAAGAAGCACAAGTAGCCCTGGCTGAAAGCAGTCGGCCTTTCAGGTTACAGGCAAGGGAGGAGACACATCGTGAAGAGGGGCAAATGCATCGGAGTTGCCCTGGCGTTGCTGGCGGTCTCTGCCTGCGCCACTCTTCCGCCGCCTCCAGGGCCGCAGGATTCCCTGAGCGCCGCGATCGGCATTTCCCTGGTGATTCGCCCCCCTTTCCGCCAGTTTGGTCTCGCTGATCGAATCCGCCTGTTTGATCTCGCTGATCAAAAGACGGACATGACGGTGTATTTCATCCGGCTCGATGACGAGAAGGGAACGCCAGACTCCTTCCTGCGGACCACGTTGTACCGGTCAAACTACACACACGGCAACCAGGTCTATCTGCTCAATGCCGCACCTGGACGGTATGCAGCCGTCGTTGTGTTTTTTGAGAAAACGCCTCAGCCGCCACCGCCGGCTTCAGGGGCGTTCCCCGTTGCGTCGGGTCGGCCGCAAGAGTTCTGGACCTATTTGTCGGAAGATGTGATTCGACGAACAGAAGTCACGGTCCCGCCTGGGACCATCCGTTATATGGGAGACTTTGTCATTGATCAGGCGGTCAGTTCCAAGACCAGTGTCAGGTCTTGCAATCCGATATCCGGTGAGGAAACAAGACCACGCGCAGGCACCGGGCATGACGATTCTCATTCAGGCCGTTTCTACTTGGGCTTCTCGTCGAACCCACTCAGCTCGTTCAACGTTGCTCGGATAGAGCGAAGGGCTTCTTGGTAGGCGGTCTCCTGCGCTCTGAGGAGATCGCGCACTGAACGGTTCGAGGACTTCACCGCGGTGCGAAGCTCCGCGCTGTCTTTCGCCAGGGCGTCGGTCTTTCCGCTGAGCTCGGCCAGGGTTGCCTGGGTTGCGGTGACCAATGTTTCGACTTTCTTCAAGGCCTCCTGCTGCGCCTTGAGGTCCTGCGCCAGCAGCCGTTCCCGCTCTTCGATCTGCTTCCTGGTTTCCTCGAACCCGGCCTTCGTTTCTCCTTTCAACGTCTCCACCGCCTGCGCGATCGGCGTCATCTTTTGCTCAAGCTCCTTCTTCGTGTCTGTTGCCGATCCCTGTAATTCTGCTTTGAGCTTCTCAAGGTCGCCGCTGGTGGCACAGCCGGCCATGGCACACAGAGCCAGCGCTGCCACAAGACCCCGGGAAGAGAACCGGCTCGTGCGCGAGGTCCTTTCGCCTGGTGAGGGAATCTGACGGTCCGTTGCTTCGAAATGGTTTCTGGTCATGGGCGTTCCTCCTTGAGCGGGTAGGATGTACTGGTACGCGCGATTGTGCCGGACGACGAGGGACCTGGCTGTCCTTCGCTGCGGGCATCGAGGATGCACATTCTTATCCTGTGGCCTTTCCGTCTTTCCATCCCTCTTAGGGGGTAGCCTGGTTAGCCCCGAACCTGCGTGCGCAGAACGACCACTAAAATATGAATGCTCCCTCCAAGCTTGCTCGTTTGCCTTTTCCGAAGGAGGCGGCCTGGTTGATCTCCCACTGCGCGCGTCCAACGAGCATATCGTTCACCTCCAGTGTTGTCCGATAAGCAGATGTGCGCGTTGCGCGAGCACAGGAGATTGACCAGGTCGCCTCCTTCCTTTCTTGTTCCGGGAGCAAGGGACCGACAGGGGTGTCCTTCCGTCCTTTTGTGTTAGGATGCCCCGCGTGCGACACTTTTTCCTCCTCATGTGGGGCCTGCTCGCGATCTTGGGTGCCATTGCTCTCGCCTTCGTGACTGGCCTCGTTCATCCCCATGAAAAAGTGAACGGGCTCTGGCTGGTCGTCGCGGCGGCGTGCCTCTATGTCCTGGCATTTCGGTTCTATGGCCGCTGGCTTTCGCAGAGCGTTGTCGAGCTGAACGACCAGCGGGTGACGCCGGCGATTCGCTTGAATGACGGCGTCAACTTTCATCCCACCAACAAGTACGTGCTGTTTGGTCATCACTTCGCGGCGATTGCCGGGGCCGGTCCGCTGCTCGGGCCTGTCCTCGCGGCGCAGTTCGGATTCTTGCCCGGCTTCCTCTGGCTCGTGATCGGGGCGGTGCTGGCGGGAGCGGTGCAGGATTTTGTCATTCTCGTGGCTTCGATGCGTAGGAATGGCCGGTCGTTGCCGGAGATCGCCCGCGACGAACTCGGTGTGGTCACCGGCACGGCGACGGCGGTGGCGGTGCTCTTCATCGTGGTGGTGGCGCTGGCGGGGCTGGGCTTTGCGGTCGTGAACGCGCTCTATCGGAACGCTTGGGGCACCTTCACGATTGCGATGACGATTCCGATCGGCTTCCTGATGGGGTTCTATCTCCAAAAGTTCCGGCCTGGTCAGGTGGCTGAAGTCTCTCTGTTTGGCGTGGTGTTGTTGGTTGCGGCTGTGATCTTCGGGCGAGTGGTCGCACAATCCTCGTTGGCTCCGTGGTTTGAGTTCGAACGGCCGATGCTCGTGTGGCTGCTGGCCGGCTATGGCTTCCTCGCCTCAGTGCTGCCGGGTTGGATGTTGCTGGTGCCGCGTGGGTATCTCTCGACGTTCATGAAGCTGGGCGTGGTGTTTCTGCTTGGCTTCGGCGTGGTTTTGATGGCGCCGACGATTGAGATGCCGCGTGTCACGATCTTTGCCAATGGCGGCGGGCCGATTATTCCCGGCACGCTGTTTCCGTTTCTGTTTATCACCATCGCCTGCGGCGCGGTGTCGGGCTTTCACTCGCTTGTCTCCTCCGGGACGACGCCGAAGATGATCGAGCAGGAATCTCAGGCGATGGTTGGCTATGGCGCGATGTTGCTGGAAAGTTTTGTCGGTGTGATGGCGCTGATTGCGGCGTCGGTCTTGATTCCCGGTGATTATCTGGCTATTAACACGATGCTCTCGCCAGAGGCGCTGTCCGGCATGGGCTTTCCCGTGTCGAAGATTCAGGAACTCTCGCACCTCGTCGAGGTGGATGTGGCGGGCCGGCCCGGTGGCGCGGTGTCGCTGGCGGTCGGCATGGCCTCGATCTTCGCCGCGCTGCCGGGCATGGCGGGGCTGATGGCCTATTGGTATCAATTCGCACTCGTGTTCGAGGCGCTGTTTATCCTGACGACGATCGATACCGGGACGCGCGTGGCGCGCTATCTGGTGCAAGAGATGGGCGGGCGCTTCTACGCTCCGCTGCGGCGCATGAATTGGTGGCCTGGTGTGTTGGCGAGCAGCGGGCTGGTGGTTGGAGCGTGGGCGTATCTGATCGGGACGGGCAGCATCTCGACGATCTGGCCCATGTTCGGCGCGGCGAATCAATTGCTCGGGACGCTGGCGCTCTGCATCGGGACGACGGTGCTCATTAAGATGCGGAAGGCGCAGTTCCTCTGGGTCACAGCGGTGCCGATGTTGTTTGTGGGGGCGATTACCTTGACCGGTTCGTACGAAATGTTCGGTCTCTTTCTCGCCAAGGCGGCGACGCTCACCGCGGGAGGCCAGGCCTTCGCGCTCTATCTCGACGCGGTCCTCGTGGCGATTGTGGCCTTGCTCGCGGTGATCGTCCTGAGCGATAGTATCATGCAGTGGTACGGCTATGTGGTGTTGAAACGGCCGTTTACGAGCAGTGAAGTGGCGGCGACGGCCGGCGGTGGCTCTGCCGGGCGGTTGCATCCGACGGCGAGCGAGGGGATTCATCTTCCAGGCGGTGGTTGCTGTTAAGAGGAGGCTGACGTGGCTGACCAATTTTCATTCGATGTCGTGTCGCAAGTGGATATGCAGGAGATGAAGAACGTGGTCGATCAGGCGACGAAGGAAATCAAGCAGCGGTTCGATTTCAAGGACTCCAAGACGGAGATCACGCTGAAGGAAAAAGAGAAGGAACTCGTCGTCGTCTCCGATGACGAGTACAAGCTCAATGCGGTGAACGAGATCATCAAGAACAAGTGTGTGAAGCGGCATGTCTCTTTGAAGGCGTTCACGTATGGCAAGATTGAAGAAGCGTTGGGCGGTACCGTCCGGCAAGTGGCGAAGATCCAGAGCGGTATCTCTTCCGAGAAAGCAAAGGAGATCACGAAAGACGTGCGCGATTCGAAACTCAAAGTCCAAGCGCAGATTCAGGGCGAGCAGCTTCGTGTGCTCAGCAAGAGCAAGGATGAGCTGCAGGCGGCGATTGCGTTTCTGAAGCAGAAAGACTTTGGAATCGATTTGCAGTTTGTGAACTTCCGGTAGATGGCGTCCTGTCACACGTCACTGGTGTCCGATCCGCCCGCCTCCCTTTCGCTCATACGGTCGTCCGATGATGCGTACCAGAAGTATTCTGCTGCTGGTCTGCCTTTTTGCTGCGGCGTTGTCGACCGGTACCGGTTGCAACCGCAGCGATGCGATCGTCGTGATCCAGCTCCATCCGAAGAATCCCGACATCATCTACGTCGCGACGAACGACTACATTTATAAGACGCGCGATGCCGGCCGGACCTGGACGAATCTGTCAAAGGGCATGAGCCACTCGCGCGTGATTTCGATGGCCATCGATCCGGTGTATCCCTCAACTGTGTATGCAGGGACGAAGGGCGATGCGGTCTATAAGAGCTACGACGGCGGGCAACGGTGGGTGTCGCAGCGGGCAGGGCTCGACGATGTCACGATCTCGTCGGTCGTGAATCAGTTCGTGTTTGTCCCGGATGAGAACAACCACATCTTTGCCGCGACCACAATGGGTGTCTTTGAAACGACCAACGGCGCCGAGGCTTGGACCAAGCGGATGGATGGGATGAAAGAGGTGCTGATGGTGGTGACGCTCTGTCTTGATCCGACACGCACCTCCATCATGTATGCAGGGACGAGCGGTGGGGTCTATAAGTCCGTCGATCGCGCCGGCCGCTGGGAGAAGGTCAATATCGGGTTGGTGCTTCCGGAGATAGTGAAAAGTTCTCGGGCCTTGGGCGTGACGGCCATTCAGGTGGATGCCTACGAGCCCGATACGGTCTATGCCGCCACGCTGAGCGGGCTCTACAAGTCGACCGATGCAGCAAGATCGTGGGCGCGGATCGCGCAATCCCTTCAAGACCAGATGATGATCGCGATGGTGCTGGACCGGACGCGGCGCGGCGTGATCTATCTTGCCGGTCGGGATGGGATTCATCGCAGTGAGGACGGCGGATCGACGTGGAAGACGCTGAACGCCGGCTTGGCGACGCTCAACGTCCGGTCGTTGGTCCAGAGTCCACTTGATCCGAAGCTCTTCTACGCAGGCACGAACGGGAGCGGGATATATCGCAGCCAGGATGGGGGAGACACGTGGGTGGCCTTGCCGTGGATAAAGTCAGTTGAGCCGTGATCAAGCGATGCATGAGAAGTGCAGCAAGGCACTGGTTTTACTGGGGAGCCGTGCCCCGATTCTGAAGGGATGAGCCGGTTGTTGAACCCCCGAGGGTGGAACCCAGCGTGGAATCCTGTAGACTGGATCCGACAGATGATGAGCCGAGGCTTGAGCCGACGGTCGAGTCGTTCAGGCTGGAACCGACGGAGGAAGGTTGAAGCGAAGAGCCAACGCGTGAAGACTCGCTATTGAAATTCGACTCTCCGATAGATGTACCGGCACGGCCTGTTGCACCGATGTCCGTACCTACTGATCCCGTTGCGCCGATCTCTGCACCAGTCTCCGTCGTCGTTCCGATATTGCCTCCCACTGTTCCGCCGCCGCCGATGCGTGTGCCGGCTGCCGGAGTTCTTCCAATCTCGGCCCCTGTGGCGGGCGTGGCACCGATGTTCACGCCGGTCTTCGCACTGGAGGGTGCCTTCGTTGCCTTGAAGTCCTTGGAGATCGATTCTTCTGCCTCTTGAACGGCCAAGCTTTCTCGCCCTGCCTCCTCGAAGCCGAGGGATTGCCTCTTATTCATGGACGCTTGTATCTGCTCCTGCTCCATTTTCAATTTTCTCAGATTGGTTCGAGCTTGAACGATGGGTGTCAGGATCTGATTCGCGGTCGTTCCACGTTGATACCTCAGGTTCTGAGTAAATCCTGTGTCTTCTATGGCGTTGATCAGCCGTGTTGCCAGATCTTCAAGGTCTGTGAGTTGATCCGCAGCCGCCACATCGCTCGCGCAGCATTCCAGAAACTGGTTGTACTGAACGAAAAACCCGGAGATCTCGGCTTCAACTCCTTCGAGCTTGATCGGTTCGCGTGGTTTGGCGGGGCTTTCTTGGTCAGCAGCTTGGGTATCAAGTTGTTCCGGCTTCTGGTAGATCGGTGAACAGCCTGGGGCCGGCTTCGCAGAGTATTGTTGATTAGGCGGTTTGTCAGGGCACCAATAGACGGTGCTTGAGCTGTTGCCACCCGCGCGTGCTGGGGAAGACAGCACTCCCGTGGCTAGGATCGCGAGGATCATGAGCTGAGCAGCTATCGAGTCCCAGAATTTCATGGGATCATTGTCCTTGCCAATATGCCGAAATGTCAACGGAACGGCTGTTTTCAGCAGGATAGCCATTTGTGTTATCCCAGAGGCTGGCTTCATCCTACACGAGTCGCCCTGCCCTTAATGCGTTCTTCATGTCTGACGACCATGATCAGGATATAACCCAGCATGCCAGAATGGCATGGTGATCCGCGCCTAACTGGGATCGATGAAAAATATCTAAGTCCATGAAATTTTTATTGACAAGTTGTTGACGGCGAGTATACTGCGCCACGAAGTGGGTGAAAGTGGGAGATGATGGAGCTAGGGTGGTTGGGAAAGACCTTGGACACACACCGGTCATGGCAACTGAGATCGTGTCGTGGTTATCGTGCCGGCCGGGGGGGAGATACGTCGATTGCACCGTCGGGTACGGGGGGCTTGGTGTCGATATCCTGGCTCGCAGTGAACCGGGAGGAGTCTTCGTTGGAATTGACCAGGATGCAGAGGCGGTTCGTGCGGCTCGCGAGCGGCTCAGGGGCTTTCGATGCGAGGTTCACATCATCAGGGGAAATTTCCGCGAGCTACAGGAGCAGGTTCACGGTGCCGGCATCGCAAAGGTGGACGGAATTGTGTTCGATTTAGGACTGTCATCGCCTCAGGTCGATCAACCGGAGAGGGGTTTTAGCTTCTCATCGAGCGGTCCCCTAGACATGCGAATGGATCAAAGTGCGCAACTCTCTGCGGCGGACCTTGTCAATGGCCTTTCAGAACCTGAGTTGGCGGATGTGATCTATCAATATGGAGAAGAACGTTATTCCCGCCGGATTGCGCGTGCCGTTGTCCACGCGCGGCAGGCTTCCCCACTTTGCACCACTCGCGATCTCGTCTCGGTTATCGAACGGGCCGTCCCGCCTGTGTATCGTCGCGGGAGGATTCATTGTGCCACGCGCACTTTCCAGGCTTTGCGGATTGCCGTGAATCAGGAGTTGGAAGTCTTAGAACCGGCCATCCGACAGGCGGCGGAGTTGCTTAGACAAGGCGGACGCTTGTGCGTCCTTTCGTTTCATTCTCTGGAAGACAGAATCGTAAAGCATACGCTCCGGGCATTGTCCAAGGGGCCGGGGGCGACATTGTCCGTCTTGACGAAGAAGCCGCAGGTACCTTCGGAAGAGGAGTGCCGGCGAAATCCGAGGGCGCGCAGCGCGAAGCTGCGGGTGGCTGAATGTCTATGAAGGAGATCGCACCATGAGAGTAGCGGCCGTGCTGATCGGGCTCGCGTTAGTTCTCGTCTTCGTGTGGGAGCGCGTGGATGTGGTGCGTGTTGGATATCAGGTCGAGCGGCTAAAGGCGCAGAAGGTGATGCTCGAGCGCGAACGAGACGAGCTGCAAGTGAAATTGTCGGCGCTCACATCGCCTGAACGTATTGCGAAGGTGGCGACGGAAAAATTGGGTATGGTTCCACCCGAGCGGGGGCAAATTGTCCTGGTCCACGGGGAAGCTGAGGCACCGGCACGAATGGTTCCCGAGAATACTGAATTCAAGCTCGCTCAAAACATGACTTGGTTGAGGAGGCACGAGTGATGCGTCTTCCTCATCGAGGGCGTCGCGTCGTCATGGGCTTCGTCCTCATGCTCGGTTTCAGTGTGGTGTTGGTGCGGCTGTTCAATCTTCACGTGCTTCAGGCTGCCGAGCTGACGGTGAAGGCGGATCGACAGCACCAGAAAACCGTTGCGCTGGAGGGGGCGAGGGGTACGGTCTACGATCGCCACGGGAAAGTACTCGCGATCAATATGGACGTGCCGTCGGTCTTCGGGGTCCCTCCGTCCTTGGAGAATCCCGCCCGCGCAGCGCGATATCTCTCGCCGGTGTTGCATGTCCGGGCCGACGAGATCGAAAAGAAATTGAAGCAAGACCGCAGTTTCGTCTGGTTGGCGCGCAAGGTCGATCCCGAACAGGGGCGTCGACTCGATCGCATCCCTCTGGACGGTATCGGTGTGGTGATGGAGGGCCGACGCTTTTATCCGAAGGGCCCGCTGCTGTCGCACGTATTGGGGTTCGCCGGGATCGATGGGCAAGGGCTGGAAGGCCTCGAGCGTCGCTACGAAGCCGATCTTCATGGAGAGAAGCAGGTCGTCGTGCTGCAGCGTGATGCCTTGGGCAGGACGGTGTTCCCTAAGGGCCTCAGAGAGAAGGCTCCGACACCCGGGCATAGTCTGACCCTGACCATCGACGAAGTCATTCAGTATGTCGCGGAACGGGAGTTAGAGGATGCGGTCAACCGCACCCATGCGAAGGCTGGTACGATTATCGTCATGGATCCGCAGACGGGAGCCATCCTGGCGATGGCGGTGAGTCCCCGCTTCGATCCGAATGCCGTCAGTGCATTAACCCCCGAGCGCTGGCGGAATCGTGCATTGACGGATGCCTACGAGCCCGGATCGACGATGAAAGTCATCGTCGCGGCGGCGGCTTTGGAAGAAAAAGTCATGACTCCGGGAAGCATGGTCTATGGCGAGAATGGTCAGTGGCGGATTGCCAACACGATGATTCATGACCATGAGCGCGCCGGCTGGATGACGTTTGCGCAGGTCATTCAGAAGTCCAGCAATATCGGCGCGGCCAAAACCGGGATGGTGCTTGGAGAAGAGCGATTCTATCGATACCTGCAAGCGTTCGGGTTCGGACAACGGACGGAGATCGATCTGCCGGGAGAGGTGGCTGGACTGCTCAAGGGGTCACGTGAATGGGGGCGCCGATCCGTCGCCTCGATCGCGATGGGGCAGGAAATCGGTGTCACGCCGTTGCAGATGGTGACCGCCGTCGCGGCGATCGCCAACGGCGGCGCGCTGCTCCGGCCGTATGTGGTGGCTGAGATCCGCGATGCGAAGGGGCAGGTCATGACAACGGAGAGAAAATCGCAAGTGCGCCGCCGGGCGATCTCGCCGGACACGGCGCGGACGCTGACGGGGATCCTGGAAGGAGTCGTCGCGCACGGCACCGGGACGCGTGCGGCCATACACGGGTATCGCGTGGCTGGAAAGACCGGGACCGCGCAGAAGATCGACCCCAGAACGGGGACGTACTCGCCCACACAATTCGTCGGTTCATTCGTGGGGTTTGTGCCGGCACAGAATCCGCGACTGGCGATGATTGTGGTGATCGACGAACCTCAGGGAGAGGCCTGGGGCGGGACGATTGCAGCGCCGGTCTTCCGGAGAGTCGGAGAGCAGGTGTTGCCGTACCTCGGCATCTCGTCCGAGGAGCCGGTCAGCCTCGCCCTGGCAGCCAAACTGTGACGCCGCTCGGGATATCGTGGTCGAGGTATGACGTTCGCTGAACTGATTGAAGCGCCGGATGCGCAACTCGCGGTCATCGAGCAACGGGGCGACCTGCGCGTGACGATCACCGACGTGACGGATGATTCGCGTCAGGTCAAGCCTGGCTGTGTGTTCGTCGCGGTCAAAGGGGAGCGGGTCGATGGGCATGACTACGTGCACACCGCACTCACGGCAGGGGCGAGCGCGGTGGTGACGCAGGCCTCGTTGTCGGCTGGGTCTGTTCCGATGGTCCGTGTCGCCGACTCTCGGCGGGCGCTCGGTGTGCTGGGGAGTCTCTTCCATCATAACCCGTCGTCACGTCTGCGCATGATCGGAGTGACCGGCACCAACGGAAAGACCACCACGACCTATGTATGCAAGGCTTTGTTCGAAGCGGTGGGGCGGCGGGTGGGGCTGATTGGAACCGTGGCCTACCAGATCGGGGCGCGCACGATTCCAGCCTCTCACACCACGCCTGGTGCGGTCGAGCTTCAGCATTTGCTGTCGCAGATGGTGGAGGGCGGTCTCGATACGGCGGTGATGGAAGTCTCGTCTCATGCGTTGGCACTCGACCGTACGAGTGGCTGCGAATTCGACGTGGCGGTGTTCACCAACCTCACACAGGACCATCTCGATTTCCACGCGGACATGGAAGACTACTTCCAGGTCAAATTGCGGTTGTTCACCGGCTTGACCGCGACCGGCAAGAAGAAGCCGAAGCGCGCCATCGTCAACCTCGATGACCCACGGGGGGCGAAGGTCGCGGCCGCCTGCTCCGTGCCGGTGTGGACCTATGCGCTACGCAGCCCGGCGGATCTCAAGGCGGAACACGTTCGACTGTCGCTGGCCGGGACAACCTTCACCGCCGTGACCCCCGTGGGGGACTGTGCGATCGAAAGCCGTCTGGTCGGCGAACATAACGTCTCCAACCTCCTGGCCGCCATCGGCGTCGCGTTGCACGAAGGACTCTCTCTCGAACAGATCCGAGAGGGGATCGGGCAGGTGAGAAACGTTCCTGGCCGGTTCGAACGGGTGGAGGCCGGACAAGATTTCACCGTGGTTGTGGACTATGCACACACCGAGGACGCGCTGGTTCGTCTCCTCACCGCAGCGCAGGCTCTCAAGACGGGGCGAATCATTACCGTGTTCGGCTGCGGGGGAGACAGGGATCGAGGGAAGCGACCCACAATGGGGCAAGCGGCCGTGCAGTATAGCGATGTGGTGGTGTTGACCTCGGACAATCCGCGGACGGAGAACCCTCAGGCTATCCTTCGAGAGGTCGAAGTGGGAGTTCGCGCGGCGTTGGGGCAAAGGCCGACCGTGCAGTACCACATGATCGCCGACCGGCGCCAGGCCATCGAGGCGGCGGTGCGCGAGGCCAAGCCGGGTGACACGGTCCTCATTGCCGGCAAGGGGCATGAAGATTACCAGATCATCGGCACCACGAAGCACCACTTCGATGATCGAGAAGTCGCGCAGGCAGCGATTCAGCAGGTTACAGGTCGGAGGTAGCGGCGAAGCGTGGGCGCGATGGTGGTGAGCACAGGGCACGAGATGGCGTTGTTCACGGTGGAAGAAATGTTGGAAGTGATCAGTGTTCGGGTGCTGGCCGGGCGTAGCCAGGCCTTGCTGAAGAAGCGCATCAAGCGGGTGTGTACGGATTCCCGGACTGTCCGTCCAGGCGACCTCTTCGTCGCGCTGCAAGGGGATCGGTTTGACGGCCATGACTATGTCGTGACGGCGCTCCGTCGCGGGGCCGTGGGCGCGATCGTTCACGACCGGTTCCAGCTTCCGGCGATGAAGTCTGCGGGGCCGCGCGGCGCATCCAAAGATGCGGGGGCTTTTCTCCTCGGCGTCCGCGATACCTTGTTCGCCTACCAACAACTGGCGTCGCACCATCGGAGCCGCTTCGATATTCCGGTGGTCGCAGTCACGGGCAGTAACGGGAAGACGACGACGAAGGACATGGTGGCGCACGTGCTGGCTCGCCGCCGAACCGTGCTCAAAACCGAAGGAAATCTGAACAACCGGATCGGCGTGCCGCAGACGCTCTTCACTCTCACGCCTCGCCATGACGCGGCCGTCATCGAGATGGGGGTGGATAACCTGGGCCAGACGACGCGCCTGTGCGAGATGGTGCGGCCGACGATCGGCATCATTACGAACATTGGGCCGGATCATCTGGAGTTCTTCGGGAGCATGGAAGCGTCCGCGCAGGCCAAGGGCGAACTGCTCGATCTGCTGCCGGCGGACGGGGTTGCGGTTCTGAACGCCGACGATCGCTACTTCGACTATCTTGCCGCGCGGGCACGCTGCCGGGTTGTGTCGTTCGGGCTGTCGTCGAATGCGGATGTCCGTGCCGCCGATCTGCACCCCAACGACCGGCAAGGAGCCACGTTCGGCTTGATTCTTCCTGGTAGGGCTCGGCCTACAGGGATACACCTCAAAGTGCATGGAAGTCACAACGTCACTAACGCGCTGGCGGCGGCTGCGGTCGGCCACGTGCTGGGCATGAATGGGGCTGGGATTGCCGAAGGGTTGGCGCGATTCAGACCCGCGTCCATGCGCTCCCAGGTCACGACGTGGCGCGGGGTTTGCTTTATCAACGATTGCTACAACGCCAATCCGGCCTCGATGAAGGCCGCAATCCAATTGCTCAAGCAACTTGGCCCGTCGACCCGCACGATCGCGGTGTTGGGGGATATGCTGGAGCTTGGCCCCGGGGCGCAGGACATGCATCGTGAGGTTGGGGCCTATCTTGCGGAGCAAGGTATTACACACCTGATTGCCGCCGGAAGCCTGGGCCGACACATAGCAGAAGGTGCGCGACAGGCCGGCCTGAGCGCCCGTCAAATTATTGACGTGCCGGACGCGGTGATGGCGGGCCAGGCGCTGAAGTCGCTCGTGAAAAAGGGCGATGTCATCCTCGTGAAGGGGTCCCGAGGCATGAAGATGGAACAGGTGGTGGACGCCCTGACAGGAACGAAACGTGTCGCGAGTCAGGCGTCCTGACCGGAACATGACCGACAACCGGAGCGGCGTTGATCGCCGCTCCTCGTGACCAACAAAGCAGACTCGGAATGCTCTATAACTGGCTGTACCCGCTCCACACAGAATTCTCGTTTCTCAACGTCTTCCGCTATCTCAGTTTCCGTATTATCTATGCGGCGGTGACGGCGTTTCTCATCGCGTTCGTCCTGGCGCCGTGGCTGATCCGAAAACTGCAAGAAATCAAACTCGGCCAACAGGTACGGGATGATGGCCCCAAGCGACATCTGGCTAAGAGCGGCACGCCGACGATGGGGGGCATTCTGATCCTGTTCGCCGTCGTCCTTGCGACATTGCTCTGGGCCGATCTCACCAACCGGTATGTCTGGCTGGTGATCGTGGCAACGGTCGGCTTCGGCGCGATCGGCTTCGCCGATGACTACCTGAAGTTTGTCAAAGCGCAATCGAAAGGCCTGTTGGCGTCCCAGAAATTTGCCGCACAAATCGCCGTGGCACTCGCGATCAGCCTGTTCCTCTATCTGTTGCCGCACTACAGCACCAAACTCAGTGTGCCGTTCTTCAAGTATTTCACACCGGACCTCGGCTGGTTCTACGTGATTTTTGCCGTGCTGGTGATCGTCGGGAGCTCCAATGCGGTGAACCTCACCGATGGACTGGACGGCTTGGCCATCGGGCCGGTGATGATCGCCTCGCTGGCCTATACGATCGTGGCCTATGTGACGGGCAATCGGATCATGTCCGAGTACCTCTTGATCCCGTATATCGAAGGGTCGGGCGAGATCGCCGTCTTCACGGGGGCCGTGCTGGGATCGAGTCTCGGTTTCCTCTGGTTCAATACGTATCCCGCATCGGTGTTCATGGGGGATGTGGGCTCGCTTCCGCTCGGCGCGGCCTTGGGCACTGTGGCGGTCATCAGCAAGCACGAACTGTTGCTGCTGATGGTAGGGGGCGTCTTCGTGATCGAAGCGGTCTCGGTGATTTTTCAGGTCGTCTCGTTCAAGTCGAGAGGGAAACGCATCTTCCTCATGGCGCCGATTCATCATCACTTCGAAATGAAGGGATGGGAAGAACCGAAAGTAGTCGTGCGCCTCTGGATCATCGCGATTCTCCTGGCGCTGTTAAGTTTGAGCACCTTGAAGCTACGGTGATGGCGTGATGATGGGGGTGGCCGACGTGGATCTCGCAGGCGCGCGTGTGACGATCGTTGGGGTGGCGAGAAGCGGAGTGGCGGCCGCGCGGCTGCTCCAGGCGGCCGGTGCGCGCGTGACCTTGGCCGATCGGAAAACCAAAGACGAACTGGCGAGCGTGCTGTCCGCCTTGGAGGGGGAGCGGATTCAGATCGTCGTCGGCCCCCAGTATGAAACGGCTCTGGAGGGGCCGGATCTCATCGTGATCAGTCCCGGCGTCCCCTATCGCATCGACGCGCTCGAACGGGCGCGGCGCCGTGGGGTGACGGTGATCGGTGAGTTAGAACTCGCGTCGCGGTTTCTCAAGGCGCCGGTGCTGGCGGTGACAGGCACAAACGGCAAGAGCACGACGGTCACCTTGATCGGGCGGTTCCTCCAGGAAAGCGGCCGGCGCGTGTTCGTGGGAGGGAATCTGGGCACCGCGCTGAGCGAGGCGGCGTTGAAAGCCTACCAGGCCGGCCAGGCGGGCGGCGGCGAGGCCGATCCCTACGATGCCCTGGTGGTGGAAGTGTCCAGCTTTCAATTGGAGACGATCGCGCAATTTCATCCGTGGATTGCGGCGGTGCTGAACGTCACGGTGGACCATATGGATCGCTACGAGAGCGTCGAGGAGTACGTCGCCGCGAAGGCCAGGATCTTTGAGAACCAGACGGCCGGCGATTACTCGCTTGTCAACCTGGACGATGAGCGAGTCTCCGCGTTGGCGGCGAAGAGTCGCGCCACGGTGCTGGGGTTCAGCCGGACCAAGACGGTAGGCACCGGGATGGCCGGTGGGACCTGGCTGGAGGGAGATCGTCTGGTGACGACGGCGATGGGCCGACAACAGGAGATTTGTCGGAGAAGCGATCTGCGGCTACTCGGCTTGCACAATGTCGAGAACGCGATGGCTGCGGCCACGTTCGCGCTGCTCAGTGGTTGCCGGCTAGACGCCATCCGGCATGTGTTGGCCACGTTCCCCGGACTTGAGCACGCGTTGGAAGTCGTGCGGGACCGACAGGGCGTGCGATTTGTGAATGATTCGAAGGGGACCAACGTCGATGCGACGTTGAAAGCGCTGGAGAGCATCGACCGGCCGATCTGGTTGATCGCGGGCGGCTACGACAAGGGTGCCGACTTTGCCCGGTTGGTCCCGGCCATCAGGCAACGGGTGAAACGGGTGATCTTGATCGGGGCCGCGGCTCCCCGCATCGAGGCAGTGCTGAAGGGTTTCGATCAAATCTCCCACGCCGGCTCGTTGCGGGCGGCGGTCGAGCTGGCGGCGCAAGAGGCAGCGTCGGGGGATGTGGTTCTGCTGTCGCCTGCTTGTGCGAGCTTCGACATGTTTGTGGATTATCAGGACCGGGGCCGGCAGTTCAAGACGCTCGTCCAGGCTTTGTCGGAGTAGGCACGATCAGGTCGGCCGGATGGATCTGATCGTGGAGGATGCGACACTGAGCAATGTCACAAAAATCAGCAGGTACTCTGGCGCTCCCATGGTCGTCGTCGGCCAAGAGTTCGCAGCAGCGAGTGGCGATCGATCACACGTTGTTGGTGGTGACGATGGTACTTGCCCTGGTGGGGCTGGTGATGGTGTTCAGTGCGAGCGCCGTCGTGGCCGGCAACCGGTTTCACGACCCGGGCTATTTCCTCAAACGACAAGTGGCCTGGCTCGTCTTCGGCTTTCTGCTCCTTCATCTCCTGTCGCGCGTCGAGTACACCGTCTGGCGCACCTTGGCCATGCCCATCTTGGGGTTGACCGTCGTGTTGCTGGTCATGGTGCTCATCCCATCCCTGGGTGTCGCGGCGAAAGGAGCGCGCCGGTGGTTGCGGCTGGGCCCCATTTCTATTCAACCCGCCGAGCTGGTGAAGCTCGTCGCGGTCATCTATCTGGCTGCGTACGTGACCAAGAAGGGCGACAAGATCGCGAACTTCTCGACCGGCTTCGTGCCTCCGCTCGTCGTGGTGGGGATCTTGAGCGGGCTGGTGTTGCTCGAACCGGACCTCGGCACCGTGGTCGTGATGGGCGTCGTCATGGTCGGGCTGTTGTTCCTGGCAGGCGCGCGGCTCTCGCATCTCTCCGGGCTGGCGCTGTGTGCCGTGCCGGTCGTGTTGGCGTTGGTACTGGGGTCGAGCTATCGCCGCCAACGCCTCCTGACGTTTCTCGCGCCCTGGAAGGACGCGGCGGACGCCGGGTTCCAAGTGACGCAGTCCTTTGTGGCGTTCGGCAGTGGGGGGCTGTTCGGGGTGGGATTAGGCGAGGGCAAGCAGAAGCTGTTCTTTCTCCCGGAGGCGCATACGGATTTTGTCTTGGCTCTCGTGGGCGAAGAATTGGGACTGGTCGGCACCGCCGGGATCATGTTGCTGTTTGCCGTCTTCGTGATAAAGGGATTTCAGATTGCCGCACGCGCGCGCGTGCCGTTCGGCCGACATTTGGCCACCGGCCTCACGCTGTTGATCGGGCTGCAGGCACTGGTCAATGCGGGCGTGGCGACGGGTCTGTTGCCGACCAAAGGGCTGACGCTCCCGTTCGTGAGCTATGGCGGCTCGTCGCTCGTGGTCAGTATGGCGGCAGTCGGCATCCTGCTCAGCATTTCGCGGGACCGACAGGCAGGGCAGGCCGGAAGTGGACATCGGGGCGGAGATGGCGGGTCAGGCGGCCGATGAACATCGTGATTGCAGCAGGGGGGACCGGGGGGCACCTCTATCCCGCTGTCGCGCTGGTACGGGAGTTTCTCAAGCGGGACCCATCGACGCGCGCGGTGTTTATCGGCACGACACGGGGTATCGAGTCGAACGTACTGGCTCACGAAGGATTCGAGTTGAAGCTGATCGCGTCCAAGCCGGTGATGGGACGAGGGATTCGCGAAGCCGTCACGGCGTTGATCGGCTTGCCGATCGCGGTCGTCCAGTCGATCGGCATTCTCAGGTCGCGGCGCGCGGATCTCGTGATCGGCGTCGGCGGCTACACCAGTCCGGCGGTCGTGCTGGCGGCTTTTCTGTTGCGCATCGCGCGCGTGATCGTCGAACCGAACGCCTATCCCGGCATGGCCAACATGGCGGTCGGCCCGTTCGCGCAACGTGTCTTCCTGGCCTTCGAGTCTGCCGCCGGCTCGTTCAGTTCATCGAAGGTCCGCGTGGTGGGCACTCCGGTACGACAGGCGTTTCTGGAGTCGGAGGGCCAGGCGGCGGGAGCGGCGACGGAGCGAGGAGCGAAACGTCTCTTGGTGTTCGGCGGCAGTCAAGGCGCACAGGCGATCAACCAAGCCATGATTGAGGCATTGCCCGAGTTGCACGATATGAAGGACCGGCTGCTGGTGACGCACCAGACCGGCGAGGCAGATCGCGAGCGGGCCAAGGCTGCTTACGAGGCGGCCGGGTTCCATGCGGATGTGGCGCCGTTCATCTACGACATGCCGCGGGTCTTGCGAGCGGCGGACTTGGTGGTGTCGCGGTCGGGCGCGATGACGATTGCGGAAGTCACGGCTTGCGGGAAGCCCGCGGTTCTGATCCCGTTGCCGCAAGCGATCTACAATCATCAGGCGAAGAATGCCCAAGTCATGGAGGCGGCGGGCGCGGCGGTGGTGATCCCGCAATCGGATCTGACAGGCCACACGCTCGCTCTGGCCGTCCGCTCCATTCTGGAGAATGCGGAGCGGCTACGAACGATGAGCCGGCGAAGCATGACGATGCGGCGAATCGATTCAGCCGAGGTCATTGTGCGTGAATGTTATGCACTCATGGGAGGGCAGAATGAGACCAACGGCGCTATTGGAAGGGCAGGGACGTAATGGCATCGATCAACCATCTCAACGCGACAATGGGTTCGGGACGGGTTACGGGCTGAGGCGTACCTCGATGTTCAGAAAGACGCAGCATATCCATTTGGTCGGCATCGGCGGCGCCGGTATGAGCGGCATTGCCGAGGTGCTGCTCACGCTCGGCTATAAAGTCAGCGGGTCGGATCTCCACCAATCGGACACGACGAAGCGACTGGAGGAGCTCGGTGGGCGGATCTTCTTCGGCCACCACGAATCCAATGTCAGCGAGGCGCAAGTCGTCGTGATCTCGTCGGCCGTGTCGCCGACAAACCCCGAAGTGGCGGCCGCGAAAGCCAGGCAAATCCCGGTGATCCCGCGGGCGGAGATGTTGGCCGAGTTGATGCGGCTGAAATACGGCGTGGCGATTGCCGGGGCGCACGGAAAGACGACGACCACGTCCATGGTGGCCGGCGTCCTCGCGCAGGGTGGGCTGGACCCGACGATGGTGATCGGCGGAAAAGTGAATGCGTTGGGGAGCCATGCCCGCCTTGGGCGCGGCGATTTCCTGGTGGCCGAAGCCGACGAGAGCGACGGCTCGTTCTTGCGGCTCGCGCCGACGATCGTGGCGGTGACCAACCTCGACCGGGAACACCTCGAACACTACGGCACGATGGAACGCCTCAACGAGAGCTTTTTGGAGTTCATCAACAAGGTGCCCTTCTACGGATTGGCCGTGCTCTGCGCGGACGACGAACGGCTCCGCGGTCTGCTGCCGCGAGTCGTGAAACGCTACCAGACTTATGGATTACAAGAAAGGGACGGCGCGGCCCCTGATTTTTACGCCGCCGAGATCACGCTGAAGGAATGGGGCTCGGAGTTTCGCGCCTACTCCCACGGCAAGAATCTCGGTCCCTTCCGTCTGGCGATCCCCGGCGTGCACAACGTGTCGAACGCGCTGGTGGCGATCGCAATCGGGATGGAGCTGGATATCCCGCTCGACTTGATCCGGAAGGGGCTTGCGGCGTTCACGGGCGTCGAGCGGCGTTTCCAGCTTCGAGGCGAGAAGGGTGGAGTCATGGTGATCGACGACTACGGCCACCATCCGACGGAGGTTCGGGCCACGCTGGCTGCCGCGAAGCAGGGATGGAATCGCCGGCTGGTGGTTCTGTTTCAGCCGCACCGCTATACACGGTCTCGAGATTTGGCCGAGGAGTTCGCCCACGCGTTCGATCGGGCGGATCTGCTGTTCATGACGGAAATCTACGCGGCCGGCGAAGCACCTATTCCAGGAGTATCGGGGGCGAAACTGGCCGAATCGGTGCGGGCTGCCGGTCATCGGGGGGTCACGTTCGTAGAGCGGAAGGAAACGCTGCCCGATCAGGTGTTGCCGGCGCTCAAGCCCGGCGATCTTGTGATGACGTTGGGCGCGGGCGATATCTGGAAGGCGGGGCTGGGTCTGTTGGAAAGGCTATGAACATTCGATGTTCGAGGTTCGAAGTATCGGGCTCTGGAAACCTCGAACGTCGAACGTCGAACCTCGAACCTGAGCACGAGATGACCATCCATCGTCGGGTCTGGAGCAGACGGCAGTTGCACCTGGTCGTGGCAGGAATCCGAGGGAACGTGACCTTTAATGCGCCGCTTCGGGACTACACATCCTTCCGGATCGGGGGACCGGCGGATGTGCTCGTGGAGCCGGCCGATGTGGAGGATGTCTGTGGGCTGGTCAGGCAAGCTCGTGCGGCCAAGGTTCCGATCTTCGCGCTCGGCGGCACCAACCTCCTCATTAGAGACCGTGGGATTCGCGGGGTGGTCGTGAGTCTAGCCAAGCTGAGGGCGATTCAAGAAGAACCGGGGCATGTGCTGTATGCCGAGGGTGGAGTGGGAATGCCCACGCTGATCGGCCATGCGATCCGGCGGTCTCTTTCGGGACTCGAATGGGCGGCGGGTATTCCGGGGACGGTGGCGGGCTGTGTGGTGATGAACGCGGGGACGAGACTGGGCGAGATGAGCAGTTCCGTCAAAGCGGTCCGGATCGTGACTCAGGCCGGGCGAGTCGTGGAGTGTCCTGCGTCGGCCATCGAATTCACCTACCGGCACGCGCGTCTGCCGCGCGGGATCGTAGTGGGAGTGTGGTTGCAACTGAAGCCGGGCGTGCGGGACACGATCGAACGGGTCGTGAAGGACTATCTCAAGTACCGCAAAGACACGCAGCCGCTCACGATGCCGAGCGCCGGCTGTGTCTTCAAGAATCCACCGAAGGATTCCGCCGGTCGGCTGATCGAGACGGTCGGGCTCAAGGGCGCGCGGGTGGGAGATGCACAGGTGTCCGAGAAACACGCCAACTTCATTGTCAATCGCGGAGACGCGCGTGCGACGGATGTGGTGGCCTTGATCGAGAAAGTCAGGCGTGAAGTGGAGCGACGCACCGGCACCATACTCGAGCTGGAACTGAAGATCGTCGGGCAAGCGTGAAGCCGTGAATCGTGAAACGTCGAACAAGGGAACGGGCCGAATGTTGTGTCGGTTAACGATTCACGTGTAGCGAATAACGGTTGATGTCATGCCACTAACAAGCGCGCGCATCGGGGTCCTGATGGGAGGCCGGTCGGCTGAACGGGAGATCTCCCTCAAAACCGGGCAGGCTGCCTATCGAGCGTTGCTGCGCCGTGGCTACAACGCGGTGGCAATCGATGTCGGTCCCTCGCTCGCTCGGGAGTTGGCGGAGCAAAAGGTAGAGATCGCGTTTCTCGCGCTCCACGGGCCGGGCGGTGAAGATGGTGCCATGCAGGGATTCCTCGAGTCGATCAACATTCCGTACACAGGCTCCGGGATTCTCGCCAGCGCGATCGCCATGCATAAAGTGACGGCCAAGCTCCTGCTCCGGGCGCAGGGGATTCCGGTGCCGACGGGCGCCGTCGTCTACCGGGGAGAGTCTCCGACGGCCGGCCGGTTCCTCCGGTCCGCCAAGTTGAAGTTGCCGGTTGTCGTGAAGCCGGCGACGCAAGGCTCGTCGATCGGCGTGACGATCGTGACGCAACCGTCGCAGTGGAAGGAGGCCTTGCAGTTGGCCCACCGGTACGAACGCGAGGCGGTGGTCGAAGCCTACGTGCCGGGCCACGAGGTGACGGTGTCGATCCTCAGCGGGTCGGACGGGAAGCTGCTCGCACTGCCGGCCGTCGAGATCGTCGCGCCGGGCGGCTTCTACAATTTCAGCGCCAAGTACGAAAAGGGTAAGACCCAGTATCTGTGTCCGGCGCCTCTCTCGACGCCGGTCACGCGCCGGATTCGGGAACTAGCGGTCAGGGCCTACCATGCGGTGGGATGCGACGGGGCGGTGCGCGTGGATTTCCGGATCACCCCACGCGGGCGGCCCTACGTGTTGGAGATCAACACCGTCCCCGGCATGACGGAAACCAGCCTCCTTCCGATGGCGGCGGCGCAGGCGGGCATTGATTACGAATCCCTGACGGAGCGAATCCTCCAGTCGGCTCTCCGACGAGCAAGTCGGGGGCAAGAAGGGACGATAAGCGGGGACGACTTATGCGGACGTTGAGATCGCAGCGGAGACCCGTGCCCAAAGAGCCGCGGCTGAACCGACGCAAACCGTCGGAATCGTCTCAGGGCCTGTCTCACGGACAGTGCCGATCCCGCCGGCGATGGAGCCGCCTGAAGAAGGCCGCGCGGGTCGCGGCGTGGCTCGTGATGGCCGGCATAGGAACGGTTGGTGTGGCGATTGCGTCACGGGAAGCCGGGCCGGTGGTGAACAGCTGGTTCACGATCCGCGAGGTGACCGTGCAAGGGCTCGAGCATGTGACACGCCGGGAGATCATCGATCGATTGGCGCTGTCGCACGAGGCGACGCTGGTCTCTGTTGCGCCGGATCGGCTGGCGGAGCGGGTGGCCGGTCATCCCTGGGTCAAAAGCGCAAGGGTCGCGCGGGTGCCGTTTCATGAACTGCGTGTCGAGATCATTGAGCGTAAGCCGGCTGCCATCGTTCGAGCGTCGTCCGGAAATGTACTCGTGGATGACGGCGGTGCGGTGCTCGCGCGTATTGGGACGAACGACGATCCGACCCTTCCGGCCATGACCGGGGTTGATCCGGATGGGCTGGCGCGGGGGGAAGCCAGGGGACGCGAGGTGGTGAAGACCGGCGTGGAGTTGGCGAAGCTCGTGACGCAGACGCTCGATGGTCGGGTGGAGGTGGACGTGACGAAAGACGACAGCTTGGTGGCGGCGGTGAAAGGAATCCGTTTCCAAGTGGGGGCCTCGGCAGTGGATGAACAGTGGGAGCGATTCCGCAAGATGAAGCCCGCGCTGCGCGCGTCGGCTTTGAACGGGACCGGCAAGGCCGCACACGAAATCGACCTGCGATTTGCGGATCGTGTGATTGTCCGGGAAAGGGGGTGACGTACCGTGCCGAAAGGTGACCACATCCTCGTCGGGCTGGATATCGGCACCACGAAAATCTGCGCCATCGTCGCGGAGGTAACGGAAGAGGGTGTCCTCAACATCATCGGGGTCGGCTCCAGCCCGTCTCGAGGGCTTCGCAAGGGCGTGGTGGTGAACATCGAGAGTACGGTGGAGTCGATCAAGAAGGCGGTCGAGGAAGCCGAGCTCATGGCGGCCGTCCAAATCAATTCCGTCTATACGGGCATTGCCGGCAGTCACATTTCCGGCGAGAACTGCAAAGGGGTGGTGGCGCTCAAGAAGCAGGAAGTGACGCGGGAAGACATTCAACGGGCCGTGGAGAGCGCGCGGACCTTGGCGGTGATCCCGCACGAGCGGCGGATCCTGCACGTGCTCCCGTGCGAATTTATGGTGGATGACCAAGACGGAGTGCGCGAACCGCTCGGGATCTCCGGCAATCGGTTGGAAGTGAATGTCCATGTCATTACCGGGGCGGTCACGTCGGCCCAGAACATTATCAAGAGCGTGAACCGCGCAGGGTTGGATGTCATCGACATCATTCTGCAACCGCTGGCGTCCAGCGAAGCGGTGCTGAGCCCGGAAGAGCGCGAACTCGGCGTGGTCATGGTCGATCTCGGCGGAGGGACGACCGACCTGGCGATCTTCCTCGATGGGAGCATTCGCCACACGGCGGTCCTGCCGATCGGCGGCCAGAATTTGACCAAGGATCTGGCCATCGGCTTGCTCACGTCGCAGACAGAGGCGGAAAAGATCAAAATCCAACACGGGGTCGCGCGCACGGACATGATCGCCGGCCATCAGAGCATCGAGGTGCCGTCGGTGGGAGATCGGCCTCCGCGCCTCTTTTCCCGGCGCGATATCGGCGAAATCATCGAGCCACGCGTCGAGGAGATGTTCGAGTTGGTCCGACGCGAGATCGCTCGGGCGGGCTATGAAGGCATGTTGGGTGCCGGTGTGGTGATTACGGGAGGGACCTCCCTGCTGGAGGGGATGCCCGATGCGGCGGAGAAGGTGCTGAACTTGCCGGCTCGACGAGGGACTCCGTCCGGTGTCGGTGGGTTACGGGACATCGTGAGCAACCCGATGCACGCCACCGGGGTAGGCCTCCTGCTCCACGCCAGGAAGCATGCGGAAGAGTTGGAAGCCGCGGGGCTCCACAGCGGGCGCTCGCTCAGCAAGGTGTTCGCCAGGATGCGATCGATGTTCGAGCTCTTTTAACGGTTGCGCGCGGCGGGAGGCCGCTCGCGAGTCTTACTCTTACTGAAGGAGGTGCCACAATGTTCTCATTCGAGGAAGATATGCTGTCGCCCGTGCGCATCAAGGTGATCGGGGTCGGCGGGGCGGGGTGTAATGCGGTCAATACCATGATCGCGAACGGCCTGTGCCGGGTGGACTTCATCGCCGCCAACACGGATTTGCAAGCGTTGGAGCGGTCGCGTGCGGGGTTCAAGATTCAACTCGGCCCCGAGCGGACTCGCGGGTTGGGCGCGGGGGCGAAGCCGGAAGTCGGCAAAGATTCAGCGTTGGAAAGTAAGGACGACATTCGCGAATCGCTCGAAGGGTCCGACATGGTGTTCGTGACGGCCGGCATGGGCGGCGGAACCGGCACAGGCGCGGCACCGATTGTGGCAAGCATCGCGCGGGAACTGGGCATCCTGACGGTCGGCGTCGTGACGAAGCCCTTTTCGTACGAAGGCCATCGGCGCATGAGCCATGCCGAGGAAGGCATCCGCGACCTGAAGCGCCACGTCGATACGCTCCTCATCATCCCGAACCAGCGGTTGCTGGGTATCGTGGACAAGGCGACGCCGTTGCTGGATGCCTTCAAGGTGGCGGACGACGTGCTCCGCCAGGCGATCCAGGGGATCGCGGATGTCATTACGACGACGGGCCATGTGAACGTCGATTTCGCCGATGTGCGGACCGTCATGTCTCACACGGGCCGTGCGGTCATGGGAATGGGGGTCTCGCGAGGAACGAACCGCGCGATCGAAGCGGCCCAGAAGGCCATCTCCTGCCCGCTGTTGGAAGAGGGGAGTGTGGAAGGGGCGCGCGGTGTGCTGCTCAATATCACCGGCGGTCCCAACATGTCATTGCACGAAGTCGAAGAGGCAGCCTCGATCATCCAGCAGGCCGCTGATCCAGAAGCAAACATCATTGTCGGCCAGGTGATCAATCCGGATATGGGGGATGACCTGGTCGTGACCGTCATTGCGACCGGGTTCGAGCGCGAAGAGCAGCCGGCGCCGAAACCCGTCACGGTCGATCGCGGCGCGGCGCGTAGCCCGCGGAGCAGCGGGCAACAAGTATTGGCCGGTGTCCAGGCGGCGGTCGCGGAGATGCCTCGCAAGGACTTGGATCGCCCGACCTTTCTGAGGCGGTTGGGTGAATCGCGGGAGGCCGCCGAGCGTGTCGCAGTTGCCGCCGATGACGAATGGGATGTGCCGACGTTTCTGCGAAAACAAGCCGACTAACGTCCGGGAGAATGGCGCCCCTGCTCAGCGGGGGCCGGGCCCTCGATGACACGTCTCGTGATCACATTGCCTGCGTTTGCAACCCCGCGCCAGGGGGTTCGCCACTTCTTCGGTACCCGACACTCGATAACGGGGGTCCGTCGTGCACCGGCCGAACCGAGGCGTGCCATGCGCGGAGCAGGCCAGGCCGGCGTCCTCGTGTCGGTCACACAGGTTCATGGAACCGATGTGCTGGTGTTGGACCGGCCTGTCCGGGAGGGAGAACCGTTCGATGGCGGGTGGGATGCGCTGGTGACGGATCAGCCGCATGTCATGGTGGTCGTACGCACAGCCGACTGCGTGCCGGTGCTCTTGCACGATCCCACGCGCAAGGTGGTCGCGGCCGTGCATGCCGGCTGGCGCGGGGCAGTCGCCGGGATCGTACCCAACACCATCGACGCGATGAAGCGCCGATTCGGCACTGAGCCGGCACAGGTGCGCATCGGTATCGGGCCTTCCGCGGGACCCTGTTGTTATGAAGTCGATGAACCGGTGCTGGTGCGGCTGCGCGAGAGTTGTGACGACTGGCGTCTCGTCGCGGCAGAACGGAGCCGCAATCGAGCATTGCTGGATCTGCGAAGACTGGTTCGGTGGCAGGCGGAATCCATCGGCGTGGTCGCTGAGAATATTGTGACGGCCAACGCCTGCACGATCTGTCATTCCGATCTGTTCTTTTCGTATCGGCGGGACGGCGTCGTCAACGAGACGATGATGAGCGGCATCGGTCTGCTCGGCCGCCGAGCATGAGGTCCGTCGGTGCAGTGCGTGAGCGCTGCCATTTTGACGGAGCCTCCGGTAGAATGGACACGGGTGATGTGAGGGTCTGCCGGAGACACGAGCCGAGCCGATGATGGCCCTGATGAACGGCGCAGAGTCGGATCCCCTCGCACACAATGTCTCGGTGGTGTTGGAGCACATTCGGCGAACGGCTTTGCGGGTCGGGCGGCGCCCTGAAGAAATCCGGCTCATCGCGGCCACCAAGTCGGTGTCCATCGAGCGTATCCGGGTGGGCTTGGCGGCCGGGCTGACGGATCTCGGGGAAAGCCGGCTCCAGGACGCGCTACCCAAAATTGAGCAGATCGGCCGAGGGCAGGCGACGTGGCACTTTATCGGACGGCTGCAGACCAGAAAGGTGAGGGCGGTTGTCGGGCTGTTTGCCATGATCCACTCGGTCGAAAGTGTCGAGCTGGCTGCTGAGATCAATCGTCGAGCGGAGCAAGCCGGCATTCGCCAGCCCCTGTTGCTTGAAGTGAACGTCGGCGGTGAAGCAAGCAAGGGAGGCTTTGTGCCCGATTCGCTGGAGCAGGCTCTTCCCGAGCTGAATGCGATGCCCGCGTTAGAGGTGAGAGGATTGATGACGATTCCACCGTTGGGAACGGAGCCTGAAGCGGCGAGACCGTATTTCCGCCGACTGCGAGAGCTGGCCCACGCACTGACGAAGCCCGAGCTGAAGAACATTCGAATGGACGAGTTGTCGATGGGGATGTCCGGCGACTACGAGATTGCGGTGGAAGAAGGGGCGACGTTCGTGCGGGTGGGCACTGCCATTTTTGGGGCGCGTCGTGGATAGTCCTCCAGTGGATAGTCCTCCAATTGTGAAGAAGCTGGCGTTCGTCGGCGCCGGACAGATGGCCGAAGCCTTAATCGGCGGGCTGCTCGCCGCCCGGGCCTGTGAGGTCGGTTCGCTGTGGGCCACCGACTCCAGTGCGGAGCGACGTGATCTCGTGAAGCGGCGTTTCGGTATACGGGTCGGCGACGACAATCAGGAAGCCGCACGGTGGGCGGATGTCGTCATTTTGGCCGTGAAGCCCCAAATCCTGGACCACATCTTGACGGGCATTGCTGCTGCGCTCGAAGGACGGCTGGTGATTTCGATTGCCGCCGGCATCTCCATTCCCTGGCTGGCGAAGCGACTGCCGGCATCGGTTCGCCTGATTCGTGCCATGCCCAACATGCCCGTGCTGGTGCGCGAGGGGATGGCGGCATTGGCCGGCGGTCCTGGCGTGCGGGATGAGGATCTGCTCCTCGCACGTGCCCTGTTCGAGGCGGTCGGACGTGTCGTGCCGGTTGAGGAGCGCCTGATGGATGCTGTGACAGGGCTGAGCGGCAGCGGACCGGCCTATGCCTTTCTGATGATCGAGGCTCTCGCGGACGGCGGCGTAAAAGCCGGACTACCCAGGCAGACGGCTGAATTGTTGGCCGCGCAGACGATGCTGGGGGCTGCGCGGTTGCTTCTGGACTCCGGTGAACATCCGGCCCGGTTGAAGGACCGCGTCGCATCCCCCGGGGGGACCACCATGGCGGGACTTCATCGGTTGGAGATCGGTGGGCTGCGCGCGGCGCTGATCGCCGCGGTCGAGGCAGCCACTGATCGGTCACGGGAGTTGGGCGCCTGATGTTTGTCGTGGGGAATGTGCTGCTCGGGGTGGCGACGGTGGTGGACTACGTCCTCTGGCTCTATATGTGGGTGATCATCGCGCGCGCGGTGATCTCCTGGGTGAGCCCCGATCCATGGAATCCGATCGTGCAGTTTCTTGAGCGAGCCACTGAGCCGGTGCTGGCCCCGATCCGGCGCTGGATTGGCTGGCGGATGGGGCTTGATCTCTCGCCGATGGTGGCCATCTTGATCATTATCTTTCTTCAGATCGCGCTGGTAAACACGTTGAAGGAAATAGCCGTGCGGATAAACTGATTCGGTGTGGGAGGGATGCCATGAAGATCACGCCGCTCGATATCCAACAGATGGTATTCAAGGCCGCCTTCCGGGGCTATGACAAGGAAGAGGTGAACCGGTTCCTGGAAGAACTCGCGCACACCGTGGAGACCCTGAATCGCGACAATGCTGTGCTGCGGGAAAAACTGACGTTCACGGAACAGCAATTGGCGGAGGTGAAGAAAACGGAAACGGCGTTGTCTCATACATTGATCTCCGCCCAATCGATGTCGGATGAGATGAAGCGCGCGGCGCAACGCGATGCCGAGTTGATCATCAAGGAGGCGGAACTCAAGGCCGGCGAAGTCGTGCGCCAGGGACAAGCGGAGTTGGCCGATCTCCATCGCGACCTGTCCGATCTGCGCAAGCAGCGTGTGCTGATGGTCGAACGGATCCGCGCGACGCTCCGGACGTTCGAGCGTATGTTGGAAGTGGAAGAATCGGAGGATTTTCACGCCGACGCCACGGCGACGGATGAGAAACTGGCGGGGGAATCCCGCCATACCCGCTAGCCTGGCTCGTTCGACGGCGGTGTCTCTCTTGTTCTCCTGCTCCGGTGCGGCCTCCCTTCGCCGGACGTGCTGCCGACACCACGCGTTGACCTTCCCGATGCCGCTGCTTGCCATGGCTCCTACGATCCTATGACCACGTCCGATCCGATCGGGTCAGCGATGGAACGGGCAGTCGTTGACGGCGTCTTTCCCGGCGCGGTGCTGCTGGTTCGCCTGCGAGGAGAACCGGCGTATTGCAAAGCGGTCGGGCGTCGCTCGCTTGTTCCCCCGGGTGGTCCTGTCACCCTGGAGACAGTCTACGATCTGGCCTCGCTCACCAAGCCCCTCGCGACGACGAGTGCCGTGCTGCTCCTTGTGCAGCAAGGGCGAATGGATATACAGAGACCATTGCGTGACCTGCTGCCGGAGCTGGCGAAGGCTCCCGTCGGCGAGGCCACCGTCTTTCACGTATTGACGCACAGTGCCGGCCTTCCCGGATGGCGGCCCTTCTATGAGCGGATTGCCGAGGAAGACAGCGGTCAACCTGGATTTCTCGGCAGCCCCGCTGCTCGACAGGCGGTGATCGGGTACATTCGCGATGAGGCCCTGCTCCATCCGATCGGCTCGCGAAGCCTGTACAGCGACCTGGGGTTCATGTTGCTGGGGATGCTCGTGGAACGCGTGAGCCGCCGACCCTTGGCGGCATTCTGCCGGGAGCATCTGTATGAGCCGGCAGGTGCCGTGCCGCTGGCCTTCCTGGAAATCGGGACGAAGAAGTCGGAGAGTCTCAGCGAGGCCGGTATGACACTGGACGATGTCGCGTTAACCGAAGGGGATTCGTGGCGAGGGCGGGTGTTGCACGCGGAGGTGCACGACGAAAATGCCTATGCGCTGGGTGGAGCAGCCGGCCATGCAGGCCTGTTCGGAAGCGCGGCAGCGGTGCTGGCGATATCAGGCCAATGGATGAATGCTCAACGTGGCCGGCGCACGGTGTTCGACCCCTCCCTCGTCCGTCGGTTCGTCACGCGGCAGCACCGGATCCCGCAATCGAGTTGGGCGCTCGGGTGGGATACACCGTCAGCCCCGTCTTCATCGGGGACGAAGTTTTCCGCTCAATCCTTCGGACATTTGGGTTATACGGGGACGTCGCTGTGGGTGGACCCTGTCTGCGAGTTGGAAGTCGTCTTACTCTCGAACCGCGTGCACCCGACCAGGCACAACGAATTGATTCGGCAGTTCCGGCCCCAGATTCACGACCTGATCTACGAAGAATTTATCCATTGACACATTGGACCATTGAATCATTGAGCGATGAATCAATGAACCGATGGATCAATCGTCAATATTTTCATTTGTCCGGATAGTCGATCCAGGTTTCCTTTTCCGCCAGGTATCGCTGCCCCTTGAAGTTTGTCCTCGTCCGCATCCGGCGGAATCCAAAGTTTTTCAACTTCTCGACGACCTCTGTGACGGCTCCGCCGACGGTGGAGTGCGACTGGCCTTCGACGATCAGGGCTTCGTACATGACCTTACCCGCATACCCGCCGGCTGTTCGGCTGACAAGGATCGCCCGGTTGAAATATCGATCGCTTGGGTCGACACCTTCAAGCTGGTGCCGTTCGACCAGACCTTCTTTCTTGAACACGAGGGGAAGGGCGCTCATCGAAACCTCCTCAACAGGTTTTCCCAGGACGACCCGGCCCGCATTATAGGTGGCGGCGTGGCCGACTGCAACCATCGTTGACAAGCGGGAAGCAGCTTTCTATCATGCCGCCCTCTGCCTAAGGCTCGCGATTGATGAGTGAGGAACAGAAGATGGCCCCTGCAGGCGCCATGAACATTCCCAACAGTCTGACGCTGCTGCGCATTCTACTCATCCCGGTCTACGTCGGCCTGCTGGTGTATGAGCACTATGACGAAGCGCTCGGCGTCTTGCTGGTTGCGGGCATGACCGATGCGCTGGATGGGACGATCGCCAGAGTGGCCAACCAACGGACTCGCTTGGGCGCGGTGCTCGATCCGCTTGCCGATAAGCTGTTGCTGATATCGGGGTTCGTCACGTTGTCGGTGATTCACTGGATTCCGTCATGGGTCGCGATCGTGGTCGTCAGCCGCGATCTTATTCTTATGGTCGGCACCGTCGTGGCTCAGTATACCGGGTCACAAGTGGATACGTCGCCGACCCTCGTTGGGAAGGGCACGACCTTCTGCCAACTGGCCTATATTCTCATGGCCGTGTTCCTCGCGTCGCGCCACTACGACCTTTCCATGATCCAGCCGCTCCTCTATCTCATGGTGATCTTCACGCTCCTGTCCGGCTTCCATTATCTCTATCGAGGGTACAGGAGGGTCACCGCGAACGGCCTCTGACATTCCGCGTTCCCCCGGCGCTCTTCGGTCTCGAATCGTCCGACAAGAACTTGAAAGTGTTTTGACAAGATGGGGGGCGTCCACTATCCTTTCCACAGGATAGTGGTTCGGCATCCACAAGCCATTCGGGCTCCTCTCCAATCGGTCGCGAGATACCTATGGCCACTTTTGCGTACGTCGGCAGGTCGAAACAGGGAACAGTTCGAAAAGGCGAAGTGACGGCCAAGACGCGGGATGAAGCTGTCGAGCAACTGCGCAAGCAGAAGCTCGTCGTCAGCAGCCTTCATGAGAAAGAGACGTTCGGCTTCGGCAACATTTCTTTTGGGAGTGGGATCACCGACAAGGATCTGGTGGTCTTTACCCGGCAGTTCGGGACGATGATCAACGCCGGGCTCCCGCTCATTCAGTGTCTGGATATTCTTGCTACCCAATCGGAAAACAAGGTCCTTGGCAAGGCTATCGGAGAAGTGAAGGTGGATGTCGAGGGTGGATCGACCTTTTCCGATGCGCTCAGGAAGCACCCCAAGGTCTTTGACGACCTCTATGTCAACATGATCCATGCGGGCGAGGTCGGCGGCTTGCTGGACACGATTCTCACCCGGTTGGCCAAGCACATTGAAAAAGCCATGAAGCTGAAGGGGATGATCAAGTCGGCCATGGTGTACCCGGCGGCGATCATGGGCGTGGCCGTGATCGTGATCACCGTCCTCATGATCTGGGTCATTCCCATCTTTGCGAAAATGTTCTCCGAGATGTCGGGGGGCAAGATGGGATTGCCGGGCCCCACGCAGTTCGTGATCGACATGAGCAACTTCGTGCAGTCCTATATTCTTTTCCTGATTGCCGGGGCTATCGGGGCAGGAGTGGCGTTCAAAAAGTACTATAAGACTCCGAAGGGACGGCTGGTGGTCGATCGGCTTCTCCTGAAAATGCCCATCGTGGGAGAGTTGATTCGAAAAGCCTCGGTGGCCAAGTTTACCAGGACGCTGGGAACGCTGATCACGAGTGGTGTGCCGCTGCTCGATGCGCTGACGATCTGCGCCAAGACGTCCGGCAACAAAGTGATCGAAGAATCGATCCTCAGTGCCCGCATCAGTATCAGCGGTGGGAAAACGATCTCCGAGCCGCTGGCGAAAAGCGAAACATTCCCGAAGATGGTCACCCATATGATTTCCGTCGGTGAATCGACCGGCGCGCTCGACGCCATGCTCGGGAAGATCGCGGACTTCTACGAAGACGAAGTCGATCAGGCCGTAGCCGCACTCACTTCCCTCCTCGAGCCGGTGATGATGGTCTTTCTGGGCACGATCATCGGCTTCATCGTGATTGCCATGTACTTGCCGATCTTCCAGATGGCGTCGGCGATTGGGTAGCCCCTGCGGATCAGTTGTCGCTGGGGCGTCACACGTCCGTGGATCAGTCGGGAATGCACGCTGTCCTGCCGTGGTGCCGCCGTGCGCGGAATCCGACCGTATGGCCGATACCGTGTTCGGCTGCCCCGCACCTTCTCACGGTTCACTGTGCGTGCGGGCTCGTCCTCAACATGAGGGCATTCACGGGCCTCGTGGTCGCGGACAACCAGGGAGTCGTTCAACCACATGAGTGATCTCCGGGCCAGATTGCATTGGTTGATATGGCTTCGTGTCGTGGTCGTGACCCTCCTGCTCGGCCTGTCGCTCGCGTTCCAGATCCCCAAGGGCGAGCGAGTCCAGACCTTCTACGCGCTGATTACCTGTATCTACGCGATCACGGTCCCCTACGTGCTGACGCTCCGCTATCTCAAAGCGCCGCACGCCCTCACCTTGTTTGCGTGGTTCCAGGTCGGAGTCGATTTTATCCTTGAAACCGTGCTGGTGGCCCGTACGGGAGGCATCGAAAGCCCGTTCTCGGTCCTGTACATCATTACGGTGACTGTGGCCAGCCTCGTCCCGAGGAGATCGGTCGGATTGCTCACCTCGAGCGTCTGCATCATCTTGTTCGGCGTCGTGGCGAATCTCCAATTGTACGGCGTGTTGGAGTCGCTACACTGGCTGCCGCACAGTCGCTTGTCGAGCGCCGAAACGCTGCAGACGTTCGGCGTCTACGGATTGGCGTTTCTCGTCGTCGGTTTCCTCAGCGGGGCACTGGCTGAGCAATTGCGCCAAGCGGATCTGTCCCTTCGCGAGAAGGAGCAAGGCCTGACCCGGCTACAAGCCTTCCACGAGAACATTGTCCAGAGCATCAGCAGCGGCGTGTTCACGGCGGATGTGTTGGGCCGCGTAACCTCCTTCAACCCTGCCGCCCAGGAGGCGACGGGCTATGGCCTCGCACAGGTGCTCGGCCGACCCTGGCGCGAGGTGTTCAATTGGCATCCGAATCGACCCTCCGATGAGCAGGCTGTGAATCCGTCTGTGCCGTCGAGATTCGAAGTCGAGTGTAAGCGCGCCGACGGGAGCCGGCTCATCCTCGGCATGACGGTCTCGCCGTTGCACGAGCAAGGCCGACAGACAGGGCTCGTGGGCGTTTTCAAAGACTTGACCCAGATCCGTGACATGGAAGAAGAGATACGCCGTCAGGAATGGCTCGCGACGCTCGGCGAAATGTCGGCCGGCATGGCGCATGAGATTCGCAATCCCCTGGGCGCGTTGGCCGGCGCCATGCAGATGTTGCGCAAGGATGTGGGATCGGACGACACCAGCCAGCGGTTGATGGACATTGCCATCCGCGAGGCGACCCGCCTGGATACCATCATCACCGAGTTTCTCCTTTATGCTCGCCCACCGGCGCTCAATCTGGCAGAATGCGACGTGAACAAGGTGCTGGCCGATACACTCAATCTGCTCCACCATGAAGCGCACTCGCGAACGAATGTGCGGATCGACACCGCACTCGCCAACGGGTCGTTGCGGGCACAGGTCGATCACGATCAGTTGAAGCAGGTCTTTTGGAATCTGGCCGGCAATGCGTTCGATGCGATGCCATGCGGGGGGCAGCTGACCATTGCGACGGGTCAGCGTCGTGTGGATGTAGGGGGGCGTCGCGCGGAAGTGATCGAGATCGCATTTCAGGATACCGGCGAAGGGATCCCAAAGGATCGCTTGGACAAGATTTTCCTTCCGTTCTTTACGACCAAGAAGAAGGGGTCAGGGCTGGGGCTTGCCGCTGTACACCGCATCGTCGATCTGCACGGCGGATGGATCAAGGTCGAGAGTCACGTAGGGAACGGGTCGCGCTTCGTGGTCTGTCTGCCGCAGACCGGTGAAGTCGGGTTGCGCTTGTGGCATGAAGGTAGAGAACCGTGGAAAAGATCTTAATCGTCGACGACGAACAAAGCATGCGGGACGTTCTGAGCATCATGCTCAAACGGGCGGGGTACGCCGTGACGATCGCCTCGGACGGGGAAGAGGCCATCGTCCATATCGACAAGGAGATCTTCGACCTGGTCATCACGGATTTGAAGATGCCGAAGGTGGGAGGCTTGGATGTCTTAAAAGCCGTCAAAGCGTCGTCATCCGAGACGGTCGTGCTGGTGATCACCGCCTTCGCCTCGGCCGAGTCTGCTGTCGAGGCCATGAAGCACGGCGCCTACGACTATCTGACCAAGCCCTTCCAAGTCGATGAGGTGCAGCTCATCATCCGTAACGCGTTGGAGAAGCGCCGCCTCTCGACAGAGAACATCCTGCTCAAGCGTGAGATGGCGAGCCAATCCTCCTTCGCGCAGATCGTCGGCCAGAGCGACGCGATGCAGAAAGTGTTCGATGTGGTGCGGAAAGTCGCGGATTCGAAGAGCAACGTGCTGATCTGCGGCGAAAGCGGTACCGGCAAAGAGCTTGTGGCACGAGCCATTCACTACAACAGCGCGCGGGCCCCGATGCCGTTCGTGACAGTGAACTGCAGCGCGGTGCCGGAGACGCTGCTGGAAAGCGAGCTCTTCGGCCATATGAAAGGGTCGTTCACGGGGGCCATCGCCAACAAGGCCGGGCTCTTCGAGGTCGCCAACGGCGGGACCATCTTCCTCGACGAGATCGGCGATACGACGCCGGCGATTCAGGTGAAGCTCCTGCGCGTCATTCAGGAGCGGGAATTTCGGCGCGTCGGGGGTACGCAGGACGTGAAGGTCGATGTACGCATTGTGGCGGCGACGAACCGCGATCTTGAAAAGGCCGTGGCCGAGGGCGCGTTCCGGGAAGACCTCTACTATCGGTTGGACGTGATTCCCATCCGTCTGCCTCCCCTGCGGATGCGCACAGGCGATATTCCACTTTTGGTCAAACATTTCCTTGACAGGTTCGCTCGGGAGAGCGGCAAACCGGCGCCGACGCTTGCACCGGACGCCATGCATGTCCTTCTGGCTCACGAATGGCGGGGGAACGTGCGGGAGTTGGAAAACCTGATCGAACGCGTGGTCGCGTTCTCGAGCGGTGCGCCGGTGACCGATCACGACATGCGCGGCTGGTTGCATCGCCCCATCTCCACTCAGCAAGCGCTCCCGACGGATCTTCCCGAAGATGGGCTCGATCTGGAAGGCCTGGTCAATTCGATCGAGAAAGATTTGCTGCTGAAAGCCCTCGAACGGTCGAAGTGGGTCAAGAAAAAAGCGGCGCGCCTCCTGCGGCTCAATACCCGCTCTTTCCGCTACCGGCTGGAAAAATACGCCATCAAGGGAGGGCGAGACTAAGTGCCCTCCGCGAGCGTTCCTGGGCCTGCCACGGTTCGCATCCACGCCCCGGCCAAAGTCAATCTGATCCTCCGCGTGCTGGATCGCCGCCCGGATGGCTATCACAACCTCTGGTCCTTGATGCAGACCGTGGGATTGGAGGATGTCGTGACGATTCGCCGCTCGGCGACTCCTGAGATTCGACTTCAGTGCGAGCATACGGTTTTGACGGCCGACCAGACCAATCTTGTCTATCGGGCGGCGGCGCTGATCCGGGAACGGGCAGGAGTCACGGACGGGTTGGACATCGAGCTCACGAAACGGATCCCGCTGGGCGCTGGGTTAGGCGGGGGCAGTAGCGATGCCGCCGCGACGATCCTCGGCCTCAATCAGCTGCTCGGCCTGGGTTGGTCGGTCTCTCAAATGGAGGACGTGGGTCAGTTGTTAGGGAGCGACGTGCCGTTCTTTTTTTCAGCGCCGACCGCCATCGTATCCGGGCGTGGAGAAGCGGTCAGGCGAGTCCGGATTGAAGGGGAACGGTGGGTCGTGCTGGTCAATCCGGGGTTCCCGGTTGAGACGCGGTGGGCCTATCGGCAATTGGCCCAGACGAGAACCCGTGTTCGTCCGCCGACCGACGCTTTAGTCCAGCTGAGTCATCAAGACGTCGTGTCTTGGGAACGTGTGTGCGAACTCGCCGAAAACGATTTCGAGGAGTCGGTCTTCGCCGGCCATCCGATCCTTCGAGATCTCAAAACGCAACTCCTCTCGCATGGAGCTGAGTTGGCGCTGCTTTCAGGCAGCGGGGCAACCGTGTTTGGGGTGTTCCTCGATGCCGCCGCCGCCTCCCGCGCCCAGGCGTTGCTCGATCGATGCACAGGTTGCCGCGCCCATGCCGTTCAAGCTGGAACAGCGCCCCTCATCGTGCAGTAGCGCGCTCGCTTTTCACCTGCCTTGCATTGACAATACAATGAGATTTTCGATACAGTACCTTCCTTTAGTCGGTGTCCTCATCGTCGCGTAACGAGCGAGGTTGCGGGAAGGGGTGGTGTCCCGCTCGTGCCTACCAGATACGAACCGCTCAGGATTACAGGGTTTTTAGGAGTCCCACACACACGACCGAGGGATCTATGAATCAGGAATTGATGATCTTCTCCGGCACGGCCAATCCTGCGCTGGCGAACGAGATTTGCGGCTATCTCGGGACCAAGTTGGGGGAAGCAACGGTGGCCTCCTTCAGCGATGGGGAGATTCGCGTCAAGATCGATCAGAATGTTCGTGGTGCGGACGTGTTTGTCGTGCAGTCTTGCTGCCAGCCCGTCAACGACTCGATCATGGAACTCTTGATTATGATCGATGCTGTGAAGCGGTCGTCGGCCAGGCGCATCACCGCAGTGATCCCCTATTTCGGATACGCGAGGCAGGACCGCAAAGATCAGCCGCGTGTGCCCATCACGGCCAAGCTCGTCGCGGACCTCGTGACAACGGCCGGTGCGGATCGTGTGCTGTCGATGGACCTCCATGCGGGACAGATCCAGGGATTCTTCAACATTCCGGTGGACCATCTATATGCCTTGCCGGTGTTGCTGGACTATATCACCAAGCGGAAGATTGCCGATCTGGTGGTCGTGTCGCCGGACGCGGGAGGCGTGGAACGGGCGCGAGCCTTTGCGAAACGGTTGCAGGCCAATCTTGCCATCATCGATAAGCGGCGAGAGGGACCGAATCAGGCGCAGATCATGAATATCATCGGCGATGTGCAGGGCAAGAGCGCCTTGTTGCTGGACGATATGATCGACACCGCCGGTACCATCGTACAGGGAGCCCAAGCCTGCTTCGACCAAGGGGCGCGGGAAGTGTGGGCGGCCTGCACGCACCCCGTGTTGTCGGGGCCGGCGTTGGAACGGTTGCAACAGTCGTGTTTGACCAAAGTGGTTGTGACGGACACCATCCCGCTTCGAGGCAAAGAGCAGACGTGCCAGAAGTTACAAGTCCTGTCGGTGGCGCCGTTACTAGGAGAGGCCATCCGGCGCATTCACGAAGATGAGTCGGTCAGTTCGTTGTTTGCCTGAGCAGAATAGAAAGCTGGGAGAGCGAGGAGGAGGACGATGAAATTCGATTTAGCAGTGAACGTTCGAGAGCGCGTAGGCAAGGGGGCGGCGCGCCGATTGCGGCGGGAGGGCAAAGTACCGGCTGTCCTGTACGGGCAGGGCGAATGCCTGCTGCTGACCGCGAACCCCGACGAGATGATCAAGATCTTGCGCGCGCATGCCGGCTCGACGGCCTTGATCTCCCTGACCGTGAACGGCGCCAAGAGCAAGGCGCAGCGCACGGCGCTGCTTCGCGATTTCCAGGTCGATCCGGTCACGAGCGAGCTGCTCCACGCGGACCTCTTCGAAATCTCGATGGATAAGGCCATCCGCGTCAAAGTGCCTGTGCATCTGACCGGCGGCGTGGCGGCCGGTGTGAAGGAAGGCGGCGTGATGCACCAGAATTTGCGCGAGCTGTACATCGAGTGTTTGCCGTCGGCCTTGCCGGACTTCATCGCGGTGGACGTCTCGCAGCTGGCGATCAACCAGGGCATTCACCTCCGCGAGGTTCCCACGCTTGAAGGGGTGCGGTACTTGGATGATGCCGACCAGATGGTCGTCAGCGTCGCCGCGCCGATGTCGGAGGCCAAGCTCGAAGCGCTGTTAACGAGCGGGGCCGCAGGACCGGCGGCGGAACCGGAAGTCATCGCCAAGGGGAAGGAAGAAGCGGCGGAGGGGGCGGCGGCTGGGGCGGCTGCGGCTCCTGCTGCGGAAGCCAAGGGTGGCGAGAAGAAGGAAGCGGCTGCCGCCAAGGAAGCTCCCAAGGCTGAGAAGAAGGAAGCGGAGAAGAAAAAGTAACGTTGCGCCTCATCGTTGGGCTGGGCAACCCCGGTGCTGCTTATGCCCAAACCCGCCACAACGTCGGTATGTGGGTGGTCGCGCGGGCCGCGGCTCGATGGTCCATCGGTCTGGCCAAGCGCGGCACCGCCCAACGAGGGTCGGGACGACTCGGTTCCGAACTGATCGAGCTCGCCGGGACCCTTGATTGGATGAACGTGACCGGTCCTCCCCTCGCAGGCTTGCTCCGCGAATTGGGGCTCACCTCAGAACACCTCATTCTGATCCACGACGATCTCGACTTGGAGCCGGGGCGACTGCGGATCAAGCAAGCAGGGGGCCACGGTGGCCATAACGGGATCAAGTCGGTCATCGAGGCGCTCGGGACGCCCCAGTTTGTGCGGCTCAAAATCGGGATCGGACGGCCGGCGCCCAGTCAGGATTCAGCCGATTATGTCTTGGAGCCCTTTACGCGGGATGAGGTCGAAGCGCTGGAGCCCTGCCTGGATCGTGCGGCCGATGCGTTGGAGTGGGTGATCCATCGGGGCACGGCGGCGGCGATGAACGAATTTAATGTGCGAGAGAAGCCGGGGGAGACAGAGGAGCCGGCTGACTGACTTTGTGCTCGCGGAGCCCGCACGGTAAAACAGTGCTCGCTCGACGCGCGCAGTGAAAGTCAGTCAGCCGGCTCCTCTGTGGGCGGCAAAGCTTTCCGCACAGGGGGAGAGAGGGTAAAAAGGATATGGGACTCTGTTGCGGGATGATCGGGTTGCCGAATGTGGGGAAGACGACCGTCTTCAACGCGCTCACGGGTAGCGGGGCGTTGGCGGCGAACTATCCGTTTGCCACAGTCGATCCAAACACGGGCATTGCGCTCGTGCCCGATCCTCGCCTGGGAGTGCTCACCGACATCTTTAAGTCCAAGAAGACCACCTACAGCACGCTCGAGGTCCGCGATATCGCCGGCCTGGTCGAAGGGGCCAGCAAGGGCGAGGGGCTTGGCAACCAGTTTCTGGGACATATCCGCGAGGTCGATGCGTTGCTCCACGTGGTCCGGTGTTTTGAGGGCACGGATGTCGTCCACGTGAACGGAACCGTGCATCCCATCCGCGACATCGGCGTCATCGAGACGGAGCTCATGTTGGCCGACTTGGAAACGCTTGATCGGCGCAAACAGAAAGTCGAGAAAAAGGTCAGGGCCGGCGACAAGAAAGCGGCCTTCGAGCTGGCCTTCGTGCAGAAGCTCATCGAGCGGCTCGACAAGGGCGAGTGGTTGGGAAACCTGACCTACACTCCGGAGGAGCGGATGGTTCTGGATGAGTGTCAGTTGCTCGCGGCCAAGCCGGTGCTCTTCGTGGCCAACGTCTCGGAAGATCAGAATGCCGACGAAGCGATGGTGAAGACGGTGCGTGACTTTGCCGAGAAGCGCGGCGCGCGGGTGGTCACGATCTGCGGCCAGCTTGAAGCGGAACTCTCGACGTTGCCGGAGTCCGAGCGGGTCGACTACCTCAAAGAAATGGGGCTGAAGGAATCCGGGCTTGTCCGTCTCACGCGGGAGGCCTACCAACTCCTGAACATCATCACCTTTTTCACCGCCGGGGAAATTGAATCACGGGCCTGGCCGATTCCCAAGGGGATGAAAGCGCCTCAAGCCGCGGGGAAGATTCACTCCGACATGGAGCGTGGCTTCATCCGCGCCGAAGTCTATCATTATGATGACTTGCTGGCCTGTGGGTCGGAGGCGAAGGTGAAGGAGAAGGGGTTATTCCGGCTGGAAGGCAAAGACTACGTGATTAAGGAAGCGGATATCGTATATTTCAGGTTCAATGTCTGATTGACGGGGCGGCTGGGATGGTCCCTTGCTCGCGCAGCCCGCATGCTAAGAAGCATGCTCGCTGGACGCGCGCAGTAAGGATCATCCCAGCCGCCCCGTCAATATTGCATGCAAAAAGAGAAAAGTGACTGGAGCCGTTTCCGCTGCTCAGGAGCCAGGAGAGTCGGCTTGAGTTTGGACGTACTGCCATTCTTCCCAGATGCCCAGCCGTTTTGCCCAGTCGGTCATGTAGGTTCGGTCCAGCGATGTTGCTTGCCGCTGGAGGACCGATAGCACGTCGATGAAATCTTGCGCTCGTCCTGCCTTCAATTTGTGAAGCACGAAATCTTCCGGTGAGATGATCCAAATCGCTAATTCGCCGAGCCGGTGTCGGCGACGCCGCGTGAGGCAGGCTTGATCGTGGTCGTCACGCGGGAGCATCAGGTCGACCGGCACGGTCTCTCGCTGTAGTCGAACATGATACGACCGGATCATCGGATTTGATTCTTTCCAGTGAAGATCTTCGACGAAGCCTTTGGCCTGAAGCGCGGTCAGCAGGCGCGGGCGATCGGCGTCACCAATGGCGATCATCGCATCCAAGTCCTGTGTGGTGCGGGGATTTCCCCAGGCTCCCAGTGCGAGGGCTCCCAGAAGACAATAGGGGAATGGGAGTTGATTCAAAACTTGGAAAAGGTCGGCAAAGGCATCTTCGAGCGGATGGGGTGTGGTCGGTGCCACAGGGATACTAGTTGGAAGGACGGAATCGCAGCGATGAACGGAGACGATGCCAGGCACACACCTGCTCATAGACCAGATCGAAAACCGTGGTGGAGGAAACCTCTGGGTGTTCAGAACGGCAGGATTCGATCAACTGCCGGTGGCCGAGATCGGATAGCTGAATAGACTGCCGCAACCCTTCTTCCGGCGTTGCAGGCCACTCAAGAGGTTGGGAGAAGGGACTTGATCGTCCCAGCCGTTGTGCCCATAGTGGGAATGCCTTGGAATGCTTCTCCTGGAGGGGAGATGTTTTAACGTCAGATGGGTCCATACCTTGTCCCGTCGCTCGTGTGTGAGTCTAACACAGATGATGGCTGTGCCGAAGCCCTTGAGAGGCCGGCCCATCTATTATGACTGCCGCTTTTATTGACAGCCTAAACTTGCCTGTGGTACCGTCCACCGTTCGTTGCGCCAAATAGGCGCCCTACACCTCGCTCCTACCTACGAGTAGGGGCCTTTGGCCAGGAGGATTCTGCATGGAGCTCTACGAGTCTCTGTTTATCATTCGTCCGTCCCTTACCGACGAAGACACGACCGCGTTGATCGACAAGATGAAAGGCGTTGCGGAGAAGTCCGGCGCCTCGATGATGCGGGCCGAGAACTGGGGCCGCAAAAGGCTGGCCTACGAGGTCAAGCGCGAGCGGAAGGGCACGTACGCCTTTTTCTACTTCAAGGGCCCTGGCCCCGTGATCGCTGAGTTGGAACGAGCCTATCGGTTGGAAGATTCGATCATCAAGTTCCTGACCGTCCGGCTGGAAGAGGAACCCACTCCGCAGCGTGCCGCTTCCGAGGCGCAGGAGCCCACCGGTGGCCGGGTTTAATAAGGTCATCCTCGTCGGCAACCTCACACGGAATCCCGAGCTGCGCTATACCCCCAATGGCACGCCGGTTGCCAGCTTCGGCCTGGCAACAAATCGGCGGTTTAAGCAGGGGGAGGAGCTGAAAGAGGAAGTCTGTTTCATCGATATTGTCGTCTTCGGCAAGCAGGCGGAACATTGCGGCCAGTATCTGAGCAAGGGCAACGGCGTGATCGTCGATGGCCGATTGCAGCAGCGCCGATGGGAGACAGAAGACGGGCAAAAACGAAGTAAGCACGAAGTGGTGGCGCAGGCTGTCACGTTCCTCCCCAAGCGTGGGGAGAGCGGCGGCGAGGCGGCGTCGCCGGACGACACCAGTTACGAAGTCGAAGAACATTCGTAAGGTACGGAGGCGGATATGGAACGAGGTGGTGAGCGGGGTGCTGGTGGCGGTGGCGGCGGACGACTGTTCCAACGGCGGCGGCCTTGCCGGTTCTGCATCGATAAGGCGCCGATCGACTTCAAGGATGTGGGTCTGCTGCGAAACTTTCTGACCGAGCGTGGGCGGATTGTGCCGCGCCGGATTTCGGGCAACTGCATGCACCATCAGCGCGTGTTGACGGTCGCCGTCAAGCGGGCCCGCCACATCGCGTTGGTCGGTTTTGCCGAGGAACGTTGACGCGGAGGGCTGCGCCGGTCGACGCGGCTGGTTTGACATGGGGGCCGGTTCCGGCTATACGAGAAGCACGGTGGGCCCAACCGTCGGGGCGACGATGGGTTTGCTCAATCCCTCCCTTGTAGAGATCCTCCCGCAGGGTCTCAACGTGTGCGGCGAACTGACGGGGGAGGACCTCGCGCTCAGCGAGACCGATGCCGCGGTCCAGGGGCCGCTCATTGTGAATCTCGATTTGACCAACGCGGATGGTACGGTCTACGCCACCGGCTCCTTGAGCGGAACGATTCTCCGTCAATGCGTCCGGTGCCTGAAGGAATACGCAGACCCGCTCGACCTCCGGATCACGGCGATCTATGTGCGCGAAGTCGGCATAGCCGGGCGCCCTGCAACATCCTCGGTTCCCGACAAGCGGCGGAAGGGACTCGATGCGAAGCAGGAGGATGAGGACGACGACGAGGATGCCTATCTGTACGAGGGCGATCAGCTCGATCTGGCGCCCATGTTGCGCGAGCAGGTGATCCTCTCGGCTCCGATGCAGCCTCTGTGTCAGGAAGACTGCCGAGGCCTCTGTGTCCAGTGCGGACAGGATCTCAATGTGCGTCAGTGCGAATGTGCGATAGAGCCCGTGAACACACCGTTCCGGGTGCTCCAGGATCGGAAGAAGCCGTCCGGCGGCGGGGCTGCTTCCTAAACCGGAAGTCCATCCGCCGAAGTGAGTGAGGAGTTGCCATGCCCAATCCGAAACATAAACATTCCCGCGCGCGTCGAGACAAGCGGCGGACCGCCAAGTGCAGGGTCACACCGCCGGGGATGTCCGTGTGTCCTCAGTGTCATGAATTGAAGCTCCCGCATTACACCTGCTTGAATTGCGGCACGTACAAGGGCAAGCCGGTGATTGCGGTCGAAGAATCGTAGTCTCGCGGCCTCCCTCGCGGCTTGGATTGCAGTGGGCTCGTGAGGGACGATGCCCTGCGTCACCTCTTCCATTTCACGTGAGAACCCAGACACGCATGAAGATTGCGCTTGATGCGATGGGAGGGGACCATGGGCCGGCCCCCGTCATCGAAGGCGCCATGCAGGCCGTGCAGGAGTGGGATATCGATATCCTGCTCGTCGGCCAGGAAGACCTGCTCAAGGAAGAGTGCCGGCGCCTGCGCTGTCCCCCCCCCCGCATCACCATCCGCCACGCGCCTCAAGTCGTCGAAATGCACGAATCGCCGTCGGCCGTCGCGCGGAAGAAACGCGAGTCCTCCATCTGGGTGGCGACCGAGCTGGTGAAGAGCGGCGAGGCGAGCGCCGTGGTGAGTCCGGGGAACACCGGCGCGAGCATGGTGGCGGCGTTCTTCGTGCTGGGGCTCAGCAAGGGCGTCGAGCGTCCCGCGATCGCCACGCTGCTACCGACGTTGACCGGGACCGCCGTCATGCTGGATGTCGGTGCCAACGTGGACTGCCTCGCGAAACATCTCGAGCAATTCGCCCTGATGGGCAACGAATACGCCAAACACCTCTATGGCAAGCCGAACCCGCGCATCGGGCTGTTGAGCATCGGGGAAGAGGACACCAAGGGTAACGAGGTCACGAAGGAAGCCTTCAAGCTGCTCAAAGCCTCCCCGCTGAACTTCATCGGCAACATCGAGGGGCGCGATGTGTACAGCGGGGCGGCGGATGTCGTCGTCTGCGACGGCTTCATCGGCAACGTGGCACTCAAGATTTCAGAGGGTGTGGCGGACACGATCAAGAAACTCCTGCTGAAAGAAATTTCCGGTTCATGGCTGGGCCGGCTCGCCTATCCGCTGATCGCGGCTCCGCTCCTCAACCTGAAACGTAAAATCGATTATGCCGAGTTCGGGGGAGCGCCGCTCCTGGGCGTGAACGGCATCACGATGATCTGTCACGGCCGTTCCTCCGCCAAGGCGATCAAGAACGCGATCAAGCGGGCCAAGGGACTGGCTGAAAGCCGGCTGAACGAATTGATCCAGCGGGATATCGAAGAGAGTTTGGCCCGGCACCGATCGACGGATGAACAGGGAGCCACGGCGTGAGAGCCCGAATCAGCGGCACCGGCTCCTATGCGCCGGCGCGCGTGCTCACCAACGCCGATCTGGAGCGCATGGTGGCCACGTCGGACGACTGGATCGTCGAGCGGACCGGCATCCGTGAGCGCCGCGTGGCGGCCACCGGTGAGGCCTGTTCGGATCTCGGGTTCGTGGCGGCTGAACGGGCGCTCAAGGCGGCGGGAATCTCGCCGGCCGATCTGGACTTCATTCTGGTGGCGACCTGCACGGGCGATATGCCGCTGCCTGCCACGGCCTGTATCCTTCAGCACCGGTTGGGCGCGGGGCGCGCCGCGGCCTGCGACCTCGGCGCGGCCTGTTGCGGATTCGTTTATGCCTTGTCTGTGGCGGAGGCCTACGTCAAAACCGGGATGCGTCACGTCCTGGTCGTCGGATCGGAAGTCATGTCCGCCCTCCTGGATTGGACGGATCGGAATACTTGCATCCTCTTTGGGGACGGGGCCGGCGCGGCCGTCATCAGTGCGTCAGATAGCGAGCGCGGCATTCTCTCGACCCATTTGCATTCCGACGGCAGCCTCTGCGATCTCATTGCAGTGCCTGGCGGGGGATCGCGCATGCCTCCCTCCGAGAAAGTGGTCAACGGACGGCTTCAGTACATCAAGATGAAAGGGAACGAGACCTTCAAAGTCGCGGTCAGAACCTTGGAGGAGGTCGCTCGCGAAACACTGGCGGCCAATCGGCTGTCGGTCGAAGATGTCGATCTCTACGTGCCGCATCAGGCCAACGTGCGGATCATCAAGGCGGTGGCAGAACGATTGAGGCTTCCGCTGGAGAAGGTGATGTTGAACATGGATCGGTATGGGAATACGTCGGCCGCATCGATCCCGATCGCGCTGGATGAAGCCGCCCGCGAAGGGCGATTGAAAGAGGGCGACCTGGTCATGCTCGGCGCGTTCGGCGCCGGGCTCACCTGGGCGTCGGCGTTGATCAGATGGTGACGCAGCAAGCCATCAGCAGTCAGCTGTCGGCTCCGGAAAGGGAAGTTTTCGCTGATTGCTGAAAGCGGATAGCTGACAGCTCCCGAAAACTTTTTCTCGTTGACATTCAAAACAATTTCCACGATATCTAACTCCGCTATGGATGCTGGAATCGGTTTGGTGTTCCCCGGCCAGGGCTCGCAATCGGTCGGGATGGGGCGGGCGTTTTACGAAGGCGTGCCCTCCCTCCGAAGTCTCTACGACGAAGCGTCCTCGGTCTTAGGGTACGATGCGGCCGCCCTCTGCTTCGACGGACCGGCCGAGCGGCTGAATCTGACGGAGTACACGCAGCCGGCGTTGCTCGTCTCGAGCATTGCCGCATGGCGGATGCTGGAGCCGGCGGGACTTGTTCCTGTTGCGGTAGCCGGCCATAGTCTCGGAGAATATTCCGCGCTGGTGGCGGCGGGCGGGCTGTCCTTTAGCGAGGCGGTCGCCCTCGTACAGAAGCGTGGACGCTACATGGCCGAAGCGGTTCCACCGGGGACCGGGCTCGTTGCCGCGCTGTTGGGTCTGACGCCGGAAGTCGTCAAGGAGGTCTGCCGAGAGGCTTCGGCCGTCGGGGTGGTCGCTGCGGCGAACTTCAACTGCCCGGGGCAGATGGTCATCGCGGGCGAAAAGGCGGCGGTGGAGCGTGCGCTGGAGTTGGCCAAAGCCAAAGGCTGCCGGAAAGCGATCCCGCTGCCGGTCAGCGTGCCGGTGCATACGCCGCTCATGCAGAAAGCGGCAGATCGGTTGGCTCCCGACGTGGCTGCGGTGAAATGGGCCGACCTCAAGATTCCGCTGGTGAACAACGCCGAGGCCAGAGCGTTGCGGCTTGCGGCAGAGGTACGGGCTTCGTTGATACGTCAACTGCCCTCGTCGGTCCTGTGGGAAAACTCGATCAGCATGATGTCGGTGATGGGCGTACGGACATTCATTGAAGTGGGGCCCGGCGCAGTGCTGACCGGCTTGATCAAGCGAATTCTGCCCGATGCGGTGACGCTGAACGTGAACGATCCCAAGTCGCTGGAGACAACCTTGAAGACGTTAAACGTAAGTTGTTAAACGTGAAACGTCAGAGGGAATGTAAGATGCCAGCGCTTGCCGATGTCTTCCGGTTCACGATTCACGAATAACGATGAACGGTAATCACATGTCTTTGGAAGGAAAAGTCGCGATCGTCACCGGAGCTGCACAGGGCATCGGGCGGGCGATCGCAGAAACGTTGGCCCGCGATGGCGCGGATATCGTGGTGGCCGATCTCGACCCGGGCCGTTCCCAAGAGGCGGTTGCGGCGATCCAGCAGCTGGGACGGCGTTCGCTGAACGTCAAGGTCAATGTGGCCGATTTCAATGACGTGAAGGCGATGGCCGATCACGTCATGAAGGAGTGGGGCAAGATCGATATCCTGGTCAATAATGCCGGCATCACGCGCGACGGCCTGCTGCTGCGGATGCCAGAGGAAGATTGGAACCTGGTGTTACAAGTGAACTTGAACGGGACGTTCCACTGCACCAAAGCCGTGCTGCGGCCTATGACGAAAGCTCGGTACGGCCGCATCGTCAACATCGCGTCTGTTGTCGGTGTGATGGGCAATGCGGGGCAGGCAAATTACGCGGCGTCGAAGGCCGCGGTGATCGCCTTTTCAAAAACAGCCGCACGGGAGTATGCGAGCCGTAACGTGACGGTGAACGCGGTGGCACCGGGGTTCATCGATACGGCGATGACGCATGATCTCCCGCCGGAAGCGAAGGAGACGTTGCAGAACCAGATTCCGTTGGGTCGATTGGGCCGGCCGAGCGATATCGCGGCGGCGGTCCGGTTCTTGGTGTCGGACGAGGCATCCTACATTACTGGTCATGTGCTGCACGTCAATGGCGGGATGTTGATGGCCTAGCCTGGGAAGGCCAGTGGAGCCGTTCCGCGCGGCGTGCGAACGAAGGAGGCAGGGAAATGGGGAAGGAGGTGGGCAAGTCAATGGCAACCGTGGATGAACGCGTGAAGAAGATTATTGCGGAACAACTAGGGGTCGAAGAAGATGAGGTGACGCCCGAAGCCCACTTTGTCGAAGATCTCGGCGCGGACTCGCTCGATACCGTCGAGTTGGTGATGGCGCTCGAAGAGGAATTCGAGATCGAGATTCCGGATGAGGATGCCGAGAAGATCCTGACCGTGGGTAAGGCGCTCGACTACATCAAGGAGAAGGCGTAGCCAGGGATTGACGGGACGATGACGGAACGTGCGACACGACGAGTCGTAGTGACCGGGTTAGGGGCGGTCACGCCGCTCGGGACGGGTGTCGAGAAAACCTGGAAAGCCGTTTGTGCCGGGGAGTCGGGCATCGGCCGCATTACCCGGTTCGACCCCACCAAATACGCAGCCCAGATCGCGGGCGAAGTCAAAGATTTCGATCCTGCCGGGTTTATCGAGAAAAAAGAAATCAAAAAGATGGATGCGTTCATCCACTATGCGGTTGGCGCGAGCCAGCTCGCCGTGGATGATGCCGGGTTGAAAGTGCCGCCTGAGGAGACAGACCGGTTCGGCGTGTACATCGGCTCCGGCATCGGCGGGCTCGGCTCGATCGAGCATTACCACACGATCCTGCAGGAGCGCGGGCCAGACCGCGTGTCCCCCTTCTTCATTCCCATGACCATCATCAACCTGGCGTCCGGACAAGTGGCGATCCGGTTCGGCGCGCGCGGGCCGAACTCCTGCGCGGTCACAGCCTGCGCAACGGGCAATCACTGCATCGGCGATGCCTTCCGGCTCATTCAGCGGGGCGAGGCCGACGTGATGTTGGCCGGCGGCGCCGAGGCGGCCATCACGCCGCTGGGGGTAGCTGGATTCGCAGCGGCGCGGGCCTTGTCCTTCCGGAACGACGAGCCACAGCGGGCGAGCCGCCCGTTCGATCGGGACCGGGATGGGTTTGTGTTGGGGGAGGGAGCTGGGGTCGTTGTTCTGGAAGAACTCGAATGGGCACGTCGGCGCGGCGCCCGCATCTATGCCGAGATCGTGGGCTATGCGATGAACGGCGATGCCTATCACATCACCGCGCCGTCGGAGGAAGGGGAAGGCGCGGTGCGGTGCATGGAGCTGGCGATCAAAGATGCGGGAATCGCCAGGGGGGAGATCGGCTACATCAATGCCCACGGCACCTCGACCATGGCCGATGCCATCGAGACTAAGGCCATTAAGCAGGTGTTTGGTGACCAGGCCTATCGGATTCCCGTCAGCTCGACGAAATCCATGACGGGCCATCTGCTCGGGGCCGCCGGCGGCATCGAGGCGATCTTCAGTGTCTTGGCGCTGCATCACGGGATCCTGCCGCCCACGATTAATTTGGATCACCCAGACCCGGCATGCGATTTAGACTACATTCCCCATCGGGCGCGTCCAGCCACACCCACGGCGGTGTTGTCCAACTCGTTCGGGTTCGGCGGCGTCAACGCCTGTCTTGTCTTCAAGCGGTTGAATGCCTAGCTTCCGGTCGTCTCCAAAGGGCATGACGGTCACGGCTTCCACGGATGCGGTCCAGCGTGCGGTGGGATACCGGTTCCGAGATCCGCACCTTCTCGCCCAAGCCCTTACTCATAAATCCTACGTCAACGAACGCAAGGCAAACGAAGACCAGGATAACGAGCGGCTGGAGTTTCTCGGCGATGCGGTCCTGTCGCTGATCGTCAGCGAACATCTGGCCGCGACCTGTCCAGACCTGAGTGAGGGGGCGCTGTCCAAGCTCAAAGCACGGCTCGTCAGTGAGTCGTGTCTCGCCGCGGCTGCAAGCCGGCTGGACATCGGGCAGTACTTACGGCTGGGGAAAGGGGAAGAGCTGTCGAAGGGGCGTGAGAAGCAGTCCTTGCTCGCCGACGCGTTGGAGGCACTCATTGCCGCGATCTATCTGGACGGGGGCTTGGACGCCGGCCGTGCCTTCACGGAACGGGCGCTGGCTCCCGAACTGCAGGGCGTGGAAGACCAACATGTGCAGCCGGGGATGGATGACTACAAGACGCAGTTCCAGGAACTCTGTCAGAAACGATTTGATACGCTCCCGCGCTACGCGACGGTGCGGGAGTCGGGGCCGGATCATCAGAAGCTGTTCGAAGTCGAACTGACGATCAAGGGTGAGATTGTCGGCGTTGGGCGAGGCCATACCAAGAAGGAAGCCGAGCAGATGGCGGCGAAGCAGGCGTTGGAAGTGGTGAAACGTTGAGGCGTGAACGTCTCACGTGTATTGAGGGAGGCAAGAGATGGAAACAATGGTGAAGAACGCAGTCGAACGCATCATACGCACAAGCCTGATCATGGGAGTCGCGATGCTCATGGTCTGGGGAGGAGTGGCGCTGGGTGCGGACAAGGCGCCGGCCGGTAAGGAGCCTGCTGCACCGAAGGGCCCCCGGGCGATCGTCAAAACGAAATATGGCGAGATCGAGCTGAAGTTGTGGCCGGATCTGGCGCCCAAGCACGTGGAGAATTTCATCAAGCTGGCCAAGTCCGGGTTCTACAACGGGACGATCTTCCACCGCGTGATTCCGGGTTTTATGATTCAGGGCGGCGATCCGAACACCAAAGACTCCCTGAAGAAGGAAACGTATGGCCAGGGCGGTCCTGGCCATACGGTGCCGGCCGAGTTCAACGATACGCCCCACAAACGTGGGATTCTCTCGATGGCGCGGGCCGCGGATCCGGACAGCGCCGGCTCACAGTTCTTTATCGTCGTCGAGGATTCGCGATTCCTGGATCGGAAGTACACGGCCTTCGGGGAAGTGACGAAGGGGATCGGCGTGGCCGACAAGATTGTGAACCTGCCGCGCAACGCGCAAGATCTGCCGAATGAGCGGGTGGAGATGACGGTGACGATCGTGGAGTAGAGGCGCGCGGGTTCTGTCGTCGGCTAGCCCGTCCGGTCCGATAGTGCTCTTTCCCCTTTCCCTGATATGGTTCCACAGACGCCCGGCATCTTGTTGCGTTCTGCCGATCGGTGGTCAGGATTGGGCGAGGAGTTTCCGCGTCGTCGGCTTTCCCATCGCCAGGATATGCCGGCGAAAGACCATGACCCATCCTTCGAACGCGTCGCTGGCGAGCAGGACGAGTTTGTCGCCCACGTCGGGGTCCACGTCATCCGTCATGGTGGCCGAAAATCCCTGTTGTTGGAGCAGGGTTGCAGCTTCGCGGGCGCTGGCCGTCGGGTGACGGACGACGGTCGAGAGGGCATTCATGGCGAGTCCCCGGTCTCGAACCACCTGGTCGAAGTGGATGATGACCGTGGTGTTGTCCCAGAGCAAGGTTTGGTGGGTCGGCCCTGAGTCGAACGTGAACCGCTCCGGCACTCCTCCGAAGCGGCCCAGGATCGTGGTCACGACTGCCGCCGCGCGTTCGTTCGGCACGGCGAAGCACCGATGGCCACGATCAGGGAAGGGAAGGGGATTTCGGACGAAACAGAAGACGGTGACCGCGATGGCCCATACGAGGAGCGCCACACCCACCCACAAGGGAACGCTCATCGTGCCATCCTCCTTCCCGTTGGGTGGATGCGTCTCGTCAGGCGGCGCGCCGATGCCGGGCGAGGCGTCACGCGCGCTGCGTCAATTCCAGTGCTCGCACTGCGGCGGCCGTCCGATTGCTCACGCCCAGCTTGTGAAAAATCCGCTCCACGTGGGTTCTGACCGTGATCGGACTGATGTCCAGGATCAGCCCGATTTCGGGGTTCGTCTTGCCGTGACTGACCCACAGGAGCACCTCCGCTTCGCGGGGCGTCAGGCCCAGGTGTTCCAGCGTCACGGCGTGGAGCGGCGCCGGCTCCGGCCTGTCGCATGGCGCGAGGG
>CAZKRM010000013.1:79307-81320 GCA_964555285.1 uncultured Nitrospiraceae bacterium
CGCAAATGGTTCCTGACCCCCTGGTCACTCCCGGGCTGCCCCTGCGGCAAGGTCGTGGCGAGCCGCCAGGCTTGCGCCACATGCGGGCGCAGGAGATTGAGCAGCGCCTGATCCTGTTCGGTGAAATCGGTCCGCCCGCCACGGTGCAGGACCAGCGAGACGGTCCGAGCGGCGGTGAGCGGCACGCTCCCACCCAGTTGATGCTCGATCCGGTCCGTCTTGTAACACTCCTGATAGACCGCCAGGTCGTGCCATTGCCGCCGCGACACAAAGTCGGAGAGTCGGAAGGCGCGCCCGATGTCGCCGGTTCTCCGACAGTACCGGACAATGGGATGGTGGACATGATACTGCCGGAGGAGCCGATAGTGCTCCTCCGTCAGGGGGACAGGCGCTCGCCGCGCCGCCCGGCCATGCCGGAGGAAGAGATCGGCTTCGAACGACGTGGCCAGGTCCGCCTGAAAGAGGGACAGGAGGAATGTGGGCAGGTGCGCCACGAGGGCGGCCCGGTCGCGGATGGCGTACAGCTTCAGCAGGCTACCAGACAACCGCCGCACGTCGCGGTGGAACAGTCGTGCCATGGTGCGCTCCCGGGGCCGGAGAATCCTGGATGGGAGGTAGTATAGATGTACGATGGACGCGAGGCAAGCCAGCTTGTGACAATGCGTGCATCGACTCAGATACCTTGCAGAACAACGCGATGGGGACAAGAGCACATGCACCGAGCCTCACGCGTGACCCCATGACCCCACTACCTGTGCTCATTTCGTCGGACATAGTTCTTCGAGAGACCCTTCCTCACAATGAGGCCGTTTCCAGAGGGGAACACTAGTACGAAAGAGGTATTGACCCGAAACTGGAAATTCAGCATTGTGATCGGCGCTCGGTCCTCGCTTGTCTGTGAGGCCTCCAAGTGGCTCTTAGCTGCACCCAGTATCCGCTCCCCACTCGCACACCGGCAGCCGGTTTGCACTCACTCACTCACTCACTCACTCACAGAATCTACCCCCTATAACTTCTTATCCGACCAGCCACAGCTCGTCACGAGTAGCCCAACCGGCTTCTTGCTCTGTCTGTCCAAAGCAAACAGAGTCGCGGATATTTCATTGGCGCGCGAGGGGGTCAGGAACCATTTGTCGCGGGGTCGGGAGCCCTTCTGCCGCCGCTTCCGGCGGGGCTCCTGACCCCTTCCGGAAAGGGGTCAGGTCCCACGCGAAACGCGAAGAAGGGGACCAGACCCCTGGCGCTGTGCGCAAATGGTTCCTGACCCCCTGGTCGGTCCATGCAGGTTGTGGGAGACCTGCCGGGGATATACAGCTGGAGCGTCACCTTCTCAGGCGCAGGCCAGTCGGTGACCAAAACCTTCACGGTGCAAAACTTTAGTGGATCGAGCGAGGGCGTTGGGAGTCAAAGAGATTGTTTCATCACAGAGAAAGTAGTGCCATGGTTAAGAAGAACATCCTAGCTTGTGTAAGCAGAACGTAGTTAATCGTTTACAAAGGAGGGCATCCATGGCGAGACAGACCGACAGAAAAGAAATCTGCACCCATTTAGGTACTTCGGGTTTGTTGCCTGCTGTTGTTGTGTGCCTCATGCTAACGGGTTGTGAGTTAATTGGAGGACTTGCACAGCCGACGACGGAATCTAAGTTCGAACGTCCTAATCCCCTACAAATCTCTAAAGAAAAAACATCGGACTATAAAGTTTTCCTTGTGGCGCCGCCAATTGATAATAAATATGTTAATGAGGGTGATGTCGTGTATTTGAGCGAAGGGCTGGCCAAGACAGGAAGATTCAAGGTCCTTTCGCCTAATGAGATCACAAAGGAAGCGTCGAAGGAGGGGGCGAATATTGGGCTGATGACGATGGAAGAAAAGAAACTGTTTTTTAAGAGAATCGGGAAGAAGCTTTCTGCGGATGCTGTTCTCCTTCTGGGTGCGGAACAGGTGAACAACTATGACCCTAGTGTGGTGTCCAACAAATAACTGGATAATAGATTGTGGTGACGGTATACTG